>NZ_JBBHKC010000001.1:0-615973 GCF_037482985.1 Pedobacter immunditicola | reverse complement strand
AATTTGATCCAGCTTTTTTGTTTGTTAACTATCGTCTCGCAGAATGATCGGCCTTAATTCTTTATTCCGAAATTCAGCTGATCTAAATAAGGGTTCGCATGTGCATAATCTACAGAAGAAACTTTATAGTCTGTAGGTGCAAAACTGGCTGCTGTACTTAAAGTCATTCCCAATTCAAAACGCATCGGGTAAGGCGTTTGCAATAAACAGCCTTCCGGTGTGTACGGGAAAGTCTCAATATAAGATTGTGTCATGTTCTGAGAGATCCTTCTATTGATATAAGCACGTGTTAATTGGTAAGGATGACGCAGGCCCGCAGCGCCAAGCAATTCCACGGCACTGGCTACCGTTAAACGGTGGAAATTAAATACCCGCACTTTTTTATCATCTACCACCAGGCCTTTTGTCAGACTTGGATCCTGTGTGGCTACACCCGTAGGACAAGTATTGCTGTTGCATTCCAAAGCCTGTATACAACCCAAAGCAAACATCATTCCGCGTGCAGTATTACATACATCTGCCCCTAAAGCAATATTTTTTACCAGGTCAAATCCAGAAGTGATTTTACCGGAGGCGACTATCTTAATGTGTTTTTTAAGGTCAAAGCCAGTCAGCACATCATAAACGAACGCTAAAGCTTCCCTTAAAGGCGTACCTACAGCATTGGAGAACTCCTGCGGAGATGCACCAGTACCACCTTCACCCCCATCAACGGTAATGAAATCTACATAACTTTTAGATTCCACCATCGCCTTACAGATGGCAAAGAATTCACTTTTACGACCTATAGAAAGTTTGATCCCCACAGGTTTACCCCCTGAAAGTTCTCTTAATTTCTTCACAAAAGTGATCATTTCCAGTGGTGTAGAGAATGCAGAGTGGCCCGGGGGCGAAATCACGTCAAAACCTTCTTTAACCAGTCGTATCCTGGAAATTTCCGGCGTTACTTTCTTCGCTGGCAAAATACCCCCGTGTCCAGGTTTAGCACCCTGAGAGAGCTTTACCTCGATCATTCTCACCTGTTCGGTTTTTGATCTTTCCGCAAAAGCTTCGTAGTTAAAAGTTCCATCGTGGTTACGACAGCCGAAATAACCAGTACCAATTTGCCATACCAGGTCACCACCCGGCCTCAAATGGTAATCACTGATACCGCCTTCTCCGGTATTGTGCATGAAATTACCCAACTTCGCACCGCCATTTAAGGCTAAAATAGCATTCTGACTCAGGGAGCCAAAGCTCATTGCCGAGATGTTATAAATACTTGCCGAATAGGGTTGTGTACATTCCGGGCCACCAATAAGCACCCTTGGATCTTCATTCAATTCATGATGACTGATAGCCGAAATACTATGGCTAAGCCATTCATAGCCGTTTTCGTAAACGTCAAGCTGCGTACCAAAAGGAATAGTATCATTTTCTTTCTTTGCTCTTTGATAGATAAGGGAACGGTTCAACCTGCTGAAAGGTTTACCATTGGTATCACTCTCTACAAAATACTGATAAACTTTGGGCCGCAGGTCTTCCATTAAATACCTCAAACGGCCAACTACCGGATAGTTCCTTACAATACTGTGTTTAGGCTGGTACAGATCGTAAAGACCGAGTAAAACGATAGGACCGACAAAAATAAACGCCCAGAAAAACGGGTGCCATGCTAAACCAATCATAACCGTAGCTGTGACTAAAAACGCAGCTATTGCAACAAAAGCCTTTCTCATATGTTAATATACTAAATAACGGGCAATAGTACGGCATTTATCCAAATACAAACGAAAGTTTTTTATATTTTTACATATGTTAATCAAAATATATCCTGAAAATCCAAATCCCAAAGCTATTGAACAAGCAGTAGAAATATTAAAAAAAGGGGGATTAATCATTTATCCCACTGATACGATATATGGTTTAGGATGTGACATCACCAATCAAAAGGCAATAGAAAAAATTTGTCAGATCAAGGGCATCAAACCAGAGAAAGCAAACTTCTCCTTTGTCTGTGCCGACCTGAGAAATATTTCAGACTATATTAAACCTATTGACAACATTACTTTCCGGATTTTGAAGAAGGCCCTGCCTGGCCCCTATACCTTTATCTTCAATGCCAATAACAATGTTCCCAAATTGTTAAGCTCAAAAAAGAAAACTGTCGGCATTAGGGTGCCTGATAATGCCATCGCACAGGAAATTGTACGGCAGCTTGGAAATCCGATACTTTCAGCTTCCATTAAAGATGAAGATGAATTGATAGAATACTCCACAGACCCTGAATTGATCCATGAAAAATATGAAGGCCGGGTGGAGTTGGTGATTGACGGCGGTTACGGCGACAATGAACCTTCCACTGTGATTGACTGCACTTCAGGGGAGTTTGAAGTAATCAGGGAAGGTAAAGGAAGTCTGGATGATTTATTTTAATCATTACAGCCAGACTTCCCCGGTTGAAAATTAGCTGGCAAATTCTGCCATAAATTTTTCTATATTTTCACTTGATTTATCTTCGGCAAGCACTTTAACAAAGGCAGTACCAATAATAGCACCATTGGCATACTGACAAGCCTTTTCAAAAGTTGCTTTGCTATTGATACCAAAGCCGATCATGATTGGATTTTTCAGGTTCATAGCTGCAATCCTGGCGAAATAATCATCTGTATTTTGTGATAGCTGTAAATTCTTGCCGGTAGTAGCAGAAGAAGACACCATGTAGATAAATCCGGTGGTGAGCGAGTCGATTTTCCTAACTCTTTCTTCAGAAGTTTGAGGCGTTACCAAAAAGATATTGCTCAGGTTATATTTTTTAAAAGTATCCTGGTAGTATTCTTCATATTCCACCATTGGCAGGTCAGGTACAATACAGCCATCCACACCCACTTCTACACAAGCTTTACAAAAATTATCAATGCCAAACTGTAACATCGGATTTACATAACCCATCAACAAAATCGGGATGTTCACTTTGCTCCGCAAATCTTTCAACTGCTGAAATAACAACTTAAGGTCCATACCACTGTCCAGCGATTGTTTGCTGCTGGCCTGGATTACTGGACCATCAGCCACAGGATCAGAATACGGAATGCCTATTTCAAGCATATCAGCACCGGCACGCTCGAGTTCTTCAGCAATTTTCAGGGTATCACCAAGTTCAGGATAACCTGCAGTATAGTATATAGATAGGATGTTAGATTTTTTATCCTGGAATAACTTATTAATTCTGTTCATTTAAGCGTTTTTATAGTCCAAAAAATTTCATGTAAGTATCCATGTCTTTATCGCCTCTGCCCGACAAACACAGCACCACATTTTCATTACCTTTAAACTGCATTTTATCGAGGTAAGCCAGTGCATGTGCACTTTCAATAGCAGGAATAATACCTTCCAGTTGCGTACATAGCAATCCGGCCTGTAACGATTCTTCGTCGGTAACAGACACATACTGCCCCCGGCCGGTTTTAAACAAATGCGCATGCTGAGGGCCTATACCGGGATAGTCTAAGCCTGCAGAAACAGAAAAAGGCTCTACCACCTGTCCGTCATGCGTTTGCATCAGGATGCTTCTGCTGCCATGCAGCACACCTTCTTTACCCAAAGCCGTTGTAGCAGCCGAAAAGCCACTATCTACCCCTTTTCCTGCAGCCTCTACGGCAATTAGCTTCACGTTTTCATCTCCAATAAAGTGGTAGAACATACCCATGGCATTACTGCCGCCACCTACACAGGCCAATACATAATCAGGCTGATCGCAGCCAGTTTGCTCCAGTAATTGTTTTTTGGTTTCTTCAGAAATAATCGACTGAAATAAGGCTACCATATCCGGATAAGGATGTGGGCCAACCACAGAACCAATGATGTAATGCGTATCCACAGGATTATTTACCCAGTCGCGCATGGCCTCGTTGGTAGCATCTTTAAGTGTTTTTGATCCTGAAGTAGCCGGAACAACTTTTGCACCCAGCATTTTCATCCTGGCTACGTTCGGTGCCTGGCGTTCGATATCAATTTCGCCCATGTAGACCACACATTCAAGGCCCCGTAAAGCACATACGGTAGCTGTGGCAACCCCATGCTGACCAGCACCGGTTTCTGCAATGATGCGCTTTTTGCCCAGGCGCTCTGCCATTAAAATCTGTCCGATGGTATTGTTGATTTTATGTGCACCAGTATGGTTGAGGTCTTCCCGTTTCAGGAATATATTGGCATTGTACTTTGCGGATAAACGCTTTGCCAGGTATAATGGCGAAGGGCGGCCTACATAATCCTTTAATAACTGATGAAATTCCTTTTGGAACGATTCATCATTGATAATCTTTAAGTAGTTCTGTTTAAGTTCTTCTACATTTGGATATAACATTTCGGGAATATATGCTCCACCAAAATCTCCGTAATATCCTTTTTCGTTGACAAAATAGTTCATATTCTATTTATTTTATTCCGTTGGCCTCAGCGCCAACCGGGAACAGTTTATTTTTAAATTCTGTTAATTTATCAATATCCTTTAAACCAGGGGCCAGTTCAAATTTACTGTTGATGTCAATAGCAAACAAGTAGGGATCGTTGATCTGCTGCAGATCCTCCAGACTTTCTGGTCCGATGCCCCCACTTAAGAAGTAGGGTACCTTTAATTGATAGTCTTTCAACAATGACCAGTTAAAAGAAACCCCCGAACCCCCATAACCGGGTGTTTTTGTATCAAAAAGAAAGTAATCTACAATTTTCTGGTAAGGTTTTAAAATATTGAAATCAAATCCTTCTGCAACGCCAAAGGCTTTGATCAAAGTGATGGAAGGATTAAGCTTTTTTAAAGCTTTACAATAATTTGGGCATTCGTCACCATGGAGCTGTATGGCAGACAGCTTAAATTTCACCATGTATTCCTGGATCAGGTGGAGCTGCTCATCAACAAAGACACCTGTTTTACAGATAGCTGCAGGTATCGCATTAATGGTAGCTGCAGGCAGGTCACCTACGTATCTTTTAGATTTAGGATAAAAGATAAAGCCGAGATAATCAGGTAGCAGCGCTGCTACTTGGGCAATGTTTGCAGGATCCTGCATTCCGCATATCTTTAGTTTGGGTTGCTTCATTTTTTTTAATACTTAGGCGTTGATGCGGATTTCGTTGAAATTCAACAATTTCCTGAAGCTTTCTAATGCCTTTTTAGACATTAAAGACTCTTCTGCCTGGTAGAAACAATCGGCAAAGCTTTTAGTGTTATCAATTGTTTGTAAAGCCATTGCCGCATTACATAAAACGACACTGTTCTGGGCATCCGTTCCTTTGCCATCCAGTACGTCAACGAATATCTTTGCCGATGAGGCTACGGTTTCTCCGCCCCTTATTTCCTGTTCATTGATGGGCTCAAAGCCGAAATCAGCAACTTTCATTAAGGCCTCCCCTTTTTTACTGAAAGTTTTAACGCTGCAGGTTAAGGAGATCTCGTCGAAACCATCCAGCGCATGGATAATGGTATAGTTTTTATCGGTTTCCTGGTATAAGTAAGCATAAAGGCGTGCCAGTTCAAGGCTAAAAACCCCAACGAGTTGATTTTTAGGCTCTGCAGGATTACACATAGGCCCCAGCATATTGTAAAAGGTCTTTACCCCAAGCTCTTTACGGATCGGAGCAACAATTTTCATCGCCGGGTTGAAGATCGGCGCATGGATAAAACAGATGCCTGCGTCATCAAGGCTGCGTTTGAGCACATCTTTATCACCCGTAAACTGGTAACCGAGGTACTCCATCACATTGGAAGAACCGCATCCGGAGGATACACCATAATTACCATGTTTGGCCACTTTGTTTCCAGTACCCGCTACCACAAAAGAAGCAAGGGTGGATATATTGAAAGTATCCTTGCCGTCACCACCGGTGCCACAAAGATCGATCAGTGAATAGTCTGAAAGGTCAATCTTCACACACAACTCGAGCATCGCATCCCGAAAGCCCTGCAGTTCCTGTACGGTAATGTTGCGCATTCCATAAGCGGTAATGAAGGCAGCAATTTGAGTAGGATTGAATTCCCCCATGGCAATGGAGGTCAAAATTCGCTTCGCTTCGGCTCTGCTGAGGCTTTTGTTCTCGAACAGATAGTTTAAAATTTTCTTCATGGCTACAAAACAAAAAAGGTTGCTATTTACAGCAACCCTCAAATTATTTATATAAAATAAAACGTTCAATACAGGGTTACATTACGCATCTGCGTTATGCCACCACCAAATATTAAGTCCGTTTGTTAAAATCATCTATACAAAGATGGAATTGTTTTTGCAAAACAGCAAATCTTTCTCAAAATATTATTTTTCTTTCTCAAAATGCGCTTTGATAACCTATTTTACTTGATTAATGCATTCTTTTCCTTGGTGAAGTGATTAAAAACCAATTTATCTGCAAGTGAAGGCAGTAATTTATTGAGCAATACGGTTAGTTTTCCCTGGGCGGTCATCACTAAAGTTCTTTTTCGGGCAGCGATGCCATCCACCATATTTTTAGCTACCTCTTCAGCGCTCATCATTTTGCCTTCTTCCATGCTGGTTTCCCCATGTGCCTGACCATCTTTAGCCAATGCCGTAACCCTGATATTGGAGGCTGTAAAACCCGGGCAAGCGACCATCACATGAACACCACTGTGCAAGAGTTCTGTACGCAAGGACTCCATGAAACCATTCATTGCAAACTTCGATGCTGAATAGCCAGTTCTGCCTGGTAAACCGCGGTACCCCGCAATAGAAGACACACCAACGAGACTGCCTTTGGTTTTAAGGATTTCTGGCAAAGCATATTTACTGCAATAAACCGTGCCCCAGAAATTAACATCCATCAGGTTTTTAAGAACAGCCAGGTCCAGGTCGGCAAAAAGGGCACGCATAGAGATACCGGCATTATTGATGAGCACATCGATTTTACCGAAGGTGCTTACGGCCTGGCTGATCAGCAGCTTACAATCTTCTTCCTTGCTTACATCTACCTGAACGGCGACAGCCTTAATGCCATAAGTATTTTCCAGTGCAGCAGTAATTTCACAAAGACTAACATATTGCCTGGCGGCCAGCACCAGGTTTGCGCCCCTGGAGGCAAATTCTTCTGCACAAGCTTTACCTATACCCGAAGATGCACCGGTAATAACAACAACTTTATTCTTAAAATTCATGGAAGATGATTATTTGATAGCACTTTCATAAGGTATCCGGGTTACAATAGATCTTCCCAGGGTAATTTCATCGGCATATTCAAGCTCGCCGCCAAAGGCTATGCCCCTGGCAATGGTCGTAATTGGAATTTGAAAGTCCTTCAGTCTTTTATATAAGTAAAAGATAGTGGTATCGCCTTCCATGGTCGCACTTAAAGCAAGGATGATCTCCTTCACCGGCGTGGTTGCCACCCGCTGTACTAAAGAATCAATGAACAGATCAGAAGGGCCTACCCCGTCCATAGGAGAAATTAAGCCACCTAAAACATGGTAAACACCAAAATATTGTGAAGTATTTTCTACAGCCATCACATCCCTGGTATCTTCTACCACACAAATGGTTTCCTTTTCCCTTTTTTGGGATGCACAAATGTCACAGATATCCCGATCGGAAATGTTATGACATATGTTACAGTGTTTTATCTCGTGCCGGAGCTTGATAATGGTATTCCCAAATTGACTGACCTCTTCCTTCTCCCTGTTTAATAAATGCAGTACCAGCCGCAGTGCAGTCTTTTGTCCTACCCCAGGCAATTTCGCGAATTCATTTACCGCATCCTCAAGTAATTTCGAAGAAAAATTCATTTTACAAATTTATATTTATCTTCGGTTAATTATTTTAAAAAAACTAATTTATTACCCGCACATTCTGAACTATACAATTACACTATGACCCCAGCTTTACTCCTCTCTTTTTTAATAGGTTATTTCGCTCTACTTATTGCCGTCGCTTATTTTACATCAAGAAAACACTCCGACAATTCCGCCTTTTTTATTGCTAACCGAAACTCCAAATGGTACCTGGTCGCTTTCGGTATGATTGGTACAGCCTTGTCGGGTGTAACTTTTATATCTGTACCCGGTGCAGTAGGTAAAAGTGAATTTGGCTACTTCCAGTTCATTCTGGGTAATGCTGTCGGTTTTATCATCATTGCCACCGTGCTGCTGCCCTTGTATTACCGCCTGAATATCATTTCCATTTATACTTACCTCGAAAGACGGTTTGGCTTTTGGAGTTACAAATCAGGAGCGGTAATTTTCCTGGTTTCACGGACCATTGGATCTGCCTTCAGGTTATACCTGGTTGCCATTGTGTTACAACGGTTTATATTCGATGCCTGGAATGTCCCATTCTGGGTAACCATTGTGATCTGTTTGGTACTGATATGGGCATACACCCATAAAGGAGGATTAAAAACAATTATCATTACCGATACGTTACAAACAGTATTCCTGATCCTTGCCGTTATTTTGTCAATTTATTTTATTGCAGACTCTTTAAATTTAGATGTCGTAGGCACTATTGAAGCGGTAAAAGACAGCAGTTATGCCAAGATGTTTTTCTGGGAAGATTTTTTAGGAAGTAAAACACATTTCCTGAAGCATTTTCTGGGTGGGATATTCGTAACAATCGCGATGACTGGCCTTGACCAGGATTTAATGCAAAAGAACCTGAGTATGGGAACCATCAAAGAGGCGCAAAAAAATATGTTTACTTTTACCGGTGTCTTTGTGGTTTTAAACATTCTATTCCTAAGTGTTGGTGCGTTATTGTACTTGTATGCAGAAAGAAATGGCATCGATGTAGCTTCAATGCCAACTCCTGACTACTTATATCCGGAAATAGCCTTGAACCATTTGAATATGATACCGGGTGTGATCTTTATGCTGGGCCTAACGGCAGCTACTTTCGCAACTACAGATTCGGCCTTAACCGCTTTAACCACATCTTTTTGTATAGATTTTTTACATTTTGATAAAAAAGCTGATCAAAATGATCCTAAATTAGTAACCCAGAGACATTTTGTACATATAGGGTTCTCTGTTTTGATGGTGATTGTGATTTTGATTTTCAAACTCATCAATGATGAATCGGTGGTTAATGCAATATTTAAGGCAGCAGGTTATACTTATGGCCCGTTACTTGGTTTGTTTACTTTTGGGATATTAACGAAGAGAGCGGTAAAAGATAATCTAGTGCCTTACCTTTGTATACTATCACCTATTTTGTGTTTAATTATTGATTACAACTCCATGAGTTGGTTTAGTTATGCGCTGGGCTTTGAGTTGATCATATTGAATGGATTAATTACATTTTTACTCCTTTGGGTGACAGGAAAAACAGCGACTACGCAAACGAAATTTTAAGATATTAATCTACCAGGAATGACAAGTGAAGAAAAAATTAGAAGTGCTTTTGAGAATAAAAACTGGCAGGAGATTAAAGTAACCGACTCCTGGCAGATTTTTAAGATCATGGCCGAGTTTGTTGATGGTTTTGAAAAATTAGCTAAAATAGGCCCCTGCGTATCTATCTTCGGATCAGCAAGGACTGCCGAAACCAATCCTTATTATGAGATCGCTGTGGAATGTGCCCGTTTATTAACCGACCGGGGTTATGGCGTGATCACTGGCGGCGGGCCAGGTATTATGGAAGCAGCCAATAAAGGCGCGCATTTGAATGGTGGAAAATCTGTAGGTTTAAATATTGACTTGCCTTTTGAGCAATTCCATAATAAGTACATTGACCATAACAAACTCCTGGAATTTGATTACTTTTTTATCAGGAAGGTGATGTTTATGAAATACTCCCAGGGCTTTATTGTACTGCCGGGCGGTATGGGTACCATGGATGAATTATTTGAAGCGATTACCTTAATCCAGACAGGCAAGGTAGCACGTTTCCCGATTGTACTGGTGGGAAAGGAATACTGGAGCGGATTAGTGGAGTGGATCACCAACACCATGTTGAAAACCGAACATAACATCCATGCTGAGGATCTGAATCTATTCCGCCTGGTGGATACCGCTGAGGAAGCCGCTGAACATATCTTCAGGTTCTATGACAAGTATGTATTAAAACCTAACTTTTAAGCTCCCTGAGCTAAATGATTCTTTAAAACAAAAGCCTTTGAATGTCGGACATTCAAAGGCTTTTGTTTTATAAGAGATTTTTCAAGTCGACATCAAACCGAATTCGTTTGAATTGACTATCGAATTCTGTGTGGGAATGTTTAGTTTGAATTTTTGCGGTATATGGTATATAACATTTAGCGCAAGCCCCCTAAATTGAAAATCAGAGGCTTCAAATTGACAAGCAAGCAATCAAAATAAAAAAGCAACTGTCCTAACCTCACATTAAGACTATGTACTAACAAACCAGCCTGACAACCTTGCCCGGAACCGGAACTTATATCTGGTGATAACTAGTCATTTAGCGCAAGAGCCTTAAATGAAACAAGCTAGCGCTTTAAATTAACAAGTAATTATAAAATAACCTGCCTGTATTATTGTCAAAAAACTTGGATGCTGTAAGCCGACATCCAAATGTTTTGCCCTTCCGCAAAAGATTTGAGGAGGTGAACAGCATTCAAGTTTTTCACATTGTTATTGACCTTGTTATCTTAACTTATCGTCGCTTTAAAATGACTAACGCCACCAGACACCACTAGCTTCATGGCATCAGCCGCACTCATTTTCAGCGGACTAATCCGCTCCCTTTTCACCACATACACTTGTCCGGCAAATGAATAAGAAAAAGGGAAATAAACGATCACTTCGCCTGGCAGGCCAATAGACTTAAGATCCTGCTGGGTGAGAAATCCAATTCTTTTAAGCTCTCCTTCCACTTCCACCAAAACAGGGTGATTGAACTTCTTTTCATCACCAACAAAAGCCTCGGTAAGGTCTTTAATGGAAGAATAAATGAACTTGATAATCGGCAGGCGGTTCATGATCTTCTGAAACCACTTCAACATCGGTTCTGTTACAAAATTAGTAACGAAAATACCGGCGATTAAGATAATTCCGACCACAAGGGCGAGGCCTAAACCAGGGATATTTCTGCTGGCGCCCGTCCGGGGATCTACCCCCAGTATGTTATTCACATTCAGCCAGCTATCTACGGTTGTTACACCCCAGATAACGATAAGAACACTCAAAGAAATTGGCAGTACAATCAACAATCCTTTAATGAGGTAATTAAGTAAGGCTCTTCCAACTCTGTTCATGCTGCAATATTACTCATAATAATAGATTCGTTTCACTCTTTGAGAAATATTTGTGAGGATCTCATAGGGTATCGTATTAATTTGTTTTGCCAGGTCGGCAATAGTCAGCTGGTCGTTAAAAACAATCACCTCATCCCCATTTTTGACATCAATACCAGAGACATCCAGCATGCACATGTCCATACAAATGGAGCCGACAGTAGGAACTATTTTTCCATGGATCAGCATCTTACCTACGCCATGACCAAAGTCCCTGCGATACCCATCCGCATAGCCAATCTTTACCGTCGCAATGGTTCCACCCTCCGCTAGCGCACCCTGGCGACCATAACCAATCGTCTCCGTACTTTTAAGTTTTTTAATTTGTGTTACTGTTGTTTTTAATATAGCTACCGTATGCAAGCCTCTGCTGTGCGGCAAGCCTGCATCAAAACCATATAGACCAATGCCCAGGCGCACCATATCCAATTGAGCCGCTGGAAACCTCGTGATTGCAGCCGTATTAGCGATATGCCGGATAAATTTATAGCCCAGTTCCATTTCAATTCTTTCGGTGATTTCCAGGAAACGATCGATTTGATGCTGGCTAAATTCATCATGCAACTCTTCGTCACTGCCCACAAGATGAGAAAACACAGACATCACCTTAAACTTATCTGCAGTTTTAAGGGTGATTAATAAATCAGTGATTTCCGTTTCCTCAAAACCTAACCTGTGCATGCCCGTATCGATTTTTAAATGAACCGGATAAGGATGAGCAAGATCGATGAGAAAATCCAGAAAACTCTGCAAGATATCCAGGTTGTAAAGTTCCGGCTCCAGTTTATACTTCACAATGGCTTCGAAAGCGGACGGCTCAGGACTCATCACCATGATAGGCAAGGTAATTCCAGCTTTCCTTAACGCAATCCCTTCATCAGTATAGGCAACAGCAAGGTAATCCACTTTATGGTATTGTAACACATTGGCAATTTCAAAACTTCCGCTGCCGTAGGAAAAGGCCTTTACCATGGCCATCACCTTTACCCCTTTTCTTAACTTATATTTATAAAACCTGAGGTTGCTGGCCAGGGCGTTTAAATTTATTTCCATGACCGTATCGTGGATTTTTTGGGTCAGTAGTTTACTGATGCGTTCAAACTCAAATTTCCGGGCGCCTTTAACCAGGATGGTTTCATTGGCAAAATGCTGACCGGGGAAATCATCGATAAAAGCTTGAGTGGAAACGTAAAATTGTGCATCAAGGTCAAAAAGTGCTGCGAAATCAGAGATATGCGGACCAATACCAATGAGCCTGTTCACCTGCTTTTGTTTAATTAAAGAAGCGATTTCTTCATATAAAGCTTCCTCACTTTTACCGGTTTCAAATAGATCAGAGAGGATTAAAGTTTTTTTAAGGTGCTGGTTTTGCAGGTTAAGAAAGTCCAGCGCTATGGCCAGCGAAGATATGTCCGCACTGTAAGAATCGTCAATAATGGAGCATTGGTTGATCCCGGTTTTTAATTCCAGGCGCATATTGATGCGGATTAACTTTTCCAGTCGCTGGTCTGCTTTTTCCGGAGAATAGCCCAGCGCAAGCAGCGTTGCCCAGCAAATAATGCCATTTTCTACAGAGGCCTTATCTCTGAAAGGAAGGAGGCATTCAATTTCTATGTCATTATAAACCGCCCTGATATAGGTCCGGTCTTCGATAGGCTCCATAAAAGAAACCTTGAGATCAGCCTTTTGTTTGGTGCTCCAGGAAAATTTGCGCTGACCGGGTAATTCCTTTTCAGGGATGCCCTGTGTATATTCAGGGGAGTAGATAAATATTTCTGAAGCATTGAAAAGTTTCAGCTTTTCCAGCAATTTCTCCTTTGAAGAGGAAAAGCCTTCCGCATGCGCTTCGCCAATATTGGTCAGGATACCTATAGTCGGCTGGATGATGTCGGCCAATACCTGCATCTCCTCATTTTTAGAAATCCCGGCCTCAAATATACCCAAGGTATGCTCTTCATTGAGCTGCCATAAGGATAAAGGCACCCCAATTTGGGAATTATAGCTTCTGGGGCTTCTGGCAATGTTATAATCATGAGCAAGCAACTGGTACAGCCATTCTTTCACCATGGTCTTCCCGTTACTGCCCGTAATGGCGATCACGGGAATATCATACAGCTGGCGCTTGTATTTACCTAAACTTTGTAAAGCCAAACGTACATTCTCGACCAGCAGGAAATTAGCGTCCGGATAGCGCTCCACGTATTTTTTATCGCTGATCAGGAAATTTCTAATGCCGAGCAAATAAGCATCCTCTATATACTCATGACCATCCCTTTGAGCCATTAAGGCACAAAACAAGGCATTATCAGGATTGATGATGCTTCTGCTATCGATGATCAGGCTTTCAATTTCTGTATCAGGCTGAACGAGAAATGACTCTACGTTCAAAAGAATTGATTCTGCCGCTAAAAACGAGGCAATATGCCTGATGGTATAATTAGATTCCATTGATTATCGTGTTTGTCCCTCTCCCCTAACCAGCCATTTGTAACTGGTTAATTCCTCAAGGCCCATTGGTCCCCGGGCATGTAATTTTTGTGTCGAGATACCGATCTCAGCGCCTAGTCCGAATTGCCCTCCGTCAGTAAAAGCAGTGGAAGCATTGGCATAAACCGCAGCGGCATCAACCTGGTTTAGAAATAACTCAATGTGCTGTGCGTTTTCAGAAACAATAGCCTCACTATGCTTAGAGCTGTTTTCCGCGATATGATTTAACGCCTCATTGATATCGGCTACCGTTTTTACAGCCATTTTATAAGATAAAAATTCAGTACCGTAATGTTCTGGCTTCGCAGGTTGAAGTAAATCAACCGGGTAAAAAGCCGCTAAGCACTGGTAAGCTTTTTCATCAGCATACAGCAGCACTTGCGCTGCTATTAAAGGCTGGAGCAATTCAGGCAAATCGTCGAGGCGGTTTTCATGAATCAGCAAACAATCCAGGGCATTGCAAACACTCACCCGCCTGGTTTTAGAATTAAATACAATACCTTTTCCTTTATTTAAATCGCCTTGTTCATCAAAATAAACATGAACTATGCCAGCACCGGTTTCTATGACAGGGATTTTACTGTTATCCCGGACATAGTTGATCAGCGCCTGACTGCCACGGGGAATAAGGACATCAACAAAGCCCCTCGCCTGTAACAAAGCATGGGTAGCAGAGCGGTCTGCAGGCAATAAAGTGGCCAGCGCCGGATTGAGCTTGTGTTGGTTTAAAACTTTATGGATAACGGATATAATAGCTTGATTAGAGGATTCAGCATCACTACCACCCTTTAAGATACATACATTACCGGTTTTGAAACATAAAGCGAAAACATCCAGGGTAACATTCGGGCGGGCTTCATAAATAACGCCTACGACACCCAGGGGCACCCTGACTTTAGAAATATGCAGTCCGTTGGGCATTTCCCGCTGCAATAGAACAGCACCTAAAGGATTGGGAAGTTCAGCCACTTTGCGGATATCGGCGGCAATGGAATTGATAATGGCCGGACTAAGCTTTAACCGGTCATATTTAGGATCATCTTCAGACATCAGGTCCAGGTCTTTCTGGTTGGCCTGCAGCAATAACGGTATATTTTCATCCACAGCAGCTGCCAGTTCCAATAGGATGCTGTTAATTTCGAAATTGGATAACAGGGTAATATCTTTAGTTGCCTTAAGGCTATTTTGAAAGTAAGTTTGATGTTCCATAATTTGTAATTTCTGAAGGCTATTAGCCTAGAGCATAAAAATAGTCGTAATTTCTAAAGCTGATTAGCCCACAGCATAAAAATAATTGTAATGTACCAGTGGCTTCTGACCTTTTAAACCGATTCTTTCCTGGGCTTTATCTGCACCATATTCAGCGATGCCTAAACCAATGAGCTGGTCGTCCTCACCAATTAATTTAATGATATCCCCTTTCAAGAAGGGGGCCTGGAGTTCTATAATACCAACGGGCAGAAGGCTGCTGGCTTTACCAGACATCAGCGCCTGCTGGGCACCAAGATTTAATTTAACGACACCCGTAGCCGCATTTTCTGAATGCGCGATCCATTTCTTTTTTCCTGAAGTATTCTTTTCCGCCAAAAACTGTGTATGAACTACATTACCTGCGAGAACATCTGTAATGATATGGTCTTTGGTTCCATTGGCGATATGGACAGGGATTCCCAGTTTGGCAATTTTCTGTGCCATGGATAGCTTTGTGACCATCCCTCCCCTTCCAAAACCAGATTTTGCTGTAGTGATAAAGGAAGAAAGGTTATTGGTTCCGGGTTTAATTTGTTCGATCACAGAAGTTCCTTCCTTCTTAGGGTCGCCATTATAAATACCATCTACATTGGAAAGGATAATCAGTGCATCGGCATTAAGCATGGAAGCAACCAGGCCTGCAAGTTCATCATTGTCGGTAAACATCAGCTCGGTCACCGATACCACATCATTCTCATTAACAATGGGGATGACATGGTGTTGTGAGAGTATCTCCAGGCAGTTCTTGATGTTCAGGTAATGCATCCTGTCCCGGAAATCTTCCTTGGTCACCAAAACCTGTGAACAGAGCAAGCCTTGTTTTTCAAAGAGCTGCATATAAGTGTTGATGAGCTTAATCTGCCCGATGGATGCCAGCAGCTGTCGGGCAGCAACAGCATTTTGCTTCTCCTGAATTTTAATCAGGCTTCTTCCGGAAGCAACGGCACCTGAAGAAACAAGCACTACTTCTATACCTTGTTTCTTAATGGTGGATAGCTGCATGACCAGGTGTTCTATACGACTGCTATCAGGCAATCCGTCTTCACGGGTTAATACATTGGATCCTATTTTGATGACGACCTTGCGGTAGCTAGATTTCATTTGTTCTATTATTTGTTTTCTATAGGGATTGAAGCTATCATAAGCATAATAACGTTATTACAGCTAGCTGTAAGCTTATGACGTTTTCGTGCAGACTAATGTAAGAATTAAATAAAATATAGCAGAATTATTAACGTTTTGCTGTTACAGGGATAAACAGCTGTTGATAAGAATATCGTAACATTGTAGCATTGGAAACAAATCATAAGAAACCGGCCGTTTTAGACAAGAAAGCTGCATTAGCAAAAGCGGAGCACTATTGTGCTTATCAGGAACGTTCTCAATATGAGATCAGAAATAAACTTTATGAATGGGGATTGTGGACCGCTGATGTGGAAGACCTCATCTCTGAACTGATATTAACCAACTTTCTCAATGAAGAAAGGTTTGCCAAAGCCTATGTTTCCGGGAAGTTTAATATCAACAAGTGGGGTAAAATTAAAATAAAGCAGGGCCTGCGGTTAAAAAAGGTTCCCGAAAAGATGATCACCAGGGCACTTAATGGGATAGATGAAGATGATTATTTAAAAACTATACTCGATTGTGCGGAAAAAAAATTGAGAACGATTAGTGAAAAAGATCCTTTTAAGCGGAAACATAAGCTCATTACACATCTTTTAACAAGGGGCTTTGAAAATAATTTAATTTTAGATGTGCTGAAAAACAACAACTTACTATAAACCTGAAAATTTTTTTTAAAAAAGACTTGCAGGAAATAGATTTGTGCCTATATTTGCATCACCAAAACGAAAGAAACTCTTCAAAAAACGGAAAGTTTCAAAGTTTAAAAAGACCACGGATGTGGTTAACAAATGCGAAAGTAGCTCAGTTGGTAGAGCACGACCTTGCCAAGGTCGGGGTCGCGAGTTCGAATCTCGTCTTTCGCTCTAAAAGCCTTCTCTGGAAGGCTTTTAATTTTAAAAGGTTTAACACCTGCTCAGATGGTGGAACTGGTAGACACGCAGGACTTAAAATCCTGTGACCTTAAAAGTCGTGCGGGTTCGATTCCCGCTCTGAGTACAAACGAAGTATTAGACCTGTAAGCCAAACCTTACAGGTCTTTTTTTTCAAGCCTCCTTAGCTCAGCTGGTAGAGCAACTGACTTGTAATCAGTAGGTCATTGGTTCGATCCCGATAGGAGGCTCTAAAAAATCATCTTTATTTCTGGCTAAGTGGAACCTGATCAGGAAATGGAGCATGGGTAGTTCTGTCTTTCAGACAATTTCCAAAAACATACTCCCCGATTTTTCTTCCTTGCTCTTCTCCCCTCATCACTGAATTGCGAAAATGAAAACCAACATAATCGTGAATAGGAGACCTTCACTGGTCTTACGCATCCACCACCTCATTTCTTGCTTATTGCTTATAAAGAGTACATGTACGAAGGTGGAATCAGCTCCCCTTTTATTGCCTGGTACGCTTCAAAAATAAAACCTGGCAGTAAAGGAAACTGGTCATTTTCATTGATATAGCACCAACATTTTATGAACTGGCCGGAGCCAAATCTTTTCATTGCCGGGTGAAAGCATATTACTGGTGTTGTTGATTTTAACACACTGGAAAGCAAGGAACCTCAAAACATGAAGGAGTTTAGAAAAAGTAAATTGCAGGAACCTCAAGGTCCGGCTTTAAGATTTTAATTAGTCCTTCAAACTTCACGCTGGTGCTTTTCTAGCGCTTTATAACAAATTATAATCTGATAAATTTAGAGATACCACTTCTAAAGAACAAATAATATACCCATGAAAACATTAATCCTTTTAATAAACTTTGCGCTTCCACTGCTTATTGCTTGCAGTGGAAAGAAGATTCAGGAACCTGAAAAAGACACTACAAAAATCAGCTGCCACTCCAGCACCCCTTCGCGCTTTGCAAAAATTGATACGAAAACTATTAAACCAGGGATACAAAATCCGGAGAAACCAACAAAACCCGGAGAAAACCAGGTAAACCGATAAAGTTTAAAAAAGAACCGCTCCTGGAGAGCGGTTCTTTTTTAGTGCGCATGGCCCATACCCATTCCGGACATGGAAGAATGTTGTGATGTTCTTTCCGTAAATAATCCAGCGCCTATTTCTAAAATACCTACTATTAAATGCGGTAAATAAACCTGGTCATTGAAACCCAACAACCATGGTGAAATCGCTAAAAATATACCGGCAAGCACATCCATAGTCAGGTGGGTGTTCATTGAAAGGATTTTCTTTGCGCCACCTTCATAATCGGTTATTAAAGACATCACCAGAATCAGTGCGCCGACTACAATCGCAGACCACCTGGCTGCTTCAATAGCTGCAAATCCAAAAATCCATGGTGCTGCAATCAATAAAATTCCCATGATGTAATCCAATACAGCATGAGCCTTCCTGCTAATAAATCTCATAATACTTAAATTTTAAATAATACAATAATTTACTGACATAACCCGCGCAAAGCATATGCCATAATCTTAAAATAAACACCTTGTTTTGAAGCATTTAAACTCTTTTTTACAGCACTTTCAGCAGTCCCCAATCGCCAAAACTTTTTTGAAAAACAGGCCATTATTTATCTATTTTTCGGCATATTTACTTAAAGAAGCTTACCTTACTTACAGTAATTCTCCTAAGGCCACCGTTTAGTTAACTTTAATCATTACTGTCATGGAAAATCAAAGTTTTGGTACCCTTAAAAAGAACTTTAAGTATTGGTATTTACCATTAATCCTTGGCATTGTCTTCATTTTACTTGGGATATGGATTTTTTTGACGCCGGTTGCCTCCTACCTTACGCTAGCGATACTTTTTGCATGTACGTTTCTGGTTGCCGGAATCATTGAGATAATTTATGCTATATCCAACAGAAGACATCTTCAAAGCTGGGGATGGTCTTTAGTAAGTGGAATCATCGGGCTCCTTTTCGGTCTTCTCCTTTTATCAAGACCAGAGTTTTCACTGATTACCCTCGGTTTGTTAGTAGGTTTCGGTGTACTCTTCTATTCCATCATCGCCATGGGCCGTTCCCTTGCACTGCGGAAATATAAAATTGAGGACTGGGGTTTTTCTATGGTCATCAGTGTTATTGGTCTGATCCTCGGCTTACTGATGGTTTGGAACCCTTTATTTGGTGGCTTTACAATTGTCATATATACAGCCTTCTCTTTTATCACTTTAGGGATATTCAATATTTACATATCATTTATGCTTAAAAGACTACATAACCAGACTCAAGATTAAGGGATAGGCCTCACCGCTTTGTCACTCCCGAACAACAAACCAAATACTAATGAAAGAATTTTACCAATCCACATACGAAGAAGTAATAAAAGAACTTGAGACAGCAGTAACTGGTTTAAAAAAAGAAAAAATCTCAGGCCTTCAAAACAAATACGGGAAGAATGTTTTAAAGGAAACCAAGCAAAAAAGCAGACTTACCATATTTTTATCACAGTTTAAAGACATCATGATCATCATCCTGATCGTTGCTGCAGGAATTTCATTTGCTGTGGGTGAACATACTGATGCTTATGTCATTTTGGCAATCATTATAGCCAATGCGTGGATTGGCTATACCCAAGAATACAATGCCGAAGAATCGGTGAGACTACTGCAAAAAATGTCTGCACAATATGCGTTAGTCCTGCGGGATAATAACCCTGAAGAAATAGATGCCGCTGAGCTGGTGCCAGGGGATATCCTATTATTAGAGGCCGGTGATATTGTTCCTTCAGATGCCAGACTCTTTCAAATCAGTTCCATAAAAACAGACGAAGCAGCTTTAACAGGTGAAAGCCATTCTGTAGAAAAAACGATCGATCCGCTTTCCGATAATGACCTTGGACCCGGGGATCAGCTTAACATGGTGTTCAAAGGCACCATCGTCAGTAACGGCACAGCCAAAGCCATAGTGACCACGACGGGCATGAACACCGAAATCGGAAAAATTGCCGGCATGATGGATGTTGGCAAGCAACACACACCCCTTCAGAAAAGACTGGGTGCTTTTAGTAAACAAATGGCGGTTGGGGTGATTGTCATCTGCATCGTCGTTTTTGTGATGGGACTATCCCGAGGGGAACCTGCTTTTATCATGTTCCTAACTGCCCTTTCCTTAGCGGTGGCGGCGTTGCCAGAAGCACTGCCGGCTGTAGTTACCATAGCCTTATCTAAAGGAGCCAACCGTATGGTGAAGCAAAAAGCCCTGATGAGGAAACTTCCCGCTGTTGAAACCCTGGGCTCAGTTACTTTTATCTGCTCGGATAAAACCGGAACGCTGACCCAAAACATCATGACCGTCGAAAAGATGCAGTCGACGGAGGGTCAGGAGGAATTACTGAAATATGCCATGATGCTTGATAACGAAGTCCGATTTTCCAATGATGGCAATATCTTAGGAGATTCCACTGAAACAGCATTAGTGAGTTATGCACTGGAAAATGGAATTGCGAAGGCAGAAGCCGACGGCCGGTACCCACTGATCGAAAAGCTCCCATTTGATTCGGTGCGGATGCGAATGAGCTCATTACATCAGCACCAACAACAATGGATTTTGTTTGTAAAGGGTGCACCGGTAAAAGTAACAGAAGCTTTAGCTAATGAGTATAAAGACCAAAGCCAGAAATGGCTCGACATCAATAGGGAATATGCTGCCGATGGCTTAAGGGTATTGTTTTTTGGTTACAAAATCTTTGATGAAAAACCAGCCCAAATAAATGAAGATTTAGAAAAAGATTTAAGCTTTCTCGGTTTGGCAGCAATGATAGACCCACCCCGCGAAGAAGTAATCGACGCCATCAGGGAGTGTAAACAGGCCGGTATTAAAACAGTCATGATTACCGGCGACCAGCCACTTACGGCACAGGCCATTGCAGAACGTTTGCAGATGATTGACAAGGATGCTGCTGAAATTATGACCGGTGCAGACCTGACAAAAATTACAGATGAAGAATTTAGCAGGGAAATACAGCGTATCGCTGTTTACGCAAGGGTATCTCCAGAACAAAAATTAAGAATCGTTAAAACCTTACAGGAACAAAATGAATTCGTTGCCATGACTGGTGATGGCGTTAATGATGCCCCATCTTTAAAACAGGCCGATATTGGTATAGCCATGGGAATAACCGGAACAGATGTTTCCAAAGATGCCGCGGATATGATATTGCTTGATGATAATTTCGCAACCATTGTTAAGGCGGTAAAAGAAGGCAGAAGAATTTATGAAAATATCAAGAAATTTATTCTTTATGTTCTTTCCTGCAATCTGGCCGAAATCTTAACCCTCGTGGCTGCTCCGCTATTGGGCATGGCTATTCCCTTGCTTCCTATTCATATCCTTTGGATCAACCTGGTGACAGATGGGCTACCGGGGCTGGCACTCACCTCCCAACCGGCAGAAAAAGGCATCATGGAGCGTCCACCCAGACCGCCTAAAGAAAGTTTATTTGCAGGCGGCATGATCCCTAAGATACTTTGCACCGGCGCAATGATGGCAGTGGTTGTTTTATTTGCCCAACAATATGCAGCCAGCAGTGGTTATGATGTCAGCACACAGCAAACCATGGTATTTACGCTACTTTGTTTTATACAACTGGGCAATGCCGTATCGGTCCGGCAAACTTATAATTCCATGTTTAAAGAAGGGTTCTCGAAAAACAAAGGTTTGTTTTTCATCATCCTCATCACCATGGCACTACAGCTGCTGCTGGTCTATGTTCCTTTCTTACAGCCTATATTTAAAACGGTAAGTTTAGACCAGACGATGATAACGGTCATATTAATTGCCACCGTGATTGGGGTACTCGGTATTGAACTGCTCAAGTTCTTCATCAATAAATTTTACATCAGCAAAAAGAAAGGGATTAATGCAAACCACATTAAATAGGTAAGTGACAACACCATGAGTTTATTGATGTGTTTGGGTTTATGAGCAACATTGATGTATTTTAAAAGCTCCATGATCAACCACAAAGCATGAAACACCGAAAGCACCAACAGGTAGTTATAAGCCCCGGGAACCAGGTCATTAAAATAGAGATAAAAAGAGCTGACCAATGCCATCACCGTGCAGACGATAGCGCCAAGGGCTGCTTTGTTCTTGCCAAAACGCACGGATAGACTGCGTTTGCCAGCTAACTGGTCAGCTTCATGGTCAGGAATCCCTGAAAGGGTAATGGAAGGAATGATGGAAAAAAACAAAGGAATACTGATGAGCCAGGGATAAGCATTGGTGTAAACTCCACCCTGGAATATAAAGCCGCACAATATAACCATCAAACTATGGGTAAGTCCAACAGTAACCTCCCCAAGGCTTTGGTAACTCAGCTTTAAGGGAGGAACCGTATAACCAAAGGCAAGCACCATCAATATCGCACTCAATATAAGTGTATGCCAAATTAATGCAGATGACACCAGCGTTAATGAAATAAATAC
Source organism: Pedobacter immunditicola (assembly GCF_037482985.1). Classification (NCBI taxonomy): domain Bacteria; kingdom Pseudomonadati; phylum Bacteroidota; class Sphingobacteriia; order Sphingobacteriales; family Sphingobacteriaceae; genus Pedobacter; species Pedobacter immunditicola. The sequence goes on along the minus strand of NZ_JBBHKC010000001.1, from coordinate 593,498 downwards.
GATGGGTATAGCAAGAATAACCAGCTTAACAGCCTTTTTCATTCTTTGAATGGATATGTCGCCATTGACCAGTACCCGAGATCCGCCATTGAACGGACCGTATGCTTTATTAATGGAATCAGTTTGGTAGTCGAATATTTCGTTGAGGTAAACTGTGGCCAGTTCGATCAGGAAGATGAGCAAGTAACCCAGCCAGAAAATTAGCCAGCTAAAGTCATAACCTAAACTTCGGGCTGCAAAAGCACCTACAGCGTAAGCTACCCAGGTCATGGGGTAAAACTGCAAACGTACAGCCTTCAGCCAGGGCACCATCTTGCGCCACAGGATTTCGCGCGAACTAATTACCCCTTTTTTTAGTGCCAGGCCTAAGTTATAAGTTGTTTGCAGCCATTTTTCTTTCTCCGTAGCGGTAGAATGTTTTACAGGACTAAAGTGAATGGTCCGCACAGGCGATATGCCACAGAATTGCAATGTGGCCACCTTCATGGCATGTGTACTTGGTGCCCGGATGAACGTTTTGTAAATCCATACCGGTGTATCCATAGTGATGATTACTTGCGCTGTTTTATTTTGCAGCAGTTGTTTATAGTCATCCTGCGCAATTTCATAAAAAGCAAAACCGGGAACAAAAACCCTGTCTATAAAACCTTTGAGTAAAGCAGGCATCGTTCCCCACCATACCGGGTACACAAATACCAGGTGATCGGCCCATAAAATCAATTGTTTTGCTTTAACGACATCATCTTCGGAATGCTGGTGCTGAGGCTCGGTGAGTGTCACATTTAAATTGAAGTCCAGGTCTGCGAGGGCTAGTGTTTTTATTTCAGCCCCCGCTTCTTTTGCGCCTGCTGCATAAGAAGCTGCTAAAGCGCCACAAAAACTGTCTTTCCGGGGGTGCCCTAAAATAATTAATACCTTCATATACAAGAGTTAAACAGCTAACAAGGAGCTGATGTTTGAATTAGCAAACAGAAAAACTTTAATAGCCTGACCATTAACTGCTTGCCTGGGATAAATACGGTTTTTCAATGGTTACAAATACTCACTAAATGGTTTAAAAACGGCTGAATGCTTTAAAATCAATGATTTTTCGTTATTACTTTTAAAAATTCTGCGATGTAATTCAAATATTTAGAACCTGGTATGAACAGAAATTTAAAAATGCTGTTATGATAATAATAGTCACATAAATCTATGTTAAACATTTTAAAATTTGAACCTATGAAAAAGTTATTGATCGTTGCTTTATTACTAGCATTTACGTTGCCATCATTTGCGCAGGTGCCTACCCAGGACACTACCCAGCGGACCACCGACAAAACGAAGAAACATAAAAAAGGCAAGTGGAAAGATCATAAGGATACTTCCGGAACTATGAAAAGAGATACTTCAGGAACTAATCCAACAGACACCACCAAAAGGTATTAAGCACAAAGCCCGGTTTTTATCCGGGCTTTCCTTTTTGCTATCAATAGCCATAATAGCTTATCTTTGATAGCAGATCAATGTCTTATGAATATGCCGCCTGTTTTCTCCTTCACTTCCATACTGGACAATGATTTTTACAAGTTTACCATGCAACAGGGTGTGATCAGGCTATTTCCCGGTGCAAGGGCCCGTTATACATTTATCAACCGCGGTAAACATACCTTTCCCCCTGGCTTTGCAGATATTTTCAGAAGCGCTATAAATGAAATGGCATCCTTAAGGCTGAGTCGTGAAGAGAAAAACTTTCTGGAAGTCATCTGCCCTTACCTGGATCCCGTTTACCTGGATTTTCTGGAAGGTTACCGTTATAATCCTGAAGAAGTGACCATTAAGCAGCAGGGAGACCAACTTGAAGTAAATATAGAGGGCCTATGGTACCGCACCATTTTGTGGGAAGTGCCCTTAATGGCCCTGATTTGTGAATTGTACTATAAATTCAGTACGGTGGTTAGGGTAAGTAATCAGGAGGTAATTGATATTACCCGGATGAAAATTGAAGCCTACACCAAACTTGGCGTGACTGTAGCAGAGTTCGGAACCAGGCGGAGGTATGGTTATGATGTTCATCGTCTGGTTTTACAAGCCTTAAAGGAGTACGGCACCGGTTCTTTCATTGGAAGCAGCAATGTGCACATGGCTATGCTTTATGAAACCAAACCCATCGGCACACATGCCCATGAATGGTTCATGTTTCATGCTGCGCGTTATGGCTTTAAGATGGCTAACGCAATGGGATTACAGCATTGGGTAGAAGTTTACCGCGGCGATTTAGGTATTGCTTTATCTGACACCTATACCACTGCTGTTTTCTTTAAACAATTCGACAAAATGTATTCTAAATTATTTGATGGGGTAAGGCATGACAGTGGTGATGCCCTTAAGTTTGCTGATCAGGTAATTGCACATTACAACCGGCTAGGGATAGATCCGAAAACGAAATCCATTATCTTTTCTGATTCCCTGAATTATGAAAAAGTGGCACGGATTGCGGACTATTGCCAGGGTAAAATAGGTTTGTCTTTTGGTATAGGCACTAACCTCACCAACGATGTAGGGCCGAAATCCTTGAATATCGTCATCAAAATGACTTCAGCTCAGCCACAAGATAGCGAATGGACGGAAGTCATCAAGTTGTCTGATAACGAGGAAAAACATACAGGAAATGAGCAGATGATCGAGCTTGCAAAAACAATATTGGAGATCACATCAACACCATTTCATCACCATTAAAAACAAACTATATAATAATGAAACCATCATAAGCTTGCAGTTTACAAAAAGCAATGAAAAAGCTTATGATAGCTTCATCACCATTAAAAACAAACTATATAATAATGAAAATATTTCAACACCATCTAGTTCTTGAGGAAAGAAGAAGGGGTTTTCATTTGATAACCGCCGAAATTTTAAATGCGCTACCTCAATTAAACGAAATCAAAACAGGCATTTGCCAGGTTTTTTTACAACATACTTCCGCCTCCTTATCGATCAATGAAAATGCGGCTCCTGCCGTAAGAAAAGATTTTGAGATGTTTTTCAATAAAACCGTGCCGGAGAATGATCCGGATTACAAGCACGATGATGAAGGGTCGGATGATATGCCAGCACATTTAAAAGCAGCCCTGCTGGGCAATTCTGTGATGATTCCTATTCACAACGGAAAGTTGGGCCTGGGTACATGGCAGGGAATTTATCTAGGCGAGCACCGTAATTATGGAGGAAAAAGAAAACTAGTCATTACCGTTTGGGGAGAGTAAGGCTATAAACCGTTCCTTTAGGACCAGCAAGCAAAATGAGCTTTCCCTTCTTTGCCTTTTTCACCGCATGGAAACCAAGTTCTGCAATATTTACCCAGTTCAGGCCCCCATCTTTAGAAATATCTACGCCTGAGGTTCCAACAGCCACACACAGTTTTTTATGGAGGTATAATACCCCTGAACGGTAGCCAAAGACAGACGTGTGGGGTTTGAGCCATGTCGCCCCGCCATCATTTGTTACCAGGGCGTTGTTCATACGCGCTTTATCCTGAAGGTAGTTCCCCCCTACCACAATGCCATGCTGCGCATCGAAAAAGTCTATCGAGAAAGGACCTGTACTATTTTCCCCCTGCCAAATCGGACAAGGATATTTAACCCAGGTTTGCCCGTAATTGTTGGAATGGTAAATGTTAGCCACTGCCCCACCCGTAGCAATCCATACTTTTCCCTTGTCTAATGTTTTAATGGTGGTTCCACTGGCGGCGAAAGAAGCTTCCCCTTCCTGCATTTTTATGTCTAGCTGATTAGAGATGGCTTTCCAGCTTTGCCCACCGTCATTTGTGCTAAGGATTTGCAGTTGATTGTGAATAGGATCACCAAAAATGATCCCGTTTCGGCGGTCCCAAAAATCCATTCCATCGAGAAAAATTGCAGCATCCATATTTTTATAAGTGGTCTTCCAGGTCTTGCCACCATCGGTAGTCAACAAAATATAAGCAGGGGAACCCGCATTAACCGCTACGGCATTTTGCTCATCAAATGCTTCAATATCCCTAAAATCTAAGTTTTCATACCCCTGAGGTTGCACCCATTCCCAGTGTAAGCCTCCGTTAGTGGTTTTACCGATAAAACCATTGCTCCCGCTCACCCAGGCTACCTGGTCAGAAACAACCGATAAACCGCGGATACTGGTATTGGTTCCGGATGTTAATGACCTTAATTTAAAAGATTGCTCCTTGGACAGTGTATCGGATTTGGGCTGCGCATAGGAAATAAAGGGCAGCAATAAGATCAGGCAGATAAAGTTCTTCATTAATAATTCAACTATTTAATACGTTTCCAGGTTTCAGATCTGCCGATTAAAGAAATGCCAATATACCCGCGGATATCAATCAGGTTGGTTCCTTTTGACGTGATGGTACAACTGTAAGTCTTACCCGTTTTAGGGTCATAAATTTTACCGCCTTTCCATTTGCCCTCCTCATATTTGAAATTTCTCAGGATCTCCAAACCGAGAATCGGCCTTGAAGTTAAGGCTCGGTCAGGATTTTTGTAGTCAGTCTTCTCCTTCCCTTTTTCATCCCTAGGATTTTTTAACCAAACAATCTTTCCAAAATATTTGTCCCCTTTTTTATGAATGTCAATATGTGCTTCCCCGGTTGCATTAACCCATCGGCCCAAAATGGCATCCTTATTTTGCGAATAAGCCATGAAGGAAAAGGTGATGAGCAACAATAGAATTGAAAATCTTTTCATACAGCAATTTTATATGAAGTTAAATTAAAATCACAACCTATTAAAGAATATAAATCAATGATCACCTATGGAAGGCCCTCTGCATCGGCATCCGGTACTTTAGGTGTTTCCACATGCGGTGGATCTGCGGGAGATTTTGTTTCGCTGGTTTCAGGAGCTGGAGCTGGCTTTGATTCAGGTTGCTCACCGGTATCTGCTTCTTCCGGATGCACTACCGGCTTTGGATTATTTTCTTGCTGAGTGTTCATCATTATTTCGATTGATATAAATGAGTAACATTTAATCTTTTTATAATGTTTGAATTATTAAATCAGCAAAGATCAAAACCGGTCCTTAAAAATATTCAACTACTGGTTGCCAGGGGGTTGGTAGGGCACTGGTAGGGCCTTGTCAGGGCATCGAAAGGGCCAATAGCCCTGACAAGGCCCTACCAACCCCCTGGCAATGTTGGCTCAATGGTTAAACGACCTATGAGTCACCGTAAGTCTGGCTTTAAAGAATTACAGACAAAAAAAAATCCCCACCTCAAAAAAAGAGATGGAGATTAGAGACAATTTTAGCTGAGTTTAGCGCTTGTCCACAGCTTCTGCTTCTTCAACAAGATCCTCATCCGCATGTAAGGTATCTTTATGCGCATCAGGATTATAATTTGCCTCTAATTCAGCAAGGTGTTTTTTACCATAAGCTATTTTCGTAATCAGTACAAACAATACAGGCACAACGAACAGCCCTAAAATTGTTGCTGCAAACATACCTGCAGCTACAGTCATACCAATAGTCTGGCGGGAAGCAGCACCTGCACCCTGTGAAAGAGCCAAAGGAATAATCCCTAAAATAAAGGCAAAGGATGTCATCAAAATCGGTCTCAACCTCAATTTAACTGCCTCAATAGTCGCAGGAATTAAAGGCATACCCCAATCCACACGTTCTTTGGCAAATTCAACAATCAAGATCGCATTCTTAGCCGCTAAACCAATTAAGGTAATCAAACCAATCTGCGCATAGATGTTAAGGTCCAAGTGCGGAAGAAACAAAAGGGCCACAATAGAACCAAATAAACCTAGTGGCACACTTAATAAAATGGAGAATGGTACAGACCAGCTTTCATATAAAGCAGCAAGCAGCAAGAATACAACAATTACGATCAAAGCATAAATTGTTGTAGTTGCATCACCAGACTCTTGTTCCTGCTGACTTAAACCGGAGAAGCTGTAAGAATAACCTGCGGGTAACGTTTCTGCGGCAACTTCTTCCAGCGCTTTAAGTGCGTCACCACTACTATAGCCCGGTTTAGCTCCACCATTGATCTCGATAGCCCTGAATAAATTATAGTGATTAATAATAGAAGCATTTTCTATTTTGTTATAGGTTACCATTGAACTCAAAGGCACATTGGTTCCCTGGTTATTTTTCACATACAGGTTATTCAGACTTTCTATGTTTTTCCTAAAAGTCGTATCTGCCTGGGCAACTACCCTGAAATTACGTCCGTATCTTGTGAAATCATTCACATAGCTGGAACCAAAGTAAGATGAAATTGTACTGTAAACAGCACCAATGTTAACACCCATCTTTTTAACCTGTTCACGGTCCACCTTCACTTTGTAGTTCGGGGTATTGGCAGTGAACAAAGTATAGGCCATGCCAATCTCCGGCCGTTGATTTGCTGCCGCCAGGAATTTACCTACTACAGCTTCAAAGTTTTTAATATCTCCTGTTTGCTGTTCCTGTATTTGCAGGTTAAAACCACCACTAGTACCTAAACCTGGAATTGGAGGTGGTTGAACCGCTAACACAAACCCTTCTTTATCACCGGCAAAAGCTTTTTGTACATTCGCAACGACATCCGGCAGTTCAGTTTCACGTTCATCCCAATGTTTCAGCTGCACAAAGAAGGTAGCCGCATTGGATTTAAAAGCCCGGTTCAAGATGTTAATACCGGTAATCGAAGTTACACTTGCAACAGACGGATTTTCTTTGCGGATTGTTTCACTGATACGATCAACAAAAGCTTGCGTACGCGCTGTTGATGCACCTTCAGGTAAAGAAACCCCCATTAAAAATACACCTGCATCTTCATTAGGAATGAAACCTGTAGGTTTAGCGTTGAACATAGCTAAAGTACCCACATATAGACAGCCTACAAGAACCATAACCAGCGGTGCTTTTTTCAAACACCAGCGAACGCCTTCAGAATAATTGGTGGTCACTTTTGCGAACCAGGCGTTAAACCTATAGAACCATTTATCTAAACCTTTTGATTCCTTATTCAGGCTCATCGGTTTAAGCATAATGGAACATAAGGCTGGTGTAAGCGATAAGGCGATAAAAGCCGAAATTAACACCGAAACGGCAATGGTAATGGCGAATTGCTGGTACAACTGACCAACCATTCCAGGTATAAAACCAACCGGGATAAATACTGCTGCTAAAATTAAAGCGATGGCAATTACCGGGGCGGTGATGTCCTTCATCGCTTTTCGGGTGGCCTCCGGAGCAGACAGACCTTCATGATCTATATAATGCTGTACAGCCTCCACCACCACAATGGCATCATCCACCACAATACCAATAGCCAACACGAATGCAAGCATGGTCAGGATGTTTACCGAAAAGCCAAAAAGTGTAAAGAAAATAAAGGTAGCTACAATAGATACTGGAATAGCTAATACGGGAATAAGTGTAGCCCTCCAGCTTTGAAGGAATATAAATACCACGATCGTTACCAATATCAAGGCTTCAATAAGGGTGTGAACCACACTGTTGATGGAAACGTTTACAATAGAAACAGTTTCATAACCCACTACATAATCTAAATCTTCAGGGAAGGATCTCTTAGCATTTTCAAGCGTTTGATAAATACCCTCAGCAGTTTGAACTGCATTACCACCCGGCGTCTGGTTAATACCCATCATGGATGCTACTTTTCCATTTAATTTGGAAGTGGTAGCATAAGAAAACTCACCCAGTTCTACCCGGGCAATATCTCTAAGATAAACCGGTGATCCATCCTGCGCCGTCTTTACAATAATATTTCTAAACTCTTCTTCAGTGGAAAGGTCACCATCAAGGATAACGTTATATTCGAAGGTCTGGTTGTCCATTTGTGGCGCACCCCCTACTTTACCACCGGGGATACGCGTATTTTGTTCTTGAATAGCCCCTGTCACTTCTACTGGCGTAATGCCTAAGGCAGCCATTTTGGTGGCATCCATCCAAACCCTCATACTGAAAGGCTGACCGAAAGCCATCACATCACCAACACCCTTGACCCTTAACAATGCATCCTTCAGGTAGATCTCCGCATAGTTGGAAAGGAATTTATTATCGTAAGTACCATTGGGCGAATATAAACCCAAAACCATCAGTAAATCTGTATTGGCCTTTTTGGTAATTACCCCTAAGCGTCTTACCGCTTCGGGAAGTGCAGGTTCTGCAATACCAACCCTGTTTTGAACATCCAGGGCAGCGATATCGATATCAGTACCTACTTCAAAGGTTACCGTAATTGATGAACGACCATCAGATGTACTATTGGAGGTCATGTATTTCATGCCTGGCGTACCATTAATCTGGGTTTCTATAGGAGTGGTCACAGTTTTTTCAACTGTTTCAGCATCAGCTCCTGTATAGGATGCACTCACCGTAACGGTAGGTGGAGCCACATTGGGATATTGACTGATGGGTAAGGTTGTAAGTACAATGGTACCGATCAGTACAAGTAATATGGATATGACGATGGCAGTAACCGGACGCCGTATAAATACTTCTGAAATCATATGATTCTAATTGGATATAAAAATTAAATTTTTGGAGTAGGTTTAACTACAGCGCCTGGTCTTACATTTTGTCCACCTTCGGCCACAATCACTTCACCATTCTTAACGCCTTCAATAATCACTACCTTATCTCCAACTACACTACCAAGTTTTACCTGGCGTGACTCTGCTTTACTGCTATCGCCAACAACATAAACACTATAAGCACCTAATTGCTCTGAAACTGCTTTATAAGGAATAGTTACTTGTTTACCTTCTATTTTATTCAACACTTTAACATTCACGCTCATCCCCGCTACCAGGTGTTGTTTGGGATTTGGATAACTGACCCTTACCTTAATTGTACCAGCGCCCGGATCAACAGCACGGTCAATCGCTACAATTTTACCTGGCATTTTGTATTCACCTTTACCCTGCATCTCAATGGTAAAGACTGAATCTGTTACGGTTGACTGCTTTTGTTGTAATTCAACAAAACGGGAAATATCTCTTTGATTCACTGAAATATCAACTGCAATAGGATTAGAAGTTGATACCGTATTGATCAAAGTAGAACCCGGCGTAACGTAAGCACCTAACCTCACCAAAGAAATACCTATTCTTCCATTAAGGGGAGATACGATTTGTGAACGTTGAAGATCTGACCTTACGTTAGCCACATTTGCCGCTGCTGCTGCCACCTGGGAAGCTGCATTGGCAAGGTCGGTTAAAGCATAATCAACACGTTGTTTAGCAACGGCATCTTGCTCACTTAGTTTTGTATAACGATCCGCATCTTTTTTCGCTTTTGCCTCATTGGCTTTAGCTACCTGCAGGTTTGCTAATGCCGAACGGTAAGCCGCCTGATATTTTGTACGGTCGATTTCGTATAATTTTTGTCCTTTAGTTACTTGCTGGCCATCTTTGACATAAATTGCTGTCAGGTAACCGCCAACTTGTGCACGTAATTCAACTTCATTTAAAGCAACTACTACACCTGGATAAGAATCTACGGTAGTTACATTTTCTTCCGTTGCCGTATAAGTGGTAACTGGGGTTGCTGGTGGGGCTGCTTGCTGATTAGCTTGATCGGATGAGTTTCCGCAGGATGCTAACATAACCGTTCCAAGTATGAAAAGACCTGATTTTATTGGATTTAAGTTCATTGCTGTTTTTTATTGAGTTAAAGTGATAGTGCCTAAAGCTTGTTGTACATCTAGTTTAGCAGATAGCAAACTATATAAGGAATTAAGGTAATTAAGTTGTGAAGTGTTCAAATCAGTCTCTGCAGTCATCAGATCCAAATAAGTTTTAATGCCCTCATCATATTGAAGTTTGATGGTATTATAAACTTGTTTAGAAATGTCTACGTTAGCATTTGAAGTTTTCCAGTCGTTAAGATTGGATTTATAAGTAGCCAATGCCAGTTCATATTGTGAATTGATCTGGTTCTTTGTGTTTTCAATATCTAAATCAATTCTTTTTTCCAGTAGTTGTGATTTCCTGATTTCCTGAATACGTTTGGTACCCTGGAAAATTGGAATGTTCAATTTCAAACCTACTATAGATCCAGGAAAGTTTCTGTCATACAAATTTTCAAAATCATCATTCTGATAGTTCCAGCTGTAATTAATAAAGCCTGAAAGGTTAGGTAAATAAGCTGCTTTGTTGTAACTGGTATTGATATTTTGCAGTTGTTTCTGCGTTTGTAACAAACGATACTCCACTCTATTCTGCGGGTTAAGCATTTGAGTGGTGTCCATTAAAACGTGTTGTTCCATCAGGTCGGTATCCACTTCAAGGCTGAATTCTTTTTCAGCACTATAACCTATTAAACTCTTGATATAGGCATATTTATACTTCAACAGTTCTTGTGTTCTTTTTTTATCTGCATAAGAATTACTTAAGCTGATTTGAGCACGTTGAAAATCTGTTTTATCTACCAAACCGCTTTCATACTGCGCTTTGGCATCCTTCAACTGCTTTTCTAAACGAGCAATATTTTCTGTAATTATTTTCAGCTGCTCCTGGCTTGTCAGAATATCAAAGTAGGCCTTACTTACATCAACTACCGTATTTATTTTATTATTTTCGGTAGTTTGTTTGTACTGTTGTCTGAAATATTTTGCGGATTTAGAGGCCTGGATTAACCCAGCATTTAAAAATTGTTGATCAGCCTGTAATACCATTCCGGAAGTGTTCTTGTTACCCAAAGTAATATAAGAGGTCTCACCATTAACATTAAGGGCACTGGTTTGTTGCTTTAGGTTATGGTTATAATTCGCATCAAAATTAACCTGAGGCAACCAGCCAGAAAGTGCCGAATTAATATCTCTTTCACCAATTTCTTCATCCAAAACAGATTGTTTTACTTCAGGTTTGTTTTTTAGCGCATAACCAATTACCTGTTGAAGTGTAGCATTTTTAAGAACTTCGTTTTCCTGTTCTGTTTGTGCAAAAGTGTATCCAGGGAGGAGTATCGGAATAAAGCCAAGGAGCACAAAGAATGATTTGTGGATTTTCATTAGTTTGTAATTGTTTTTTAATGTTTATGAAGCTATCATCAGCTTATTTTTTACAACAAAATTTCACTATGTCCATCATGGAACCAGCAAAATAATGCGATGGGTGCTTTTTAATTATGTTTTACTTCAATTTATTGATTGGCAAAAGTAAGGAGATATTGCCAATTACTTGTGTAAAAATTAACTGAACTAAGTAATTTTTATGCTGAAGTGGAGCAATTCGTTACCCAAATGAATATGGTCTTAAGATAGTTAATTCAACCACCGTCTGATTATATCCTAACAACATTTGAGTCATGCTATCAACCGCTTTAGTCTTAATTATCATCCTTTCAGTAAGTTCACTACGGTTATCTGTTGTATAGTAGGTATTTTTGTAGAATCAAAGGTGTGATTTACATCAACAGCCTTTATGATGATAATGTCAATATGAAATTAAACCAACAAAACAGGGACTTTTATAAGCACTTCAGGTTCATTATTATACCTGTAGTTTTTGTGAGTTTTTATGTGCTTTCTTTCCTGGTTAACCCTTACCGCGACTGGGCACATTATTTTAACCGTAGTAGTTCCAGCATTGCACTGGAATGGTTTTTAGTAATGATATTCTGTTACCTGCTTACCGAGATCAGTTTGATCGTTGCCAGGAAACTCGATCGACACCTACCCTGGGTAACCCACCCTTTACAACGGTTTACGTCACAATTAAGCATACAAATTATCGCGACCATCATTTTTCTGATTATCTATATCAGAACTTCAATTTACCTGGTTATAGGCAATGTAAATATTGATGAGCTGGATGCACTGGCCCTCCGGCAATCTTTTGTGGTGAGTCTGCTCTTATCTATCTTAATCAGCTTAATTTATACCGGTAATTTTTTCCTGCAGAAATGGAAGGATGCCATCCTGGAAACAGCAGCGTTAAATTTAAAGACGGCCGAACTGCAGCGTATCGCTTTAGAGGCCCAGTTGCAATCGCTCAAAGCGCAACTGGACCCCCATTTTATGTTTAACAACTTCAGTACACTTTCCGCGCTGATCACGGAAGACCAGTCCCTGGCACAACATTTTCTTGAAAATTTATCCAGGGTGTACCGGTATATGATCCTTAACCTAAACAAACACCTTATTACTGTTGAAGAAGAGATTGAATTTGCCCATGCGTATTTTTATTTAATTAAGATCCGGCTGGGCAACAATGTTAAAATGGAAATTGATATTAGTGATGAAATTCTGAAGAAAGGCATCCCTCCTATTACTTTACAATTACTGATTGAAAACGCAATTAAACATAACATGGCATCGCGGTCAAAACCCTTACTTATTTCGATTACTATGGATGGCGATGATCACCTTGTGATTTCCAACACCTTACAGCGCCTCAATTATAATATTCCTTCTACCTGTACGGGTTTGAAAAACATCGAAAGCAGGTATAATTTACTATCTGAGCAGACTTTCGAGATCATTGAAACAGATCATCAGTTTATCGTTAAATTGCCTTTACTAAACATTTAATCTTATGAAGATACTGATCATAGAGGACGAACAGCGTAATGCGAACAGGTTGGAGAGCCTGCTCCATGAAATTGATGCAGATATTGTAGTGGTTGATGTTTTAGAAAGTGTTGCCGACAGTATTGAGTGGTTTTCTGCTAACAAAGAACCTGATTTAATTCTGATGGATGTTCGCTTAGCTGATGGTTTGTGTTTCGAAATTTTTTCTGCCTGCTCGGTGAAGTCACCGGTAATTTTTACCACGGCCTATGACGAATATGCGATTAGGGCATTTAAAGTAAACAGCGTTGATTATTTACTTAAGCCTATTGATAAGCAGGAACTAGCGAGTGCATTAACTAAACATAAACATGTATTTTCGGTAACACAAAGTGAGGCTATGATCAACAACCTTGTAGAAATTATCAGGAAACCAGGTGCAGTCTACCGTTCCCGCTTTTTAATTCCGATACATGATGGTTATAAGACCATCAATGTGGATGACATTGCTTACATCTATTCGGAATTTAAAGTTTCGAACCTGGTGCTGGAAAACGGAGAAGTACAGGCGGTATTATTCACGATGGATGAATTGGAGGAACAATTAAATGCTGATCACTTTTTCAGGGCAAACCGCCAGCATTTAATCAGCATTAACAGTATCAAAACCATTCACAATTTCTTTAACGGCAAACTAAAAGTGGTTTTAAACGGGCTGCAGGAAACAGAGGTCTTCATCAGCAGAGAAAAAGCCTCGATCTTTAAACACTGGCTGGACCGGTAAAATCTGTTTAAGGCTATTATTTTCGTAGCTTTGTCAGCTAAAGTTTAACTGACCTCATGGCCGTATTACATAAAAAAGAAGAAAAAATTGAAGCTGTACTAAGTAAGCTTCCAAAAGATTATACCGAAAAGCAGTTTCTGGATACTTTTATACAACTATATTCCAAAGACTGGGGAAAGATTAAAGCAAATTATATCAAGCAATCTCAAGATAAAGAACCCGGAACAATTATTAACATGCCAAAACCGGAGATCTATTTGAAGAATATTCTGGCCGTTTATTTAGAGAATCTGAAAAAATAGCACTTATTTTACTTATTTGTAAAACGCCTGTCGGTTTAACAACATGACGGGCTTTTTTGTGCAGTTGGATCTAGGGCGAAACATCGTAGAACGATGATAAATGACCCCATTTAATTGATTAAAAAAAAGAACTGTAAAGTGGTTAAATGAAGTATCCAGTAGTGATACAGCACAACTCCCAAAAAGATAATTAATTTATATAGTATTAATTCTTCTGGCTATATTTAGTAAAATATCATTTCATATGGGAATTTTACCAAAGCAGCTGTCAGCAATTATTCCGGAGACTGTGAGGCAACCTACTAAGAGAATGTTGCAGCAGCTATCTCACTCCGCATTAACAAAAGTTTCGGGAGGCAAAGATAATGCCTTATTATGGTCTTATAGCCAATTCAAATTAACACCTTATCTTATTGTTCAGGGTTATTGTCAGGGAATGTATCCTTTACCGAACATGACCAATGGAAAGGTTATTGACTGGTTCGATCCTGAAATCAGGGGAATTATACCGATAGACAAATTTAGACTGCGTAATGATTTATTGCGCGTATTAAAAAAGGAGAAGACTCAGCCTCCTGAGAAGAAGTTCGTGATTAAGGTCAATGCTAATTTCCATGAAACCATAGTAGGTTGCTCGAAACCCCGTGGAAGCAAGACTAAAACCTGGTTAACTCCTGACTATATTAAAGCAGCCATGGAACTTCATAAAATTGGTCTTGCACATAGCGTAGAAACTTATCGGAATGGTGTACTGGTTGGCGGGGTTATCGGGCTAGCCATTAACGGTCAGTTTGTAACCTTAAGTTTATTCAATACCGTAGACAATGCAGGTAAAGTAGCCTTTTATTACCTGCTGGTGAAGCTGAAGGATGATGGTTTTAAATTACATGTAAGTGGAGCTGCCGATTCATGGTTTACACAATTTGGCAGCGTCAATATATTAAGAGAGGAGTTCAGGGCAATTCTAATCCCGGCAATTACTGCTCCGGTAAAGTTTTCTGAGAAGGTACCCGAGCTTGTTTTTTAGCGATTAACCGGTTTACATAAGACGAATTTGAACTGAAAGTGGTGTTCGATTAAACCGTTTCACAATTGACATATTGGGAGGTTGAACAATAATGAACTACCTAAACTTATAGCTTACAAAGCGAAATGATAAATTGATAACAGCTTCATTTCGTCAGAAAACAAAATATATTAATGAAGATTATTTCGAAAGAATTCTCAGCAAACATTCGTAAAAATGTAAAAACCAGAACAAGAAGATTGCTTCAACAGTTATCGCTTATGGCTTTAACAAAAGCATCTGGTGGTAAAAATGATGCTTTATTATGGTCTTATGGTCAGGTCGAATTGTCACCCTTTCTATTTTTAAAAGGATTTTTGCAAGGGATATATCCCCTGCCCAACATGACCGATGGGAAAGTTATTGAATGGTATGATCCTGAAATCCGGGGGATCATACCATTACAAAATTTCAAGTTGCATAAGGATCTTCAGCGCCGTTTGAAGAAAGAAAAATTTCAGGAGTCGGAAAAGAAATTCGAAGTGAGGATCAATACTGCCTTTGAGAAAACCATAATGGCCTGTGCGCAACCACGGGGACAAAAAACCAAAACCTGGTTAACACCTGAATATATTAAAACTGCATTGGAATTACATAAAATGGGTTTCATGCATAGTGTGGAAACCTACCAGAACAAAGTGCTTGTAGGTGGTGTTATTGGAATCGCGATCAACGGGCATTTCAGCAGTCTGACGCTATTCCATACAGTTGATAATGCCAGCAAGATTGCCTTTTATTACCTATTGGTAAAACTAAGGGCGGATGGGTTTATGTTACATGATATAGGTGCCGCCAGTGAGTGGTTTAGGCAGTATGGTTTAATAGCTCTACCGAGAAATGATTTTCATCAGCAGCTGGTAACGGCTATTATTTCTCCTGTTAAATTCACTAACCATGTACCTGTATTGGAATTTTAATAATAAGGTGGTTTGCAAACTAGTATCCTGATAAATTTGAATAACGATTAATTAAAACGTCAAATTATGAAGATAGTTAAAATAGAATCTTACAAACCTTTTGATGTCAATTATAATCATAACCCTGTGTGTCCTTCTTGCAAAAGTAATGCGGATACGGACAGGATACCGCGGGATTGGCTGTTCAAGGAACTACTTCCGTGGTTAGCGGTTAAACATTATATCTGTTACAGGTGTAAAAAGAAGTTTTATAAAAAGAAGACGGGGTTAGAGAATTGAAGAGATGCGGACAGTGCACGACAATGCACTTAGTTTAATTCAAACTTTCTAATGTCCCTCATTCCCTGTCTGATTTTTCCAACCTTTCGATATCCTCTTCAATTTGAGGATCATCTTATCTAAATTTTCATCATTTGTATACTCATCTAGGCTACCTATATATTCCTTAGCTACATCTGAAGACAAAATTCTATCCAGCTCAAATAATTCATCAATGATGGCTGTATGTCGCTGGTTGTAATTTGGATTATGTAGTTCAGGGATTAGCAAAAGGTTTTCTGTGTAAACACTTTTATATAAATCCTGTTGGTATTAAATTTTGTCCATTGGTTAAAAATTAAGATTTAAATGCAATACTTACTCGCGTTTTAAAAAAACAATTTCGAAAAAGAAAGCATAATCCCTAAGAGTATTTTATCGAAGCCAGCTTCCAGAAACGACCTTTTAAGACCTTTCGGTTAACTACTGTTCTTCTCTACTTATCATTTAACCGGGTTACCATTCGGATCATGGAAAAGTTAAGGCCGATTTTAGTCAAATCATAGTGAACTACCTACCTTATCGCATCAAAAATTCAATACATATATTAAACTTGTTGCTGAACATTCAGGATTGACGGAAAAACGGACTATTAAAAATTTTAAGGGAAATAAGGAAAATACGACGATTGAATCGCTTTACCAGCTGGCATCAAGTCACCGCTGTAGACAAGTTACGCTACTAAACTAAAGCAGGTGTGGCACCAATGCTCATAATGAGCGCACCGCTAACTACCTAGTTCATCATCTGCTCTAAGATTGAATCCTGAAGTGATGGATTTAGTTGACATGCTCTCTTATAATGGTCTCTGGCAAGCGGTTTGTATTCCTTGACATTCATAAGTAAAAGAAATAAAGTGTAAAAGTAATGGTCATGACTATTTGGATTAAGCACTATAAATTTGTCAAAATACACCTTTGCTCTTAAAAAATCTTTATAATCGTCCTGATAAAGGAGTCCAAGCTGTTTCAGCAAAATTTTGTTTGTAGGCTCAAGTATTAATCCTTTTTCAAATTGAATCTTAGCATTATCTGGTTGAGCTAGTTTATCCTTAAGCAACAAACCATAATTTTGAAATGCTATAGCACTTGGATTAAGTTCAATAGACTGTTCAAAATTTACAATTGCATTATTGAAATCTTTGAAATGAGTATAGATTAAAGTAGCCAAATTGAAATGGGTTTCCGAATCGAATGGGTCAATACTGAGAGTGAGTTCATATAATTCTCTTGTTTTTTTCGGTTCATTTAATGTCATGATATACTTTGATTAACAAATATAGGCACAATGTCCCTATATTTTAAAAATCTATTTTCTTATAAAAAACACTTTTCACCCTAATCCTCGTTTGAATGTTTACAATACTATTCACCTGCTCATGGAAGATATTGCTATGGAATCTGCAATTCATAATAGAAACGAATAGTGGCCAACCAATCCCTAGAAATAGAATAGCATTTTCGCTTATATATTAGTAACTTTGATAATTCTAAAATTGATTGTTGCCAGATATATATAACAGTCCATATTGTAAGAGAACTATTTTAGTATGTCTTTAGAGAAGAAAACAACTACCACGGAGCGCAGAGTACTTATCCTTCAGAAATTAAATTTAAACGGACAGGTTAATGTAACTAATTTAAGCGAAGAATTAGAAGTTAGTGAGGTTACGATTCGGAATGACTTAAATAAGCTGGAAAAGAAAAAGATGCTCGTAAGAACCAGGGGTGGTGCTATTAACATCAGCAGGGTTGGTCTTGATTTTAATATATCAGAAAAAAAAGCACTTTATTTCGAAGAAAAAAAAAAAATTGGGGAGGCTGCCGCTAAATTAATAGAGGAAGGAGATACCATCATTCTGGATTCTGGTAGTACGACCAAGGAAATAATTAAACATCTGGACTCGTTTGCCAGTCTGACTATCATTACCAATGCAATAAATATTGCAAATGAATTAGCAGAAATGAAAAATGTTAACGTAATCATACCAGGAGGAATTTTGAGAAAGAATTCTTTGTCGCTTGTCGGTTCCACTGCAGAAGAAAATTTTCAGAATTATTTTTGCGATAAATTGTTTTTAGCAGTTGATGGATTTAACACGACACATGGCCTTTCTACCCCGAATGTGGAAGAAGCACATTTAAACCGCGTGATGATCGAAATAGCAAGAAAAGTAATTGTAGTAACCGATTCCAGTAAATTCTCGAAAAGGAGTTTTGCGGTTATTGCTCCAATTTCAAAGGTAGATATCGTAGTTACAGACTCAGGAATAAAGGCCCAGGACCAAAAGGATCTTGAAGATTCGGGTACAATAGTGGTCATAGCATAAGTTTATTCCATTTGGTTAAACCAGTCTATCATTCTTTTATACAAATCAATTTTATTTCGGGGTGTTAAATTGGGCCGCCATCCATGGCCTTCTCCGATATATCTAACAAAGCTAGATCTTACATTTAGCTTTTTAAGGGCTATATACATTTCCTCTGCCTGACCTATAGGAACTTCGTTATCTGTTTCTCCATGAAGAAACAGTGTAGGCGTAATCACATTTTTTACATTTCTCAACGGTGAGCATTGCCAAAGTCGTGGGAAATTGTCATATGTACTTCCATTAAATTCAGACTCAATTAAGGAATGATACAATGAAGTACCCGCAAAACTAACAAGGTTACTGATGCCTCCATCTACAACTGCAGCTTTAAAACGGTTTGTCTGTGTGATGATCCAATTGGTCATATATCCACCATAACTTTGACCCGTTACGCCAAGTTTGTCGTGATCTATCCAACTAGTTGTTGCTAAAACATAATCCAGACCATGCATCAGGTCTTTATAGTCTCCATCGCCCCAGCTCATTACACATCCATTCGAAAATGCCTGTCCATATCCGCTACTTCCCCTTGGATTAATAAAAAGAATGCCATATCCATTTCCAGACAAGAGCTGCATTTTTTCATCAAACTCATAACCGTACATATTATGTGGGCCGCCATGAATGATAAGAACTACAGGATACTTCTTTTTATTTTCAAAATGTGTTGGCTTCATTAACCAGCCCTGAATAGCTGTTCCATCAAAACTTTTAAACCAAAATGTGTCTGCCTCTTTAAGTGAACAATTATCAATTATTTTACTGTTTAAATTACTTATTTGAACACCGTGCTTGTTTTGCTGTGACAGAAAGATTTCTGAAGGTTGATTGATGCTGGTACTTACATATACAATATCATTGCCAGCTGTACTTAAAGCATATTCCAAAATGTGTTGTTCACCTGTAATGACTATTTCTAAAGCATCGGTCTGGTGTGAAACACGGTAAATAGAAGTTTTTCCTTCGCTACCGGCCGTAAAGTATATAAACTCACCAGCCGGATGCCAGCGAATATTTTCAATCCTTCGGTCTAACGCTGTAGCCAGCTGATCGACAGCACCATTTTCCAAATATAAAACATATAAATGGCTGTCCTCTGAGGGGCTATCATTTGTGCTAATTTTATTAGTAGTTGCAATAAAGGCAATCATTTTTCCATCAGGTGAGCAACTGGGCTGAAATACAGTACCAAAATTATGGGTATACCGCAGCACTTCTTTAATCTTGATGTTTACAGTCCACAAATCATGAAACTGATTGTTATCTGGATCACCGGAACGGTTACTCACAAAGCTTATATGCTGACTATCACTTGCCCAGGATATAGAATGTTCATTGTAGCTACCATCAGTAAGCAAGACAGACTTTTCATCTAAAAGAGAAACGATCCAGATATGTGTTAATTGGTCATCAGTAAAGGCAACTCGCCCTCTGCCACCTTTCGTTTTGTACAATAGTCGATCTGTTACATATACTGTTTTTTCCGTCTCATTCTTGACATCTTCATAAGAGAAAGCACTTAGGTAAGCGATGAACAACCCATCTGGTGACCAGCAAAAGTTCTTTTCTGCCATATGACCCATAAAATAATCAGACTGATATATTTGTGTTAGAAATCTCTTCAACTGTTGCTTTAAATCATAAATCCACAGTGCGCCATCCTCCCCTTCATAGGCAATCTGCAATCCATTGGGAGACCAGGAAGGACTTCTTCCTGCTGTTAATGTCTCCTGCTTCCGAGTTTCCACATCGATCAGTGTAATTACATCTTTAACACAGTTGTTTGCAATATCTATAGTAGAAATTACACAGAGGATCTTACTGTCATCAGGCGATAAGCTTACCGAGCTAACCTCGGTACACAAGGAAATGTCTTCGATCTGGAAAGGTTTTCCTTTCAATGTTAAAACCATGCTTACAATTTAGTATTTTCCCAATTCAATGATTCGTTACTAACCGGTAAATTATTTGCTTTTGCAAATTGATTTCGTGCATTCGAGAGCTCTGTTACCCATTTGCCAACAGGGTATTTTAACTGACGGTATATTAAATAACTTAAATCAATTGTCCTAACCGGTTCGTGATCTTTCACATCATCTACCTGATGTAAATATTTACGACCATTTGCCTCCGCCACCAAGGGATACCAATCCTGAAACCATACAGATGACACGGACTGCAGCAATAAGTTTCTTTCTTCATGAATCTTTTTTACCTGCCTTAGTGCCTGATCGATAAGAGACACTGCAAGTGTCGGATTCTGTTTTGCAACGTCAGAAGCATTTTTAATAAGTGCCGTAGCATTTTGCAGGTCTAACATCAGATTTAAATTTTGACGGCAAATCTGAGCAACAGAGAATAAAACCTGCAAGTTATAATTTTGTCGACCTACTAAGGAAAGGTTATCATTCAACAAGTTCATCAACTCATTGTTTGCCTTAAGGAAATTCTCTGCATGAGTTAACCTTACTTTATTCTTCAAAGCCCAATCTTCATTTAAAGAAAGATCTGTTCCAGAAGGCAAAGGTAATGCCGGGAGTACCTGATCTTTAACTGGTTGTGGAGTTTCAAATACTTTCTCTGAATCACCAAAAATTGGTGAACGATGGGTAGAAGTAACCCAATCCCAGCTTTTATCCCAGAATTCTGCTTGTGTACTCAATAACTGGTATACTTTATCCATATTTACAGCTTTACTGCCATAAAATGAAGTATAAAACCGGTTTGACAAATCCTGGTGATTCACGGTATGATGGTTCCAAGCTACTGCAGTACCTGTAGCATATCCTAACCAAAATGTCTCTGGATGCAACCCAGCATCTGCCCAGGCTGCAACAACTACTCCCATAAGATCAGCGCTACCATCTGAAATCGCAGAGGTTATTCCCTCGCTTACTTCTTCCACTCTACCGATATTCCTATTGCCTTGTTGTTTTTCATCATCAGTAAGCGCTAAGGTACCATCCCCATTTAAAGATTTCTTAAAAAGATGTTTATGATAGTTCGGGAAAAGTGGTTCCTCACCTTGTGTAGAAGTATAAACCAGCTGTCTCATCCCATTTGCTTTAAATTTCGGCGCCCATTGTTTATTATATACACCATTAATAATGTGGGATGGTAATGTATTGATATCTTGAGGTCTGAGTGGGTATTCTGCCCAGACCATTACTTTCCTATCTTTTTCATGTAATTTATTTCCAATCCGGGTAACAAAGTCTGCAAATAGCTTTCCGTTTCCACCTAATTTTTTAGCAAGTTTTTTATCATCAGCAGCCTTTCCCAGGTAATATGCTTCATCTGTCGAAAGCATTACATAATTACCTCCTTTATTTGCATCAAAAAGATCATTAAACATATTCAGTAACAATTCATCGGTCTTTGGATTAACTACACTAAATTGATAATTAGAATTACTAAAGGCTCTTAGCCCGGCATACTCTGGATGTTTTAAAATAAAAGCAACGTGCGCTGGGGCATCTATGTAAGGAACCAGCTCCACATAATGCGACTTAGCATAATCTGTAAGGTCCTGAAATTCTGCAGGCGTATAGGCATAAGGTTCAACAATGGGTTTTGCTGAAGGAAACTGAAAATGTCCTTCCAGTTTTATCGTTATTGCATTTATTTTATAATAACTAGCTTGTTTTATGGCGCGCTTCATGGCATCAATCCGTTCCAAATGATGGGCATTATCCCAATAAATCATTCTTAAATCCAAATTGGGCCAGTCTACAATTTTACCAGTAGCAAAGAATACTTTTCCATTATCGGACTGCAGCAATTGCAGGAGTGTCTGCACTCCATAAAATAAACCTTGATCAGCATTTGCTAAAATTGAAATTTCATTCTTGTTCAAAGTGAGCTGATAGGCCTGATTTGCTAATGCAGTTCTATTGGTATCTGTTGCATTTTCTATCTTAATCGAACCAGGTTTAACCAATAACTTTATTGAACCATTAGGACTGCCTTTATCTTTAAGTATTAAATGAAAGCGTTCTTGCAGCTCTGATTCCAGACTTTTTACTGCAGGATTATCTGCTATGGCCTTTATACTCCAGCTTTCATCTAAAACATAACTTTGTCCCGAAAGTTCAACTTGTTGTGGAATCGGTAATAATCCTGCAGCAGCCTGAGGTTTATTAGAACTGGAAGTACTGGCCATATTATCCTGAGCATTCCCTGCTAATGAAATAATAAGGCTGCTGACTAGAAATAATACTGAAAAAAGAAATTTGCTCATAATACATCTTGTTAATTTATATTTTATATATCGCCTCTTTTTAACTGTGTAACCGCATGATCTACTGCTCTTGCTGTTAATGCCATAAACGTAAGCGAAGGATTTTGAGTAGACGTAGAGGTCATACATGCGCCATCGGTTACATAAACATTTTTGCAGGCATGCAATTGGTTCCATTTGTTCAACAAGGAAGTTTTAGGGTCTTTCCCCATTCTTATGCCCCCCATCTCATGGATATCCATCCCAGGGTTTTGTGTTGAGTTATGCGTCTCGATATTTTTGAAACCGGTTGCCGTTAACATCTCTGAAAACTGATCAAAATAGTCCTGTTTCATTTTCTCATCATTATTATCATAGACAACAGATATTTTTAATAATGGAATACCCCAGTTGTCTTTTTGATCAGGATCTAGCGTAACCATATTCGTTTCCTTAGGAATTGTTTCTCCCATCATGTGTGAACCTATTTTCCAGGGTCCAACTTTTGGATACAAAAGTCTTTCTTTTAAACCGGCTCCGGTTCCTGAAGAATCCACTTCTGAACTTCTGTATGCAGAAAATCCTGCGGCATAGCCACGCAGGAAGTTCGTTTCCTGTCTGAAGAGATTTCTAAATCTAGGCATATAGCCCCCACCAGCCGGGTTTCGACCAACAGTGGTGAACTTTTTTAACCCTTCAAACTCCGCACTAATACGAGCACTATAATTATGGAAAGCTACAAACTTGCCCATCAGGCCATTTTCATTCCCCAATCCTTCAGGGAATTTCGAAGATGTAGAATTCAACAGCAAAAGATTGGAATTTAACGCTCCTGCATTTACAAAAATAACGCTGGCATAATATTCTATGACATCTTTGGTATTGGTATCAATAACCCTCACCCCTGTTGCTTTATTTTTTTGCTCATCGTATATTATAGAATGTGCTACTGAAAAGGGACGTAAAGTTAAATTTCCGGTCCTTTCTGCCCAAGGGAGTGTACTCGAGTTGCTGCTAAAATACCCACCTACCGGACAACCCCTATGACACAAATTGCGAGTTAAACATTGTCCTCTTCCTTGCTCCAGATGTATAGGATTTGGTTTCGTTAAATGTGCAACGCGCTCACTGATTACATGTCTATGCTCATATCTTTCATTCAATTGTATTCTGAAATAATCTTCAACTGCGTTAAGTGGAAAGGCAGGTAAGAATTCACCATCTGGCAATTGTTTTAAGCCATCTCTGTTACCGGCAATACCAGCAAATTTCTCTACATAACTATACCACGGAGCAAGGTCTGCATAACGAATGGGCCAATCTACAGCAAAGCCGTCACGTGCCGGGCCCTCAAAATCAAAATTACTCCATCTTTGTGTAGCTTTTGCCCACATCAAAGATTTTCCACCTACCTGATAGCCACGAATCCAGTCAAATGGCTTTTCTTGTACATAGGGATGTTCCGCATCCTTGACAAAAAAATGTGCTGCATCTTCTTTAAATCCATAAAAACGGTTCATAAGTGGATTAGCCAGCCTTACATTTAGGGGCATTTCGCCACGGTGCTCAAACTCATAGGGAAACTTATTCGCGGTTGGATAATCTTTGATATGTTTTACATCTCTCCCCCGTTCCAAAACCAACGTTTTGAGTCCTTTTTCTGTAAATTCTTTTGCAGCCCAGCCGCCGCTCATTCCCGAACCAATGACTATCGCATCAAACGTACGTTCTTTTATTGTTCCTGTATTGAGGTTATTCATTTGCTTAGGTATTTTTTAAGGGATAGTAACCATTATACTTAACTGATGGTATGATTTCATAGTGTTTTATTTCATGTATTACATACTTAGATGTCATGTAAGCCTGGATAGTTTTTGCTTTCATAATAGAATAAAACTCCACAAGCGGTGGATTATCTATCTCTTTATTTTCTATACTTTGTAGAATTTTCTCTCTCTGGATGTTAGAACATTTTTCAAAAGATTGTCCATACTGTTGCCTGGTATACATTTTCAACTCTTCCAAGCCCTGAATAAAGTTATCTTGTTTTTCTTTTTCGTAACAGTCATTCAGCATCCTCACCACAAACAAATGTGCGCCAACTTCACGTGCACCCGGCGTATCGGTTTTGGGAATTATAGTGGCTGCTATTTCTGCAAGCAGTTCCTCCTGATCAACGTCAATTTTATCAAGTGACAATGCTGACTTTGGACTATGGTTTAAACATCCCGGAAACAACATCGTTGTTCCTACAGCTACCGAAATATTCCTTATAAAGCTCCTTCTTTCCATCCAGTTTACTTATAAAATAAAATGATCATCATTTCAACGCGTTTCAAAAATAAACGGCAGGAGCAGCAACATCAGGCGTATTTTCCTGTCACCGATGGACACCCCGGTCTTCATCACCATCTTTATCATTTAGATCTTTCATATGCAGATGCAAAACATGGCCATTCAATTTCTTCAAACATTCGACTGAATTCAGTCCAGAACGCATAAAATGACCTACATCGGCACAGGCCCCAAGCGCTTACTATGTCCCTTTGTGGCAGCGAATATGATATCAGGATTCCAGTAATGGCGCAAATATCATCTTCTTTTTAAATTAATATTCTGGATTCTGTTCTAATTGCGGAGCTTTTCTTCTTTCTTCATTAGGAATTGGAATCCAATACATTTTAGCTTTAGCCTGACGTTTTTCAACCGAAATTTGTTTCCATGCCGTTTTGACAACGCCGTTAGTATTAGTTTCAGTAATATCTACACCTAGCGCATCCGTTAGTGTTTGTTCGAGTATTTTCCACCGTCTGATGTCATACCACCGGCTGTTCTCAAATACCAATTCAATTTTCCGCTCATAGCGCAAAGCCATTTTAGCATCCCCTACAAAATTGGCCATACCTGCCCTGTTCCTGATTTGATTTATGGTGTTCGTTGCTTCTCCATTTTCACCAAGCTCCAGACTAGCTTCAGCATAGTTTAACAGTACTTCAGCATACCTGAACTCTATCCAGGCATTTTCATTGTTCTGTAAATTAAAATTGACTCCATCATCAACCATTTTTTTCATCACATAACCAGTAAAACTTCCATTCCAGGGAGAGACAGGCCCTTGCCGGGTATCAAGACCAAAAGTCGTTGAAACAGTGGTTCCATTATTGATTACAATACGTGTACGTCTGTCGTAATTACCAATAGGATCTCTAGGCTGTAAACTTGCAGGACGCGGCCTCCAAGGCGCACCATCATACAATATAGACCCATAAAATCTTGGATCCCTCGATTGGTAAGGATCTGCCGACGTATACTTATCAGAAATATTCTGATATAATCCTTGTGCGTCTACTTTGAAATGGCTTGAAAAATCAGTTCCATCTTCCATCTGGTAACTGTCAACCAAATTCTGAAGAGGTGCGTTACTGGCCCATTGGTCCCAGCCATTGCCTCCATTCCATTGATTCATTTGATTTACATCCCCGGAAGATTTTGAGTACATTTTACCCCAGATAATTTCACTATTGGAAAGATCCTTTGTTTTAAAAAAAATATAGTAGTTTTTAGAGACTTCAGCTTTATCAGGCGCTCCAAAATTGGCGAGTTGATAATCCTGCAGGTCAATCACTGCTTTGGCTGCATTTTTGGCTGCAAGCCATAAGGCATTTCTATTTGGACTTACATAACCCACATATTTACTTTTAGCACTTCCATCAGCGGTAAGGTCGCTGGCGGCAAATAATAATGTTCTGGATTTAAGTGCAAGGGCCGCGCCTTTTGTTGCTCTTCCTAATACCGTTTCATCCTTATCCAAGAGCAACGAATTTGCTGCATCGCAATCACCAACTATAAAATTTATAGTTTCTTCAAATGTACCACGTAATATGGAATTAAAATCGTCCCCCAACTTAGCAGGTTCCTTCATCAGCGGAACACCTCCATAAATTCTAACCAGTTGTCCATAACAGTAAGCCCTAAGAAATAAGGCCTCTCCTTTCATCACATCAGATTTACTTTTTATCGCTGCTTGATCCGTTGCAGGATACGCATCGGCCACCTGATCTATTTTTGAAATAAATGTGTTTAATTTTTGAATATTAAGAAAATAGTCTGACCAAGCCGTAAAGTTATACTCACCTCCATCCCATGGAGAAGTATTATCAGCTGTTGTACTTCCTGCCACATAAATCTCCGGTCCGTGAGTAAATGACTCATGTGTTTCATCACTAACTGAAGAAAGTAAAGTTTGTGTAAATCCCATTCTGATGCCATGATAGGTATCTAACAAATATGCATCTACTAGATTAATATCTGCCCAGAGTAAAGCATCGGAATATTTATCCTGAGGGGAGCTATCTAATATTGAGGTTTTTTTACAGGATGTAAATAAAAGCAACAACAAAAACACATTAATACTTAATTTATAATTTTTCATATTACCTGTTCTAGAATTTTAATTAAGAATAAACCTTCAATTTTAAAAAGATACCTTCGCACCAAATGAAACCACCTTCATTAAAGGGTAATTATCCCTGTTTCCACTAAATTCCGGATCCCATATCCGATTTTTAGCTGCATAAATCAGAAAGAGATTTTGACCTGATACATAAATCTGTGCATCATTAATAAATATACCTTTCAATAAATCCTTTGGTATGGTGTAAGAGAACTGGATGTTTTTCATGCGGGCATAAGCCTGGTTCTGGTATTCCATATCTGTAGTATATGCACCTCTCCAATAAGTACTTGCACCATCATATGCACGTGGTTTAACTGCATCAATATTATCTGGTGTCCACCTTCCATCAGCAGAGAACTGATAATAGTCACCTGCAGAGCCTTGTTGTGATCCTAATCTTCTTACCCAAGCAGTACCAGTACCATTAACAAGTGCATTTAATTCAAAATTCTTGTATTTTAAATTAATAGATAAACCAAAGGTAATTTCAGGATTAGTGGTTTGGTCAAACAAAATCCTGTCATCATTATCAATGGTTCCGTCACCATTTGTATCTTGAATAATTACATCTCCGGGACGTGCTTCAGGAACATGAGGTAATGAATTTACCTGATCCCAATCTCTGAAGATACCGGTAGATTTATAAAGCAACTCAGCGCCTAAAGGATGTCCTGTTTGTACCTGCCAGGTTACACTTTTTGCCGGCTCATCAAATTCAACTACGTTATTGCGTGCAAATGCAAAATTTCCATTAATAGCATAAGAAAAATCATTTTTATAGGTGCTGCTGTACCCCAATTCAAGTTCAAATCCTTTGTTGTCAACGATTCCAAAATTTTCATCCGGAAGGGTAATTCCTGTAAAACCAGGTACTGACGCATTTCTCTTCACGAGAATATTATTACGGCGTTGATAGAAAAAGTCAGCATTAAAGGTCATTTTATTGTTAAACCACAGGGATTCAAATCCAGTATTATACACATTAGCAACTTCCCAGGTAATAAATGGATTTGGTGAGTTAGATTGGTATAAGCTGGAAGAATAGGAACCAGATGATCCATATATACCTCCTGTGCCGAAAGCATAAGATGCCAAATATTGGAAAGGTTCAACTAAATCATTACCCATTTGTCCCCACGAAGCTTTAAGTTTGAAAAAGTCGATAAACTTCACATTGTTTTTCCAGAAATTTTCATTCGAGATTCTCCAGCCAGCCAGCACACTTGGAAAATTACCCCATCTGCCACTTTCGTTAGAAAATCTTAATGAGCCATCTCTTCTAAAAGCAAATTGAAATAAATAGGTTTCTTTATAGTCATAGCTCAATCTTCCGAAATAATTAATGCGGGAGTCGATACCAACAGTTTCCGTATTGTCTTTTTCATTGTTTCCTCCTGCAAATAAATACGGCAATTGATCACTAATAAAATACCTTCTGAAAGCACTGATACCCTGCGCATTAAACTCAGAACTTTCATAAGAAACAAAGGCACTAACATTATGATTTTCCTTAAAAGTTTTCTCATAGTTCAACTTCGCATTGAAAGTCTTCATATTGGAGTTTTCAGAAAAATTGGTTAATCTCGGATCGTAATTATCGGAGCTTTTAATTAGAAAAGCACTTCCATCTTCTTTTCCGGTATTTCCTGCAGCCAGGTAAGCGTCATCATCCAGAATGTAAGCAGAGACTGGTTTATCAAATAATTTTCGATTACCAAAATAAACATCGTATGCATAATAACTGGATAAAGACAAACCTTCTACACCAGGAATTTTAAGTGTAGCATTGAACTTATTGTTACTTCTGTAACGTTTACCATCATTAAAGCCAGACTCAAAAGTAGATACCAACTGAGGTTGATAAGATGCTCCAAATGCTCCTGTACCGTACACGCCATTTGGATAAGTGGCAAAAGTAGTTGGTTTATTTTGATTGGTCACATTAAATATCGTCTCGGTATCCATTGATGATCCCATTCTGTTTTCCTGCGAACCATCAAGATCTACCCCAAAAGCCAGGTATTTATTTAACTGCACATCCACATTTGCCCTTAGGTTATACCGGTTAAATGATTTGGCAGAATTTTTAAATAAACCATCATCATATTGCGAACCGAAAGACACAAAATAATTAACTGCTTTAGATCCACCTCTAACTGATAAATCATGATGACGGGTAACACTATTATTTTTTAATGTTTCATCCCACCAATTTGTATTTGGATGAGTCCATGGATATTCGCCTGACCTAAACTTATCCACATCCTCCTGTGAAAAGGTCATATTTGATTCGTCAACACCTTTATAAGATTCCATTTCACGAAGCATTTGCGCATAGGTAGGTGCATCGGCCATTTCCGGCAATTGAGTTGGCGACAAAAGCCCTTGATAAAATGAATAATTTAATGTGGGCGCAGTGCCTTCTTTACCACGTTTGGTGGTCACCAAAATTACGCCATTTGCGGCCCTAGCGCCATAAATTGCAGCTGATGCATCTTTTAACACACTAATACTTTCAACATCATTGGCGTTAACAGCATTCAGATCACGTCCAGCAATACCGTCTATTACGATTAATGGCGAAGTATTGCCTAAAGTTCCGCTTCCCCTGATCAAAATAGATGCCGCATCACCCCCTGGTTCACCAGATCTCTGCTGAACAACGGCTCCAGGCAAACGCCCAGCTAAGGCATTGGAAATATTAGCAACCGGTGCCGCCGAAAGTTCTTTGTTTGACACGGTAACTACGGATCCAATCAGATTAACTCTTTTTTGTTTTCCATAACCAATAACAACCACTTCATCCAAAGATTCATCACGATCAGCCAATGCCATATTGATCACGGACCGGTTACCAACAGGAACCTCCAGCGTATTAAAGCCAACAGAAGAAAAAATCAACGTTCCTGACTCAGGGGCTGCAATTGAAAATTTACCTTCTGAATTTGTTGTGGCTACAGCAGTGGTACCTTTTACGGTAACGGTTACACCTGGTAAGGGCTTGCCATCGGCCTGATTTGTAATTTGACCGGTAACCTTAATCTCCTGAGCATCACAGAAGTAGACTCCGGTGAATAGAACGAAAAACAACAGTACAACTCTTTTCATGAAATCAGTTTAAGATTAAAAAATAAAGAAATAGATTAGATTAACATCGGAATTTTCTCAAGCAGGCTTCTGAAAATTGACACATGATGATTTGGTAATTTTATTAATAAATCTCCTAAACCCACGCATAATGCTTTCGAAACCTTACTATATAAATATAATACTTTTTTATTTCGTTTCAAAACTCAATCTATATTTTTTTGAAACATTTATTTATAAAATTTTAACCTTCACAACCTTTCGTTTAGAACAAAAGAGTAAAAAAATTACTCCTTATGACTTTTCATCATTAACAACTTCTCTTTCACCAAATTTGTAATATTTCGTGTAGCAATAGGAAAAACCTTTCTTAAGTCAATTTCAGATGAATTGGCTAGAGAAGACTGAAGAGTTTTCATAAATATGTTTTTTATTTCTGTTGCGAGATTCACCTTACAAATCCCTCTTAAAATTGCCTCTTTGAGCTGCTCCTCAGGAATACCAGATCCACCATGCAAAACCAAAGTAGCATCCGTTTTGGCAGAAATTTCTGAAAGGAGATCAAACTGTAATCTAGGCTCATTTTTATAAAAACCATGGGCAGTACCAATAGCGACAGCAAGCGAATCAACCCCAGTGATTCTAACAAATTCACTGGCTTGATCTGGGTCTGTGAAAAACTGAACTGCAGAAGATTGCCCTAATTTTGCAACATAACCAAGTTCCGCTTCTACATGAGCATTATAACCCTTGGCCCGTTTCACCACCTCCTTGGTTAGTTTAATATTCTCCTCATAAGATAGTTCACTCCCATCTATCATTACAGAATCAAATCCAGCATCAAGGCAGGATTGTGCCAGATCAACAGTGTCACCGTGATCCAAATGAATCCAACCTTCTACACCAAACTGTTTCAAACCCTCACGTCCGAGACTGACAGCCGTCGCCAGTCCCATATATTCAATCGAGCTTCTTGTTAGTTGAAGAATCAGAGGTTGATTTAGTGCCCTAGCAGCCTCAAGAACTCCGCGCAACGTTTCCAGGTTGTAAAAATTTGTTGCCAGTACACCTCTTTTTTGGGCAGTAAATACCTTTAGCTTTTCTTTTAAATTCATGATTGTAGTATTGTTAAATCAAATAATTGTCTAGCTTGTTGAAAGGAGGCCAAGCTTTCAAACGCTGTTGTCCCACCTGAGGCCGTAGTGCTGATTGCACCAATTAAATTCCCGTACCGTAAGCTTTCTTTAACTGACTCTCCTGAAAGATATTTCAAAATAAACCCTGCATTAAAACTATCTCCTGCTCCAATAGCATCTACAAAATGATCATTTACAAAAGCAGGGCAAAATTCCCGCCTCCCACTTTCATAACAGGTTGACCCTTTTACACCTTGCTTAACAACAATCTTATTTCCAAATTCACCCACCAACATTAGTGCTTCCCCGATTGTTGGCTTTCCGGAAAGCATTAATAATTCATTTTCGTTAGGCAAGAAAACATCTACATAAGGGAGGCAATCTTGATAAGGGAACTTCCATTTATTTTCAGGATCCCACTGTATATCTAAAGAGGTTGATAATCCATTATCCTTAGCCAACTTAAATAAATTAGGAATCTCCTTCTGAATACCTTTCTGAAGAAAGTAAGATGAAATGTGAAGGTGCTTAAAATCAGCAAACCGATGTACAGGGACATTAGTCTTATTGAACATTTCCATTGCCCCGCAGTAGGTAACGTTGGCGCGATTTTGATCATAATTCAAAACAACAGTAATCCCCGTTTTGTATCTTTCAGATTCAACAATATGTGTCGTATTTACATTTTTACGCCTTAACTCCTCACAGATAAACTGTCCAAAGGAATCCCGGCCTACCATACCGCAAAAAGTGGTGTCAACTCCAAGAATAGAGATATTAGAAGCAAAAATCGCCGAAGAACTACCCATTGTTACATTGAATTCATTGGCCAGTATCTCTTCACCAATTGCAGGAAAGCCCTGAATGCTGTTCAAGATAAGATCAATATTCAATTCTCCAATTACCAAAATACCTTTATCATTCATCGCTATACCTTTTTAAACCAACTTTGTCTAATAACTCGTTTACATCCACTTTGTATCGCCAAAAACGCAAAAATCATTTCTCATTATTTTCAATAGAGTAAATCGACACACCTTGCACAACCCTGTTAATTCGGCCAGAGACTGATGGATTATCGGGATTCAAGCCTAAATCAAGCGATTTATAAAAACCTAATGACTGCCCTAATAATGTAGCCGCTATAAAATAAAATTCATTTGACTGTATATCCTGGTTGGAAAATTCAATATCCAAAAGGCTGCTTTTTGGCGCACTGACTTTTCTTCCAAAGCTGATTGTTGGTACAACAACCAAATCAGCTGCAATAGATTCTACTAAATCTTTTTCGTATTGAAACACAAAATCATCATTTGAAAACAAATAAACTATGATAGCCTCCTCATTTGCGACTACCCTTGGCCCATGCCTAAAACCAAGAAAAGAATCATATTTACAGATAACCTGACCATCAGTCAATTCTTGCAATTTCAAGTGACATTCTCTTGCAATACCTAATAGTGGCCCGGAGCCCAAGAAAATCATCCTTTTAAAAGGCCTCCGCGCAATATTTTTGATAGAAGAAAGCTGTTTATTCATAAAAGAATACGCAATTTCTTTTAAGCATACCAAGGATGGTTCTAAAGTATCTATTTTATAAAGCTTTGCTATTAAAGTGATTGATAAAAGCATAGACGTAAAACTTCCTGTCATTGCTAAACCTTTATCATTGGATTTTTCCGGTAAAAGAAAAATATAATTACGTTTTCCGTCCCTATTCTTTACAATCTCCCCACTTTTGTTACAGGTGATAATTAAATGAAAAATATGTTCACAATAAAAATTTGCAAGATGAATTGCTTCTAGGCTTTCAGGGCTATTCCCTGATCTTGCAAATGAGATCATAAGTGTTGGTACCTGTTTCAGAAAAAATAATTTTGGATGCGTCACCAGGTTAGTTGTCGCAATAGCTTCTGTCATCCTTTGGGTTTCATCTTGCAATATTCCTTGGACAGCTTCACCGATAAAAGCGGATGACCCGGCACCTGTAAGGATAATTCTTAAATCTTCCAGGTGTAAAATCGGAACTAGAAAAGCTTCGAGCCCTTGCTTATGCTCAAGAATAGCTTCAAACACTTCTTGCCAAAGATGGGGTTGCCCCAAAATTTCGCTTAACGTATCTGCATGATCATGAGAGTCTTTTTCCATAAATGAGTTTATTTTAAAAAATTTATATCTCAACCCGTTTAAATTAGTTCCGCTCTAGTTTTTTGTTTCTTCATATCCCATAAAAAATGCTGAAATAACAGCAAACAGCATCCCTACTGTAATTATCGCATGTGGCAAAACAGCATATATAATCAGGGAAAGAATTACAGTTAAAACAGGTGAAAGAGCAGTTGTCATTGGAGCAACTATAATTGCCTTACCATTTCTAAAGGCATACACTAGACAAAGTGCACCAAAAGCATTTAAGATTTGTATGATCGCAGCCAAATAGGGTCCTTTAAAGCCGGAATTAATGGGTTTCGTAAAATCAGTCATATTCAGCGCAAAGGGAATAAGTATTACAGACCCAATCATCATGTAAAAAAAAATACTTTCTGCTTTCATTGTTTCGTTAGCAAACCTCATTACAAAGCCCTGAATACCCCACGCTAATAAAGGTATTGCAGCAAGAAACATCCATGAATGACCCTCGACAGTATGGTCACCCGGAGGCTGAAAAGAAAGGAATAAAATCGCAATAATTGCAACAACGATTCCAACCCAGCCTAACCTACCGGTTTTTTCTTTTAAGAATACTACAGAAAGTAAAATCGTTACTACCGGAGTTAAAGATAGTAATGGGAAAACGAGATAAGCAGGAGCTATTTTCAAAGTAAAAAAAAGAACCAATTGCCCAAAGGCACCAAGCAATCCAGCCAAAACCCCCAAAACAATTGCACGCTTGTTAATATCTAATCTCCACTTATTAATCGCCAAGGCAATAATTGCAGCAGGAATCATAGTCAAAGCCCACACAACGTAACCCAAGCTGGCAGGAAAACCATTTTTCTCAGGTATCTCAATTAAGCCACCCCACACCCCCATAAAAATGACATGCACCGCAACGAAAATCAGCCAACTCTTGTTTTTTTTCATATTCATAATTTATCCATTATTAACTCGATAAAATTTTTCTACATCAATTACCAGCAGATTATTAACAACTACACATTTCTAAAGATAAACTTTCATATAGTTACGAAACAAATTTATTTTTAAATATCTAATTTCAAAAAATTACGAAGCTTCTTTTGAAACCTTGTTTTATTAAAATCCCTATTACGAAATAGATTTAGGTTGTTTAAACATTATTAGCATCACGTTTGCTATTTAGAAAGCTTATATACTCTAAAAAATGGTTATTACCGCATATAATTTGAGCCTGAATAATACTTAGGGATATATGCACAAACGGGTAATCCCATACAAACTTTGAGAGATGACCGTGCAGGAAAAGCTGTTGACAATCCTTTACCCTTTGGAACAGGGATGAGGCTTTCGATGAGAATTAACCAAAAAAAAGCATACCGAAGGACAGGAGCTGGTGCTTCCTCAGGGGTAACCGATTAGCCGGCGTGTTACCGTATCAACACCAGTTATAAAAAATAGTGCAAACGACTAGGTCGGCACTACACATGTTAAGCATGCCAAGTGAAGGATCAAAGTATGCCTCCTCTCGGATAAGACAAAGTCAAAAAAATATTAGAAATTACTTGTATTTATAGCTAGTACCTTGATTCCTAAAGACCAGTCCAAATCACTGGAGTGTCAGGAATCAACAAAAAAGGGTTACTCTTTTTCGAGCAACCCTTTTAAAAAACGGACATAACTCCGACCCGTACCCGGAAGCAGATTCGAACTGCCACACTCTTACAAGCGCCACCCCCTCAAGGTGGTGCGTCTACCAATTCCGCCACCCGGGTTTATTTGTGCAAATATAGATTTATTCAACAAAGTTTATCAAGTATTTTAAAATTTTAAACCTCAAAAGTCAAACCATCATAAGCAAGCCTGATATTTGGGGGTAATTCACGTTCAACTTCTTCATGCAAACCTAAATTATGGCTGATATGCGTGAGGTAAGTCATTTCGGCATTAATTTCCTGTGCAAAAGCAACGGCCTGCTCCAGGTTAAAATGAGAAATATGAGTGGACCGCTGTAAAGCGTTCACCACCAAAACCTTAGTACCCTTTATTTTATCAATAGATATTTTTGATATGGTTTTTGCATCGGTGATATAAGTAAAATCGTTTACCCTGTAACCATAAATAGGCAACTTATAATGCATGATATCAATAGGAATCCATAAGTTCTCTCCTATTGCAAATGGCTCACCGGTAATTTCAAAAAGATTAATTTGAGGAAGACCCGGATATTGGACCTCGGAAAAGATATACGAAAACTCTCTTTTTAAAGCTTTCTCCACCAGTGGGTCTGCATAGATATCAATGTTCTTTTTTAGCAGGTAATTAAAAGGTCTGATGTCATCTAATCCAGCGATATGATCTTTATGTTCATGTGTAAAAACAATGGCATCAAGATCTTTAACCCCTGCCCTGAGCATTTGAAAACGGAAATCCGGTCCGCTGTCTATTACAATAGTCTTATCCCCTGTTTCCACCAGTACGGAAGTCCTGAGCCTGTTATTCCTCGGATCGGTGGAAGCACAAATCTTGCAACCACAACTGATGACTGGAATCCCCTGAGATGTTCCTGTACCTAAAAATGTAATCTTCAAAATTTATCTGTTAAAGTCAAGGCTTAAAATTATCGAAAGTTATCTTAAATCTACGACTTCAACTCCAGGATATTTATTAGCATTAAAAGTAAATGTTGATTCAGGTACCTTTACATTAGGCACAAATGATTTAACCAGGTAAGTATATTTGCTTCCATCTTTTTCCAGGACCAATACTTTAGCAATCTGCTTTGCGGTTTTATCGATGCTTAAAATCACCTTTGAATAGCTTTTACGCTTATCTAGCGGAGTCAGTTCTATGGTCTGGTAAACTTTGGTGCCAGTTTTCTTTTCACCGGTGTAAAGCGGGCTGAAACCTTTTTCATAAAGGGTGAAGATTTGAGCAGGATTCAGTGCATCTGAACTGTTATCTACGGTAGTTAACTGCACTTCCTGATCAGCAACCAGGTGTGTCCACTGGTTTTTACCATCACTAATCAGTTCCCTTTCGTCCATGATCATTTTGTACTTATTGGCATTCGCCTTTACATACAAAGTTCCATTCTCTGTGTTCTTAATTTTAGCTTTAGGATTATCAATGGTAAAACTGAAGGTGGCTTTTACCACCTGGTATGATTTATATTTTTTACTCACTTCAGCGAGGATTGTTTTTGCTTTAGCTGCATGCTGTGAATAACCGTTGAAGGTTACTCCGGTTAGCAACAAAAGCATGATTATCATTTTTCTCATTAATATTTTTTTAATTGGTGATGAAGCTATCATAAGCATCTCCTGAACACTTCGTAGGCTATTTACTTTTTAAGTTATCCAAGAACTGTTCCAAAGCATAATCATCGGGAATTAAAACCTCCCTGGCCTTACTGCCTTCAAATGGCCCAACTATACCTGCAGCTTCCAGCTGGTCAATAATCCGACCTGCCCTGTTATAACCCAATTTCATTTTACGCTGTATCAATGAGGTTGAGCCCTGCTGGTGCATTACAATCAGTCTTGCTGCATCCTCAAACATGGCATCGCGGTCTGAAGCATCAAAGTCCATTTTAGCATTTTCTGCTGCCTCATCAACATACTCAGGTAATTGGTAAGCCTCAGGATAACCTCGCTGGTTGCCAATAAACTCTGAGATGCGGTCAACCTCGGGGGTGTCCACAAAAGCACATTGTAGTCGAATCAGGTCATTTCCGGTTGATAAAAGCATATCACCCCTACCGATCAGCTGATCGGCACCTCCACTATCAAGGATAGTCCGGGAATCTATTTTCGACAAAACCCTGAAGGCAAGCCTTGCCGGGAAATTCGCCTTAATGGTACCAGTAATGATATTCACAGAAGGCCTTTGGGTGGCGAGCACCAGATGAATACCGACAGCCCTTGCAAGTTGTGCCAGCCGCGCAATCGGGGTTTCTACTTCTTTTCCGGCAGTCATCATTAAGTCTGCAAACTCATCCACCACCAATACGATATAAGGCAAAAAGCGATGTGAATTATTCGGGTTCAACTTCCGTTTTACAAACTTCTCATTATACTCCTTGATATTCCTTACCTGTGCATCTTTCAACAAATCATAACGCTGATCCATTTCAATGCATAAAGAATTTAAGGTGGTGATCACTTTCTTGGTATCGGTGATAATGGCATCGGCCTCACCAGGTAATTTGGCTAAAAAGTGACGCTCAATTTTATTAAATAAGGTTAACTCTACTTTTTTCGGGTCAACAAGTACAAATTTAAGTTGGGAAGGATGCTTTTTATAAAGCAGGGACACGAGGATCGCATTAATCCCCACCGATTTACCCTGACCTGTAGCTCCGGCAACCAATAAGTGTGGCATTTTAGCCAAATCACCAATGTAGACCTCGTTGGAAATGGTTTTCCCCAAAGCAATAGGTAACTCCATGGTAGATTGCTGAAATTTTTCGGTCGCTAAAATACTGCGCATGGAGACCATCTCTGGCTTCAGGTTAGGCACCTCAATTCCAATGGTACCCTTACCAGGCATCGGTGCGATGATCCGAATCCCTAAAGCGGCCAAGCTTAGCGCAATATCATCCTCAAGGTTCTTGATCTTCGAGATTCTAACGCCTGGTGCAGGAATAATCTCATACAAAGTTACCGTGGGACCAATAGTGGCTTTTATTTTATCGATTTCAATATTATAATGATTAAGGGTTTCAACAATTTTATTTTTGTTGATCTCTAACTCTTCTGCATCTACAGATATTTTATTGGAGCCATAATTTTCCAGCAAGTCCAAATGAGGGTATTTATAACTGGCCAGGTCTAGCGTAGGATCGTAAGTGCCAAACTGCTCTACCAATTCCTCAGATTTTTTTTCCTCTTCGGTCTTTTCAATGGTTAACTCAGGCACTTCCTTTTCTACTTCAGCTTCGACAACCAGCGGCACATGCATTACATTTTTAACAGGTTCCTGAACCGGCGGAACAGGTACTTTTTCCACCACAGGCTCTTCATAACGGCTCGGCGTTAAAACTACGTTTTGCGGTTTCTTTTTCTGGTTGGCATACCTGTCGTTTACTGAAAACTCTATAGGCTCTGTCTTAATTTCATTTTCCAGCTCTGCTTTTCCGGTGAAATCAGGCATATCCTGATCTTCAGGAGCATCATCGACATCAGGTAAATGATGCTTGCGTGCCGGAAGTTTGAAATCTATGTTATAGGCAATGATCAGAATGGTTAATGCTAAAAAGGCAAGCAGGCCGCCTACACCAGCAGCACCCAATTGAGCTGCAAGTAATTTATTGGACCAGTATCCGAATTCACCCTCCAGGAAATGTGGTGCATCACTAAAAAAAGAATGAAAAAAGCCGAAAGTTAAGGACAGGAACAGCAGGAAAAACAAGCTGTAGCCAAGTGTCTTTTCCAAAGTAAAAATCTTCACCTTGAAAAGCAGACGATAGCCGATCACAAAAAAAACGAAGATGAATAAAAAGGAAGCCAGTCCGAACCATTCGTAAATGAATTGATGCGACAATAAGGCACCGAATTTTCCAAGCCAGTTTTGAACCACAGGTGTAAGGTTTGCGGCCTTCAGCTCATCAAAGGTTTTGAACAAATTTCCCCAGCCGCCATTAGCATCAATTACATAACTGTAATCATCTTGCCAGGTAAACAAGTAGGAAGTGAATGCAATGAGAAAATACAGTGAGAGGATGATAAAAAACAGCCCGAGTATTTTAATGAACCTTCCGTGCTGGAAGTCAAAATGGGGAAGGTATTCAAATCTGTCCCTTGGCGAGTTTGAGGATGATCTGGCACCTGACTTACCACCGGATTCGTTTTTGAATGAGTTAGATTTAAATTGGTTTCCCTTTAGCGCCATTTTTTTTATTCGTATAGATAATCAACAAATATAAATATATAGTTGTATGTATTCAGTATTCTAAACAGAACACATCAATATTTATAGATTGTTGAATTCCTGAAATATTTAAACATCCCAGATTCTTAGCCTGATTTTTTTTATGTAACGACGGACATCCAATACTAATGCTGCAAGCACGTAAAATATGATCGGAAAGCCTACTGCAAGGAAAGAGGAGTAAATAAAAAAAAGCCGTATTTTACTGATAGACATACCCAGCTTTTCTGCAAGATAGGTACACACCCCAAAACTCTGTTTTTCGAAAAAGGTAACCAGTTGTTGAAACATTGTTATTTGTTTAGTATTTTGATTCCGATATTACAATTTAAGCATTTTTTTTGACTGCAATAGCTTTTATTCAATTGTAAAACTGCCTGCGATGAAAAAGCACTGTCTACGTTAACTCCCGCAAATTTATATTTTTCTGTGATGGAATTCTTTTCAGCGGGTAAAAAATTCAGCAGGTCAAAAGCTTTGTCAACATATTTTTCCTGATCGGTATACTTTCCATAAACGTATAAAAAAAGACAAATGGTATTGATCAAAATATTTTCTATGGAAGATTTACCGATTTGTACACTTACTTTGTTGGTGACCTTGTTGAAATGATAATGATCCTCCCAATACAAATGCATTGGCAAATTCTGGAACAACGTATAATAAGCTGAAAAATCCCTTATTTCTAATAGCTTGGTAAACAAGTTTGGATGCTGCAATAAAAGTGCCGAATATTGCGCTATTCTGATGGTTGGGAAATTTTGTGGCCTCATTCTCAGAAACTTCCACAATGAAGTATCTATTGGCTCGAGCCGGTGCTTACGTTTTAAATGGGCATATTCTTTCCTTAAACTTTCTGGATAAGGTTCCTCGAAATGACCATTCAAAAACCCCGCTTGTCCAAATAACAAGGCCTCAAACTGCAGTGGACTCTGTTGGTACTTCTTTAAAATCAATGGATCGAGAGAAGATGCCAGGAGCTCAAAAGGGCTGGCATTCACTTTAAAACCGAAACTTCTCGCAAGGAAATTGTAGAAAGTCCGCTCCCAGTCTCCTTTATAATAGTCAAGCTGCTGTTGGATTGCGAGCGTCTTTACCTCCAACCGTTCCACCAGTTGCCGGTTTAAAAATCCATTGATGATCATGCTGTTCACGCCAGATAAGTGTTTCTCACAGGGGAAATGGTTGGCATTGGTAATTAAAGCATGGTAGTTGTACCATAAGGCCTCATCAAACATTCCTTTTAATACCAATACTGGAATCTCGCAGCCGTTCTTCCTGTAAATGGGCTGATCATTTTCATAAACCACATGTAGGATGATATTGTCATAAGCTGCATCATGATCGTGGTGATGCAGGAGCCAGTCTGAAGATTTCAAATGTATCTCTACATGCCCCGCCCATAGGGTTTCATCAATTCTTAATTTAGCTTCAAGGAAGTCCGGGCCCGCATTTTTATTTAACAAGCCGGGATTCATAACTTGAAGTTGACCACGAGGATGACATTGAAGCGAGGGGCTGTTATACAGCCTGAATTTCCAGATGAAATGCAAAAAGTCTTCTTTGAACTGCATCTCCTAAAGCTATCAAAACGGTTTTATCTACGTTTAACTTATTTTTTCTTTTTTAGTGTAATTAGTAATGACAATTCCCGAAATAATCAACACCGTTGCAATAATTATATCCTTGGTAATCACTTCATCTAAAATAAGCCATCCGAGGAAAATGGCGATGATGGTGTTAAAGTATGATAAAATAGAAGTTTTAACTGCCGACACTTTTTTAAGTGCATAATGGAAGCAAAAGAAACCCACCACTGAACCAAAAACACCCAGGTACACAATGGCCAGGAAGCTGTTCAAACTCCAGGAATCAACAGCCGTATCACTGGAGAACAGAAAGGCGAACAACCATTGAATAACAGCTGAGAAGACGAATTGATAGAACAAATCGAGAAAGATGTTCTCCGTTTGTTGCACATTCTTTTTAATGTAAATTGTACCTGTTGCCCAACCAAGAATGGCCAGCGAAAGAAACATGATTCCTGTTTTGTAGTCGGGGTCCAATAAATCACCCAGTCCTTGTCTGAATAGAAAAGCAACGCCTAAAAACCCCAACAACACCCCGGCAAAACCTTTAAAGGACGGTTTTTGGAGTTTAAACACGACGCTGCCCAAAAACACGACCAATGGCACCAGTGAAATGAGCAAGGAGGTTAACCCGCTCGGAATAGTTTGTTCAGCAACTGTAGTCAAACCATTGGAAATAACGATCATTAAAAAAGACAGGATGATTTGCCTGCGCAAATGCGGCCATCCTAAATATTTCAACTCTCCTCTGGAAACCAGGACCGCTAATAAAATCAATGACGCAATGCTCTGCCTGATGGCTGTCACAAACCAGGGAGGAATGGTTTCTACTGCAATCCTGATTCCTAAATAGGTGGTACCCCAGATGATCGCGACCCCCATCAATGCAAAGAGCAGTTTAAAATCTAACTTTGCATTTAGCATAATCCTTTTTCAGAAAGGATGATCTCCATTTCTTTTTGCAGCTTTAAAGCTTCTTCCCTTGCCTTCTCAGCGAAATCTAAACCATTACCTGCATAAATAATTCCCCTTGAGGAGTTGACCAATAAACCGCATTGATCATTAAGGCCATATTCACAGACATCCTTAAGACTGCCACCTTGTGCCCCAACACCCGGAACCAATAAGAAATTGTCTGGTGCAAGGCGACGGATGTTCTTAAACTCCGCGCCCCTGGTAGCGCCAACAACATACATGAGTTGTTCGCTGTTAGCCCAGGTCGAAGAAATTCTGATCACTTCCTCATACAACTTTCCTTCAGGACAAGACTGTAACTGGAAATCACTGTGACCTGAATTGGAGGTCAGTGCCAGCAGGATTACCCATTTATCGGGGTAATTTAAAAATGGCACAACAGAATCGTTCCCCATATAGGGAGCCACTGTAACGGCATCAAAACTCATTTCTGATTTTTCTTCGTTGAAAAAAGCATCTGCATACATGGCTGATGTATTCCCTATATCGCCTCTTTTCGCATCGGCAATAGTAAAGATATCTTTAGGTATGTATTTCCAGGTATCTAACAGACTTTGCCAGCCTTTTATGCCCCGGGCTTCGTAAAAAGCAGTATTTGGCTTATAAGCTACACAAATATCCTGGGTTGCATCGATCAGTTGTTTATTGAATTCTAATATCGGATCTTTATATTTTAACAGATGCGGGGGTACTTTCTCTATGACAGGATCAAGACCTACACATAAAAATGATCGCTTCTTTTTTATTTCTTCAAATAATTGGGCTTTGTTCATTTCTCGAATTTTGCTGCAAATATGCCAATTTAAACAAGGAAATAATCAGTATCTTTGTACATTATCTGAAAATAGTTTTTAATTATTTTCATTTTTTCTTGGAGATTAATTTACAAATACATACAATTGCATCATAATTCTCTAAAAGTTATCTGATCATTTCCAGAAAATCTCAACATTTGTTTCAAAATCTTAGTCATAATTGCGTTTTTTACGCTTCTCAATCAATAATTTCTTTTAATAAAAATTCTCTACAACTATATAATGTTTAATAAAACAGAATTAAATGAAAAACTCACTGCAGAATTGCGTGAGCTGGCAAAAGCTCAGGGTATTTTAAATGCTGACGAGTTGCGGAAGGCTGAACTTGTGGAAATCATTGCTCAAATTAAAGAGCAAGCTGCAGTTCCTGAATTAACAGAAGCCGATCCTGCTCCACAAAAAATTACAAAACCAAGATTAGCAAAGGCAAGCACCGGCGAAAAACCGGCAAGAAAGCGTTCCCGCATTGCTTCAAAAGATGAAATGGATACGCCATCAAATAAGAGTACTTTATTTGATGAACCATTAATCAAACCTTTTGAAAATCTTCCGGAAGTATTGGCAGAAGACAGAACAGTAACCCCTGAAGTTCAGGAAATAAAGAAGCCTGCTGACGAAATAACAGAGGCTGCCCCTGCTATTAACAACCTGCCTGAGCAACGTAAAAACAAAC
This sequence comes from Pedobacter immunditicola, assembly GCF_037482985.1. Lineage (NCBI taxonomy): Bacteria > Pseudomonadati > Bacteroidota > Sphingobacteriia > Sphingobacteriales > Sphingobacteriaceae > Pedobacter > Pedobacter immunditicola. Next base: position 550,219 of record NZ_JBBHKC010000001.1, on the reverse strand, counting down.
CTGCAAGAGATGACAACAGACCTAAAAGTCCTGTAAGTAAATCTAACGAAAATAGTTATTCAAACCTTGACTTTGATAATACCATTACCAATGAAGGGGTATTGGAAATCATGCCTGACGGTTATGGCTTTTTAAGATCAGCAGACTATAATTATTTGTCTTCTCCGGATGACATTTATGTATCGCAATCTCAAATCAAATTATTTGGCCTAAAAACTGGTGATACAGTGAAAGGAAGTATAAGACCTCCAAAAGAGGGAGAAAAATATTTTCCACTGGTAAGGGTTGAAACAATAAACGGCCGTTTGCCTGCAGAGGTGCGTGACCGCGTTCCTTTTGATTACCTGACACCATTGTTCCCAACTGAAAAATTTAACCTTTCTAACGACTCTAACAACTATTCAACTCGTATCATTGATTTATTTACCCCGATCGGTAAAGGTCAGCGTGGTTTAATTGTTGCACAACCAAAAACGGGTAAAACGAACCTTTTAAAAGAAGTGGCCAATGCGATTGCAAATAACCACCCTGAGGTTTACCTGATTATTCTCCTGATTGATGAAAGACCTGAGGAGGTAACAGACATGGCCAGAAGTGTGAGAGCTGAAGTTATTGCTTCTACATTTGATGAGCCTGCTGAACGTCATGTTAAAATTGCCAATATTGTTTTGGAAAAAGCAAAGCGACTGGTAGAATGCGGACACGATGTGGTTATCCTCTTAGATTCTATTACCCGCTTGGCAAGGGCTTACAATACAACAGCACCGGCCTCTGGAAAAATCTTATCTGGTGGTGTGGACGCCAATGCTTTGCATAAACCTAAACGTTTCTTTGGTGCAGCCAGAAATATTGAAAGAGGTGGTTCATTAACTATCCTTGCTACGGCATTAACGGATACAGGTTCTAAAATGGATGAGGTTATTTTCGAAGAGTTTAAAGGTACCGGTAACATGGAGCTTCAGCTGGATCGTAAATTATCCAACAAAAGAATATTCCCTGCCATCGACATCACGGCTTCAAGTACCAGAAGAGATGATTTACTGCACGACAGGGACACCTTGCAACGTGTATGGATATTGCGTAACCACTTGGCTGATATGAATGCTCAGGAAGCAATGGAATTTGTTCAGGCACAAATAAAAAACACAAAATCTAACGAAGAATTTTTAATATCGATGAATAGCTAGTCCATGAAGAAACATATCCCTAATGCATTAACGTGCGCAAACCTCCTGTCGGGATGTATTGGTATTGTATTTGCCTTTAAAGGGGATTTAAACATTGCAGCTTACGCTGTCCTTATTTCGGGAATCTTTGATTTTTTTGATGGATTTTCTGCCCGGTTGTTGCATGTAAAATCAGAAATGGGGAAAGAATTGGACTCACTTGCAGACGTGATCAGCTTTGGTTTTTTACCCGGAGTAGTCATGTTCCAGCTCATTACCCAAAGTAACCAATCTACCCCTTACCTGCCCTATGTTGCTTTCCTGATTACGATCTTTTCGGCAGTCAGACTTGCAAAATTTAACATCGACACCAGACAATCAGAAGATTTCATAGGTTTAAATACGCCTATGAACTCTTTGTTTATTGTCTCACTCCCTTTTATCAATCAACAATACCCAGGAATATTGGACTCTACCCTTTTGCTGATTGGAATTACCATTCTGGTGAGTTGGCTGTTGGTCTCAGAAATCAAGATCTATTCACTGAAATTTGGAACCTTAAATTGGAAAGACAATAAAGTGAAATACATTTTCCTGATGATATCTGCAGTGTTGATTGCTTTTCTTAAATTTGCCGCTATTCCGATTGTATTAATTTTATATATCAGTTCCTCCTTTTTGCATTTTAAAGACGACCTATTATAATAAAACAACCGCATGAATAGTAAATGTTACTACTCATGCGGTCCTTCAATATCATTTAAAATAAAGTTATGATGAAGTATATTGCAGAAATCGACGTCATGCCTAAAAAAGAGATCCTGGATCCTCAAGGTAAAGCAGTAACAGGAAGCATGAAAAACCTGGGTCTTTCCGACATTACGAATGTGCGGATAGGCAAACACATTACTTTAGAAGTGGCGGCTGCTACGGAGGATATCGCTAAGGAGAAAATAGATGCAGCATGTAGAAACCTCCTGGCTAACCTGATTATGGAAAGTTATAGTTATAAGCTCATTAAAGCTTAATACTTTTCTCCAGATCAGCTTTTGCATCATCAAGTTGTTTATTCAACACCTGAATGAACTCATTTATCTCTGTAAATTTCAGCGGTAATTGATCTATATTGTTCTGATCACGTGCATCATCCTCCATTACTTGCATGTGTTTCTTTGCATCTTCCCTGCCGATGTAAGAAAAAGTGGGTTTTATTTTATGTGCACAACTTGATACCCGCGGCCAATCCTGAGCTGCAATTGCCTGTTGAAGATCCGCCATATAGATCGGTGTTTGCTGTTTGAACATATCAATCATTTCCACCATAAATTCAGCACTGTCTCCAGACATTTCTCTTAAGTAAGAGAGATCAAGCGGGATGTTGTTTTTTTCTTCGTTGAGCATTTGACAAAATTAAGGAAATTATACCTTCAATACAGTTAAATTATCTTGCATACATTGCAGTAGTTCTGCTACAGTTTTTTTGAATACCGGATGTTCAACATTACCGGCAATTTCAGCCATGGGCACCATGACGAACTTCCGCTTATGCATTTCCGGATGGGGAACCTGAAGTTTTTCGGGAATATCAATGATTTCATCACCATAAAACATAAGGTCAATATCGATCAGTCTGGCGCCCCATTTCTCCAGGCGTATTCTACCCAGTTCTTTTTCAATGGCTAAGGCACTTTCCAATACTTCCAGTGGCGACAGGGTAGTTTTTACGGCCAGCGCGAGGTTTAAAAACCGCGGTTGGTCTTCTTTGCCCCAGGCCGCTGTTTCATAAAATGATGATCTCGTTTGTAGGGGCCCTATATGGTTAATGATTAAAACAATGGCTTCTTCAATCAATCGATAGCGATCACCTAAATTACTTCCCAGTAACAAATAAACTACTTTAGTGTCCAATACCATATAAACAGGTTAATTTTTAACCGGCCTAAAGTTAGGAAACATTTGTGAGCTTTTGTTTTTTTAAACCGAAGCTCAAATAGGATAACTATATTTACAGAATAATAATATTTAAACTTTTTATGAGAGATTTTTTCAAGTATGTCTTTGCTACAGTCGTAGGATTTATTATATCCATATTCGTCATTAGCATATTTTTCATCATCATAATTGTTGGAATTGTATCTTCCATTAGTGAAGATAAAAAGGTCGATGTGGCCGCCAACAGTGTCCTGCACTTAAATCTTGATCAAAAAATTGAGGAGCGCACACCGAACAAGCGATTTGAGAATATACCGCTTATCGGCTCTGATGAAAAAACTATTGGCATCCGGGACTTGATCCAGGCGCTGCGGAAAGCAAAAACAGATGACAATATCAAAGCTGTTTATCTCACCACCACCTCTCCTTCTGCGGGTAAAGCTACCCTTAAAGAGATCAGGGATGCGTTAATTGATTTCAAAACCAGCAAAAAGCCAATCATTGCTTATAGTGAAGTATATTCTCAGGATGCTTACTATATAGCTTCTGCAGCGGATAAAGTTTATCTGAACCCACAAGGTGCTTTGGAATTTAAAGGCTTTAGATCGGAATTAATGTTCTTTAAAGGTGCACTGGAGAAAATGGGTGTCGAAGCCCAGATCATCCGGGTGGGAAACTATAAAAGTGCTGTTGAGCCTTTTACCAACGAGAAAATGAGTGACTATAACCGTCAGCAGGTAACTGCATATGTAACGGGCTTATACCATACCTTTTTGGATGGAATAGCGCAAACCAGGAAAATATCAAGAGATAGCTTACATACATGGGCCAATAATTATAGTATCCAACAACCAAAAGACGCTTTGTCTTATAAAATGGTGGATGGCCTGCGTTACAAAGATGAAGTTATTGATGAACTGAAAAAGCTGAGCCGCACTAAAAAAACAGGAACCATCAGCACGGTATCCATCAATGATTATGCAGATAATGTAGCTCACGAAAAGAAGACAGGCAAAAAGAAAATCGCCATCATTTATGCCAATGGTAACATCATCAGCGGCGAGGGAAGTGATGAAACAATTGGTTCAGAACGGGTATCACGTGCCATCAGGAAAGCCAGGTTGGACACCAATGTGAAGGCTATTGTTTTACGGGTGAATTCTGGTGGTGGCAGTGCGCTGGCATCAGATGTGATTTGGAGAGAGGTGTTGCTCAGCAAAAAAGCAAAACCTGTGATTGCTTCCTTTGGTGATATCGCTGCTTCGGGTGGCTATTACATCGCCTGTGCTGCAGACTCCATCTTTGTGCAGCCGAACACCATTACCGGTTCTATTGGTGTATTTGGTATCATCCCAAATCTTCAAAACTTACTAAACAACAAATTGGGGATTACTTTTGATGGCGTAAAAACAGCGAAGTATGCTGATATCATGAGTGTTAATCGTCCGATGACTCCCGGCGAAAGATTTATCATTCAAAATGAGGTCAACCTTATTTATGACACTTTTATCACCAGGGTGGCAGATGGCCGTAAACGTTCGAAAACATATGTTGATTCCATTGGTGGCGGACATGTTTGGGTGGGTACTGACGCCGTTAGAAATGGTCTTGCTGATCGTATAGGTAGTTTCGATGATGCCATTGTTGCTGCAGCTAAAAAAGCTAAATTATCAGAATACAGAGTTGTAGAGTATCCTGAAAAGATAGATCCATTAAAATCTTTAATGGAAAGTTCTACAGATAAAATTAAACTGTACTATACAAAACAGGAGCTTGGTGATAATTTCATGCTGTTCCAACAAGCAAAAAACGCCATTCTCAATTCAGGAATTCAGGCTCGTATGCCTTTTGAAATTAAAGTACAGTAAATTTATTCATGGAAAACAAAACCATTGCCCGTTCCCTTCGTTTGCTGTCCCAATTAATGGAGCTCAACCAGGGTAACGCTTTTAAAATTAAATCTGTGGCCAATGCGGCCTTTAAAATTGATAAACTTCCTTTCGCTATCAAGAGCAAAAGCCTGGAAGAAATAGAAAAAATAGATGGCCTGGGTAAAAGCATGTCCTCAAAAGTATGGGAGCTTTTAACGGTAGGAACAATGGCTGATCTTGAGCAGATCCTTGCTGATACCCCCGAAGGCATTGTGGAAATGCTTGGCATTAAAGGCATAGGCCCGAAAAAGATTGTCGTGATCTGGAAAGACCTCGGTATCGAAAATATAGGTGAATTGTATTATGCCTGCAACGAAAACAGATTGATAGAAGCTAAAGGCTTCGGACTGAAAACACAGGAGGAAATCAGAAAAGTCATTGAATTTAAAATGGCTGCTGCCGGGAAGTTTCTTTATGCCCAGGCAGAACACCTGGTCAATGAGTTACATACAGATCTTTCCTTATGGCTTAATAACTTTGAATCTGCACCCTTAATAGAAATTGCAGGCGACTACCGCCGTCGTTGTGAGATCATCGAGGACCTGGTTTTTATCATTGGCACCGATAACGCGGAATCTACAGCATCAAAATTATACTTATTTGATTCGGTCGAATTTGAAAAACAGGCTGATGAATCCTATCTCGCCGCCACTCCTTTTGGCTTGAATGTGAAACTGCAGCTGGTTAATAAAGCTGATTTTTACCTGCAGCTGTTCACCTCAACCGGTAATACAGCACACGTGAATGAAGTATTGGCAATGGCTGGTGCAGGCGATTATTTGTCAGAGGCTGCAATTTACGAGAAAGCAAAACTTGCTTATATAGCACCTGAATTAAGAGAAGGTGGAAAGGAAATCCATCTCGCTAAAGAGAACAAGTTACCCATACTCATTACAGAAAAAGATCTTAAAGGAACCTTACATAACCATTCTACCTGGAGCGATGGCGTGCATACCCTTGAACAGATGGCTGTATTTTGCAAGGAAGATCTGCAACTGGAATATCTGGGTATCTGCGACCATTCCAAATCGGCGTTTTATGCTAACGGACTTAATGAACAAAGGGTTTATGCCCAGCAGCAGGAAATTGATGCACTGAACATAAAGCTGGCACCTTTTAAGATTTTCAAGGGCATTGAAAGTGATATTCAATTTGATGGTTCACTTGATTACCCGGAGGAGATTTTGAAGACCTTCGATTTTGTGGTGGCGTCCATCCACAGTAATATCAAAATGGATGAGGAAAAAGCAACAGCACGGTTAATCAAGGCTATCGAAAATCCTTATACCACTATCTTAGGTCACCCGACAGGCAGGTTGTTATTGAGTAGAAAAGGCTACCCTATTGACTATGCAAAAGTGATAGATGCTTGTGCCGCCAATAATGTCGTTATTGAAATCAATGCAAACCCCTTACGCCTGGACCTGGATTGGCGCTGGCATAATTATGCCCTTGAGAAAGGTGTATTATTATCCATTAATCCTGATGCACACCGGATGGAAGGTTTCAAAGACATGCACTATGGAACGTTGGTGGCAAGAAAGGGTGGTTTAGCAGCCACACAATGTTTAAATGCCTTCACGCTGACAGACATTACAGAATATTTCAACAATAAAAATAGATAATAGCTACCTTTATCGAATGATTAGTTCAATTGCCAACAAGATATTTGAAGAGGTGATCAATGATTATCACCTACACAATAACATTGATCAACCTATACAAAATCCATACAACCTCCATACCCTCGAGCACCTGCTCTACCTGAAATGCTGGATTGATACTGTGCAATGGCATATGGAAGATGTGGTCCGCAACCCTGAAATCGACCCCGTGGAAGGTTTACAATGGAAAAGAAGAATCGACAAATCTAACCAGGAACGTACAGATGTGGTGGAATTTATCGATAGCTACTTCCTTGAAGAATTCAAATATGTAGCCCCTAAAAAGGATGCAAAAATTAACTCAGAGAGTCCGGCCTGGGTGATAGACCGCTTGTCGATTCTTGCCCTCAAAGTGTTTCACATGAAGGAAGAAACATTAAGAACAGATGTTTTGGCCGAACATATTGAAGCCTGTGGTATTAAATTGAATATACTCTTGATGCAGCAGACTGATCTCTCAAGCAGTCTGGATGAATTAATTGCTGATATCAAAAGTGGAGAAAAATACATGAAAGTTTATAAACAAATGAAAATGTATAATGACCCAAATTTAAATCCTGTACTCTACGCTAAAAAATAACAATGACCAGGGCATCTAAAATATTGGTGATCCGGTTTTCTGCCATGGGAGACGTAGCGATGACGGTCCCCGTGTTGCGTGAATTCCGGCAACAGTATCCTGAAACTGCTATAATCATGGCTACCAGAGGCCTTTTTGAGCCTTTTTTCAAAGATGTCGATCACCTTGATTTCCATGCCTTTGACCCTAAAGGGAAGCACAAAGGTTTCTTCGGTTTGTTGAAATACTTCAGGGAACTTAATAAACAGGACATCACTGCAGTTGCCGATTTACACCTTAACCTCAGAAGCACTATTTTATGTATCCTGTTTTTCTTGAGTGGAAAAACAATATGCAGGTTAGATAAAGGCCGTGCTGACAAAAAAAAACTGACACGCAAGTTCAATAAAGTGCTGGTTCCGCTTCAATTGAACACAGAACGTTATGCAGATGTATTTAGAAAACTTGGTTTCCCTTTTACACTCTCACACCAACTGATCAGAAAGCAGGCAGCACCAATTAGCCCGGAACTTTTACCTTTTATCGGAGCGAATAAAACAGGCAAATTAATCGGTTTGAGTCCTTTTGCACAACACCAGCAGAAAGTTTATCCGCTTGAAAAAATGGAGTTCGTGCTGATGAAACTGGCAGAACTGAATTACAAAATATTAATTTTCGGGGGCAGCAAAGAAGAAGCAGCAATTGCAGCTCAATGGGAAGCGCAGCATGACAATATCATTTCAGTTATCAACAAGATCAACCTGGAAACAGAGCTGCAACTCATTACTCATTTAGATCTGATGGTGAGCATGGATTCTTCAGGAATGCACCTGGCCTCGTTAATGGGAATTCCAGTAGTTTCAATATGGGGAGCTACACATCCTTTTGCAGGCTTCATGGGTTATGGGCAATCCATGGATGATGCTGTTCAAATTGAGCTGGAATGCAGGCCTTGTTCCATCTATGGAAACATCCCATGTTACAGAGGAGACTTTGCCTGCATGAACAATTTATCAACTTTGGTTGTTATAGATAAGATTTTAGAAAAAATAAATGACTAAACAACTGCTGCTGATAAGACATGGAAAATCGGATAGAGATAATCCAACGATAAAAGATTTCGACAGGCCCCTTAATCACCGGGGCAATAAAAATGCCGCAGTTATGGCAGAAAAAGTCCTTAAAAAGGGTTGGTCACCCCCGCACCTCGTAAGCAGCCCCGCAAACCGTGCATGGAGTACAGCAAAACATTTCGCAAGGATATGGAATATTCCGGCAGGAGAAATTCAAACCGACATTTCCATCTACGAAGCAGATACATCGGATTTGCTGAAAGTGGTGAATCAATTCTCAAATGAGTATACAACCATCGCCATGTTTGGTCACAATCCAGGATTTACAGATTTCGCTAACTACCTCAGCGATGCCGACATCTATAATATTCCCACGTCCGGCGTAGTTGCCATTAATTTTGACGTGAATGATTGGGCAGAAATAAGCCATCATACAGGAACCCTATTGTTATTTGACTTCCCCAAAAATACGGAAGAAGCACATTAGGCTGTTTAAAACTTCAGGTGCTTCACTGTTAAGCCGTTGTTACTTAACTGCTTGAGTGAATCTATACCGATTCGTAAATGTGTTTCAACATAAGTGTTGGTTACATTACTATCACTTTCAGTAGTTTTTACCCCTTCCGGAATCATCGGCTGGTCAGACACCAATAATAAAGCACCCGTTGGAATTTTGTTAGCGAAGCCCGTGGTGAATATGGTAGCCGTTTCCATATCAACCGCCATGGCCCTTAAACTTTTAATATACTTTTTAAATTTCTTGTCATGTTCCCATACCCTACGGTTGGTGGTGTAACAGGTGCCGGTCCAGTAATCCCTGGAGTGATCCCTGATGGTGGTCGATATCGCTTTCTGAAGTGCGAAGGCAGGCAATGCCGGTACCTCAGCTGGAAGATAGTCATTTGAAGTCCCCTCTCCCCTTATCGCGGCAATCGGAAGGATAAGGTCGCCGATTTGATTCTTCTTCTTTATACCGCCGCATTTGCCCAAAAACAGCACTGCTTTAGGGGAAATAGCAGACAATAGATCGAGCATGGTTGCTGCCAGCGGACTTCCCATTCCGAAATTGATAATGGTTATGCCATTTGCAGTTACACTCTGCATCGGTTTATCAATGCCCATAATCGGTGCATTGTCATTCCATTCAGAAAACAATTGTACATATTTAGTGAAGTTGGTTAACAGAATATACTTACTGAATTGTTCCAGTGGTCTGCCTGTATACCTTGGAAGCCAGTTTTTAACAATTTCCGCCTTGGTTTTTAAACCAGGCTTAACAGGAGATTCAACTTCTTTTACTTTCTTGACCTTAGCTACCTTTAATTCTTTTTTTATATCCTTTTCTTCATTCATGGCTTCCGAGTTAGGTTATTTGTCTTCAAAATTCAACTTAGGAATCGCTGACCAAATAACAAGATAAAAAAAAATCCCCGATAAAACGGGGATTTTTCTATGCTGCTTTCAGCTTCTTAAAATCAGCCTTTTCAAATTTTTCTAAGGCATAATCCAATGTGATATTTAATTCTTTAGTACCCGGTTCAGAAGGAATATCGAACATGGCATCCAGCATGATAGCTTCACAGATAGACCTCAATCCCCTGGCACCTAATTTATACTCCATCGCTTTGTCGACAATGAAATCTAATACATCCTCATCAAAGGTTAACTTCACACCTTCAAATTCAAATAACTTCACATATTGACGGAACAAAGAATTCTTAGGTTCGGTTAATATGTTACGCAAAGCTTCTTTATCTAAGGGATCCAAGTGGGTTAATACGGGCACACGACCAATCAATTCAGGGATTAATCCAAATGATTTCAAATCCTGCGGCGTAATGTATTTATACAGATTTTTAAGGTCTAAATCCACATCGTCTTTCTTCACTTTGTACCCTACGGCCTGCGTGCGCAAACGATTGGCTATTTTACGTTCAATACCATCAAAAGCACCACCACAAATAAACAGGATGTTATTGGTGTTTACCGGGATCATTTTTTGATCAGGATGTTTACGTCCGCCCTGAGGGGGAACATTCACAATAGTACCTTCTAGTATTTTCAACAGCGCCTGTTGAACACCTTCACCGGAAACATCCCTTGTAATGGAAGGATTATCACTTTTGCGGGCAACCTTATCTACCTCATCAATATATACAATTCCACGTTCTGCCGAAGCCACGTCATAATCTGCAGCCTGCAGCAAACGTGTGAGGATGCTCTCCACATCTTCGCCCACATAACCTGCCTCTGTTAATACTGTAGCATCACAGATACAAAAAGGTACATGCAATATTTTCGCTATAGTTTTTGCAAGCAATGTTTTACCAGTTCCAGTTTCACCAACCAGCATGATGTTGGATTTTTCAATCTCAACTTCGTCTTCCTGGTTAATTTTCTGGCTTAATCTTTTGTAATGATTATATACAGCAACAGACAGCACCTTTTTTGCTGAATCCTGACCGATTACATACTTGTCAATATGTTGCTTAATTTCAATTGGCTTCAGCAAAGTTACCGAAGCATCCAGGCTTTTAGATCTTTTACTTCCCAATTCCTGTACCAGCAACTGGTTGGCCTGGGCAACACATTTATCACAGATAAATGCATCTAAGCCCTCAATAAGCATTAAAGTATCCTGCTTACCAGAACCGCAAAAAGAACAGCGAGATTCTTTATTTTGTTTAGCCATTTTATTTTTTATTGTTTACTGCTCCTAACACCTCATCAATCATTCCAAAATCTTTGGCTTCATTGGAAGTCATCCAATAATCACGATCTGAAGCTTTCTCTACCCAGTCATAAGTTTGGCCTGAATGGTCAGCAATGATGTCATAAAGCTCTTTCTTCAATTTAAGCATTTCTCTTAAATTTATTTCCATATCTGATGCTACCCCTTGCGCACCACCTGATGGTTGGTGAATCATTACCCTTGAATGGCGCAAAGCTGCCCGTTTTCCTTTGGCACCAGCAACCAACAATACGGCACCCATAGAAGCAGCCATACCTGTACAAATGGTAGCCACATCAGGCGTAATGTATTGCATTGTATCATAAATACCTAAACCAGCATATACCGAACCACCAGGTGAGTTGATATAGATCTGGATATCTCTGTTGCTATCTGTAGACTGTAAAAACAGCAATTGAGCTTGTATGATATTGGCATTTCCTTCATGAATAGCGTCACCCAGGAAGATAATGCGATCCATCATTAAACGGGAGAAAACGTCCATCTGCGCTACATTAAGTTGACGTTCCTCGATGATATAAGGAGTCATGCTTTTTGGCGACATATTAGTCTGACCTATAAAACGATCAACGTTTAAACCATTGATTCGGTGATGTTTAACTGCGTATTTTCTAAATTCGTCTTTATTTATCTTCATAAGTATATCTAAATAAGTCTCTATGTATGTAAAACTAAATTGGCAATTTAATATTGTATTGTAAAATTTATTTAGCTGTGATATAGATAAGGCGGCTTTAAAAAAGCCGCCTTATCTTGTATCTATACCATAAAGTGTAATATAAAAACTACACTAATTTTACAAATTCATTATAAGCTATTTCTTTCTGATCTAAAGTAGCAACAGATTGTATGTATTCAAATACTTTAATCGCTTTTACTTCTTCAAAAATGCGGTTTGCATTGTCTTTTTCCTTCAGGAATGTAGTGGTGTACTGCACAAGCTGATCTTCAGGCATTGCGCTAGGGCTGTACATTCTGAACTGGGCATCTAAACGTTGTTTCGCAGTCTGGAAAACATCTTCATATTTAATCTCGATGTTATTATCTTTAATTAACTTGTTCTCAATTAAAGTCCATTTCAAGTTCTTGGCGAAATCATCATATCCTTCAGCCAATTCCTCATCAGTCAATTTTTCGTTTGTAGCTTTAAGCCATTTACGCAAAAATTCGTCAGGCAATTCAATATTTATGCCTTCAACAAGTTGTGTATACATGTCGTTTTGCAATTTGCGATCTGCATCTTGTTTGAACATGCTTTCCACTTCTTCGGTAATTTTGGCAGTAAATCCAGCCTCGTCGGTAACCACGCCTTCACCAAATATTTTATCAAAGAACTCCTGGTTTAAATCTGACTCTTCTAACCTGTTTACGTTTTTAATGGTAACTTGGAATTTAGAATCAAGATCTTTAACATCCGCTTCATCAATGCTCAATATTTTGGCGATTACCGCCTCATTTTTTCCAAATGCTTTTTGAACATCTAATTCAACTACATCATCCTTTTTTAAACCGATTAAAGATTTCAGAATTCCTTTATCCTGAACTGCATCTAAACGGATTGAATTAGTAGCTGTGATTCCTTCTTCAATAATTGAACCATCCGAAGAAAGTTGTGCTAAATCGGCATAAAGCACGTCATCTTCTGCCGAAACTTCAGGATTTGTCATTTTGCCATAGCTACGGCGAATGTTTTTGATCCTTGAAGCCAGGGTTTCTTCATCAGCTTTAACCACATATTGTGTGAAAGTATCCTTCGCAGAAATGGTTACATCAATAGCCGGTGCTAAGCCTAATTCATAATCAAATTCGAACTCATCAGTACCATCCCATTTAAAATCTCTGCCGTCTTCCATTGCAGGCAACGGTTGACCAAGGATTTCAACTTTGTTATCGGTAAGGTATTTATTTAAGGATTCACTTAACAGATTATTTATTTCTTCAACAAGGATACTTTTACCATGCATTCTTTTGATGTGAGCTGCAGGTACCATTCCTTTACGGAAACCAGGTAAATTAGCTTTTTTGGCCTGGTCTTTAATGGCTTTATCAACCTTTTCAGTATAATCTTCAGGCGTAATTTTAATCTTTACAACTGCGTTTAAGTCGTTAATTTTTTCCTGTGTAATATTCATATTTCTGAATCAATATTTAATTTCTATATAAACAAAAAATCTCGCGAAGGGATTCCCCTCTCCATCCTCAAAGAGGGATTTGAGGGTGCAAAACTATCATTAATTATTGGTTTTGCCACAAAGTTTTTATTAATAGTATCAATATTTTGTTTAATAGGATATCATACACTAACGATTACCAGGGAAGTTTAAACTGAATGTTGCGGTCGCCGAAGATTTTTTTCAGCAATCCGTATTCTTCATCAAGGATCAGAATGATAAATAAAAACTCAAATATCTTAAAAATATTCATGCATTTTAAAACATCAACCGCGCAGCGTTTAGGAATAGCCATGAAAAAGCAGGCATCACTTCTGAGTGGTGTCTTCTAGTTTACGGATCATCTTTTTAGCATTTTCACTTCGGGCATCTAACGCCAGTGCTTGCTTGTAACTTTTTAAGCTTAACTCTTTATTGCCCTTAACCAAATAGGCCTCTCCTAAACTATCAAAGGCATTAGCAGAGGTCGCGAATTCTAGGGCATTCAATTTAAAGATGGCTATTGCATCTTCTATACGTTTTTCCCCCAGCAGATGATAGCCTAACTCATTCAACTGATTCTCTGCAGTCTCAAAATGATAATCCTTAACGTTCATTGCTTTAATGTCCTTGTAAAAGGCAATTGCTTTCTCCCGGCCATCCTTATTTAATTGTTGCAACAGGTCTATATAAAGAGAATTCCAAGGCAACATGCCAGATATAATACCAGCAGTGTTAGGGCCAGATTCATTAGTAACGACTACAATACCTCTGTTATGCTGCGGATAAAAAGAAAACCAGGTCTGTGTTCCAAAGGCACCACCGTGGCCAGAAACTGTTTTAGAGCCATTGTTTTCTTTCACTGTCCAGAAATATCCTTGCGAGGTTGCTGTCACAGCTTCCTGTGATTTCTGGGCCAAAGCACTATTCTTGTCTAACTGGAATGCCATGTACAACATCAAATCAGGCAAAGTGGATTTCAAACCCCCGTCAGCCCCCCAAAGAGAACTCTCCATATGTGGCATAAGCACACCCTTCTCATTGTAACCGTTGGCTAATCTATCCTGCTCCCCTTGCCTCAAACGCATTTTTGTGTTCTTAAGCCCTGCCCTTTTGAAAATGGTTTGTTCTAACAGTTCATCAAAAGATTTCTCATAAATGTTTTCCAGAATATGGGCCAAAAGATTGGGGCTAATATTGGAATAAGAATAAGCACCACCAGGCACTTCCTTGAGTTTAACAAAGTGTAAATCTTTTAAAAACTGCCCTTTGGAATAGTCTTTGGCCAAGTCATGCAACTTAAAAGCCAAACTGTCTCCTGGGTTTTCCCAGATATGATCGTCTATAGGTAATGCACGGGGCAAGGCGCTGGTATGAGTAAGCAAGTGTTTGATTTGGATTGGTTTGCCTTCAAATGCCAGATTTGGATACTCTTCTTTTAAGTACTTTCTTATATCATCTTCCAAGTTCAATCTTCCCTCCAGCACGGCATTGGCTACCAAGGTGCCAGTGAACGTTTTAGAAATGGAGGCTATCTCATAAATGGTGGAGTCTGTGGGCTTGTTGCCCTTTTCTGGATCCAGTTCACCGTAATGGTACATGTTAATTTTTCCGTTATTGAATACTCCAATAGAGGCAGCATGTAACTCTGGGTGGCTCAGGAGCCAGATAGCCTGTTTGTCAATCATCTGCTTAACAGCATCATCTGCGAAAGAAGTCTGTGGAGTTGATGAAGAAGGAGCACTCACCTTACAACCGGTAATAGAGAGCAACAGGAGCAAAAAGCAATAAATAATTTTCATAGTTGAGCGTAATAACATCTAATGAATGTCAAGAAGAGCTAAATTAGCGAGAGGCAATTTAATATTAAAATATATGATATTTTGCTTTTGGCTTACTTTAAACTTCACCCTAAAAATAGAAGTTATTTCGATCATCATCATGAAGTAGCGATTGCTAATACTCGGCATTGATCCTTTGATTCCGAAATTCTCCCGGACTTGCGGGGTTTCACGTTAAACAAAAAAAGCAGCTCTGAAGAGCTGCTTTTGATGCTTGTGCGGATGAAGGGACTCGAACCCCCACGCCGTGAAGCGCCAGATCCTAAGTCTGGTGCGG
This sequence comes from Pedobacter immunditicola, assembly GCF_037482985.1. Lineage (NCBI taxonomy): Bacteria > Pseudomonadati > Bacteroidota > Sphingobacteriia > Sphingobacteriales > Sphingobacteriaceae > Pedobacter > Pedobacter immunditicola. The sequence goes on along the minus strand of NZ_JBBHKC010000001.1, from coordinate 534,874 downwards.
CTACCAATTACGCCACATCCGCTTTTTTTGTTGTTGTTTAGGACTGCAAATATAGAGATTGTTTTTAAAAGTCAAAATCCTTTTTAAATTATTTTGATATAATTTTAGCCTCCCGAAATGCTAAAGTTTAGTTGACAACCGGCCATTGACTTTCACCTATCTGATAACTAGTCAGATATACCCGATCAGCATAAATCTGAGTGCTGGTTCCACCTCGGAAAAACACCAAAAATATTTTTATAAACTTTTAACAATTTCATTTTTACAGTCCTTGGCCGGTCTTTATTCTTGCCATCCCATGTTACATACCAATGAATATGTAATACTTCGATGTCTTCAATCAGCATCTGTACCGGCCATGAATGCTTACGTTTTGTTTCATCGAAATGTAAGCCGTCCAATAAATTCTCCCTTAAACCATCCTGTATTTTGGTTTCATGCTGCTTGTTCTTCATCACGTCAAGGCCGGTCTTACCAATATAAATGAGCTCAACCTTTCCCTTCTGTAAGGCATAGGCTAAAAAAATGCCGTATTGATCTGCAGGTGCAGTACAGACTTCCTCCAGACTATCCGTTGCCTGAAAAAAGAAATTGCCTTTCATGTTATATTTTTCAAGTTCATCAAACATGGTGTGCTTTCTTAGCGGACGTTCATAAATGGATTTATCTGATCCAATTTAAATATTAATTACAATAAAACCTAAGCTGTATCAGCCTCATTTGTTAAATTCTTGCCACAATTTGAACAATAACTGGCACTCTCCGGATAAACAGAAGCCTTGCAATAAGGGCACTTTTTCCTCGCTTCATCTGTAGCCCTGGCCATTTCGACAGACACAATTCCAGTAGGTACCGCAATAATGCCATAGCCAATTACCATTAATATGCTCGCCAAGAATTGCCCCCAGGGAGTTTGAGGGGAGATATCGCCATAACCCACAGTAGTGATGGTCACAATGGCCCAGTAAATGGAAATCGGTATGCTGGTGAAGCCACTTTTATCCCCTTCAATAATGTACATCAGGGTGCCAACTATTGTTACCAGGGCAACTACACTGGTAATGAAAACCGTGATTTTGTACATGCTTGATTGCAATGCTTTCCGGAGAATATTCCCTTCGTACAGATAGCGGCTCAATTTCAAAATACGAAACACCCGCAACAAACGGAAAGCACGAACGACCACCAGGTAATGTGCACCACCAAATAACAAGCCGATATAGGTAGGTAAAATAGCAATAAGGTCTATTAAGCCATAAAAACTTAATATATAGCGCATGGGCTTTTCACTGCTGTAAACCCTGAGTGTATATTCTATGGTAAATAGAATGGTAAATATCCATTCCGCCACCAATATATAGGGGAAGTATTTGATTCGTAAAGCTGTGATGCTCTCTATAAAAACGGAGGCGATACTTAATAATATGGTGACAAGCAAAATAAGGTCAAATAACCTTCCCTCCTTGGTGTCTGACCCGAATACTATACTGAAAATCCTTTTCCTTAATTGTTCATTTTTCCTTACGCGCATATTTTTATATTACTTTTCAAAAGTAAAGGGATTCCTTATTAAAATAACTATTTTTATTTCCTAATCAACAAACAGAAAATGAAACTTAAAATTACTTCCATTGCCTTTGTGGGCTTTATTCTCATCTTCACCTCTTTTATCGCCAATGCCATGCAGGCCAATGCACCTGCGCGGGAATTTTATCAGTTGATAGTTTACCATATCAAAGATAAAGCCCAGGAAGAGCGTCTTGACAAATACCTTGCTGATGCATACATCCCTGCGGTTCGCCGGCTTGGCATAAAAACAGTCGGTGTATTTAAAACAACCAACATCGATACCGCAGTAGATAAACGGGTTTACGTTTTACTTCCCCATCAGTCTTTACAAGGATTTCAAAACCTGAACCAACGCCTGGAAAAAGACAAAGAATTGGCCACAAAGGGTGCCGAGTATATCAATGCCAGTTTTGACAACGCTCCCTATGTTCGCAAAGAAGCTATCATTATGCAAGCCTTCTCTGCTATGCCAGTCCTGAAAAAGCCGGTTTTTGATGCACCAAAAAATACACGTGTTTATGAGCTCCGCAGTTACGAAAGTGCTACCGAAAAGATTAGCCTCAACAAAATCAACATGTTTAATGATGAGGAGATGGAGATTTTCTTCCGGATTGGTAGTCAGCCAGTATTTTTCGGTGAAGTGTTGGCCGGCAGTCGCATGCCCAATATGATGTATATGACTAGTTATAGCGATAAGGCATCCAGAGACGCCCATTGGAAAACATTTGGCAGCGACCCGGCCTGGAAACGCATGTCCGCACTACCAAAATATAAAAATAACATGGCCAGAATGGATGTCGTATTTTTAACGCCAACCAGTTATTCTGACCTGTAATAACCTGAAACGCTATTATATTTCTCTTATCTTTGGTTATTAAACAAAACAATTTTTTAACTGTATTTAATGAATATCTCTACTGCTTTAAATAATATAATTGCTGTCACTCCCATTCCTCTGGCAATTGTTGATACAAATATGAATTATATCGCTGTATCAGAGCAATGGATTTCATTATTTCAGCTTAAAAATCAGGCAATTATAGGTCTTTCGCACTTAACTGCTTTTCCTGATCTTCAACCACACCAAAAGGTTTTATTGGAAGATTGTTTAAAGGGCAAAAATGAAACCATTGAGAAAAGCAAACATGCAAGAGCTGACGGTTTAGTGTTGTGGCTAAAATGGGAAATCAGAAATTGGGTTTCCGATGACGGGTGTATTGGCGGCTTATTGTTATACTGTGAAGACATTAGCAGTAGTTGTAAAGACCAACAACTAAAAGAGCACCTTTTTCAAAGTGAAACCCAGTTTAACCAGGCTTTTGACCACTCGCTGATTGGCATGTCCATTATCAGCCCGGAAGGACACTGGAAAAGAATTAATCAAAGTTTAACTCAAATGTTAGGCTATACCGAAGAGGAACTAATAGGGCGTCATGTAAAGGAGATTACCCACACGGATGATATTGCCGACAATAATAACTCTCTGAAGGCACTTGCTGTAGGGAATGTCGACAAAATTAGAGTAGAAAAGCGGTATATCCATAAAAATGGTTCTGTAATATGGGTAGTTGTTGCCGCTACCATGCTCAATGATAGTGAAGGCAATCCCCTGCATTTCATCTCTCAAATTGAAGATATTACGCAAAGAAAGGAAGATCAGGAAAAACTGATCCGCAGCGAGAAGAAATACCGCAGCATCTTTGAAAATGTTCAGGAAGTTTTTTATCAACTTGATGAACAGGGTTCGATCACCGAAATCAGTCCTTTAATAGAAAAATATTCCGGCTATTCCAGGAGTTCGCTCCTCAACAGGCCTGCGAGCGACTTTTATGCGTATCCGGAAGACCGGGATAAGATTTTGAGTTCATTACACGAACATGGCGTAGTGAGCGACTTTGAAGTGCGCTTAAGAACAAAAGAGGAGAAAGTAGTTTATGTTTCTGTAAATGCCCGGGTAGTGATGGAAGATGGGATTTTCAAAGGCATTGAGGGCAGCATGAGGGATATTACCATCAGAAAACTTCAGGAAGACGCCTTAAAAGCACTCAACTTGGAATTAACGGTTTCCAATGAATTAAAAAACGAACTGCTTTCCATTATCGGCCATGATTTAAGAAATCCCATCTCGGGAAGTCTGCAACTGCTGAACCTTACCTTAATGGATTTTAAATCCAATACTGCTGAAGAACTGCACATGTACCTTCTGCAAATGAAGCTTGAACTGTCAAATGCCAATAACCTGCTTGAAGATCTTTTAGCCTGGGCAAAAATCCAGTTTAAATCGATCAACATGAATCCGGTCGACATTACCGATGTTGCTAGCCATGTCCAAAAGGCGATTTTGACCATCCAGCCCCTGGCAGAAAAAAAGAATATTGATGTCAGTCTGGAGATAGACGAGGCACTGAACTTATATGCCGATGCGGGAATGCTGGATGCCATCATCAGGAACCTGCTGACCAATGCTATAAAATTTACAAAAGACGGCGGTCGTGTGCTAATAAAAGCCTCAAATGAAGAAAAAGGGGTTAAATTCTCTGTAACCGACAATGGCGTTGGCATGTCAAAAGAACAAATGAACAAGCTGTTCGATAGAAACCAAAATTACACCACCTATGGTACATCAGGAGAAAAAGGTACAGGTTTAGGCTTTAATTTATGCCATGACTTCGCCCTTAAACATGGTGGTGATTTATGGGTAGAAAGTACACCCGGTCTTGGCAGTACTTTCCACTTCACTATTCCCCTACAAAAGCCTTAAAGCCATAAAAATACTAATTTCTCAAAGCTAGCCAAAAATAGATTTGGCCTTACTGATGGCCGCTTCCAAATCAATTCCCGGACCTATAGCGCCCTTAAAAAGATCACCCTCCACCTTCAGTCGGTCCATCGCATTGAATATGGTGAAATCTGTCATCTTTAAACCTGGCTTCACCTCTTCCCAATGCAAGGGCATGGAAACTGTTGCGCCTACTTTAGGCCTTAAAGAATAGGGGCCTGCAATGGTGGCACCAGGACGGTTTTGCAGAAAATCCAGGTACATTTTCCCCTTCCTGTTGGCAATCATTCTTTCGAGGCTGGTGTAGTCAGGAATGTTTTTATGCACGATATTTACGATGATCCTTGCAAACAGCTGCGACTGGTCGTAAGTGTATTTTGCAGCAAGGGGAATGTAAATGTGTATGCCCGTAGATCCCGAAGTTTTACAGTAACAGGGTACTTCAATGGCATCCAGCACCTTTTTCACTTCCTGTGCCGCTTCAATCACCTGATCAAAAGTGTTTTTATCAGGATCCAGGTCAATTACACAATAATCGGGGTTATCAGGAGATTGCACCCTGCTGAACCAGGGGTTCATTTCAATGCAGCCCAGCGAGGCCATCCACAATAAAGTCGCCTCATCATCACCTACCAGGTATTCCTTTTCTTCACCATCGCTGGTGGTATAAGGAAAAGTTTTGGCCCAGTCAGGCGCTTTATCCTTCACATCCTTCTGGTAAAAACTTGACCCATGGATACCACCCGGAAAGCGGTTTAAAGACATAGGCCTGTCTTTGAGATAGGGCAAAATAAAATCTGCTACCTGGTAGTAAAAATTAAACATATCACGTTTAGTCACCTTATCTTCAGGCCAGTAAACCTTACTAAGGTTGGTAAATTTCAGCTCATGGCCACACACTTTGCGCACCTGCGTTTCATCTTTTGGATTCAGCAACGTTTTACGTTGGGCAGCTTTAGGTGGTTTAATGACTTCTTCATGGTGTTCTTCCGCTACTATTTCTGCAGTAGGTTCAGGTGTCTCCCGCGTAACTTCCTTCGCATTCTTATCCTCGCGCATTCCCTGGAAAGAAGGATGGCGGAATACCCCATCGCTGGTTACTTCGCTGAATGCCACCTCACAAACCAACTCCGGCTTTAGCCAGGTGGCTTTTGCCTTTGGCGGATTAGGTCTGAAACGGGAAGCTTTGTTCACATCAGGCTCCGTTTCAAAAGGACTTTTATCAGTAATTAAAGGCTCAAATTGCGCCATCATCTCTTTCTGTACTTTAACAGAAAAGCCTGTTCCTACTTTACCCACATAAGTAAATGCACCCTGATCATACACACCTAACAACAGAGAACTAAATTGTTTCACCGTATCCTCATTTTTAGTAAAACCACCGATGATTACTTCCTGTCTTTTACTCACTTTAATCTTCAACCATTCTTTTGAACGGTTGTTTGGCGAATAGGTACTGCTGCATTTCTTGGCTATGATCCCTTCAAGGCCCATTCTTTCTGCTGCACGGAAGAAGTCCATTCCATTGGCTTTGAACACTTTGCTTAGCCGTAAGCGGTCATCATCTGTTGGCAGGATATCTTTCAGGATAGCCTGCCTTTCATTAAGCGATAAATCCATCAGGTTCTTTCCCTCATACCACAGCAAGTCAAACACATAAAACACCAGTTCACCGTCTGCTTCACTACGCCAATTTTGAAGGTCACTAAAATTAGACCTGCCTTTTTCATCAAGCACTAAAATTTCACCATCAAAAACAGCATTCATTTTCAGCTCAGACATTGCCTGGTGTATGGGGTAGAATTTCTCATCGAAAGACTTATTGTTGCGGGAGAGCAGTTCCACAGTTCCTTTATTGAGGAGGGCCAATGCACGGTAACCATCCCATTTCACCTCATATTGCCAGTCAGGATCATCAAAAGGAGCATCAACCAGGGTGGCCAGCATGGGTTTCAAAGTTTTGGGAAAGGCTGATTTTGGTGCTTTTTTCAATAAGGATTTCGCATCGGCCGTCTCATTTTCAGGTTCCTTTGCCTGTTCGACTTCTTCTGCCGGTTCGGCAATTTTAACAGGAGCCGCTTTTTTGGTCTTTTTTATGGTCTGTTCTCCCCCCTCCTTCCAGACCTTCTCGCTGGTTTTTTCAACCATTTCAATCGTCTTACCCGAAAGGACAGATTTGTCTTTTTTGGTGATATCCTTTGCCGAAGCATATTCATCTTTATGCTTGATTAATAGCCAGCCATTCTCTCCCATGCCATGTGTTTTCACCAGGGCAAACTCACCCTGTAACTTCTCGCCATATAATCTAATCTTTAAAGAACCTGATTTTAGCTGCTCCAGTAAATGCTTTTCCTGTGCTTTCTTTCCCTTAATTTCTTCGATCGGCTCATAGGTGCCTTCATCCCAGACGATCACCGTACCACCACCATATTCCCCTTTAGGGATAATTCCTTCAAAATTCCTGTAGTCAAAAGGATGGTCTTCCACCATCATGGCCAGCCGTTTTACTTTAGGATCCAGTGATGGTCCCTTTGGCACTGCCCAGCTTTTCAAAACACCTTCCATTTCCAGCCGGAAATCATAATGAAGACGTGATGCATCGTGTTTCTGTATCACGAACATCAGCTTACCTTTGTCTTTACTTTTTCCAGCTTTAGGCTCCGCGGTCTTTGTGAAATCCCGCTTGGCAACATATTTCTCCAGGCTCATGGTTCAAGTTTTTAACATAAACAATGTAGCCTGTTTAAAAGTTTGCCAGCTATCTATAATCCGGCACCCGCAGTCTGGTGTAAAATATATTGGACTTCCCATGCTCCTCCCTGCTCCATGCAATGATCATATCATCTTTAACAAGGCTTAACACTGCATGATGATCGATATGCTGCCCCTCGCTGATGGTGATTCTTTTTTGTTCCCGACCATCTTTCAATATAGTCAGTACAATCTTCGACAGCCCCGCAGGTTGGTGACTTCCAGCCATTGCATGGCCATGCTCATTCTCCTCAAATACAATAGCTATTCGACCATCTGGCAAGGCCAACATTTGCGGATGCCGGCCAGTATTGCTGAGTAAAGTCCGTTTTTCAAAGTCCGATCCTATTGCCGCTTTGGTAAAATACACCCCTGGCGTTCCCCCAGCAGTAAACCATACCCCATTCACGGTCTGCCCGGTCACAGCGAGCGAAGGACCGGAATGCGGGCAACCCTCAATTTGCCAGTGGTCTTCACTCAGGGTTTGAGGTGACGAAAAGCTTGCTCCGTTATCATTCGAGTAGATATAAGCCATATCGCGAACTTGTTTCCCTGCAAGGGTTGAAGGGAACATAATACTCCGGTAGGCAATGTGGATATTTCCATGAGCATCCTGCAGCAGATTTGTTCTGCAGCATTCACAAGTGCCTTTTTCCAGGCAACGCTCCCCGGTAAAACCATTGCCTTTTTCCGTACGGGCTAAATAAAGCGCTGATCCTTTCTGCGTTTTACCAAAGCGGCCATCTAACCATACCGCGGCTATTTCACCGTCTTTCAATGTGCTGAGGTCGAAAAAACTGCGTCCGTAACGATGGGCAGTATCGCTGTGAAGAAACTGATTACCTGTCCAGTTCTTCCCGCCATCACTGGAAAACGTATAATATATGGCCCCTGCATAAGGATTCTTTTCCTGCAAAAAGCGTTTCCCAAACAGGGCCATTACAGTTCCATCACTTTTAAAAGCCACTTTACCGGCACTTTCTGCTACGGCAGTCATCCCTGCCGAACCGGGTACAGTAACAGCGGCAGCAAAAGAATCAGCCGCGACATCAAAAATGGCATATTTCAACCTGTAAAGGGAATCGATCTGATCCTTCTCTGTCCAGCACAATACGGCATTACGGTGATGATCCTGTGTAAAATAAACACCGGATGTTTCTTGAGGGGTCAGGCTTAGGGGCTGCGCCACAATTTCATGTTGTTTTTCTTTACATGACTGAACCATTAACAAGGTCAAAAACAGGTATAAGAGGAGAAAGCTGTGTTTCATGAGTTAATATGATTTTCATTCGTTAGGGAGCTCATCAAAAGCTTGTTCATTACTGTTTGTGAGCTCCCAACTCCTGATGGTTTCGTTTTTAGAATTAATTAAATTTTAGAACAAGTATTTCAGACTGAGTCCGCCATAACCATTTCTTTTTGGCGATGGATTAAAATAAGCTGGCGCATTGCCACCAAAACCCGCTGCATTTAACGATACAATAGAACTATAGCTTTGATTCAATAGGTTATCCATACCACCATACAGGTTAATTTCGATTTGTTTAGCTATCTTTCTTTTATAACCGATCTTGGCATTCAATACCTCGTAGGAAGGATGATAAGCCGAATTGGCATCATTCATTGGCAAGTCATCGCTATAGAAATAGCTTCCATAAAAATAAAGGCCGTTTCTCATCTCCAGATCAATTCCTGCTGTCCAGACCCATGGCGCTATTCCAGTGAGCGCATGACCATCATAATTGGCAGTCACCTCGTTTTGGGCATTCATCACCTTATAATCCTTAAAAGAGAAATCTGAATAAGTCAAGGTGGCAAAAGGACGCAGCAATGTCACCGGCTTCCCGTCGTCGGACTTGACGAAGTGATAAGACAAAGCCATTTCAAGGCCATTGTGACTGGTTCTACCCGCGTTGTTATAGATCGTGATCCCTTGCTGGATGGACTGGGCAATTAATTCTCCTTCCATATCCATTTTAAACACCGCCACATCATAAGCAAGGCGAGATTTAAACAAGTTTCCTTTCGCATTAATTTCATAATTCCATGCCTTTTCAGCCTGCAAAACAGGATTGATAGAGCCATCTACATTTTTAATTTCCGAGCTGGAGGGAGGTGAAAAACCCGAACTCACACTGGCATGCAGGCTCAACGCTTCACCAAAAGTATGACTTAAGGCAATCCGGGGAGAAGCCTGTGGATCGAACTTTTTGATTCCGCTTTGATTCGGTTTCAGGTAATCATGAACGTCGTATTTTAAATTGTTATAACTGATACCCAGGGTGAGCAACGTATGCTTGCCTAGCGCAGTTTCTGATTGATAAAATAAGGAATATTGTGTATTCTGATAGTCGATATTAGCGTTGATTGCGCCTTCTACCCCCTGGTTATTCACATACTGCGTACCTTTGGTTAGCCCTTGGTTAAATTCGGCACCCGCCATAAAACGTGTTGGCAACACGTTAAAGCCGGGGTCGAAAGAAAAACGTGTCCTTCCACCATAACTTTGATAGGTATTGCGCAGGTAAGCATAAGGCAGCGGATGATCAAGGTCGTAGAAATAGGTGAAAACACTGGTATGGTTAGAAAACTGGTCATTGAACAAATATTGCTGACCTAAACCAATGCGGGTCCAGTTCTGGTACCTCGCTGCAGCCTTGTCCAAATTTGTCGCATTGGCTTGTAAGGGATCAGCATCTACCTGGGCCTGTGTCAGCGATCCAGGTATCTGTGAATGTTGAGTGGTGCGGTTCAATAATAGCGTGATGATGCGCTTATTGCTCGGGAAAAGTTGAAAGTTACCGGTCATAAACCTGCGCATATCGCTGCTATGCTGCCGGTAACCTGCATACTCCTGCCATCCATAGGAAACATAGCTGTTCAGTTGATCACCACCATTGCGGTAGGTAGCCGCCAAACGATGTAAGCCATAAGCACCCGCCAATGCGGCTACTTCCATGCTCTGTTCCTGGTATGGCGAGCGTTGTAACTGGAAATTAATGACACCTCCTGTTCCTGCACCATAAATGCTGGACGCAGGACCTTTGATCACCTCCGCGCGACCGATGCTGTTGATATCGAGGGCTTCAATACGCGTGGTCCCATCGGCCTCGGTTACCGGAATTTCATTGACATACACCTTTACGTTCCGGATGCCGAAGGAGGCCCGCACCCCGTTACCCCTAATGGATATCCGCGCTTCAGAAAGCGTACTCTGGTCCATTCTTACCCCCGGAATGGCATTCAATGCGGGTTGCAGGGAAATGCCCGTGCCTCTGGAAATATCTCTCGAAGTAATCAGGGCAATCCCACCGGCTGTTTCCTTATTTGTTTTATTGCCGTTGTATCCTGCTACCCGAACCTCATTCAGGCTCAGGCCATCTGCATCCAGCTGAATATTGAGCACCGTTACCGCCGGATCAAGCGTAACGATCTGCGTTTTAAAACCTGGCATCAACGCTTTTATTTGTTGATCTGCCAGCGGATGGGGGATTTGGAAATAACCTTTTGCATCAGATTTTGCCAGCAATAGGTCAGCCAGCGTTTTAATCAAAACCTCTGCCAGGGGCTGTCGGGTTTGAGAGTCATATATATGGCCCCTAAGGAGCGGAGTCTGTGCTTTACCATGAAAAAAAAGCAAAGCAAAGACTGTCGTTAATACGAAGTATTTGTATCTCATTATGAAATTAGTAGATGCAGGCAGCCATTCAAGGAATTAACTGCCCCTAAAACTTATTACCCTGTCTGTTGATTCTTAATTAGAAACAACGAGGGGGTATCAATCAATAAAATTCATGAATAGAATATTTATCCCTGGGGTGGGTGAAAGATGGTTGCTGCATGCTTGGGAAGGGCAAAAGGAAGTTCAACGGACAATTTTTGCTGGACGATTACCGGCGGGAAATGGAGCACCGTACGCTCAGTCAGAAAAGCTTCCTGCAGCTGTGTTTTCTTGGCTAGCCTTTCCTGCTTTTTTTCCTTTTCAGCTTCTTGCTTAAGTTTTTTTGATAAATAACATTTACCTGCACATTGCATCACCGGCTTATCGCGGTTTACACAAAGCACTGTAGCAATGTAATTCCTGTTGAACTCGAATCCTGCATAAACGAAGAACCTGCTGAAATTAGCAGATAAGATTGTACATACCAACATAAGGGCTGTAAGTCTTCGAAGCATAGACGCAAAGGTAAAGCATAATTTGGATAATTAACTATAAGAATAGTATCTTACAGCAACCAAATTAGGATAGGAAACTTAGGATATGAAAAACCCAAATTATATTGACGCTTTGTTCATCTTGATCAGTTGCCTGATTTTTGTTATACTCAATTTTTTTGGTGTCCTGGCGGAGGTTTCCAAATTCTCTTATCTCATATTAGTTATCGGTTATTACCTAGGCAAAGCAGTAGTTTACTATAGAAATAAGGCGAAAGTTAAAATCTAAGAATCCTCATAAAAGTCGTTTAATCAAAAATCGCAGATCTTGATTTTTTACCCTGGATACAGGTAACCATTTCTCCTACATTCTTCCATCCCTGGATCTCTTTAGCCGTAAACCTGATTTTAAACAACTTCTCGATAGCCACCACCAGCTGAATATGATTTAAAGAATTCCAATCTTCCACCTCATTCGCAGTGGTTTCATCACTAAGAATGATGCCTTCATCAGCAAATACGTCCTGGAACACTATATTAACATGCTTCAAAATAAGGTTTCTCTCTATCATATGATTATATTTTTATATGAAAGTTTTTCTTGAATAAATATATAATAAATCTAAAAACTAATTGTGTGCAATCGCACTAACAATTTAATTTCGGAAACTTATCTAACCAACTCCTTAGTTATCTGGCAGATCCCTTTGTATACCACAATAAATTATAGGTATAAGTTATAAAGTGTATAAAGAAACCTGTGTATTTTTCAGTAAATTCATAATGTCATTTCTCCTTTTCAAGCTTATCTTCTTATGAATGTCTTAAAACCAATATTTTACCTGGTATTGATAGGGCTGCTCGTAACTGGGAGCATGACCACAAAAAACAATTTCCTCCTCAAAACCAGTCATGCACCTTTAGGTATTGTTTCCCTTGAATTAAGTACTTCGACACTCCGGCAACAAAAGATTCTTAAAGAATGGGACAGTGTTTATATCAATCAACAAATATATAGCCGTGATACCGTTATTACAGAAAAGCTGACTGGATTAGATACAGCTATTAAACAAACTAAGGCTGATTACAGTTTTATTTTGTTTTATGTCCTTTTCCTCTCCCTATTGTTTTTTAAGTACAGAAAACACCTGGCTGCAGCACATCAGCTGGTCAGCAGTAACTATTGGCTTTTGTTGTCTGTTATCGTATTTGTGGCAGGCATCCTGGACCTATTCGAAAACGGCCAGATCTTAAAGGTATTATACCGCTATAACACAGATAAGGGGGCGACTGGAGGTAAGGCCATATGGATATTTTTACCTGCTTTACTGAAATTCCTATTGCTGCTATCGGCGCTGATTTATTTCTTAATTAAAATAAAAGCCACCCGGTTGATCAGTGTATGGCTACAAAAATTATCCTTGCTATTAAAGGGCTTTGTTTATTACGGATGGAAATTCCGCATCGTACTCACCGGCTTGCTGACCTTGTTTCTTTTAATGGCTTTTACTGAACAGGGAAAGGATTTGCTGGTCACCATTAACACCTCTGACTGGGGTATATTTTGGTTTTTTACGGCCACTACTGTTTTGGCGCTGCTCAATTGGTATCTACCTAAAATTTATGATAACCTCAGTGAGATTGACCTCACCACCGTACCGCGCAAAAGCCTGAAGTTTGCTGACAACGACCGTGATAAATTAGATCTCGCCAGGTTTTTAGGCTTATTAACATTTCTTATCCCTGCAGTCGGTGTGCTCATCACTATGCAGGCGTACCATATCAGCTACCTTGCTGCTGATATTTCTCCACTGGTCATATTGATCATTACCTGTATACTATACCTGAGTGCCCTGCGATACAATTGGCTGGACCAGATTTATAAACCAAAAGGAAATTTCAATGCTGGCAGGTATATCATCACCATGGTACTGGTTTTTGGCGCCATCATTTACTGGGGCACCTCACAGGAAACCCGTGAACCCTATTATTTGGCCTACCTCTCCCTGGGTTTTTTCCTGCTATCTTTCGCTTTTGTGGTCACCGTCAGCTACCGTACCTGCATCACTGTCGTCAGAAAAATCCCTATTGCTCCATTTATCATTACAGCAGGTATCCTGGTCGCACTGGTCTTTGTGGCCTTTAATTTTGAGAATATTGTATTCTATTTAACCCGGTATGACCGTTTTTACACGCTGCCCATCGTTATTGCAGCATTGATTGCCTATACGCTATTCTTTTCGTTCCTGCTTATTATCGGCTACAAAACAAAAATCCAGTTCATTACCCTGTTTCTCCTCCTGGTGATCTACAGATCAGCGACCAGCAACAATGATTTCCACAAAGTCCAACTCGTACCCAAACCAACAGGTCAGTATAAAAAATTAGATCTGAAAAGTTATACACACCAATGGTTACAAAGCCGCAGGACTGAAATCGCTGCTTTCAATAAAGCACACGACACTGTTGCTTATCCTGTTTTCTTCGTCAATGCTTACGGCGGTGGAATTAAAGCTGCAGCCTGGACAACCATGGTGATCGGCAGGTTGGATCAGCTGCTGCAGGAAAATCAGGGTCATCCCGCATTGCCAAACAATTTCCAACATTATGCTTTTTCTTATTCCGGTGTTTCCGGCGGGGCTGTCGGCCTGTCGCTTCTCGCTGCTGCAAGAATTTCAGATGAAAGCTACCCTACAATCGATACCCTCTTTTACCCTGTCAACTCGCTGCAAATCTACCATCATGATTACCTCACTGCTAACCTGGCAGCACTCTTCGGCAGGGATGCTTTCATGGCCCTAATCGGCCAGCACTGGTATCCTGACCGGGCTCGTTTACAGGAAAAGAATTGGGAATTTCACACCCTAAAATATGGGCTCCACTATGCTACCCTGCTTGGCAATGGCTGGCAGCCACCACAAAAGAATATCCCTTTATTCTTTTCCAACACCTATGACATCAAGACAGGTTTCAAAGGAATACTGGCACCGGTGCGCTTAAGCGAAGACGATTTCCCCGGCTCAATTTTGCTCCAGGAGCTGATCGACGAAAATCAAGACCTGTACCTCAGCACCGCAGCTTTTGTAAGTGCCCGCTTTCCTTATGTGAGTCCGACGGCCAAATTTGATGAACAGCATCATTTTACAGATGGCGGTACGCTGGAAAACTCGGGTGCAGAGACTTCCTTACAGGTATTAACTGTATTTAAGTATGTCTTGGACTCCCTGCAGCTGCATGATGCCACTTACCGGGACCTGAAGATTAGGATAAACATTCTTTCCCTGCCAAACAGTGTACCGGTGATGGACTCCTTAGAAAGGGTTAAAAATTTATATGAACCCCTGGCCCCTGCCCTGGGTATTTTGAACAGTACGAATGGAAACACGATAAAGGCCGAAACCATTATCCGTTTACGGGCAGAAGAAAATAACTGGAACTACTATTCAGTGAACCCCCGGGTTTTAAAAATTAAAACCGATAATGTATGGCCGGTATTGCCATTGGGCTGGCAAATTTCAGACTATGCCCTGGAGCAAATGGTACTCAGTGTAACCGGGCCCAATTCAGGCCTTCAGCCAATTTTGCAACAGTTCCCCAGGTTTGCACCAAAGAAAGAATGAAGCCATTAGCTATAACAAGTCGTTTGCTAAATTCGCCAAAGCACTGCGTTCGCCTTTATCCAAAGTAATGTGTGCATACAAAGGATGTTTTTTCGCGCTTTCAATTAAATAAGTCAATCCATTACTCTCTGCATCGAGGTAGGGTGCATCGATCTGGTAAATATCCCCTGTAAATATGATTTTGGTATCCTCTCCGGCACGGGAAATGATGGTCTTTACCTCATGCGGGGTTAAATTCTGTGCCTCGTCAATGATAAAGAATATCTTGGTGAGCGTTCTGCCCCTGATAAATGCCAATGGGGTAATCACAATTTTTTCTGTGGTTACAAATGCATCTATCTGACTTTGCACCTTAGGATCATCATTATATTGCTCTTTGATATACCTTAAGCTATCCCAGATGGGCGCCATATAGGGGTCAATTTTCGACTTTGCATCGCCGGGTAAAAAACCAATATCCTTATTACTCAGTGGGATAATAGGCCTGGTGACATAGATTTGCCGGTAAGCTTTACGTTGCTCCAGTGCGCTGGCAATGGCAATCAGCGTTTTCCCTGTACCCGCCATCCCTTGAATGGTCACCAGTTTAATATCCGGATTAAGCAAGGCATGCATGGCCATGGCCTGTTCCTCATTTTTAGGCGAAATCTTAAACAAGGTAGGGCTCTGAATTTTAAAAAGCTTATTAGCCAGGAAGTCAAAATAAGTGATGGCTGACTTTCTTTTCCCTTTGAGGGTATAATAATGATTACCGGCATTAAAAGGCAAATCAAAATTACCTGCTTCAACGCTGCCCGATGCTTTTAATTCTTCAAATAGCGCGTCAGGCAATTTCCGCAGGGTAGTTTTACCCGTATAGAGCTCCTCCACATTTTTGATCTTTCCGGTTTCATAATCTTCAGCATACAGATCCAGGGATTTGGCTTTCAACCGCAGACAAATGTCTTTTGATACCAACACCACCTTTTTCTTCGGAAATTCATGCTTAAGACCTAGAGCTGCATTTAAAATGCGGTGATCAAATTTACCTTTACCAAAAACCGCTTCCGCATTAACTTCCCCACCGGGAAAATCCATCACGACCTTAAATCTTCCTCCTTTGCCCCCTTTTATAGGAATCCAGGTATTCATGATCTTGTCGCCCGAAGCCTGGTCCATCAACCGGATAAAACTTCGTGCCTCCGCATTCCTGGTTTCATTTCCAGTTTTCATCTCATCCAGCTCCTCAAGTACCTGGATGGGGATAGCCACATCATGTTCCTGGAAGTTATTAAATGCATTATGATCATAAAGGATAACGGAAGTATCCAGCACAAATATCTTTTTTTGATCGGATGTAGGTCTGCGGGCTTTACTCATGATTTTAAAATTAGGAATTTTGTTAAAGAATATGAGATTTAATCTGCTATCTCTGCTAATTCGCTATATTTAAATCAATCTGGCGGCAGTTATTGGCGCTGCAGAGGAGAACGCAACATGACTTTAAATAAAGATTACCTGATACTTGAAAGAATTGATCCTGATCATTTCAAAGATTATTATGCAGTACCATTTTACAATATTTTCCTATTGAAGGGAAAAGGCATGATCAGTGCCGATTTTGTAGATTTAGAATTTGATGGTCAGATTGCCTTATTCACCACCCCCTACCAGCACATCAAAATTTCTGGAACGATCGAAGAAGGGATGGAGAAACTTAGTTTTCATGGTGATTTCTATTGTATAGAATACCATAAGAAAGAAGTGGCCTGTAACGGATTGTTGTTCAACAATATTTACCAGCAACCTTTCATCTACCTCATAGATAACGAATTGAACGCTATCTTTGAAAAGATCGAAAAGGAGAAGGAGAAAAATCTACCCTTTACAGAGCCTATTCTAAAAAGCTACCTACAGCTGATCCTCGCTGTTTCCAGCAGGATCAAGAAGGTCGACCAAATCGATGAGGCGCCTGCACCTGGTTCAGCGATTGAAAAGTTCAGGGATCTGCTGGAAGAAAATTTTATTCAACAGCGATCACCCTTATTTTACGCCAATGCACTGTCATTGGCACCGAACAGCTTTACCAAACAATGCACCAAATATTTCGGGAAATCACCCTCTATTTTGATCCAGGAAAGGGTGATATTAGAAGCAAAGAAGCATTTACACCTTTCCTATAAAAGTATTAAGGAAATAGCAGGATTGATGAATTTCGATGACCAACACTATTTCAGCCGTTATTTTAAAAAATACACCGGTGTATCTCCTACCGAGTTCAGGGCCGACGTAGGGATTTCTATTGTGGCAGATTTATCCATCATTTAGGAAGATTTATCCATTTACCGGTGCAATTGGATGGGTTAATTTTGCTGAATGGAAAAAACACTGCATCAGTTTCTAAATTTCATGGCGAATTCACAGCGCTATTTTGTCAACTTTACCCGGATTGCAATATTTATTGTCATGGCATGGATTGGCGGATTAAAAGCCTTTCCATATGAAGCAGAAGGAATCATTCCCTTTGTTGCCAACAGTCCGCTGATGAGTTTCATGCTGGACAGACCAGCTCCGGAATACAATGAACATAAAAATAAAGAGGGCCAGCATGTGCCAAAAAATATCGAGTGGCACCATGCCAATAATACCTATATCTTCTCCTACCTGCTGGGTACAGTCATTGTTATGATCGGTGTTTTAGCGCTACTGGGCATTTATAATGCAAAGTTGGGCTTAATTGGCGGTTTGCTCACCGTGGGGATGTCGGTGGTTACCCTGACTTTTATGATGACCACGCCAGAAGTTTGGGTGCCCGCATTAGGAGGTGAACACCATGGTTTTCCTTACCTGAGTGTTGCCGGAAGATTGGTCATTAAAGACGTAATCATGTTAGGTGCTGGTTTATTGGTCGCCTCAGATTCGGCAATCAGCCTGTTAAAGCAAACAGCCAGAACAAAATAAAATGAAAAGACTATAAATAATGAAACCGGAGTTCCGCATCGTTCGAATTGGTTCCCCGGTTCCGTTTTATGATTGCCGTAGCGACCATAAAGTCATCAAATATTGTTTCCTTTTGACAAATATTGGTATGCCTGATCTTTTCAAACCAGTTTATACACTTTATCGTTACTTCGCTATATCCTGTTCCGTAGACACCCGTATAGCTTGTAAGTTCTGATTGGGATTCAGTTTATTTCACTTGGTTTCTCAACCTGGTTACTTTAAGCTCATCATCGCAGTCTCCTTTGATGCTGATAGCTGTTGATCCTTCGAAATATCCTGAATGTTTCTGCCCTTAGGCTTAATCCTTCTATTGGATGATTTCTCTCAGATTGTCAAGGTACTTTTTATTTGATAGATCTAATTTACAACATTTTATCTATACTTGTCAAGTGTTATTTTAAAATATCTATCAACATTTTATTAACAGACTAACCTTCGATTTCCACATATTATTAACATAATTCACACTGGTTACTGACAAGTTATTCACTGGTTACTGACAGGTTATCGACAGGTTATCAACGGGTTTATCCACCTGTTATCAACATCCACTATTTACAAACCACCGGACCAAAAATAAATTTACTTCTGTCAAAGCGAATGGGCTTACCTTTCACAAAATAAGATCTTCCCAAACTTGTTTCAATCTGCCCTACGCCTAGAATAAGGCTATCCCCGCGTTTTAAAAATGCTAATGGATTTTTATAAACTGTAGGGTTGTCCGTGCCGATCTTGAACGTATAATCTACAAACAGGGTATCACCACGGTACGCTCCATCGATTACCCCATCATTTTTTCCTTTCTCAAAATAATTAATGACCAGGTTGCCTGTAACTTCTTTACCATCATGTATTTTAAGCTTTAAATCTGCCTTATCACTAGAATCCACAGCGGCATAACATTCATTCGTAAAAAGCGAATCCTGCTTGGCGGCTGCATCACCAGTAGACTTCTCCGTGTTTTGTCCGCAACTGTAAACCAGGGGCATCGCAGCCAGCATGGTATATAACATCGTTCTTTTCATATTCTTTTTATAAAGTTAAGGTTCAACACTATAAGTTACAAAATTTAGAGCACACCATCAAATGATTTGGCGAGAAGGAAGAGAACACCGACGGTTGGGGAGGCATTGGTAGGGCGTTGCTAGGGCCTTGGCAGGGTCTAACCAGGGTTGCCAGCCCTTCCAACGCCCTGAAAAGGCCCTGCCAATACTTAAGAAAAACTTTGGTAATCATTTGTTTAATGTAAATTATTATCGTTAAATTAACAGTATAATTTTATAGATTAATATCAACCTATAAATCATTAAGCAAATTAATCATGGGAATATTAAAAAACGGACCATTTGGCGGCTTTACAGGAAAGGTGAATAACCTTGTATCCTATGAATTAAACGGTCAGCAGATCCTCAAATCGGTAGCGGGGCCTTCTAAAAAACCAGCTACAATCGCACAATTGAACAACCAAAAGCAAATGAAAGTGATCAATGCATTTGTCAAAGGCGCTGAAGCTTTTATCAAAACAGGTTTTCATCCGGGCGCTGTGGGCACGAAAAAGAACTTTCACAACCTGGCTGTTCAGTACAACAAGCCACAAGCAATGACCGGCTACTATCCAGACATCACAATAGATTATTCAAAAATTATACTTAGCAAGGGCAGTTTAACGCAAGCCACCAACGTTAATGCGACTTGGGTGGAGGAAGGTTTAAAATTCACATGGGAACATGCGGTGAAGCCCGTCTGGCCTGAAACAGAAGACCAGGTGATGCTCTTGGCTTATACAACGGAAAAGGACCTTCATTTTTATGTAACCAGCGGAGCTAAAAGAACAAAAGGCTGGGATATTTTAGAAATCCCAGCCTCCTTGCATCAAGAGCGTTTTGAGCTCTATGTTTCATTTGTGTCTAACGATCGTCTGGATGTAGCCGATAGTCAGTATATTGGTGCCATTGAGGCTTAACTTATTGCTTATAGTTTAAGCCCATATTGTAAAATAAGAACGCCCATTTGTCGGCTGTTTCTTCGATGGCTTTATCTGTAGGCTTACCTGCACCATGGCCGGCATTGGTTTGTATACTGATCAGCACCGGTGCAGGTCCACCCTGACTTTCCTGTAGCTTAGCTGCAAACTTGAAAGAGTGAGCGGGCACTACCCTGTCATCATGATCAGCGGTGGTGACCATTGTTGCGGGATATTTTACACCAGGTTTTAGCGCATGTAACGGGGAGTACTTGTGAAGATATTGGAACATCTCTTTGGAATCTTCGCTCGTGCCATAATCAAAGGCCCAGCCGGCACCAGAGGTAAATTTATGGTACCGCAGCATGTCCAACACCCCAACAGCAGGAAAGGCAACTTTCACCAGCTCAGGGCGCTGCGCCATGGTTGCTCCAACCAATAAACCGCCGTTCGAGCCACCCATAATAGCCAGGTAATCCTTCGAGGTGTATTTCTGTGCAATCAGGTATTCGGCAGCTGCAATAAAATCGTCGAATACATTTTGTTTTTGCAGCTTGGTTCCTGCCACGTGCCATTTTTCACCATATTCACCACCACCACGCAGGTTCGGTACCGCATAAACTGCTCCTTGTTCCAGCAAAGCGACTACCGACGTACTGAAAGCCGGCGTTAAGCTTACACTGAAGCCTCCATAACCATATAACAGGGTAGGATTTTTGCCGTTCAGTTGAAGTCCTTTTTTATAGGTGATGATCATTGGAACTTTGGTGCCATCTTTTGAGCTGTAAAAAATCTGCTTTGATTCATACTTTGCAGGATCAAAATCTACCCCTGGTTTTTTATACACTTCAGATTTCCCGGTAAGCAGGGAATATTTGAAGATTGTTGTTGGATAAACATAGGATGTAAAAATATAAAAAAGCTCTTTTTCATGCTCCTTGCTGCTGAAACCAGATGCCGTACCGATGCCAGGTAATTCAATTTCATGCTCCAGCTTGCCATTGCGATCATATTGCAACACCATAGAAACCGCATCTTTGATGTATTTTGCAAAGATCTTTCCACCTCCTGTAGATGGGCTCAATACATTTTGAGTTTCAGGAATAAGGTCCTTCCAGTTCTCTGGGCCAGGATTTGCCGCATCAACGGTTACCACACGTCCATTTGGAGCATCTAACCTGGTATAAATATAAAGTTTGCTCCCAACATTGTCAATCATATCGTGGTCTCTTTCAAAATTGCTCACCACAGGTAAAATAGGAGAACCGGGAACCGACAAATCTTTGATATACAATTCATTGCCGGAAGTAGAATTGGCAGCGGAAATGATCAGGTAACGCTCGTCTTCTGTTACCCCAGCACCGATGTACCGGCGTGGTGTTTTATCGCCACCAAAAATCAGCTGATCATCTTTCTGTGAAGTCCCAAGCTGATGGTAATAGAGTTTATGGTACTGGGTTAAGCCACTCAGCTGGCTACCTTCTGTTGGTTTATCATAAGTACTGTAATAAAAGCCTTTGTTGCCATGCCATGCTATTCCGGAGAATTTGATGTCTTTCAAAGTATCACCGATCATGGTCTTATCAACCGCTTTCATCACTACAGCGTCGGTCCAGTCGGAACCGCCTTTAGACAATTGGTAAGCTAATAAACTGCCATCTTTGGAAAAATTAAGATTTGCCAGGGAAGTGGTCGCATCTTTAGAGAAAGTATTCGGATCAAGGTAAACTTCTGGTTCGTCACCGTTTTTTTGACGGTACAGTACACTTTGGTTTTGAAGACCCGTATTTTTATAGAAATAGGTATACTCCCCTTCCTTAAACGGCTGTGAATATTTTTCATAATTCATCAGTTGTTTCAAACGCTCTTTGATAGCGCCGCGGAAAGGAATCTGGGATAAATAGTTTTGAGTTACTTTATTCTGAGCTTCCACCCAGGCTTTTGTTTTTTCAGAACGGTCATCTTCAAGCCAGCGATATGGATCTTGAATGACAGTACCGAAATAATTGTCTTGTATGTTTTCTTTTTTTGTTTCTGGATACATCATTCCGCTTTTTTGTAGTGTATTACTTTTTTGTGCCTGCACAAAAATAGGAAACAATGTAACAAGAATAACCAGACTGTGTTTAATGGATCTATTCATCGGTTTTTTTATTTTCTTTTAAAAGGTTTAAGAGTAGCGAATGCTTTACCTGGTGTCATGTAACGACTTTTTTGCCAGCTGTGAAGATAATCAAAAGAAAACACCAAAAAAAGACACCCCACATTTATGATTGTGGGGTGTCGATTGGAGAGACAAAATGTAATGAAAAGTCCTAATTTGGATATCCCGGATTTTGAGGAGTCAAATTAGGGTTATTTTGCAATTCAGGTCTCGGAAGAGGGAATAACAAATGTTTTTCCTGCAAGGCCTGATTAGAACTTAGGTTAACATGACCTACGAAATTATCAAATCCATTAGTCGTTTCGTTATATACTTTTCTCAAGCGTACCATATCGAACCAGGTGATCTGCTCATAACACAGCTCATGCCATCTTTCTCTCCAAACCGCCTCGCGGAAAGTAGATTGTGTATAAGTTCCTAAATCAGGAGTAACCAGCTTAGCCCTGTCCCTTATCCGTTTAAGGCCGTTGTAAGCCTCCGGAGTCGGACCGCCTAATTCGTTTTGAGCTTCAGCATGAACCAATAAAACTTCAGCATAACGAATCAAAGGCACATTCAGGTTGTTCGTTCTTGTACCAGCAACCCCTGAACTACCATTAGCAACGGTATTAAAGTGTTTAAAAATATAAGGAGCACCTAATTGAAATAAAGCACCATTACCATCTGTAAAATAACTGGTATAAAAATAACCTTCCCTGTCCACCGCACGAAGATCACCATTTTCATAAGACCTATAAAACTGAGCCGTAGGCACGGTACTACCTGTACCGGAAGCACCATTGTAAGTCACCGGCTTAAAGTTTGGATACATATTATCCATCGGATTGCTGGCCACCAGAGAATTGTATTGCAGCATAAAAATATGCTCCCGCTCATTCTTTAAACTTTCTCTGTGGACGTCTGCGTAAGTATCAAAAAGATTAATCACATTGGGGTTACTGTTGGCATAGGTAATTACTTCATTAGCCTTATCAGCAGCCAGCTTATAATGTGATGCACCTTTATTTAAAGGTTGTCCGGCCATGGTTAGGTAAACAATGGCCATTTCAGATTTCACAGCTGCCGTTGAAACCCTGCCTCTTTTATCCATCCAGGGCAGGCCTGCAGCTTCTGCAGTTGTCAGATCAGACACAATAAGGTTATACACCTCTTCAACAGGGGCACGCGCAGGAAGGAAGTCTTCAGAGGCGGTAGTTTGTGGTTTGGTAATGATGGGTACCGGGCCCCATAACCTTACTGCATAAAAGTAAGCCCATGCACGTAAAAAGTGCGCTTCACCCAAAATGCGTTTCTTTTGAGCTTCATCCATTTCGGGGATACCCGGAACTTTTTCCAGCACAAGGTTGGCTTGAGCGATTACACGATAAAGACCATTCCACCAATTGATCACATGGCCTGTGTTTCCATCATGGATTAACCCTAAAAGGTTGTTAAGGTCAGAATTCTGGGCCGTCTCGGTAGTTGCGGTCCCCGTAACGGCTTCTAATAATTGCCAGTTAGAGGAGAAGATACCGGCACCATCACCGATAAACCTGGTATCTGCATATACTGATGCAATAGCAGATTCAGCATGTTCAGGTATCGTGTAGAAGCTTTCGGGGGTAAGATTTGAGGGATCCTGTTCGTCCAGAAATTTGGAACAGCCGGATCCGAGCATGACACTTCCGAAGATGAAAATGCTGCATATATTTTTTGCGATGTTAAGTTTCATATCAGCTTAATATTTTTAAATAAAACACGTTATAGGGTAACATTCAATCCAACCATAAAAATGGTCGGTCTTGGATAGCTTTGCCAGTTCATCCCTTGCGAGAACACGTTATTGCCATCATTAGCATAACCACCCGTTGGCGTTGCTTCTGGATCACCCTGAAGTTCGTCTTTATGGATCAGGAAAAAATTCTGTGCAGACACAAAAACTTTGAACCTGTTCAAACGCATTTTTTGGGCCATGGCATCACCGAAGGTATAGCCCAGCAACAAGTTCCTTCCGCGTATAAACGAAGCATCCTTGATCCAGTGGGTATCCACATTGGTTACATAACCTGCACGAGTATCCCGTATTTCTGCAATTGGGGTGTTTTGATTTTGCGGTGTCCAGGCATTCAAGACTGTTTTATAACTGTTCGCCAGGGATTGTCTGTCTTCACTGGAGTGTGAGGTCATGTCCATCAAATCATTGCCTATTGAATACTGTAGTTCAACGGTAAGGTCCAGGTTTTTATAGCGGAAAGTATTCGTTAAAGCACCCCATGCATCCGGGCTACCATTACCGATGATCATCCTGTCAGCATCATTAATGGCATAATCTCCATTCACGTCCAGGTATTTAATATCACCAGGCAAAATGGTTTTACCATTACGATAACTTACAAACTTTGCTGCCTCTGCTCTTTCAGCCTCAGACCATACACCTAAACGGGTAAGTCCCCAGAAAGAACCGGCTTCTTCTCCAATACGAATAATGTTGGTCGGATTGGTGAAGTTTGGTCCGCCGATACCGAAGATATCAGCAGGAGTTGCAAGGGAAAGGATTTTATTTTTATTCATGGAGATATTGAACGTGGTATTCCATGAGAAATTTTCGCTGTTGAAATTCCGGGTATTGATCGCTAGCTCTATACCTTTATTTTCCATTGACCCGATATTTTTCCTGATGGTCGCATAACCACTGGTACGTGGTACTGGCGCATCCAAAAGCATATCAGTGGTCTTACGGTAATAAATATCTGCTTCCAGGGAAATTTTACCATCAAATAAACCCAGCTCTACACCAAAATCGCTCTGCGCAGTTTTTTCCCATTTCAAATCTTCGTTCGGCAACCTGTTGATACCCGTTCCTACTACCCTTTCATTGTTAAAAACAGCACTGTAATTAGAACTTAGCAGGGATAAAGAAGAATAAGGTGGAATTTCAGAGTTACCTGACACCCCGTAACTGGCACGAAGTTTTAAGTTGGAGATTGTTTTGCTGTCTTTTAAAAAGCCTTCTTCAGAAACTCTCCAGGCTAGGGCAGCAGAAGGGAAGAATGCAAATTTGTTGTTTTCCCCGAATTTTGAGGAACCATCCGCACGACCTGTGGCAGTGAATAAATACTTGTCCTTCAAACTGTAATTAAGCCTTCCAAAATAAGAATTCAGTGATTGTCTGGACTTTCCTGTTCCTACCTGAGGGTTTAAACTACCAGCACCTAAGTTATTGAATTCAAAATAATCGGTTGAAAATCCCCTTACCTGGGAACTCATGTTATTGAAGTTACTTTCCTGAATGGAAATACCTGCCAAACCTGTAAAGGAGTGAATTTCTTTAAAGCGTTTGTTGTAAGTAAGGAAATTCTCCACAGACCAAAAAGTCTCATTTCTATTTCTGGCGGCAGCAAAACCACGTTCACCAATATTTAGGGTACGACTGGTGAATTCATTGTTTTCCTGGCCAATAATGTTTGCGCCGATTAAAGTACGCAACTCCAGACCTTCTGTCAGCGTGATATTAGAATATAAACTAGCTAAGGTAGTTTGTGTTTCCAGCAAAAACTTAGTTTCATTTAAACGGTGAATTACATTAAAACGACCTTCAGCATTTGGATAATGCCTGTTGTCTGCATAAACACCATTTGCATAAGTTACCGGTAGAAAAGGAAAATCTTCCAGGATACTACGAACCGTCTGGTCATGATGATCCACCAGGTTTTCATCCTGGTTGGTATAACTTAATGTACCACCAACTTTCAACCATTTCTTTACCTGGTCGTCTATGGTGAACCTACCTGAATAGCGTTTAAGGTAAGAGGTTTTAATTAACCCCTGGTCATCCCTGTAACCTGCAGAAAAAGAGTAATTGGTACGCTCATTTCCACCACTAAAGCCTAACTGGTGGTTCTGTGATAATTTACTTTGCGTGGCTTCATCCAGCCAGTTGGTATCAAATAATGGGTTTCCATTGCTGTCAAACACCCTTGGGTCCTTTCTTGCCAAAGCTGGATTCCTGGTCACAAACCTGCCGGCGGCCCATCCTTCCGGGTCATACTTCTGCATGTTGGCATAAGCAAGGTCTTCCACGGCCAGGTATTCTGCAGCATTTAACACCTCAGGGAAGTTCGGGCCAACTGTAGGAACACTGAAATCCACATTATACGTAACTTTTCCTTCACCGGTCGATCCGCGTTTAGTGGTAATCAAAATTACACCGTTTGCACCTCTTGAACCATAAATGGCCGTAGAGGAAGCATCTTTTAATACTTCCACCGAAACGATATCATTCGGGTTGATATAGTCAATGGCCTGACTTGCCTGGGCTTGATTACCCACCGGCATCTGGATTCCATCAACCACGTACAAGGGATTGTTAGAGGAGTTAATGGAGCTGAAACCACGTATCCTTACGTTGGCTCTTCCGCCCGGCCTTCCCGAGTTGCTGTTTACCTGCACACCGGAGATCCTTCCGCTCAGGGCCTGGTTTAAAGATGCAGCCGGACGTTCCTGCAGTTGTTCCGCTTTTACAGATCCTACTGCTCCGGTAAGGTCAGACCGCCTGGCGGTACCGTAACCAATGACAACAATTTCATTTAAAGATTCATCTGTCGGGCTAAGTTGAATGTTAATGGTAGTTTGACTGCCCACAACAACTTCTTTCGAGTTATAACCAGTAAAACTTACCACAAGGATGGCCGATTGTGAAGGAACGTTGAGGGCGAAGTTTCCGCTCGCATCAACGACGGTACCGCTTTTTACACCCTTTACCACCACAGAGGCTCCAGGTAGTGGTAAACCGTTTTCATCTTTGACAGTACCCCTGATCGGAATGTCGCTTTGCTGAAAGAATTTCAGGCTTGATAAATTAAGGGATCTTTCGGTCTCGCTGACCGGGGATGCAGCAAATGCTGTGCTGGTGACAAAAGTTAAGAGAAAGAAACTTTTGCATAACAACATACCTGCTTTTTTCTCAAACCGAGGCCTGAGATAAATAGTAAATCGTTTTTTCATAATGAGGTTTTTATTTGGTTATTGCACTTTATTAAAATTGATGAAATTTTGGGGAACTACCAAGAGAGTTGGAAAATATATTTATTTTTAAATTTATAACTATATATTTAAAATAATAATTATTAATAGATAAAATAAATTGTTTTAAGATAAAATTATAGGTTTTGCACAATCGACGAAAACTTACATAAAAAACGGCCGTATCATTTTAATGAAACGGCCGCTATGTCGATAATTTAGGGTAATTAGTGTTCGTTTTCTGCGCTGAACCTGCAATTGCCGGGTGTGTGCGTGGGTTTAAGCAAAAGGTACAGTCCGAGGCCTATTAAAACCAATGCAAACATATAAGGCGACAAGGAAATGGTTAAAATGCTTTGCAAGGTAAACAGGCCGCCAATAAATACCAGGATGATCCAGCCCCCTGCTTTGAAGTGCTTACGGTAGCCGATTAACAATCCAATGGTTAATAGGATGGTATGCCAGCTGATGACCCAGCCGGGTATGAATACACCAATGTTCTGCACCAATGAAATAATTCCTATTGCCATTAACAGGACACCTATAATAAAATAGCGTTTTGATTTTTTGTTATTTAGCGTTTCCATGATCTTTTTTCTTCAAAACTACCACAGAAAACAAGGCAGATCCAGATGCTAGTGGTGTGCAAAGGAAAATCAACGGTAAACGGTTAAAAATAACCGGTAAATTACTTGCGCGCTACAAATTTATGGAAGGTGCTGGTTTCACCGTCGGCCTTTTTATCCTGATAAAGGAAATCAAGTTTCTTGGCATCAAACTCTGCAAAGAATTCCTCCCAGCTAACCTCTTCGAAATTATCGCTTTTACTGTGTTCAGGAAAATGTATCCTTAATACACCTTCATCTTCTTTTTTATTCGTGCCCTTAATTTTGGAAGGTACACCTTTTCTTTTCTCCACCCAGTTTTGGATGGTCTTGTGGTCATGGGTTTGATCTGAAGTACTCATCGCTATAGGTTTTAATTGCCAAATAATTTATCACCTTATAAAAAACATGATTTTAGGGCTGCCTCACTAAGGGCAGCCCTAAAATCATTTACCGCATTAAAAATTAATAACCAGGATTTTGAGGGGTTAAGTTTGGGTTGTTCCTCAACTCTGCTGTAGGCAACGGAAACAACAGGTGCCGCTCCGCTAATACGATCGTTGGGTTATCCGGGAAACTATGTCCTACAAAATCATCAAAGCCATTTGTAGTTTCGTTATAAACTTTCCTTAACCGTACCATATCAAACCAGGTAATTCCCTCGTAACACAGTTCATGCCAGCGCTCCCTCCAAACGCCTTCTTCAAAAGCAGCCTGGGTTAACCCTGCCAGTGGAGCCAACTGTGCACGGGTTCTAATGGCATTAACGGCATCATAAGCCTGTGCATTCGGACTACCGTCTGCACGGTTTTGTGCTTCTGCATAAATTAACAGCACTTCTGCATAGCGGATTTGAGGCCAATTTAAATCAGACTGTGTTGTTCCCGCAACACCCTGTGTGCCGTGTGCAACCACATCAAAGTGCTTAAAGATATAGGGCGCATTTAAAGGCTTTAAAGGGCCATTTCCGCCGTCATAATAGGAAGTATAGAAGAAACCTTCCCGGTCTACGGCCCTGAGGTCACCTGCTTCGTAAGAGTTATAAAATTGTACCGTAGGCACGGTAGTTCCTATCTCATCACTATAAGCGGAAACATTCTTAAAATTCGGCAGGAATTCCTGCTGCATCGTGTTACCTGAAATGGTAGCCAGGTACTGGATTTGGAAGATATGTTCTTCCCTGTTTTCCTGGGTGAGGCTGTGTAAATCGGCATAGGTAGGAAACAGACTGATGCCACTGTTGGTGATCACATCGAGCGCTTTATCCCTGGCCAGTTGATAATGGGAAGCGCCTTTATTAAGCGGCTGACCAGCCATGGTGAGGTATACCTTAGCCATTAAAGATTTTACAGCAGCGAGGGTCACCCTGCCACTGGCATCTTTCCAGGGCAAGCCTGCAGCTTCTGCCTGGCTAAGGTCATCCAAAATAACGTTATAAACCTCTTCTGAAGGACTCCTGGAAGGAAAAAAGTTCTCGGAATTAGCCTCCTGTGGTGCGGTTATTAAAGGTACATCACCATATAAACGCACCAGGTAAAAATAGGCCCAGGCACGCAGAAACCTGGCCTCTCCCAAAATCTGCGTTCTCCGGCTTTCATCCATTGGCGTAATGCCTGGCACTTTGTCCAGCACAAGGTTACATTGGGCAATGACACTATACAAGCCGGTCCACCAGTTTCTAACCAGTAGATTATCACCGTTATAGGATAAACCAACAAGGTTATTCAGGTCAGAATTCTGTCCGGTTTCTGTTTTTGCCGTTCCCGTTACCACTTCCAGCATGGAAAGATTGACTACAAAGATACCTGCACCCTCACCGATAAACCTGGTCCTTGCATAAGCGGCAGCAACCGCTGCTTCGGCATGCTCAGGAAGTGTATAATAAGTATCAGGAGATAAATTTGATGGATCTTCTTCCTCCAGGAATTTTTTGCAACTACTGCCAAACACCAGGAATACCAGCAAAAGTAGGGTTTGAATTTGTTTTATATTGAGTTTCATGATGATCAATGTTTAATGAAGAATAGTTAACTTATAAACCAATGTTTAAACCCAGTAAGTAAGTAGTTGGCTTAGGGTAATCGAAAAACGTCTGTCCCTGTGCAAAGGCATTTGAATAAGTGGTTACTTCAGGGTCATTGCCCCTGTAGTCGGTAATCAAAAAGAAATTTTGCACGGAAGCATACACCCTCAACCTGCCCAGCCTTAGCTTTTGTGTAATATCAGTTGGGAAGGTGTAGCCAATCAAGAGGTTACGCCCGCGGATAAAAGAACCGTCCTGTACCCAGCGTGTATCAACGTTGGTGACATAACCAGCCCTGGTATCACGAATGGCAGCAATTGGTGTATTTTGGTTTTGAGGAGTCCAGGCATTGAGTACAGATTTATAACTGTTGGCAATACCAACACGGTCTTCTGCCGAGTGGGTACTCATATCTAAAACATCACTGCCATAGGAATATTGAATATCCAGCACCATTTCCCAGTTTTT
Source organism: Pedobacter immunditicola (assembly GCF_037482985.1). Classification (NCBI taxonomy): domain Bacteria; kingdom Pseudomonadati; phylum Bacteroidota; class Sphingobacteriia; order Sphingobacteriales; family Sphingobacteriaceae; genus Pedobacter; species Pedobacter immunditicola. Next base: position 504,794 of record NZ_JBBHKC010000001.1, on the reverse strand, counting down.
ATACCTTAGGTTATTGATCAAAGCACCCCATCCATCTGGATTTCCATTACCAATAATCATCCTGTCGGCATCGTTAATGGCATAATCACCATTTACATCCTCATATTTAACATCTCCCGGCAACAAAGGCTTTCCGCCCCTGTAAGTATATTTGGCCGCTTCTGCCCGCTCACTTTCACTCCAGGTACCCAGACGGTTTAAACCCCAGAAAGAACCAACGGGCTCTCCCACCCTGATGATTCCTGTTTCGTTGGTGAAACTCGGGTTACCCAATCCAAAAATATCTGCTGGTGTAGCCAATTCCAACACTTTATTTCTGTTGATAGAGATGTTGAAAGATGTATTCCAGGTAAAATCTTTGGTGGTGATATTGGTGGTATTGATGGCAAACTCCCAGCCTCTATTCTGCATACTACCCACATTTCTGGTGATGGATGTATAACCGCTTGAAGTAGGCACCGGGGCGGCAAGTAACATGTCCGTTGTTTTCCGGTAATAATAATCGGTTTCTATATTAATCCTGTTATCGAATAATCCAAGCTCCATACCAATATCTGTCTGCGCTGTTTTCTCCCATTTTAAATCAGGGTTGGCCAGTCTGTTGGTACCCACACCCCCGATCCTGGTATTGTCGATGATGGCGGCATAGTCAGTACCCAATAAAGACAAAGATGCATAAGTATTGATTTCGGAGTTACCCGTTACACCATAACTTGCACGTAATTTCAAATTGGAAATGACTTTATGATCTTTTAAAAAGTCTTCCTCAGAAGCTCTCCAGGCGAAGGCACCTGAAGGGAAAAATGCATATTTATGATTTTCACCGAATTTAGAAGAACCATCTGCACGACCAGTGAAAGTAAATAAATACTTGTCTTTCCAGGTATAATTTAATCTTCCGAAATAGGAATTAAAAGAAAACCTGGATCTTCTGGATGCTCCCGGAAGCGGTCTGCTGGCAGAACCTAAATTATTTTCCCCAAAATAATCTGTGGAGAAGTTTTCGCCGGAAGCCGTGAAGCCAAAAATATTGGTCTCCTGCCACGATAAACCCAACACCGCATTCACCGCATGGTCAGTTTTAAAGGTATTGTTATAGGTCATGTAATTTTCAAATGACCAGTAATTCTCCCGGTTGTTATCAAGGAGCGCTGTACCTCTCTGGTCAAAAGAAAGTCCATACAAAGAACGACCATTGTACTCGCTCCGGCCACGTGTAACTACATTGGCGCCTAAAACACTGCGGAACTCTAATCCCTCCATCAGCGTGATGTTGGCATAAATATTTCCCAAAGTGTTTTGCGTTTGCAGTTTATATTGCCTGTCGGATAAAATGTGCACAGGGTTAGACCCGCCCTCTGCACCCGGGTAATTCTGGTTATCAGCCCAGGTGCCATCAGGGTAAGTTACGGGTAGAAATGAAAAACTTTCCGTAATCATACGCACGGAGTTGAGGCCGCCTGTACCGATATCAACGAGGTTTTCTTCCTGGTTAGTGTAGTTTAAGTTACCCCCTATCTTTGCCCATGGTTTTAACTGACTCTCTACGGTAAATCTGCCTGAATAGCGTGTCAAGTAAGAGTTTCGCAACAAGCCGTTATCATCCCTGTAATTGATGAAAACACCAAAAGTAGTTTCATTATTTCCACCTGAAAATCCGAGCTGGTGGTTTTGAGACAATTTATTTTGTGAGGCTTCTTCAAACCAGTCGGTGTCATAGAGCGGATTACCGCTGGCATCGAATAGCAATGGCAACGAGAGTCTTTTGATCCTTGGATCTGTATAGTTGCCTGCGGCGAAGCCGGCCGGGTCATAAATTGCAGCGTTTTCATAAGCAAGGTTCTCCACATCAAGATATTCTCTTGCATTGAGCATCTCCAGCCGGTTCGGACCAATGGTAGGCACACTGAAATCAACATCATAAGTAATTCTGCCGCCGGTAGAAGTTCCTTTTTTAGTGGTGATTAAAATTACACCATTGGCACCCCTGGCTCCATAAATGGCAATAGATGATGCGTCTTTAAGTACTTCCACTGAAGCGATATCCCCGGGATTGAGGAAATCAATGGCATTACTGTTTTGTGTTTGTGTACCAACGGGTAGAATAACGCCATCAATAACATACAAGGGATTATTGGTGGTATTGATGGAACTGAAACCACGAATCCGGACATTGGTTTGTCCGCCCGGGCGACCGGAATTGGAGTTGACCTGCACACCGGCAATACGACCTGACAACGCCTGGTTTAGGGAAGCCGCCGGACGTTCTGCTAACTGTTCCTGTTTCACAGAACCAACCGATCCTGTTAAGTCAGATTTTCGCCGTGTACCATAACCAACAACCACAATGTCATCCAGCCTGACCCCCTCCGACGGCTCGAGCCTGACGGTTAACGGTGATGTGCCATAGCCGGCGGTCCGGGTTTGTTGGTTATAGCCTAAGTAACTAAAGGTTAGCGTTTCACTAGGACTATCCACCTCGATGCTAAACTTTCCGCCTTCATCGGTTACCGTTGATCTGCCGGTTTTAACTGATTTAACGCTGACACCCGGAACAGGATTAGAACTTTCATCGAGGACGATTCCGGTAATTAGAATTTTTTGTGGTGAATTCTGGTAAAAGAAAAGACTTAGAGCATCACTCTTACCGCTAACTTCTGCAGTGGATGCTGCAAAAGCTTGATTCCCCATCAACAAGAGCACAGGAATACCTGTACAAAGTAAATGTTTAAGTTTCATATGGGTTCTTAGATTAGTAATGATTTCGATTTGATCAATATTTTTTAGCGCTAAAAAAATTGCAAGGGAGCTTGCTATGGTTACTTGCAATAAAAAATGATCAGAAACAAAAAGATTCTTAATAAAGGAAGAAGGGATGCTTGAGAATGATAAACCGATTGGGAGTTCTAACAGAATATTTGGTTGCTTTTAAATTCCTTTAATAAAAATGAATTTGAAGATTCTGATTGCCTTGTTTATCTCTTGGCCTTAAGATTTGCTTTTTAAGTTTTTAAATTTTTAAGTTTAATAAACATAGAATTAATCTTGTATTAAGGTAGGAAACTCTCTTTAAATATCAAAATTTTAGATAAGATTTAAATATTCGATAATTAACTTCAAAAAATAACCATTGGGACGAGTGTGCGTTCCATAAAAAAAGCCGGTTGAGGACCGGCTTTTTTGAAATACTTTTACAATTCTTTATAAATAAGCTGCTTTTAATTGTGAACAACCTGTTGCACTTCGATGTCTGCTGTTGTTGAACCTGTAATAAAAACGGTATAAATTTTATCAGGTAATAAAGCAGTCAAGTCAAAATTACCTAAACTGGTAGTTTGACCGGTTGCATACACATCAAGGCTCAGAATGCCTGGAGCCACCGTTACATAATTACTGGCCTCATCACGTTCAAGATCAACAATTAAATTATCCCCTGACCCGCGTCGGATGTCGACATCTTCAGGGGCGGCATCACTCAGGTGTATAAATCTCACCTTGACTTGTCCGGATGCTGGGACAGACATATCATCATTAAACACTTTAATTCTGGCTGATTGTCCCTGACCTGCTAAGAAAATGGTATAATACCGTCCTCTTTCAAAATCAAAGTTGCCTGTAGCATAGGGGGAGGCAGAACCATCATTTCTAAATTGAACTTCCATGTTGTTGCCTGAATTAGTGACTATATAGTCACTGGCATCTCCAAAAGCCAGTCCACCCGAAACTACCGTACTATTCGCAAGGAAAAAACCCTGGGGAGTTGAGCCCGGTGAGGCATTCACCACCTTAAGATTCACTGTACCTGTTTCATCTTCATCGTTATCTTTGCAGGATGTTAAGCCAGTAGTGATGGCTAAAATCGCGAAGCCTGTAAGCAGACTTTTGAATATTGATTTGTTTTTCATAATGTATTTTTAATAGGTTAAATGTTGATGGCAAGATCTCTACCACAATCAACCAATCAAAAACCACTCCTCATTAATAATAATAACAACAATTATCTTACTTATACAGTATACCTCAGTTAATTAAACATATACTTAATTTATGGCGCTAATTATGAAATTTTAAAGGTTATCTTTCCGTCATTTTTCCGTATAAAACCTGATACATCAAGGATTTGGGAAGAAATTATTTTTATGGCAAAGGCGGATTGAGTATTTTTAATTTTTTAAGAGAATACATTGAAGCTGGCTTAGATAGCTTCTTCAAATTTAAGTAACAAAATATATGCTAATGAAAAATATAATAAGAAGATCAGCTTATGCATGCCTGGTGTTTGTGCTCGCCACCAATAGTGTTTATGCACAACAGGATACCGCTGCTGTTGCCAAAATAAATTCAACTTACCGTGCAACACCGACCAAAGTAAATGCTCTGGTGCATACCAAACTTGATGTTAAATTTGACTATGCCAAAAGACAGCTATTAGGTGCAGCGTGGGTTACCCTTCAGCCTTATGCCTATGCAACAGATTCTTTAACGCTGGATGCCAAAGGCATGGAGTTAAAAACAGTAGCCCTGGTAAATGGGAAGGCAGTTCAAAAGCTTAAATATACTTATGACCAGGAGCAGATCCACATTCAGTTAGACAAGAAATATCTACCGGGGCAGTCATACACCTTGTTCATTGAGTATATTGCTAAGCCTGACGAGCTGAAAAGCAAGGGTAGCGCAGCGATTACTGATGCCAAAGGGCTGTATTTTATAAATCCTGATAGTACGGTGGCGGGAAAGCCAGTCCAGATATGGACACAAGGTGAAACCGAAGCTTCGTCTGTATGGTTCCCCACCATTGACAAAACCAACCAAAAGACCACTTCTGAAATTAGCATGACGGTGCCTTCAAAATATGTGACCCTATCCAATGGGAAACTGGTTACACAATTGAAGAACAATAATGGTACACGTACCGATACCTGGAAAATGGATCTACCCCATGCCCCCTATTTGTTTATGATGGCAGTTGGGGATTTTAAAATCTACAAAGACAAGTGGAAGGATAAAGAGGTAAGCTATTACCTGGAGCCTGCTTACGCACCTTTCTCAAAAGATATTTTCGGAAAAACACCAGAAATGATGACCTTTTTCTCCAAAATTCTTAACCTGGATTATCCCTGGAACAAATATAGCCAGGTTGTTGTGCGTGATTTTGTAAGCGGGGCCATGGAAAACACCACGGCTACCCTTCATGGCGACTATGTGCAACGTACACCAAAAGAGATTTTGGATGAAACTTATGGAACGGCCGAAAGTACCATTGCCCACGAGTTGTTCCACCATTGGTTTGGCAATTATGTGACTACGGAAAGCTGGAGCAATTTAACGGTAAATGAATCTTTTGCAAATTACAGCGAATATTTATGGGCAGAACATAAATATGGCAAAGATGTGGCCGACGAGCATAACTTTGTCGATATGTCCAATTACCTGGGTTCTGAGAAAGAGGCCCTAAAAAAATTGGTTCGTTTTCACTATCATGATAAAGAAGATGTTTTTGACTTAGTCTCGTATCAGAAAGGCGGACGCATTTTACACATGATGCGCAACTTTTTAGGGGATGATATTTTTTATAAAGGCATGAGCCTTTACTTAAAGCAAAACGCCTTTAAAACCGGCGAGGCACACCAATTGCGTTTGGCGATGGAAGAAGTGAGTGGAAAAGACCTGAACTGGTTCTTTGACCAATGGTATTTTAACGCTGGTCACCCAAAATTAACGATCGATTACAGCTGGGATGAGGTCACTAAAACACAAAAAGTGACCATCAAACAAACGCAGGAAGGGATGGCATTCACCTTACCGATAGCTATTGATATTTATGCAGGCGGACAAAAACAACGTCATCAGGTAGTGGTTAAGGATGCCGTACAAAGCTTCGCCTTTAAGACCGCAGGTCAACCTGACATGGTAAATGTGGATGCAGATAAGATCTTGCTTGCGGAAAAAACGGATAACAAGTCAATGAAGGAATATGCATTTCAATATGCCAATGCACCGTTATACCTGGATAGACTGGAAGCTATTGATGCAGCCGCTAAAAGCCAGAAAGATCCTGAAGGTGTGAAAATTATGCTGGCTGCCTTGAAGGACAAATTCCATGGTTTAAGGTTGAGCGCCCTGCAGAAACTTGATCTTAGTCATCCTGAATTAGCCAAAGCTTCGCTGCCAGCAATTAAAACTATGGCGCTAGGGGATTCCAATTCCAGGGTCCAGGCACAGGCTATCACCGCATTGGCCTATTTTAACAATCCGGCTGATCTGCCGCTATTTAAAAAAGGCCTGGAAGGTAACTCCTATGCTGTTCAAGGTGCATCGTTAATGGCCATTGCGCTACAACAACCACAGGATGCCATGGTTACGGCAAAAGCATTTGAAAAGAACAGTAAAAAAGCATTGACCGAAGCGATCGTCAACGTTTATTCAAAGTTTGGTACGGAGAAAGAATTGCCGTTCATCTCTGAGAAGTTTTCAACGCTGGGAACCCAGGAACAAATTCAGCTCATCCCCGCCTACATGAATATGTTGGGCAAGGTGAACGATATCAACGCGGTAAAAACTGGTGTTGATGCCGTAAAAACGATAGGTGTGAAATATAAATCTTATGGTGCCAATGCATTTGTCACCAATTTCCTGGTGCAGCTGAAACAACAAAAACAAAGCGATCAGGCTAGTTTAGCTTATATCGATGCAGCCATCGCTGAGTTAAAATAAAGCATTCTCATGGGGCAAAAAGCATTTTGTTTAATGGATACACCTTAAACAAAATGCTTTTTTATTGAATGCCTATTTTATTTATTTATTTATGCCTATTTTCTTCAACCTTTTTAAGGATGAGGTATGATTATTTAAATTCTTTTTGGAGTTGAAAAAGATATTGAACAGCTTTGACCAGCCTGCTGCCATACCAGGAGAACATTTCTCCATCTACCAGCATTACTGCCGCCCGCGGTAAGGCCGCTTCTATCTCCTTAATGTGCTTCTCCCGGAAAGGATAGGGCTCCGAAGAAAGAAACACGACATCAGGATCCAGCAATTGCAGGTCACTTAATTCTACCGCTGGATATCTTGAAGATTTTACCACATTGCTAAACCCAATCATGGCCAATATATGATTGATGAAGGTATGCTGCCCGGCAACCATATAAGGATGCTTCCATATAAAATAGGCTACCTTTTTGTTGATGTTATGCTGCAGTGCAAGCGTCTGCAAATCATTAAAGCCTGCCGAGATCAAATGGTTCAGGTAAGCAGCTTCAGGTGCCCGGTCTACCATCTCACCAAGTTGATGTATCGTAAGCTTCGCATCTTCAAGTGTATTGACATCGCTCATCCAGACAGGAAATTCCAGCATAAGTTCAACAATCTGCCCTTCTACATTTTCTTCTTTATTGCCAATGATCAGGTCTGGCTTTAAACTTCTGATCAGTTCTATATCCAGGTTTTTGGTTCCGCCAACTTTAGCTTTTCCTTTAACTTTTTCCCCCGGATGAATGCAAAATGTTGTCACAGCGATGATCTCCTCATCTAACCCCAGGTCAAATAACAGCTCGGTTTGAGAAGGCACCAGGGATATAATCCTTTTTGGCGGATAATCAAGGATAACTTCCCTGTGCAGCTGATCAGTAAAGGTTCTTTGCATATTGCAAAGATAACACAAATCAGCTACTCGTATTTCAAAGCCACCTTTCGCCACAAAAAAAAGGTTCGGATAATGGATTAACCACTACCGAACCAATATGATAATGCACCGGGGATTGCTGAATTTAAACAGCTTCTTTCGATCAAACTGATTTCCCCTGGTGTTTAAATAAACAATTTAAATTTTTGTGCCGTCTGGTATAATAGCACCTTTCTTAATGACAACAATACCATCTTTAACAGCATAGGTACCAAAATCTCCATCTGCCAGGTGTGGTCCACCTTCAATACTCACATCGTTACCAATCTTGCAGTTCTTATCTAAGATGGCATTCCGGATAATACATCTTTCGCCTACCCCGATCAACGGACGGCCAAAATCTGTTTCTTCCTGTATCTCGATCAGCGTCTGGTACCTGTCACTTCCCATAATATAGGCATTCTCAACTTTGGAACCTTTCCCGATCCTGGCCCTGATGCCGATAACAGCATGTTTAATATCATCTGCCTGCAGGATACAACCCTCGGCAATGACCGTTTTATCAAGTGTAGTACCTAAAATTTTAGAAGGCGGAAGCATCCTTGGGCGGGTGAAGATGCTGTGGTGACTATCAAATAAATTGAACTTCGGAATGTCATCAGTCAAACCAAGATTTGCTTCAAAAAATGAGGAGATATTACCAATATCTGTCCAATAGCCCTCATATTGGTAACTGAAGACTTTGTAACTCTGGATTACCCGTGGAATGATCTCCTTTCCAAAGTCTTTTTCATCTGCATTCTCTGCAAAGATCTTAATCAGCAAGTCTTTGTTGAAAAGGTAAATCCCCATAGAAGCGAGGTAATTACGGCCTTCGGCCTGCATCGCTTCCCCAGTATCAGAAGCCCAACCTTTTAATACTTCAGCATTCGGTTTCTCAATGAACGAAGTAATATGATGTGCCTCATTCGCTTTAAGGATTCCAAAATCTGTTGCATCTTTTGCATTTACCGGAATCGTTGCCAGCGTAATCTCTGCACCCCCTTCGATATGTGCATTGATCATCTCATTAAAATCCATCTGGTATAATTGGTCACCAGAGAGAATCAGCACATATTCAAATTCATGGTTAAGCAGGTGGTGCATGGTTTGCCTTACTGCATCTGCTGTCCCCTGGAACCATGTAGGATTATCAGGAGTTTGTTCTGCTGCAAGGATATCTACGAAGGCATCACTAAAATGACTGAAATGATACGTGTTTTTAATGTGTTTGTTTAGCGATGCTGAGTTAAACTGCGTTAAAACAAACATACGGTGTATGCCTGAATTGAGACAGTTCGATATCGGAATATCTACTAAACGGTACTTACCAGCTATCGGAACAGCTGGTTTTGATCGTGTTTGAGTGAGCGGAGACAATCTGGAACCCTGGCCACCGCCAAGGATTACTCCCAATACTTTTTCAGTCATATTTATAGTTTTACAATTGGTACAGGTCAATATATTGTTGTGCAGCTTTATCCCATGAATGGTCCAGCTGCATCATAAACTTGCGTATTTCTTTCATCCGTTTGCTATCCTTGTAAAGATCGAATGCTCTTCCTATGGCATGGCCCACATCCCAGACACTGGTCTGGTCGTGGCAGATACCATATCCCCCATCCCCTATATCAACCACAGTATCTTTCAATCCTCCGATTCTCCTCACAATAGGAATTGTGCCGTAACGAAGTGCATATAACTGATTTAGGCCACAGGGTTCAACCCTTGACGGCATGAGCAGGAAATCTGCACCTGCATAAATCTGATGCGATAACTGTTCATTATACCCTATGTAAGCATTATAATGTTGGGGGAAGGCTTCTTTTAAATGAATCAACCTGCCTTCTACCTGGTGGTCACCTGAACCCAATATCAATACATTGATTTCCCCATGATAGTGATGAAGTGCATTGTAAAAAATATCAGGCAATAGATCTGCTCCCTTTTCACCCACCAAACGCCCAATAAATGTAAATAATGGTTTCGACGGATCAAGGTTGAAAACACGGCACAGGGCCTCTTTGTTTGCTTTTTTTCCTTTTTCCAGTGTTTTTATGTTATAACCCTGCTCCAGCATGGCATCTTTTGCCGGATTCCATACGTCATTGTCTATTCCATTCAGTATTCCAAAAGATTTTCCGCGCTCCTGGGCCAGGAGATCTTCCAGCCCGTTGGCATGATAACTAATCTCCTCAAGGTAACTCGGTGATACGGTCGTAATTCGCCAAGCACACTTAATTGCAGCAGCAAGCGGATTAATTATACCCTTCCAATCCAGCTGACCGGCTTTCCAGCTATCAAATGCAGGTATATAGTTCAACCTGTCCCAACCAAATTGACCCTGGTATTGTGCATTATGTATTGTCAGAACCGTAGGCACAGCAATTAATTTCCTGTACTTTAAACAGTTGGACATCATAAAAGGAATTAAACCTGTATGGTGATCATGGCAATGTACAACATCCGGTAAATGCTGCCACTGCGCTATCCAGTCAAGGGTTGCGATCTGAAAAGCGATAAAACGCTCTGTATCATCTGGATAGCCATATACTTGCGGGCGGTCTGTGAAATTGGCAATATGAACAAGGAACAGGTCAAACCCTAATTTATTGGTCTTTTCCCGGAATATCCTGACGGCAAAGTCCTGGAAACCCAAATTACCCCATCCATCATATACCACTTCAAACTCATTCTCCTTCATGAACCGGGTATCATAGGCCGGCATGACTACCTTGGCTATATGTCCAAGTTTGTTCTGGTATTTAGGTAAAGCGCCAACTACATCACCCAATCCGCCAACTTTTGCTACCGGGTAACACTCTGCACTTACGTGTATAATTTCCATATTTTAAACGACTTCAATATTGTCCTTAAAGTATGAATTATTAATGAAAAATAACAGTAAAATAAATAAACTATTTATAAACTACTGTTATTTTCCATATGCAATAATTATACGCCTGTCTTAAATTCCAAACGTGTTACCCGGTAAAAAGAAGCTATTATTCTACTACAGCCCTGAACATCAATGCGGCTACGGTTAAATTTGTTCTGCTATCAATCAATATAGCAGAGCCATTTGCCCTATTATCTTCATATAAATCAAATGGTAAAGCATCAGCAGTTTTAATGACTACCCGACCAATTTCATTTAAAGAGAAATCATAAGCATCGTTTTTCTCAAGGGTATTGATATCCACTTTAAATATAATTTCTTTAATATGGCACTTAGTCACCTTACTGTTATGCTGAATAAGGTAAGTTATACTTTCATCAAGCGGACGTTTGTCCATCCAGCAAATATCAGTCTCGATTAATTGTGAATTTTTGGCAATATGATCTGAATTAACCAGCATATCACCCCTGCTGATATCAATGTTATCTTTGAGGTGTATCGTCACCGACATTCCTGCAGTGGCCTCTTCAGGGGTCTGGTCAAATACTTCTATTCTTTCCACCTCCGACTGAGAACCTGAGGGTAACACCGTAACTTTATCATTTACTTTAAAAGAGCCACTTAAAATTCTACCTGCATAACCACGGTAATCATGCAACTCATCTGTTTGCGGCCTGATCACCCATTGCACAGGCATTCTTGCAAACGGTGATTTCGCACCGCCATCAACTTCCACATTCTCCAGGAAATGTAATAGGCTCTCGCCTTTATACCAAGGCATATTGATAGAGGAATTGACAATGTTATCACCCTTTAAAGCACTTACAGGGATAAAGTTCACCTCCTTCAGGTTAAGCTTAGCGGCAAGTGATTTATAGCTATCCGTGATGGATTGGTATACCTCTTCACTGTAATCCACCATATCCATTTTATTCAGGCAAACCACTACATTGTTAATTCCCAGCAAAGAAACCAGGTAAGAATGTCTCACAGTTTGCTCCACCACACCATTTCTTGCATCCACTAAAATAATGGCAAGATTTGCATTGGAAGCACCGGTCACCATATTTCTGGTATATTGAATATGGCCGGGTGTATCTGCTATAATGAATTTTCTTTTTTCTGTCTGAAAGTATTTATAAGCAACATCAATGGTAATCCCCTGCTCTCTTTCTGCCCTTAAACCATCGGTTAAAATAGCAAGATCAATTGTACCGTCATCATTTTTACGGTTCGACTGTTGTAAAGCTTCTAGCTGATCTGCCAGAATGGAGTCTGTATCATATAGCAAGCGGCCAATTAAGGTGCTTTTACCATCGTCAACACTTCCTGCTGTAAAAAATTTTAATATATTCATTAAAAGTATCCTCCTTTTTTGCGGTCTTCCATAGCAGCTTCCGATACTTTATCGTCCATCCTGGCTCCGCGTTCACTTATTTTTGATTGACTAATTTCCTCAATGATGTCATCTAGTTCTATGGCATCCGAAGCAACAGCTGCAGTACAACTCATATCACCTACCGTACGGAAACGTACCGTTTTACGTTCAACAAGATCTTCATCATCCATGTTTAAGAATGGCGATGCTGCCATCAATTGTCCATTACGGGTAATACAATCCCGTTCATGGGCGAAATAGATAGAGGGCAGGTCCATTTTTTCCCTTTTGATATAATTCCAGACATCAAGTTCCGTCCAGTTACTAATAGGGAATACACGCACATTCTCACCTTTGTGAATTCTGCCGTTGTAAATATTCCATAATTCAGGCCGCTGACGTTTAGGGTCCCACTGTCCAAATTCATCCCTGATAGAAAAAATCCGCTCTTTAGCTCTTGCTTTCTCCTCATCTCTTCTTGCACCCCCAATACAGGCATCGAAGCCATGTTGAGCAATGGTATCCAGTAAAGTCACCGTTTGAAGTGAATTTCTACTGGCGTTCTTACCCTTTTGTTCTACTGCTTTTCCCTGATCGATAGATTCCTGTACATAACCTACAATTAACTTTTCGCCAATGCGTTCAACCAGCTGATCACGAAAATCGATTGTCTCCTGGAAGTTGTGTCCTGTATCAATATGTACCAATGGAAATGGAAATTTTCCCGGGCGGAAGGCTTTTTCAGCAAGTCTTACCAGCGTAATGGAATCCTTTCCTCCTGAAAATAATAAAGCAGGCTTTTCAAACTGACCGGCCACTTCGCGTAAAATGTGAATGGCCTCCGCTTCTAATTCATCTAAATAATCTAAATTATTCTTACTCATATTTTAATATTATTGAGTGGCATGTAAGCCACATTCCTTTTTCGACTGATCTTCCCACCACCATCTTCCGGCTCTGAAATCTTCACCGGGAGCAACTGCGCGGGTGCAGGGTGCACAACCAATACTGGGGAAACCCTTGTCATGAAGGGTGTTATAAACTACGTTATGTTCTTTTATATAGGCCTTAACTTCTTCCAAACTCCAATCAAACAGCGGATGAAACTTTAACAGCTGATTCGACTCATCCCATTCCAGGTTAGTCATATCATGCCGGTTTAAGGATTGTTCAGCACGAATACCGGTAACCCATATCTTTTTACCGCTTAAAGCACGTTTTAAAGGTTCTATTTTCCTGATATGGCAGCATTCCTTGCGGTTTTCAACGGACTCATAGAAACTACTGGGTCCTTTTTTCTCCACGAGCTGTTGTATAGCTTCGGTTTGTGGAAAATAAGCATGAATCGGTTTCTGATAGATTTCCAGCGTCCGGTTCCAAACATAATAAGTTTCAGGAAATAATCTTCCTGTTTCCAGGGTAAAAACTTCGATAGGGATATTATTTTTGAAAATCAAATCTGTTAAAACCTGATCTTCCCAGCCAAAACTGGTAGAAAAGGTAATCAACCCTGGGTATTGCCCGGCAAAATATTGCAGGGCCGCAACCGGATCCTTATCCTTTATGTGCTCAGCTATTTCAGCTAATTGGGTGTTCATTTGGTAAATTTTTATAAAACAAAAAATAACATTGCAGCTAGCATCATGGCAATCATTGCCCATACTAACCATTTAACATTTAACTTCACAGCACTGCTGTCCTGATCTTCCACAAGCACAGCAGTAACCTCGTTAAGCTTTTTGACTTTCAAGGCAAAATCCCCCTCTAGTTTATTCCTTAAGGCCGACATATGCTGCAGTGTGGTATCTATTTCCTGAGGTAAACTTTCATTTAATATTTCCTTTAACCGCTTGGCTATCGTGGGTGATTTTCCGTTGGTTGAAATAGCAATTTTCAAATCACCTTTTTTAACAACAGAACCCAAATAAAAATCACATAAAGCTGGTTTATCCGCAAAGTTAACCAGCAGCTTTTTCTTTTTAGCCAATAACCTGATCTGTGTGTTGAGCTGTTCATTATTGGTCGCAGCCATCACCAGCTCCACATCATCCAGATCTTCCTCGGCAAAAGCCCTTTCATAAATGACAACATTGGAGGCCGCACTAGCAATAGCACTTATTTCAGGTAATACTTCCTGTGCAACGATCGTTATTTTAGCTTCCGGACTGTTGGCTAACAAAGCATTTAGCTTTTCCAGACCCACGGGCCCCGCCCCGATTAGGAGTGTGTGCAGCGTGTTCAGCTTTAAAAAAACCGGAAATAATTCGTTACCTTCCAATGCAATCTTTTATTGTTGTTCTTCCTGCAAGATCCTGTAAAAATTCTTGATAGGCTGGAAGGATGGGTGTAAAGATACCACTTCGCCAAAAATAAGCAAGGCAGGAGCTTTTATATCTTTTTCCAACACCAGTTCTTCAATTGTATTCACAAGTCCTACGGCAATTTTTTCTTCTTTTGTAGAGCCACTTTGTATCGCTGCTACCGGTAACTTGCCTTTGCCTTCATTCTGATATAACTTCACAATTTCAGACAATTTATTCAAGCCCATCAATACCACAACAGTAGCTTTGGTTCTTACCGCTTCATAAAGATCACTAGACATCTCCCCTGACGCTGTTGTTCCTGTAACTACCCAAAAGCTTTCACTTAAACCACGGTGGGTAACAGGAATCTGCTGCAAACCAGGAACAGAAATAGAGCTTGATAATCCAGGAATTACCTGTGTAGGGATGTTGTAGTTCAAAGCATAATCCAGTTCTTCATAACCTCTGCCAAAAACAAATGGATCGCCACCTTTTAAACGCACCACATGTCCGTAATTCAAGGCATAATCAACCATTAATTTATTTACCGCATCCTGAGAAAATGAATGTGCACCAGATCTTTTCCCTACATATATTTTGATGGCAGCCGGATTTGCATACGTTAACAGCGCCTCGTTCACCAGGGCATCATATAATACCACATCTGCCGACTTCAAAGCATTTGCACCTTTCAGCGTAATCAATTCAGGATCTCCCGGGCCAGCGCCCACTAATGTTATTTTAGGTTCTTTGAACCCTGTTTTTGTGTTCGTTATTATCATGATTGTAACGCTGCCTCCCTTTTAGTTTTCAATTCATTATAAAAGCCTTCTGCTTCTTGTAAATAAGATGCCGCAAAGCTTGCTGTTGGTTCATTTTTATTAATCTGTAAGACCAGGTCATTGAAACTGCCTTCCAGTTGTAGTTCTCCGGTCAACACGTAATGTGCATCAAATTCGCGGATCACGCCTGCTTGTGTACTGCTGTTTACTCCTTTATCAAGCAACATGGCTTTTGCCGTATTGATCAGCACATTGTAAGAATGGTAGATGGAATCAGCCCATGCACCAGATTTAAATGATGCTTTTGCCCAGCCCAGTTTTTCTTCCCCTTCTAATAATAAGGTAGCAACAAGGTCAATGATCACGCCGGCACACTCACCAACCCCGATGGCCGTCTGGAAAGTCTCTTCATGACCCCAGTCAATATATTCTTCATCTTTAAGATTGGTTAAATCAGCCAGTGGCTTCAATAACTGGTAGAAATAGTCTTTCCCCTGGCGGTCATAATAGCTGTTGAAAACTTCCTCCGGAAGGGCTTTAGCATTATAGTCGTTCAAAATGGTCCTTAAAACATCTGTGGCACGTTTCGAAGGTACTTTGATGACTTTTTCAGAAATCCTGCCGGCGCCGTTGCCCACTGTTCCACCACCGAGCAAAACTTGCACTGCAGGAACAACTTTACCATTCGCTTTCACAGAACTACCATGGAAACCAATATGAGCAAGGCCATGCTGACCACAGGAATTCATACAACCGCTGATCTTGATTTTTATATCTTTATTAAAAATTAAATTCGGATATTCTTCATACACCACATCTTCCAGTGTAGCGGCAAGAGACATACTATTAGAGATTCCCAGGTTACAGGTATCTGTCCCCGGACAAGTGGTTACATCTGCCAGGCTATCAAAACCCGCCGCAGTAAAACCAATAGCCAATAATTGCTTATATAAGGACGGCAAAGCCTCTTTTCTAACGAATTTCAACAATAAGCCCTGGTTTTGAGTGACACGGATTTCATCAGCAGCATAAAGGTGGATAGCATCCACCAACTCTCTCGCTTTAAAAGTCCTGATATCTCCAATGGTTACTTTCAGGTAAACACCGTAAAAACCTTGTTGTTTTTGTTCAAAAACGTTGGTCGCCAACCAATGCTGGTAACCTAATGTCTCTTCTAAACCAGTTTCTTCATAAGCTATAAGTGGTGCTGGTTCTGGCAATAAAACAGCATCTCTGTCTATTTTAAAAGTCTTGGATTTATTAGCGATACGTTCTTCTTCGATCAGCCTTAACACTTCTTCCAGTCCTATTTTTTGAACCAGGTATTTTAAACGCGCCTTATTTCTGTTGCTTCTTTCACCGTAACGGTCAAATACCCTTAATACGGATTCTGCATAAGGAATGATCTGATCTTCATGTAAAAATTCATAGACAACGTGAGCCAAAAAAGGTTGTGCCCCTAAACCACCGGCAAACAACACTTTAAAACCTCTTTCTCCCTCTTCATTTATTTTAGGAATGAAACCAAGGTCGTGGATATAACTAAAAGCTGTATCTTTTTCAGAGCTTGAAAATGCAAATTTGATCTTCCGTCCCATTTCCTGGCAAATTGGATTACGCAAGAAATACGAAAAGAATGCATGTGCATATGGAGAAACATCGAAAGGTTCTTCTGGATTGATTCCTGCATCAGGAGATGAAGTTACATTCCTTACTGTATTACCACAGGCTTCACGGATCGTCACGTCCTCACGCTCCAGCTGATCCCACAATTCTGGGGTACGGTCCAAACTTACGTAGTGCATTTGTATATCCTGACGGGTGGTTAAATGCAAATTGCCACTTCCATACTCATCGGCTACATCTGCTATCTTTAACAGTTGTTTGAAGGTTACTTTTCCAAATGGTAATTTAATGCGGATCATTTGAACACCAGGTTGGCGCTGTCCGTAAATACCACGTGCAAGGCGTAAACTTCTAAACTTTTCATCATGAATTGCACCCTCTCTAAATAGACGGATCTTCTTTTCTAAATCAATGATGTCTTGTTCTACAATTGGATTCTCAAGTTCGGTTCTAAAACTCTGCATGTTGTTGCTCTAAATTTTTGATTAAAAAAAAACTTCTTAGTTGTTTAGACTGAGAAGTTTATATAAATATTTTACCCCATAACAGTCTAAGTGCTGCTTTTACAGCATAAGGACATCATATTATTTTTAACCGGGTTCATGTTGTTCATCTTTTACAAATATATAAAGTATATAGAATATATAGTCTTTTAATCAGGCTTTATTTTAAATAAAATTAAAATCAGCCTTATTTAGGGTTTAAAGGGCTTTACTATCAAAATAATTCTTGAAATAAAGTAATTGATAAGTGATGGAATTGCTCCAGTAGTCCCAGTTATGACCTCCCGGCCGACTGATGAAATCATGCGGAATGTTGTAGTATAGCAGTTTTTCATGAAACTCTTTATTGACCTGGTAGAAGAAATCATTCTTCCCGCAGTCGATGATTAAAGCCAACTGAAGCGTAGCTAAAAGCGGTGTCATTTCTGTTACACTATTCTCTTTCCACCTTTGAGGGTATTTAGCGAAAGTGCCTAATCTTTTTGAAATATCCCAGTTTGCAGGGAAAGGCCGTAGATCTAAACCGCCACTCATGCTTCCTGCAGCACCAAAAACATCCTGGTGTTTTATAGCAATGGATAGTGCGCCATGTCCACCCATGCTTAAACCCGTAATTGCCCTGTTTTTTCGGTTGGCCAGTGTTTGGTAATGCTGATCGATGTAGTTAACCAATTCTTTGGAAATATAGGTTTCATATTTCCACTTCGGGTCTTCCGGACTATCAAAATACCAGCTTGACCAGTTACCATCAGCACAAACAATAATTAAATTATAAGCATCTGCATAGCTTTTTAATGCCGGAACTTTTTTGATATAATCTGCATAATTCCCGCTATAACCATGTAATAAATAAACCGTCGAATACTTTTGCTGCTTATGATAAGTATCAGGTACAATCACAACCGCTTTGATTGTTTTGTTCATTGCAGCACTGTAGGTTTTCACAGTATCCACTTTGGCTGCCTTGCTGTGCAGAGAAAAAGAAACAGATAAAAGCAACAGCAGTACTCTAAAGTAACATGTGTTTTTTTGGAAAGATAGGTTCATTCAGGTGGAAGGTTAATATGGGCTGAAATTAAAAAAATTAATCATAAGAGTGAAAAATATCTGGCTATGTTAAAATCGTGGTTGTTTATTGAGCAGGTATACATTCATAAACAAAAAATGTAATTTATTTTTTATAAAAAATATTAAATACACCTTTAAGAATAAATAACGCTACATATGGAAAGCAGAATGAAAAAACTTTTAATTTTCCTGGTAATCGCCATTGCAACTGCTTGCAGTAAAACCGATCCGCCAGTTGAACCAGTTCCAAAAACTATAACCCCTCCGGTCACACCACCAACTACACCTCCAACGACGCCACCAACTACCCCACCGACAACTCCTCCAACTACTCCGCCAACGACTCCACCGACAACTCCGCCGACTACCCCACCAACAACTCCGCCGACTACCCCACCAACAACCCCACCAACTACACCGCCAATAACAGCTGCAAGACTGGTGCCTGTCAAAATAGAATCCGCCGGTCAAACACTAACCTTGAAATATTCAGGGAACACGGCTTTATTAACCAGTATTGAAGATAGTAAGCGTACAACAAAAGCGATCATCAGCTATAACGTGAATAACGAACTCTCGGCCTATAGTTTCCTTGAAAACAATGTGTCGCTTTACACCTTAGGTTTTCTCAGAGATGCGCAGCAAAAGATCTATAATGTTTCGAAATATACCTACCAGGGTAAATTAAGCAATCCTGGAGGCAATTACACCCTTGACTACAATGATTTGAATCAAATCACCACTTTTGTTTCCTATTCAAATAAGAATGTCTTAATTAACAAAAAAACCTTAGCTTATGATGCCGCTGGAAACAGGAATAGCATCACTTCAACCGGACCGGAGGAGAAAAGCACTTTTACTTTCGACCAGAGAAATGGCATTTTTAAACATGTCAACCATATGCCATTTATTTCCTTGGAATTTGAGCATAAAATCTTGAATTCTCTGGTTAACAATATGCTGACGATGACCGGAACCCCTGCTAAAAATAATTATAGCTGCACTTATGAATACCAGACTGATGATTTTCCGGCCAAGGTTACGATCACGGAGGCGGGTGTCAGCACGGTTTTTATCATCACTTATAAAACACTTTAATAAAGTGTGCCATAATTTTATATAAAGTGTACCATATAACGTTACTAAGAGCTATCATTTATAATCGTAGGTTTGAATAAAATCTACGATTATAGATTAAACCAACCCGATGGCAATCAAGGTTATTAAATTCATTTTCTTTGGAAATTACTTCATCGGGTTGTTAGCCATTGCCCTTACCATAGAATCTACCATTCAACTCCACCTACCTTTTAATTCCTTTCCCTACTATATATTAGTTGCACTGGCCCCGGTTGTTTACTATACTTATGCTTATATGGGGGTAAACAGGCTGAGCAAAACTACTAACCCGCGAAGCCAATGGTACATCACCCATCATCAGCTGATCAAATGGAGCCAGGTAAGCTTGTCGGTCATCTGCCTGCTTACCTTTGCTTATTTGCTACTCAGCAATTTTCAGGCATTTTTGCAGCTACCGTTGCTTTATTGGCTGGCAGTAAGTGTAATTCTATTAGCCGCCCTTCTTTATTATGGATTACTTCCATCCTATTTTTTTAACCTTAACCTCCGAAACACCGGTTGGCTGAAGCCTTTTATCATCGGTTTTGTATGGGCATGCACCGCGAACCTCTTGCCACTCATTGCACTGAAAATTGAATCAGGAATCGACTTAACCACAAATGCATTATGGATATGGCTGTTTATCAAGAACTGGATGTTTTGTACGGTTAACGCCATCATGTTCGACCTGAAAGATTATGCTATTGATGCGAACAAAGAACTGAAAACTTTTGCTGTCAGGATGGGTTTAAAGCAGACAATATATAAGATCCTGATTCCTTTATTGTGTATAGGGATACTTTCCTTACTCATTTTCACCTATATAGCCCATTTTCACCTGTTAACCATAATTTTCAATTTAATTCCTTTTATGTTAACCCTGATTGTGGGTTTTTCACTCAACAAAAGAAAGAATATTTTATTTTATCTCATTGTTATCGATGGCCTCATTTTAATTAAAGCCCTTTGTGGCATTTCAGGTGTTCTACTTTTACCCCATTAAGCAAATAGATCATGCTTAATAATTACGACAAGATAGCCCCATATTACGATGTGCTTAGCAGGCTCCTGTTTCATCGTTCACAGGTAAATGCACAAATACAACAATTAAAGTTTCTTCCTTCCCACAGCAGAATTTTAATTGCCGGTGGTGGAACAGGCTGGATCCTGGAAGAACTTGCAAAAATTCAGGACCGGGGCCTTGACATCACCTATGTTGAAATCTCCACCGAAATGATCAGACTTGCAAAGAAAAGAAACACAGGAGAAAATCGTGTTGAGTTTGTAAACTGTGCCATGGAGGAGTTTACGCTTACAGCTCCCTATGATATCGTTCATACGGCATTTCTCTTTGATAATTTTGCCAGAGAAAGGACAGCGACAGTTTTCAGGAAATTACACCAGGCCTTAAAACCGGGCGGTTTATGGTTTTATACAGATTTCTCTTACCAACCGGGGACTGATGAAAAATGGAAGGGCATTTTACTGCGAATGATGTATAGTTTTTTCCGTAAAATTGCGAATGTAGAAGCAGCTTCGCTTCCTGACACCTCCATTCATTTCGAAAAAGGCCAATACGTAAAACTGGATGAAAAGGCTTATTACAGGAAATTTATTAAAGCCATCATCTATAAAAAGGCAGGCTGTATCACCAATGACAATTATTGATGATACAGCCTGCCGGAGTGATTAAAATATAAACTTCGTGCTCAAGAAATTAGAGCTGTGGCTGTCTACAATTTCATTAATTAATTTTTTATTGCTTTCATTTAATTTAGTTGCCACCAACGACCGGATGGAGAAAGATCTTAGCGCATCCACGACAGATAAAGTTCCTTCAGCACTATCTTTTCTTCCCGTAAATGGAAATACATCCGGGCCACGCTGACACTGACAGTTGATATTAACCCGGCTAACCTGGTTAACCAAAGGGTCAATCAATGAGGCAATTTCCTGGTCATCTTCACTGAAGATACTCACCTGTTGTCCATGGGTAGATTCGATCAGGTATTCAATAGCCTCCTCTAAATGTTCAAATGGAACCACCGGAATAATCGGACCAAATTGCTCTTCTGTATAGAGCTTCATCTCTTTATTTACAGGGTAAACTATCGCCGGGTAAACAAAGGACTCATTGGTTGCACCGCCATTTTCATTGATTACCTGTGCACCATGTGCGATCGCATCATCAATACATTCTTTAAGATAAGCCGGCTTTTGTAGTTCAGGCAGCGGTGTTAAAGCCACGCCATCTTCCCAGGGCATTCCAAACTTTAATTTAGCTACAGCAATTGTCAGTTCTTTTAAAAACTCATCCGCAAGCGACTGGTGAACAAAAATAATTTTCAATGCTGTACAACGCTGTCCGTTAAAAGACAAAGAGCCCAATACTGTTTCCTGAACAGCCAGTTTAACATCAGCGTTTGCCGTAACGATGGCCGCATTTTTGGCATCAAGACCTAAAATAGCACGCAGGCGATTTACTTTTGGATGCAGTTTCTTCAACTCATTAGCCACTTTACTGGATCCGATCAGCGTAAGCACATTAACCTTACCGGAAGTCATAATCGACGGAATGATTTTATTTCCCCTGCCATAAATGGTATTCACCACCCCTTTTGGAAAGCAATCTCTAAAGGCTTCCAACAATGGATAATGTAAAAGCGTTCCATGCTTAGGTGGTTTGAATAAAATGGTATTGCCCATAATCAAGGCAGGGATCAAGGTGGTGAAAGTTTCGTTTAACGGATAGTTAAACGGACCCATACACAATACAACACCCAAAGGCGAGCGTCGTACCTGGGCAACAATACCTTGCTCGATGCTGAACCTTGATGATTGACGGTCAATGTCTTTTAGCGCTAAAATGGTTGCATGAATGTATTCTACCGTCCGGTCAAACTCTTTAACAGAATCTGCATAAGACTTTCCAATTTCCCACATCAACAGTTTTACCACCTCAGCCTTTTTTTCTAATATGCGGTGTGTAAAGTTTTCAACGTGCTTGATCCTGTTGGCGACACTCATTGTTGGCCACTCACCGCGTCCATTATCATAAGCGGTTACAGCAGCATCAAGTGCTTCCATCGCTTCTTTTTCATTACATAAAGGATAAGTACCGATCACCTTGCGTTCTAAGCCGTTTGGTGTTTTTATACAAATAGGAGATAAAACTGTATGGACTGCTCCAGTCCATGGAAGCATTACCCCGTTGCTTAAGTATTCCTGTTGATGCAATTCACTTTCCAGCCTGTAAGGTTCCGGAATATCATGCTCCTCAACAAAAATGGAATTGAGCTTTTCTTTAAAATTCATTGATTATAGTTTATTGGTTATTGGTTAAGTTGATATATTATAAATCTGTAATAGGTCTGTATTTAGGAACAAGGGCTTTCATTACCGTCCATGCCAATAGATAAGCAACAGCACAAATAGCAAACATAATGGTGTAGCCCGTTTGCTCATGTCCCAGGGCTTTATAATGATCAAATAATGCACCACCCAGTTTCGAAATCACTACACCGCCTAAACCCCCAGCCATGCCGCCGATCCCAATGACGGAACCTATGGCTTTCTGAGGAAACATATCAGACACCGTTGTAAAGATATTGGCAGACCATGCCTGATGTGCTGAGGCACCTACTCCAATTAATAGCACAGGAATCCAAAAGGTAAGATGGCCAAACGGTTGCGCTAAAAGCACGACCAGCGGGAAGAGTGCTATAATCAGCATGGCTTTCATTCTTCCATCATAAGCAGAATAGCCCTTATTGATAAAGTACATCGGGAACCAACCACCGCCAACACTGCCTATCATAGTCATGCTGTATAAAACAGCTAAAGGGATCATGATATCTGTATTGGCCATTCCATACTGAACATTTAAATAGGCTGGCAACCAAAATAAGAAGAACCACCAAACACCATCTGTCATAAATTTTCCAAAGGTAAAAGCCCAGGTTTGTCTGTATTTAAAAAGCTGTACCCATGATACTTTTTCCTCCTTGGCATCCGGATCCGCAACTACTTTTTCCGTTGCTTCCACATCACTTAAAATATAAGCCCGTTCTGCATCCTTTAAACGCTTTTGTTTGGCCGGAATTTCATAAAAGATAAACCAAAAGATGAGCCATAAAAATCCTACCGCACCGATGATGACGAAGGCAGATTCCCAGCCATAGTTATGTGCAATCCAGGGAACTGTTAATGGTGCCAATACTGCGCCCACATTTGCTCCCGAGTTGAAAATTCCCGTTGCCAGTGAACGTTCTTTCTTAGGGAAATATTCGGCAGTAGCCTTTATGGCCGCCGGAAAGTTACCTGCCTCTCCAATAGCCAATACGGCCCTGGCAAATATAAAACCCAGCACGGAAAACGACATCCCGGTAATACCGACAACGGCTAATACAGATACCAGGCCATGCCCGATTGGAATAGCTTCAGCATGCAGGATTGCTCCAAAAGACCATACGATAATTGCAATCGCATAACCCCATTTTGTTCCCATTTTATCTACGATTCTACCTGCAAAAAGCATGGAAACCGCATATACAAACTGAAAGGCAGCCGTTATATTCGCATAATCTGAATTTGTCCAATTGAACTCTGCCGTTAACTGGGTATGTAAAAGACTCAGCACCTGCCGGTCAAGGTAATTTACTGTGGTTGCAAAAAACAAGAGGGCACATATCGTCCAGCGATATTTGCCGATTTTTGTCTGTTCGCCAGACAAAGCACTATCCACAGCAGCTGGCTTTATGGTAGCACTGGTGCTTTTGGTTTGGTTCATATTAGATTCGGTTTATTTGGTTAATTCTGTGATGTTTATCGTGTGGTCTTCACCATATCCAGTGCTTTCCTGGTGAGTTCGGCTAAGGCAGTATAATCTCTTGTTTCCATGATTTCCTTGCTGATCAGCTTGCTGCCCATGCCTACGGCACAAACACCGGATTTAAACCAGTTAGTCATGTTTTCCTGTTCAATTTCCACACCGCCTGTTGGAATAAACTTTTGTTCAGGAAATAAATCTTTTATAGCAGACAAGTACGAAGGCCCAAGCATGTTTGCCGGGAAAAGTTTAATAATGCCCGCACCCATTTGGTGTGCAATATTGACCTCCGTAGGGGTAAAACAACCCGGAATCCATAATAAACCAGCGTCGTGGGCAATCTTGCCTACTTCTGGATCAATCACCGGACAAACGATAAAGTGTGCACCGGCATCAATAAAATCCTGCAATTCCCTGGTGTTTTTTACCGTACCTATACCTAAATACAGGTCTTCCATCTCAATTTCTACTGCTTTAATCAGGTAGTCGAAATTCACCAGCGCTTCTTTACCCCTGTTGGTATATTCTAAAACCCTTACACCAGCTTTATATAATGTTCTAATGATTTCAAGACTTACCTTTTCATCTTCATAAAAGAATAAGGGCAAGAGTCCCTGATCTGTTATCGCTTTTATAGAACTTTCTTTAGTTTTCATAATTTTTTACCCTTTTAATAATCTCTTCCGGTTGTAATGTAGTTGCATCACTGGCAATAAAAAGTTTAGAAAAACCTGCTGCCGTTGCAAAATCAACCAGTTCTTCAGGCCCCTTATCGTGGCAAGAACCATAAATTAATCCTGCCATATAACAGTCTCCGCTGCCAACCTTATCCAGAATCTGCTCTGCCAGGTATTCTTTGGAAACAAACAGGCGATTTTCTGTAAACAGGGTCGAATAATATTTAACACCCTGCAGGTGATCAAATCGGAATGTATTGGCCACAACCTTGCATTTAGGGAACTTTTCCATAATCAATGCTGAACTTTGTTCTGCCTGTTTTAAATATAAGGATTTATCGTCTTTTGATGCTAAATTTTCTGCGACAGGGATACCCAGCATTTTATTCGCAGCCCAAACATTCCCCATCACTACATCGCAGTATTTTACCAGGTCCGGAATAATGTCCACTGGTTCTTTACCATATTTCCAAAGTTTTTCCCGGTAATTTAAATCTATTGATATCTTGATATTTCTGGCAACAGCTTCCTTCAATGCTTCTTCACAAACAGCAGCCGTAGTTAAACTTAAAGCAGGACAAATGGCACTGAAATGAAACCATGAAACACCTTCAAACGCCGTATCCCAGTTAATATCCCCTGGTTTTAAGCTGGCAAAAGAAGAGTTACTCCTGTCGTAAATCACACCAGCATTTTTCATATCCTTACCCTTGTGCAGGTAATACAAGCCTACCCTGTCGCCCTGGTACTGTATGACTGAGGTGTCAATGCCCAGGCTATTTACATAACCAACCAATTGTTCAGTCAGCAGATTTTGAGGCAATGCAGTCATATACGAGGTTGGAATGCCCCATAAGGATAATGCGGTGGCGACATTCAGTTCCGCGCCACCCACGTAAAATGGTAAATTGTTCTTTTTCAACCATTCACCTTCCGGATCAGGACAAATCCGCAATAGCAATTCACCGAAATTTAATACCTTTTTCATCCTAAAAGTTAAAGTATTGCTTAGCATTGTGGTAACAGATGTCTTTCACTACTTTCCCTAACCAATCGATATCGTCCGGCAACTCCCCATTTTCTACATCCTCACCCAGCATATTACACAATAGCCTTCTGAAATATTCATGGCGCGGGTAGGAAAGAAAGCTTCTTGAATCAGTGAGCATACCAATAAATCTGCTTAACAAACCCATATTGGATAAAGCGTTGATTTGCCTGGTCATCCCCTCTTTCTGGTCCATAAACCACCAACCAGATCCGTATTGGATTTTTCCGGCCACGGTTCCATCATTAAAGTTACCGATCATCGTGGCAATCAGCTCATTATCTGCAGGGTTTAAATTGTAAATAATGGTCTTGGTAAGCTGGTTATTGGAATCAAGCCGGTCAAGAAATTTGGACAGCATGGGTCCCTGCTGAAAATCACCGATGGAATCCCATCCGGTATCCGGGCCAAGGCTTTCCAGTAAACGGGAGTTATTATTTCTTAACGCACCGAGGTGGAATTGTTGCACCCATCCTTTTTCATGATCCCAAACGGCAAAATGATACAGCATGGCCGCTTTAAACTGGCGGATCTCCATACTGTCGAGTTCCTTTCCGGTTATGATTTTATCGAAAATTGTTTCGATTTCTTCGTCTGTAGCATCTTCTGCATACAGTTGTTCAAGACCATGGTCAGATACAGAACAGCCATTTGCTGCAAAATAATCATGTCTGCTCTTCAATGCCTGCAGATAAGTACTGAAGTCCGTTATCGAGAAACCGGAAACTTCTTCCAGCTTGCCAATATAACCAACAAGTGCAGCTAAATTGTCTGCCTGCATCGCCTTATCGGGCCGGAAAGCCGGCAGCACTTTTATTTCAAACCCATCTTCCTTAATCTTTTGATGAAAAGCAAGGTCATCGATCGGATCGTCTGTAGTTGCCAACGCCACTATATTCATTTTCCGCAAAAGGTTACGCACCGAATATTTAGGCGTCTGTAGTTTTGCATTACATTCTTCATAGATTTTTCTGGCCGTAGCCGGCGACAGGACATCATGAATATCAAAATAGCGCTGCAACTCCAGGTGCGTCCAATGGTATAAAGGATTGCGCAAGGTATAAGGAACAGTTTCTGCCCATTTTTCAAATTTCTCCCAATCGCTTTTGTCTCCGGTGATATATGCCTCAGGGATCCCGTTGGCTCGCATGGCACGCCATTTATAATGGTCGCCATATAACCAGGCCTGCGTCAGGTTTTCGAAATTTTTATCTTCAGCAATCTGGTCAGGAGGCAAATGATTGTGATAATCAATCACAGGCATATCTTTGGCATATTGATGATAAAGGATTTCCGCCGTTTTATTATTCAATAAGAAGTTTTCGTCGATGAATTTTTTCATTTTAATTGTTTTATCTAATTAAACACCACCGAAAACAGAGAAGCCACCATCGACACAAATCATTGTTCCGGTTACAAATTTTGAAGCATCACTGAGCAACCATACCAAAGCACCTTTTAACTCATCCGGATTACCGAAACGTTTAAAAGGAGTTTGTTTGATTACCAGGCCGCCTCTGTCTGTGTATCCCCCCTCAGGAAGGGTCAGCAAACTGCGATTTTGTTCAGTAAGGAAAAAACCGGGAGCAATAGCGTTCATCCTGATCTGATCACCATAACGGTTAGCTAGCTCAACAGCAAACCATTGATTGTAATAGTCTACCCCTGCCTTACCCATATTGTAACCTAACACCTTGGTGATCGCTCTTTTAGAATTCATGGAGGAAATATTCACAATACTTCCCTTGCCTGTGGCCGCTATGGATTCACCGAATACCTGTGTAGGAATGATAGTGCCCCATAAATTCAGGTCCATCACAGATTTCATTCCCTCAAGGTTCATTTTAAAAATATCCTCTTCAGGTTTCAACACACCTTCAGGCTGGTTACCACCTGCAGCATTCACTAAGCCATCTATCCGGCCAAACTTTTCGAGTATCTGTGCTCTGCAGGTTATTAACTGTTGTTCATCCATCACATCAGCAACAAGGGCTAAAGCTGTCCCCCCTGCCTGGTTAATGGCCGCCGCACGTTCATGGGCTACTTTTGCA
The DNA here is from genome assembly GCF_037482985.1 of Pedobacter immunditicola. Classification (NCBI taxonomy): domain Bacteria; kingdom Pseudomonadati; phylum Bacteroidota; class Sphingobacteriia; order Sphingobacteriales; family Sphingobacteriaceae; genus Pedobacter; species Pedobacter immunditicola. Next base: position 476,852 of record NZ_JBBHKC010000001.1, on the reverse strand, counting down.
TTCCTGCCCAGTATGCCTACAATTCCACCGGCTTCAACAATGGCGTCGACAAAAGCGCCACCTAAAATTCCTGTTCCACCTGTTACAATGATGACCTTATTTTTCAATGAGAATAAACCTTCCATTATCTTATATCTTGTATTAAAACTGCATCCATGTCAGCATAGTCAAGGTTTTCGCCGCCCATGCCCCAAATAAAACTGTAATTTTTCGTTCCGCTGCCCGAATGTATGCTCCATGGTGGTGAAACTACCGCATCATGGTTTCCCATCAGGATATGCCTGGTTTGCTGTGGTTCGCCCATAAAATGGAATACACGCTGGTCATCTTCCACATCGAAATAGAAATAAGCTTCCATTCTTCTGTCATGGACATGCGAAGGCATGGTGTTCCATACACTGCCGTTTGCTAAAATGGTTAAACCCATTACCAGCTGGCAACTTTGTATACCGTCTTTATGAATATACCTGATAATCCTGCGTTCATTTGCCGTATCCAGGCTTCCCATTACTGCTGAAAATGCATCTTTACGTTCTAACAAGGTAACGGGGTGTGAAGTGTGTGCAGGAGTGGATAAAATGTAAAAAACTGCCGGTGCCGCAGCGTCCACACTTTTAAAGTTCACTTCTTTAACACCTTTCCCAATATATAAAGCATCTAATTTATTTACAGTATAGGCTTCACCATCGGCTTCAATTACACCAGGGCCGCCAACATTGATGATCCCGATTTCTCTTCTTTCCAGGAAATAGTCTGAACGAAGGTTAGCGAAGTTTCCTAAGGCAACAGTTTTTGAAACAGGATAAACAAGGCCAACGACCATGCGGTCATAATGCGTGTAAACAAGACTTGCCTCATCTTCTTTTTTCAGATTTGTCAGTAAAAATCTTGACCTGATCTGTTCTGTATCATAGGATTTAAAATCATCCGGGTGAACCGCATGCAACACTTTCATATCTTCCATCTATATTTTATTTTGTACGACTTTGTACGATTAATCTTTATAAAGTTACCCTCTTTTTCCAGAAGTAAGCGATTTCTGGAGCGCCTGTTTGATTCCAAATTGCTGAATGCTAACATAATAAGAAGAAACAGCATCCTTAAAACCTGGAAGCACATTTAAATCTGTACCCCAGAATTCTGTATCATTAAAAATGGAATCCAGATAGGCTTGTTCCGACGTTGCTGAATTTAACTTCTCATTGAAGTAAGCAGCACTGTCATCATTGATCGGGTAATTTAACCCACCGCTGCCACCATAGTACTTCCCATCTTTTTCTTCAGATTTCATAAAAATCAGGAAGGCCGCAAACCCAAAAGCAATATGTTCTGGCACTGCCTGGAAAAGCTTTTGATAATTTAACAGCAAGGGCAGGATCCTGATTTTCATTTTCATGGCATATTGCACCGTGATATTGATCCAGAGGTGTTCAATAAAAGGATTGGCAAAGCGGTCAGACACCGTATTCGAAAAAGCAAGTGTCGCTTCTTTATCAATTTTATAGGGTATTGCAGGTCCTATTTCCAATTCCATCAACTCCTTGATATAAGGTTTCAACGATGGGTCTGTCATTCCATTTTTAACCGTATCAATTTCAGCTAATACTGCAATGCCACAGCTTAACGTATGTGTTCCGTTCAGCAGCCTTACCTTTAGCTCCCTGAAACGCTCAATATCATCCGTAATCACTACACCAGCATCTGCCTCGCTAAAGGTTAACAGGGAAGCTGCATTTTTGCTCCCTTCAATTGCCCACAGGCGATAAGGTTCTGCCATAGATAGCAGTTGATCCTGATAACCCAATTCTTTTTCCAAGGCAGCCAAAGTTGCCGGATCAGGCTTACCAGGAACTATCCTGTCTACCAGCGAGCTGCAGAATTCCACATTTAAGTCAAGCCAGGAAAGGAAACTGTCTCCCAATTCATTAAATCTTGCTAATTCCTGCACAATGCCTTCCAGCTTTTTACCATTATCAGGAACAAGTTCGGTAGGAATAACAACTAAGCCGCCCTCACTGTGCCCCTTAAATTTTTTATACCTTTCATAAAGCACCGCAAGCAATTTTGCAGGAAAAGAAGCCGGGGGATTTTGGGTGATTTGCTCCTTTACCAGGGCGATACCCACTTCTGTGGTATTAGAAATGATGACTTTCAGCTCCGGGTTTTGCGCAAACTCCAGCACTGATAACCAGTCCTTGTCGGCGGCAACAACCCTGCTGATGGCAGAAGAAATTATATTTTCTTCAACGGTTTTGCCTTCTTCAAGGCCCCTTATGCACAATGTATATAAATTATCTTGTTGCTCAAAAGCGGAGATACCGCCACTACTCGTTGATTTAACCACAACGATGCGCCCGTTAAAAATCCCCTTACGGTTGGCTTTATCTATGAAATAATCTGGTAAACCACGAAGTAAAACTCCGGTTCCGAATTGCAAAACCTTTTCTGGAAGTTCAAACAGGGATGCTTCTGGTATAAGGATACTGGCTCCTTTTAAATTCTTTAAATTCTCCTTCGATAAGATCATTTATAAACTTTTAAATATTTGGTCAAAAACAATTCTACATATTATTAGATAAAAATCGGTCTCATGACTTAAAATTATTTGCGCAATCGTTATCAGAACGATTAAAAAGCTTTTCTTATCCTATGTTAATTCGCTTTCATTTTTTTTTAGCTCTCTTTGTAGAAAAAAAAATATAAATATGAAAAAACTAATTTTATTTGTTGCAGTAATCAGTACTGGTCTTTTAGCTTTCAAACCAATTGCAAACATTTGGTCTGTAGACAATGCTCACTCCAAACTAGGATTTGAGATCACTCACTTAATGCTAACTGATATTGAAGGTTCATTCAAAAATGTAGAATCGAAAATTACGGCTTCTAAAGCTGATTTCTCTGATGCTGTGGTTGAATTAACTGCAGAGGTTAATTCTGTAAATACGGATAATGAAAAAAGAGATGCTCACCTACAAGCAGCTGATTTCTTTGATGCAGCAAAATACCCTAATTTGACTTTTAAAAGTACTTCCTTTAAAAAAGTTGGTAACAACAAATACAAAGTAGCTGGAAACCTTAATTTCCATGGTGTAACTAAGCCGGTTACTTTAGATGCTGTTCTAAAAGGTATCAATGTTAATGCAGCTACTAAAAAAGAAACTGCTGGTTTCAAAGTTACAGGTACAATCAAAAGATCTGATTTCAATTTCGGATCGAAATACCCTACTGCTATGTTAAGCGATGAGGTTAACTTAAATGCTAACGTTCAGTTTGTTAAAAACTAATTATTTTTTTAAACATTAATGCAAAAAGCCTGTCATCATTTATGGTGACAGGCTTTTTGCATTAAATCGTGGCTTTTTGTTATATTGGTGGCCATAGCTGCTGTGAGCTGATGATAGCTTCACAACCTGTCAAAATAAGTATATACCAATGAAAAAGAACATGACCTTAAGGGATATAGCGAACGCACTTCATATATCTGTTTCTACGGTATCCAGAGCATTGAGAGATAATTACCAGATCGGAGACGCCACAAAAACAAGGGTGCTTGATTATGCTAAAAAACACAACTTCGTCCATAACCGAATGGCAAGGGGTTTAAAGGAAGGCAAAAGCAGGACCATAGGCGTAATTGTTTGCTCACTTGACAATAGTTATGTTGCACAGATGCTGGATGGCATTGATAGTTTCTGTACAGGTAAAGAATACCAGATCATTATTATGCAGAGCAAAGAGTTACAGGAACAGGAAAGTGCCTGTATCAACCTGCTTCACGCTAGTGGGATTGATGGATTATTGATTTCTCCCGCCTATCAGAATACAGATTTTAAGCAGCTTAAAAACCTTCAAAAGGAAGGGCTCCCTATTGTGCTCTTTGACCGTTTAAGCACGCTTATAGAAACGAACAAGGTGGCTTCAAATAATTTTAAGGGGGCTTATGACGCAACCATGCACCTGATTCATAACGGCTTTCGCAAAATTGCTCACATCAATACTAACACTGAACTCAGTATTACCACCGAACGTTTAAATGGCTACCGGGAAGCTTTAAAGGAAAGTGGCATCCCTTACAGGGAAGACTTTGTTCACTATTATGACTACGACAAAGGAAACCTGGAAAGTATCATTGATCACTTAATGACACTTCCAGATAAACCTAACGCACTTTTTACAGCTACAGATCAAATTACAATGAAATGTGTTTCTGTACTTTCTAGATCAGCTTATCAGGTGCCCAAAGACCTTGCCCTGATTGGTTTTAGTAATACAGATATGGCTGAAGCCTTTAACCCCTCTCTGACTACTGTCTATCAACCCGCCTTCAAGATTGGCAAAATGGCCGCCAGAAGACTGATTGAACAGATAGAAAATCCACAGTGGAATGCTGATTTTGAAACAATTTTATTGGAAAATGAAATCCAATACCGGTCTTCCACCAAACGTGTGGATTAGTAGTTGCCGGTAATCCCTAATTCTAAACCGCGTAATTCAGCAAGGCCACGTAAGCGTCCAATGGCAGAATATCCGGGATTTGTAACTTTTGCTAAATCATCCAGCATCTGGTGACCATGGTCAGGTCTGAACGGAATCGGTTGCGCACGTTTACTGTTTTCCTCGGTCACAACTTTCATTACCTCATACATGTTGACATCACCACCTAAATGGTCTGCTTCATAAAAATTGCCATCCTCATCTTTGGTAACGTTGCGCAGGTGAAGGAAATAAACACGTTCTTTAACCGCTTCAAATATATCGACCAGGTCATTAGTCATACCCGCACCCAAAGATCCGGTACAGTAACAAATGCCATTAAAAGGTGAATCCACATTTTTAATGATGTACACCAGGTCTTCTTTTGTGCTTGCAATACGTGGAAGGCCTAAAATAGGATATGGTGGATCATCCGGGTGGATGGTCATTTTAACACCATTACTTTCACAGGTTTCAGCAATAGAAGAAAGAAAATGAACCAGGTTTTCTTTTAATCCCTGCGTTCCTATCACTTTATATTCGTTGATACTGTTTTGTAGGGCTTCCAACTCAATTTCTTTCTCATTTGGAATACCCATCAATACATTGATCCTCAACTCATCCAGTTGTTCGGGAGTCATGGTATTGAAGCGCTGTTCAGCATCTTTTCTGATGTTTTCCTTATAATCTGCAGCGGCACCTTCACGCTTTAAAATATAAATATCAAAAACAGCAAGGTCTGCCCAGTTGAAATACAAAGCTTTAGAACCATCGATCATGGTCAGGTCTAATTGTGTCCTTGTCCAGTCGAGAACAGGCATAAAATTATAGCAAACCGTGTAAATTCCACATTGTGCTAAATTCTGCAGCGATTGTTTATAGTTCTCTATATACTTGTCTGCATCGGACCTGCGTGTTTTGATCGCTTCATGAACCGGCAGACTTTCCACTACTGCCCATTGCAGTCCTGCAGCCTCGATAATATCTTTACGCTCCTGAATGGCTTCCACAGGCCATATTTCTCCATGCGGTATCTGGTGTAAAGCGGAAACAATGCCTGTAGCACCGGCCTGTTTTACGTCCTGAAGCGTTACGGGATCTGAAGGCCCGTACCAACGCCAGGTTTGAAGTAATTTTTGTGTATTCATTTCTTTAAATATGTATAATAACGTAATGCTGGTGTTACCAGAAAGCGGCATATAATGCAACGATCAAAGTAACAATTATTAATGACCCCACAGCGAAAGGTGTTGAAACCTTGAACATTTTAGCGTCAATTTCCAATCCTTTTGCAACCACACCTCTTTTAGTTTCATAGATACTAATCAGGTACATACCAATGATACAGAACATAAAAACAATCGACATCCGGTCCATAAATGGAATTTCGAATACACCGCTGCTATTGGTAACAGCCCAGCCGATGTTATACAAAGGAGATAAATCTACAAAGCCCGGTAAGAATTTAAGGAATACAGACATCAGGAAGCCACCGATGGTCGCGAACAAAGCGGCATTCGAGGTTGTTTTCTTCCAGAAAAAGCCCAGAAGGAACATGGCAAAAATACCCGGGGACACAAACCCTGTATATTCCTGTATGTATTGGAAACCTTGTTTTCCTTCGCCCATTAAGGCATCGCCCACAGCAAGCGATAATAAAACAGCAATCAGCATGGAAACCACCACAGTGATCTTACCAATGTTTACCATTTTATTTTCACTGGCATTTTTATCAAAAGCCTTGATGTAGATATCATAAGTAAAAATAGTGGCAATACTATTGGCCTTACCGGCTAGGGAAGCCACAATCGCTGCCGTTAAGGCTGCGAATGATAAACCCTTTAAGCCCACAGGTAATAAACCCAATAATGCTGGATAAGCTTTATTTGGGTCCTCCACACCTGAAGAAGTTAGTAAATTTTCGCCGCTTATTCCACCAAGATCTTCCTTAACGATGTAATACACTGCAATACCAGGAATCACAACGATTAAAGGCATCAGCATTTTTAAAAAGGCAGCAAATAATAAGCCCGCACGTGCCACAGGTAAGGAAGCACCCAATGCTCTTTGGGTAATGTACTGGTTACAGCCCCAATAGCTCAGGTTGGCAATCCACATACCGCCGACCAAAACGCTTAGGCCCGGTAAATCCATATATCCGGGATCGTCTTTATCAAATATCAGATTGAAGTGTTCCGAAGCCCCGTCAGTTAACATGGCGAAACCTTTAATCATTCCTTGCTGGTCTGAGATCAGGTTTAAGGCCAGGTAAGTAGCAACCAGTCCACCCAGGATCAGGAAAAACACCTGTATCACATCCGTATATCCAATCACTTTCATCCCCCCCAGGGTAATAAAAATCGCAAAAATGGCTAAGGCAAAAATACACATGGTGAGGTCGAGCCCCGATATGCCGCTGATAGCGAGTGCCCCTAAATAAAGGATAGACATCAGGTTGACAACAATATAAAGCATTAACCAAAACACCGCCATGATCATGGCTACTTTTTCATTGTAGCGCTGACTAAGGAATTGCGGCATGGTAAAGATCTTGTTCTTGAGATAAACCGGCATAAAAAATATGGCTACCACAATTAAAGTAGCCGCAGCCATCCACTCATATGCAGATATTGCCAGACCGAGTTTGAAACCCGATCCACTCATTCCGATCATCTGCTCGGCGGAGATATTAGAGGCGATTAAGGATGCTCCGATGGCCCACCAGGTAAGAGAACCTTCAGCAAGAAAGTAATCTTTTGAATCGGCGGTGGCTGATTTCTTCTTATAATAAATCCAGAAACCGTAGGCAGAAACTATTATAAAGTAAAAAAGAAATACGATATAATCGTAGGTGTGTAAAGTGCTCATTTCATATTAGGTCAACTCAAATGTAAATTTATTTATGAGAATGACAAATAATTCCGAATACTATATTTTACGCAAACGATTTCCTTAGCCGCAAATAAAACCATCTTCAGCTTACAGCTTGCAAACAGCCGATAATAACTTTACATTGGATCCACCCTAGATCCAATACAAGCTGATGATACCTTGACTATCACTAAAAATAAAACTTATACAAATGAGTGTGTTAAAAGCTGAAGCCTAAAGAAATATAGGTCAAAGCGCCTTCTTTGAAGCCTCCAACAGCGGCCTGGATAAGAAATAACTCTGCAGGCATCACATACAGGCCTCCCCCATAACCATCATGCCATTTACCTGACTTTTCACCGGGTTCCCAAACCCTGCCTATATCATTGAAAGCAATCAGTCCGACGGAGCCTGGCACAATGTAGGACGTAAAATTGAAAAGCTTTATTCTGAGATCAAGGTTATAATACACCATTGACTCGCCCACGAAACGTTTAGAATGAAAGCCTCTTAAATTTTGCGATCCACCCAATTCCATACGCTGGTAAAATGTAGGCTTGCCAACAGTATGGCCACCTCCCAAACGGCTGGCAATCACAAAATCTGAGTTCCATGGTTTAATATAGTAGCGAAATTCCGTCTGTATCTTTCCATAATGGTCATCCAGCCCGCCGAGTTCTTTTTTAAAGGATACGCTGGTTTTCCAGTACACACCTTTTGTGGGGATAGCTGCAACATCACGGGTATCATAAATCAGGTTAGCCACTAAACCCATGTGAAACCGGTCGTCAAACACCTCCTGTGTGGGGTTAACTGCAGCATAGTCTTGTAGGAAACGTTGTTCATTATTTTCAAACTGACTTGAATAGTATTCGGTTGCCAACCCTCCTTCCAGGTTTAAATGTTGCCCAACAAATTTTCCAAGTTTAAAATCTGCCAGCAGATAGTTATACCTGTTCCGGAAATAATCCATCTTCCGGTTACCTTCATTTTCAAAAACAGTTTCATTACCGATGCCAAAGAAGTTGCTCAAATAATTTGGCCCTAAATAGCTGGCATCTATTCTAAAATCATATGGACCAACCACTTCTTTAAAATCACCGGCATAAGTAAAATTAAATGCTTGTCGTCCGGTAGTATAAGTTACCCAGAACTCATTTTTAAATGCATAAGGTTTTTTTCTGAAACCTTGTTTCTCATAAATAAAACCTGCGTTGAGCTGCAAGCCCTGATCAAGACTGTAGTTGGCTCCAAACAGTGGCCCGAAGCGGTTAAACATAAAGCTTGTTTTATCATATTGATTGACCGTAGAGTCATTGCTCAAACGTAATTTAACCAGGTCCTTTGCCGGCATCCTATTCTGCTCAGCAAGGCTGTCGTAGAGATAGGTATTTTTTTTATTTTTAAATCCGGGCGCCACCACAAACTGATCTATACCAGCTCCCCCTACCATTCTTACCTTGATGCTGGATTTGGCATTGCCCTCCACCTGGAAATTGTCGGGACCGCCAAAGCCATACAACCTGACTTCTTTCGTGACTGCAGGATCAAAACTACGTTCGTATAGCTTTCTGCCGATGGTTCCATCTTTTTTAACATTTCTGATGGTTAGCGCGATCACACCTTTAGGCTGGTAGCGCAATTCGAACTGCTCTGTTTTGTCGGAAGCGGGGATCTCTACTGTTTCTGCCAGGAACTGATAATATTCCATAGCCAGGGGCTCCAGGTTCCTGACCCTGCCATTGAGCGATTTCTGCAGCTCAGCACCACTCAGCGCCACTATAGGGGCAGGCATACGGTTAATTGCCTGCGCAACAAGTTCAGGCGTAATGGTTTTCTGAACATGTTTCACCTCAGCTATCCAGTCGGCTTCAGACATTGCGTTCAAAAAGTAACGATCAAAAAATCGTGCATTATAATTCCAGCCTACTACATCCCTGATTGTTTCACTGTAAGGCTGCAAATTTGATTTTAGCCACTGGTGAGAAAGTATCCAGGGAAATACCCCTGATGTGCGATAAAAAACCTTGTCCCTGTCGCGCGGCACTGGCTGGTAAAAGTCACCGTTTTCATCTTCGATGGGCAGCCACCTCCAGTTGTCTTCATGCCGGTCCCAGTCGCCCAAGACAAAATCCAGCAGCCTGGCTCGTAAAGTTAACTTTTGATGTGTACGGTCATCATTATCTTCCTGCAGTTTGCGTTGAACTTTCAGCGTATTATCTGTTTCCTCCACATGATCAGGTTCACGCTCTTCAAATAAATAAGCAGCATTGGCAAATTCCTTACGGAATTCCATCAATCCCGGATCATCACCTACATAAACAATTTCCGGCCTGGCGTGGAGAAGTTCAAGGGCCTCTGCCAAAGGCGGCACTACCAGTGCAGAAAAGGGATGCCCAGTGGAAACCTGGTCCTGCACAATTTTTTTAGCAATGGTTGGCCTCAGGTTTTCAGGCAGACCTCTTTCGGGATACTTCTGAACCGTACGCAGTACCCATTCCTTGCCATTGGGATCAACAAATCTGATGGATCGTGTCTGGTTGCCCCCGCCGAGTTTTGCTATAGTTAAACCTCCTTTTTCTTTCCTGAGGTCCATAATTCGCATCTTTACAGGAGTAGCCCACAATTTGCGGTAATTCTCCCCTAAAAAAAACCGGTGACTGTCCCCTACCTGATCGTAAGCAGGGGCTATGGCAATGGTGATGGAATCCTGGGAGTTGTTAAGCTGTCCAAGAGCTGTAAGCGAACAAAACAAAATGGTGACGGCTGTAATAGTAAACTTCATTTCGGTTATTTATATCATGTCAGCACGCTGACCCTTATTGCTTTTAAACCCTGTACGCCTTGTAGCTCTTCCACATCTATGTATTCTATATCATCCAGGAGCAGCTGCTGCTCCTGAAGTTTTTTAATATACCCTCTATACTCTGCAGCCTCCCAACTGTTGAAATAAATAACCGTAATTTTTCCAGGTTGAGTCAGTCTTTCTTTCGAATCGATTTTTGTCGCTTTGTCTACCCTCTTTTTCACCATTTGGTACCTGATGTTATAACTGCCTTCCACATCAAATCGTTGCTCATCAAGCCTGAAACTGATGTCGATTAACTTTTCATATACAAAAATCAATTGTGTCGTTTGCATGTGGACAGGCAAATCAGGTAAAAGTGCTGCTGTAGCCCTGGCAATTTCCGCCATGACCTCCAGTTGTTTAAATCTTAAGGTATGCACCAGGTTTGTAGGCACTGGAATGTTAGGTGAAATAGATTTGCCTGCATAAATGTCGTACTCTACTCCATCTGTTCTGAATTTCTCAAAATAACAAGGGTATATTTCCTGTACGGTCGCGTTAAACTGTTCGAGGTGGGAGTTAACCACCTGATTGATTTTTTGCATGCTTTCTTCATAATGCAAACTGTGCACATACAGTTGATTCCGGTCACTGGTTTTCTGTAAATATTCCTGTATAATTTTTTCCAGTTCGGGCTGAGTCTGTGCAATATCCATTAACTCAGCAGGCAATTGACGGGTTAAAAAATCTTCAATCCTTAGCACCTCACGGTCAGTCATTTTCTCTATGTTACCGGCATCCCCCTCGGGTAGGCTATTCAAAACACCTTGTTTAAAACGCTGATTACACGTCTGTCTCATAGCGCACAACAATTCCTGTAAGAGCAGCAGATTTTTATCCAGATCTGCCCGTAAGGCCAGGTTTCTTTTGATGCTCGAATCTTTAATATCTATGGCCCCATAAAAAGGCTGGAGATTTTTAAAAAAGATGTTCTCAATAGGCTCTTGATTTTCCTGCCCCCCCTTGTAAAGATAATTATAGGCGGCCTCATAAAAACGCCATTCAACAGCAGGCTGCAATGCTGTAAATTTGTCTGTAATGACGTTGATAATTTCATGATTAAAATCCATGACCAGGTTTTGCATCAGCTGGCTTAACATGGGAATGGCAGACTCGAGCTTAGATAAGATATAATTTTTAAACAATTCCGGGTCCCGGGTATATATTTCCAGTCCCCCCACAATTTTATCGTTAAAATACAAGGGAAAAACAGCAAAAGAGGTGATCCCCTGCTCTACCAGCAATTTTAACAAAGGATACGCCCGCTGGTCTTTTTCGGTGATTTCAGGAAAAATCACTCTTCTTGGATTCTGAATATAGCTATTTAAACGCTGCTCATACAATGCTGCTTTGCTGGCATCACTTTTCACCAGTTTAGCAACAATGCTTTCGAAACCCGTTTTATGGTTCATCACCAGCTTGCCGTTGAGCTGCAAAAAAGGTGTCAGTCCAAACTCTACATCAGCACAGCCAACCAGGGTTTTCAAGGCTATTTCAACATCATGATGATGGAAACCGGTTCGGCATTTATGATGCTTGATGATGATGTTTTTAATGGTTTCTAAAGCATATTCCCCGGTTACATCAACTAGATTGACTACAGCAAAGCCATAAACTTTAAACTTCTCGGGGGGCAGCAGGGATTCCAGTATCTGCAAACTATTTCCCGCATTCCACAGGTGTTCTTTGATGTTTTGAAGTTTCAGCTCCGGAAGTTCTCCATCAAATGAAATTTCCAGAAACCGGGAATCCACATTAAGCCGGTAATACTTCAACAGTTTTGTTTCAGCGTCCATAATGGACCTTACGGTATAATCACTAACCGTAAAATTGAAATTATAATACCTTTCCAATACCAGGTTATAAAAACTAGTCAGCATACTTCTTTTCATCTGGTTGAGGCTTGGCAGCTGCAAATCAGATTTAAGCTGTTTGGTACGACTATCCATCAGTTCCTGGTAAAAAGAGCTTGTTCCAAAATAAAAACAAGGGCAAACGGGCTTGCTTATTGCCCAAAGCTGATCGGTTTCACTTGTCAATAAAGGCGACAAAGCCGAATAGATCATGTCAAATACAGGGACATATTTAGGTAACTGATCTGTTTCAACAGGCTGCCACAATTCTGGATACGCTTTAAATTTTTTTAATATATATTTATAGAACACAACCTTATCGGTCTTTTCAGTTTCTGTTTTTCTAATTACATAATCTATAAAAGGCCTGAAAGAAAATTGTATGTCTACGCCAATATCACAAGCGCTGCCATCGATAGCTTTATTTAGATCTAGGTTGATTGCTTGCATTTTTATTAATGATTTGAGTGAACACGTTTTGAAAACTTCCGTCGGTTTGTGTATAAAAGGAAATTCTGAGTGTTTTGTTTAAAAGTAAATCAGCAATTACATAACCTGGCTTTGCATCTGCAAACAAAGAGTTTTCCCCTTTAAAAACCGCTTTATTCTTTGCACCTGAACCGCTCACCACCTGTATATTGTTGCTTTTTATATACTGCAGGCCATGATCGTGCCCGGCCACGTAAATAACATTGGATGCACTTTCAAATATACTGCTTATTTTGCGGATCATTTCCTTGTATAAAGGATGGTTTACATCTTGTTTTGATGGAAAAGCCTTGCGAAAAGCATGATAAATTGACCCGAAAATGGGTACCCCATAATAACCACCATGTGCACCATAGGTTTGAAAAGGATGATGTGAGGCCAGGAGAATGATTTTATCTTTATTTCGCTTCATCAATAAAGTAAAGCGATCCAGGATTTCCTTCTCGCTGTTACAGGAACAGTTGCCGGCAGGATTTTCTTTGGCATAGCTGTTCAGCCACCACTCACTGTCAAAGGCAATGATGGTAAGTTCGGGGGAAATTTTAATTTCTATAGGATCAGGGCAGCCATTTGGTGGGATCAGCTTCAGCAAGCTATCCAGCTGTTCTTCTAAAAACCGCCCCTGTCTTTGTATTTTTGCAAGACCGTTTTTTCCGGAATAATCCCAATCATGGTTACCGGGAATAAAATAAACCGCGGCGCCATTTTTTCGCATGGGGATAAACTGCGAACGTAGAATAGCTTTTGTCTTTTCCTCGTTTTCACTTCCAGGCAAGCCCATTCCATCCGGGTAAATATTATCCCCGAGAAATAGCACGTTTGTTTTATGCCTTAAAATATTGTCAGCAGCATGTTTGATCACTGCGGCTTGTGCTACATGAACCTCGCCGGCATCTCCGATCAAAATCACTCTTGATACGATGGAATCTGCGGGCTGCCCATGCAAATTCCCTAAGTGCAAAAAAGTAAGTAATATTAAAAAAATGAACTTCATGGGTTTATTTTGCCGGTGTATATTTAAACTTCAAAATATTTCCTGCACTTAACTCATCTCCTTCATTGGAGATATATAAATTGAATTCATTATCAAAGGCCATCCCTTCAGGCTGTAAAAAATCTGCCGGGTTTAAGGCATGAGCCTCTTTAATGGTCCAGTCTGGATTGGCGATCACCAATAACTTATGAACCGAGGACAGCATATACCATTCACCGGTTTGTGGATTCTTTGCCAGTGCAGCGGCTTTAAGACCAGACTTTATGGGATACCCTAGGGCTTCCACCTGTTCGCCCATAATTTTGAAGTCCCCGCCAAGAGCAAGCACACCACTTTTAGGCTCATAACTAAGCAGGTAACCTGTAGCATCCTTTGTTTTTTTATCCACATTGCAGTCCTTACAAAGGGCGTATAAAGTTTGGTTCTCCTGATCAGCATAGAGGCCTTCGTATTCTCCTTTAGGCAGGATATTTTTCCATTCCTTAACTTTTTTGGTTTTCTGCCCGCTGGTTTCGGCCAGTGGAAAAGAAAGAATGGTACCTGAGCTTTTCAGAATAAATACAGTTTCGTTTAAAATGGCAACATCTTCATAATCTCCACCTGATGCAAATTCAACATTGGTTTGTTTAGCATCGCCCCAATTTTGTTTAAACAACAGGCCTTCTTCGTCCTGAACGGAATAAACCACCTTGCCATTACCCTGGTAAAAAGTAATACCACTGATTTCAAGTAAACTGCCGGGCATGATAAATTTTTCGGGGGAACTAAAATCGTATCCTGCCGGCCATGAATATTTATCAGCAGCGGGTTTACAAGCAAAAAATGTGATCCCTAAGACTGCCGGCATTAACCACTTGTAATTGTTATAGAAGTTCTTCATGTTAATGGGTGTCATTACTTAGTTTCAAATATTGGTAAATAGCTTCCTGGGGGTCATTAATGTTTTCATCAAGCTGAAGTGCCATTAATGCGATCAATTCTTTCTTTAACTGCGGATCATAAATTGGAAAACAAACTTCAATACGGGTATAAATATTTCGGTTCATCCAATCAGCAGAACCCATAAATACTTCCTCATCACCATTGTTATGAAAAATAAACACCCTGCCGTGTTCTAAGTAACGGCCAACAATTCGTTTTACGGTGATATTTTCACTTTGCCCTTCCAGCCCAGGCACCAGGCAACAGATGGTGCGGATGAGCAGTTGTATGCGTACACCTGCCTGTGAAGCCTCATACAACTTAGAGATTAACACCCTTTCCTCCAGGTTGTTTAGTTTAATCGTGATTTTAGCAGGTAAACCCTGCTGCACATTTTCAATTTCCCGGTCGATCAACTCCAGAAACTTTTTTTGAAGATTAAATTGTGCAACCAACAAATGTTTAAAAGGAATAAAATCTTCTGTGGCAGGTTTTTTCTTTTTCTTTGGCAGGAAACGAAATAAGGCTTCCAACTCTTCGAGCATAGGCTGACAGGCGGTAAAAAGAACATGATCGGTATAAAACTTTGCGGTGGTTTCGTTCATGTTACCCGTGGAGAGTAAACCCAGGTAAGGCAGACTATGGCTTGCTGGCCTGCGTTTTACCAGCGCTACCTTTGCATGCACCTTAAAGTCGATACTGCTGTAATAAATAGCGATACCTGCAGCTTTCATTTGCCTGGCCCATTTAATGTTATTTGCTTCATCAAACCGGGCCTTTAATTCCAGCATGACGCTTACATCTTTACCATTTTTCGATGCACTGATCAACGCCTGTACAATTCTGGATGGATTGGCAAGTCGGTATAAAGTACAATAAATGGCTTCAACCTGCTGATCTTGGGCAGCTTCATTGAAAAACCGGAGTACAGGATCATACTTTTGATAAGGAACATGTATCAGGATATCCCTTTTTTCAATTGCGGAAAAAAGGGTCGACTTTTCGGCTATCTTCAGCCTCGGAACGGCGGGCCATTCCGGATATTTTAAGGTTTTGTCTTTTAATGGGAATTGACTCAGGTCTTTTAAATTGTGGTAGACGCCACCGATCACCACAGCTGCTTTTTGCAGTTTCAACGCATAAACTACACTATATAAGCAACGGAGCGGTATCCCCGGCTGGCACAATAACCTTGTTGCAAACCCGTAATCCCTTAAGGCAAGCTTTTGTTCAATCATGGCAGCCATATCGGCGCCAACTTCTTCATCCAGGTTCAACTCAGCATCACGGGTTATTTTTACATTAAACACCCCCCTAATTTGCTCCTCAGGGAACAGATAACTCAGGTGATGTTTGATGATATCTTCAAGGAACACGACATAGCGGCGCCCGTCAATTTCCATAGCGTAAAATCTGGGTAATACATGGCTGGGAATACGAACTAAAGCAATGGTTTCCGTTTGTTGCTTTCTTTGTAAAATAACAACCTGATACAAGGCATTATTTTCAGCAAAAAAACTTTCTGCCGCCCCACCGATTTTCAGCACCTGAACACAGGCCATCACCTCATTAAAAAATATCTCATTCAGCTTCTCATGGAGTGCTGCCGGGATTGGCCTATGATAAATCCAATTGACCTGCAGCTTTTCCAATTCGGGTAAAATGCATTGCTGGATAATTTCTCCATACTTCTCCTGTTGTTGCTGAATACCGTTTTTGATCTGCTCCTCCACACTTTCATCTTCTTTATTAACCTTAAAAGTTTTCAAGGCCATTAAAACAGGGATTCTTACCCGGTAAAATTCATCAAGGTTGGACGAATAAATAGATAAAAAATTGATCCGCTCCAGCAAAGGCACCTTCGCTTTTTCTGCTTCCAATAGAACCCTTCCGTTGAAGCCAATCCAGCTTAAGTCGCGGTTGATGTAAGTATACTTTTTATGATCTATAAGGCCACCCATATCAATGCAATGATGAAGGATAAAACTGCAGCAATAATACCATACATAAATACATTGTAGGCAACACGTAAAAGGCGGTATTTACGGCCTAAAACTACCCCCTGACCGTGGAGGTCCATAATTAAACTCCCATAAAGAAACTCACGGTCTTCCATTACCTTTTCCATACCGTTTTCATAGTCTTTTAAGCTCATCTTATAAAAGTTACCAAAGAACAACAGGTTGACACTTTTGGCTTGGATATCGGTTTGCGTAAATGTTCCCGATGGAATGCTTGGCCTTGTAGCCAAAATCGAAAAGACCATCGTGACTACACAAATCACCAGTAAAATGATGGTGGGGATAATAAGGTGAGGGTTGTTTTCAAGCCTGCGCAACAATACACTCAGCAGAATGGATAAGATGATGGCATTGGTAGAGATCATAATATGTGCCTTATTATCTGCCATATCGCTCAGCCGCTGGTGATTATTGGAAGTAATCCTGAACATCGTTTCTATGCCCTTATCAGGTCTGTCGTTTTTTTCTTTCTTCACCTTTTTATTTTCAACTTTATCTTCATCTGATTTCTGCACATCATGTCCAGACTTCTTTTTCAGTTCTTCGAGGTTCTCCGCTTTCCCCTCATTAAGGTATTGTTTACCATAGGTGGTATGGAATTGATGCGCCTGAAGAAATTTCAAATTCTGACATCGCCATTCTTCCTTTGAAATGGGTTGTTTACAAAAGGTTTCAAACTCTTTTCGAAGGGTTTTACTTCTTTCCTTAAACACTTCGGTACCTAAATGATAGAGATCAGCATCACAAATGATCTGCTGTAATAAGTTAACAGGTTTTTGGGGCATTCTTGTAGCCATGATGCAGGCTTCGACTTCCTGGATAACATCTTGTGGTACATTCTTTTGCGCCAGAAACTCTTTTGCGCGGTCGGCGCTAACCAATTCATGTGCAGCAAGCCCTTGCAAATACCCAACATCATGAAACCAACAGGCTGCCATTAAAACGAAGAAATCACGATCGGACAACTGGTAGTTACTGGCAATTTTAACAGCATTCTCCACAACTTCTTCCGTATGTGAAATGTTATGATAAAGTAAATCCTGATCGTTGCCGGTTTGGAATAAACCGGTAACGTAAGCTTTAACCTGATCCAGGGTTTCCAAATAGTTCATGATATAAATATAAGGCAATATACTGTACTTTTGTATTTACGAAAGCTCATGAAAAGAAAAATCAAACTCCTTCCAATTGCCATATTTATCCTTTTTTACTTCCTGTTGCATTGGTATGTATTGTCTGGTCTTCATGTTTACAGCGATAAGCCCTTGCTGGAGCTTTCTTTCTGGCTGGTGATTTCCTGGATCAGTTTGTCTTTAATTTATGCCATAAAACGGATTGAAAGCAGCGGCATGGATTACTTTTTTAAGTTTTCTACCCATGCCTTCCTCATTTTAATCTGTGTAGAACTGGTCTTTGTTGCGGTATTGATTCCCGGTGATATTTACAGACTTGTAACCCAACAACCCCGAAATCTATATTGGGTGGAATTTGCCTCTCTTTTAGCCATCGCTACTTTTTTCCTGTTTGTGCATGGAATCCTTAAAGGAAAATATGCCTACCGGGTGATTAAACACACCTTATATTTTGAGGATCTCCCCGAGAATTTTGAAGGTTTTACCATTACGCAGATATCCGATATTCACGCAGGGAGCTTTAACAATCCAAAAGCTATCCAGAAAGGCATAGACCTGATCAACAAACAACAATCAGATCTTTTTGTATTTACCGGTGATATGGTAAACAACAAGGCCAGCGAAATTGTGCCTTGGCTAAGTTATTTTTCACAAATAAAAGCCCCCTACGGACAGTTCTCCATTCTGGGCAATCATGACTATGGAGATTATGTAAAATGGGACAACCAGGCAAATAAAAGTGCTAATTTACAGCAGTTAAAAGACTACCATAAAGCATTGGGATACCGCCTGCTGTTAGATGAGCATGTAGAAATTGTTAAAGAGAACGAAAAAATTATTCTTGCTGGCGTTGAGAACTGGGGTTTAGGTTTTGGAGAACGTGGTGATTTAAAAAAAGCATTGCACAAAGTAGACGCAGATAATTTTATCATTTTGCTCTCACATGATCCTTCACATTGGGAGGAACAGGTGAAAAATTACCCCATTAAAATACAGCTCACCTTGTCCGGGCATACACATGGTATGCAGTTTGGATTAGAGGCTTTGGGTATTAAATGGAGTCCGGTAAAATATCGATATCCACATTGGGCGGGTATTAAAAAAGGTAATAACCGCTACCTGAACATTAACCGCGGATTTGGATTCCTTGGTTTTTCCGGCAGAATAGGGATATGGCCTGAAATTACGGTTGTAACGCTGAAAAGGCCCCCGCATCTTCCCGACTAGGTTTTCTCTTCACCAATTCCAGATAATGTTCACCAACAGGCGGTATATTGATTAATTCGCCGTATTTCATCCCAAATAATATCTCCAGTTTCCGCACACATTCATAAGGAATATCTTTCTTGCTTCTATAGGGAATCTTACAATAATTACGAAAAGTATTGTAGGAAACGCCCAGGATATCAGGAATCTGATTAACCAAAATTTTGTTCTGTTTTACGGGAAGATTTTCTAAAAATTCTTCGATTTTATATTTATAGGTCATACATAATTTAGTTTAGTAAGGTAAAAATATATTTCTTTATTGTTACAATGGTAATAATTATGATTTTTTTTTAAAAATAATTCACTCAAAAATAATTTAAATGATAAAAGTGATTTAAAGAAAGATAGCATTCGGCTCATTATCAGCCAATTAAATTAAGAAAAACAAGTTTATTGAGTTTTTTATTTTTTCGCATTTCTCCATAGATTTTTAAGAAGATTGCGATAACATTACTTAAAGTCAGGGTATCAAAAAAGTTTTTATGTATTTTTGCTGAATTAACTGAAGACATGAGTAGCATAATGAATAATTCTGAAGAAGCAGCGGACGTTGTATTGATCGGTGCAGGAATCATGAGCGCCACGCTTGGCGTACTTTTAAAAGAGTTAAATCCGGATATAAGTATTGAAATATTTGAGCGTTTAGATGTGGCGGCAGCTGAAAGTTCTGATGCATGGAATAATGCCGGCACGGGACATTCTGCTTTTTGTGAATTGAACTACACACCTCAGCATGAAGATGGCACTGTTGACACTTCCAAAGCTATCGCCATTGCAGAGTCTTTTGAAGTTTCCAAACAATTTTGGTCTTTTCTGATTCAAAACAGAATGATCGATTCTCCGGAAAACTTCATCAAAACCATTCCTCATATGAGTTTTGTATGGGGTGATAAAAATGTTGAATTCTTAAGGGAAAGATATAAAGAACTTCAGAAGAATCATTTATTTCATGGCATGACCTATACGGAAGAGCGAAGTATATTGGAGCAGTGGATACCGTTGGTGATGGAAGGCAGATCTGAAGAAGATAAAGTTGCTGCAACCAGGATGACCTTAGGTACGGACGTGAATTTTGGGGCATTGGCGAAAATGATGTTCGATTACTTAAAAACTAAAGATAATGTTAAACTCCATTTTAATCACGAAGTTAAAAAACTGAGACAAATTAATGGTCTTTGGGAAATAAAGGTAAGAAACGAGGCAACCGGAAAAAGAAAGGTTGTAAAGTCTAAATTTGTTTTTATCGGTGCCGGTGGTGGCTCCCTGCCATTGCTTGAGAAATCTGATATTCCTGAAGGAAAAGGTTTCGGCGGATTTCCTGTTAGCGGACAATGGTTGAAATGCGTTAACCAGGAGGTGGTTGAACGCCATAATGCAAAAGTTTACGGGAAAGCATCGGTTGGTTCACCTCCAATGTCAGTTCCTCACCTGGACACGCGCATGATTGATGGAAAAAAGGCCTTGTTATTTGGCCCTTATGCTGGCTTTTCGACAAGGTTCCTGAAGAAAGGTTCTTTGCTTGATCTGCCCCTATCTATTAAATTAAACAATATTTACCCGATGGTAGCTGCAGGATTAAAAAATATCCCGCTTACAAAATACCTTATCCACCAGGTCAGACAGTCAGATGATCAACGCATGGATGCATTAAGGGAATACTTACCGAATGCAAGAATGGAAGATTGGGAATTGGAAGCTGCAGGACAGCGTGTGCAGGTCATTAAGAAAGATGCTGAACATGGTGGTATCCTGGAGTTCGGCACAGAAATGGTTAGTGCTGCTGATGGCTCTATTGCGGCCTTGCTTGGTGCTTCACCGGGTGCATCTACAGCAGTTTCGATCATGCTGAGCTTGCTGGAGCGTTGCTTTCCAGAACATATTGCAACACCTGAGTGGAAACAGAAATTACAGAAAATGGTTCCTTCCTATGGTCAGTCATTACGAGATGACGCCGTTTTAAGTGATAAAATCAGAAAGCAGACGACACATGCCCTGAGTTTACACTCGGAAGGATTTAATATACCCGTCGAATAAATAGCGGCTTTTAACGATCAAATCCTCAAGGATATAGAATTTAAAGACCTATATCCTTGAGGATAAAAAATTCCTTTATGATATAAAGGAAGGAATTTCAACAAAGAAACTGGATCCTTTTCCAATCCCATCACTTTCTGCCCATACCTTTCCATGATGTGCTTCCACAAGCTGCTTAACAATGGAAAGACCTAAACCAGTAGACTTTTCATTCCCTGTGGGGTGGGCACTCAATTTTGAGTAAGGCAGAAACATCCTGCTTTTATCTTCCGCAGTGAGCCCGGGACCATTATCCTGAACATGCATGACTGCTTTATTATCCTTTTCGGTTACAGTAACGGTAATAACTTCTCCTTTAGGAGAATATTTAACCGCGTTATTGATCAGGTTATCCACCACTTCAATCAACCTTTGTTCATCTGCGATTACTGCAGGCCTGCTTTCAATGTAAAGATCGATGCGTTGCCCTTTATTTGTCGCCAATGCTTCATTAGCCTCCACGGTTTGCGAAACGATAGCAGCAAAATCAAGTTTAAAAGTATACAGGCTCAATTTACCGGCATCAAAACTTGCGGCAGACAATAACTCATCTATGGTGCGCGTCATGATTAAACCAGCTTGTTTGATCTGGTCACACATCCTGTCCACCGCGTCCGGGTCATGCTTTTTTAACTTAATTAAGTCGGCACGAACAGGAATGGTGGTCAAAGGGTTCTTTAGGTCATGAGCCGCAATTTGTAACAATTGTTTCTGGTAGGCAACAGCCTGTTCGGCAGCAAGGCTTGTTTCCCGGTAAGCCATGGCCATTGCCGCAAAATCGTTAAGCAACTCTTCCTTCTCGCTGGATAAAAACCCCTGCTGATTGTCCAGCAAACAGAAATTACCCATTAAAACACCGTCCTTGGACACTAATGGCGCCGCGGCATAGAATTTAACATCAAAGTTTTTAAAGAACAGAGATTCCGGATAATTTTCTTGAGTATAATGAATGTCAGCTGCATCTATGCCGTAAATGGATTTTAACGATACACATCCAGCATCCAAAAAAGACAATATAACAACCGGATAGTCAAGCGTTTTAGCCGCCATTCTCGTAAGCTTGTCATACATCGTATCAGTAATCAGACTATAGGTATTAACCATAAAGGAAAATATTAAATGCACATTTTCAAAAGTAGCAATTTTTTGAAATTAAACTAAATTAAAAAACATCTATTTCCCATGTTCTTTTCCATGTTGATTGGGGCATCAGCTTTTCAATACCTTCTTTGTTTTCGAGCAGCCCATCATGATAAATACCATCGGCAATACCACACCATGGCTCTAAACAAACGAAATCAGCATCCCTGGCACTCCAAATGCCAAAATAAGGAAAGTCTTTAAACGAAAACCCTAAGCCATGGATATTCTTTGAGTTTAACAAAGCGATACGGTCACTTTTTAAATTTTTAAACACAAGGGCATCCTCATAAAATAAACCATGATTCAAGGCAAGCCTACCTTCCGCCAGTGCAATCGTAGTCGTCTCATCAGCAATCAGGTTGTCCACAATTTTATTTGCCTGGAGTGCCTCGTCCTTGTTAAATTGCAGATAATAATCACCATACTGTTCCTGTTCCTGCAAAGGCACTGCAAATGCAGGATGCCCTCCAATTGAGAATAGTAATTCTTCGGTACCCGGGTTAAAAATTTCATAGGTACAGGATAATGAGGAGGCCGATAAATGGTACCTGATCCCCAGATTGAATTTAAAAGGATAATTGACCCATGTGTCGGCAGTATCTTGAAGGGTAAATAACACTTCACCATCACTGATTTGCTGAAGGTCAAAAATCCTATCACGGGCAAAACCATGACGACCTAGCGTATAATTTTTATTTTTATAAGTATAAGTATTTCCTTTTAAGGCACCTACAATCGGGAATAAAACCGGGCTGGTTTTAGCCCAGAATTCAGGTTCGGCGGCCCACATGTATTCTTGTTTGGTTGGCTTATGAATAAGACTTTTTAATTCAGCTCCTTTTTGAACAAAAGAAACTTTAACATTTTCGTTTTCCAGTAAAATCATAGGGTTTAAATTTAGAAAATTACTTCAATAATGCCTAAATTTATCATATGAGTATGCAATCCATCAATCCGGTAAACGGCGAAGTCGTGAAAACATATCAGAAAGATTCTGAAGAAATGGTCAATAAAAAGATTGAGCAGGCCCAGGCGGCCTTCACCCCCTGGCGTAATTGTATATTCAAGGAAAGAGCCGTCCTGCTCAGAAAAGCTGCTGCTGTACTTCGCAAACGCCAGGACGAACTGGCCACACTCATGGCCCTGGAAATGGGTAAGCCTTTAAAAAATGGCCTCGATGAGGTAGAGAAATGTGCTGCTGTCTGTGAGTACTATGCCGAGAATGGAGAGAAATATTTAAAAGATGAGCTTATCGCTACCGAAGCTACCCGCAGCTACGTGAGTTACCAGCCCCTGGGCGTGGTTTTGGCCATTATGCCCTGGAACTTCCCTTTCTGGCAGACCTTCCGTTTTCTGGCGCCGGGTTTAATGGCCGGAAATTGCGCCCTCTTGAAGCATGCGTCGAATGTAACAGGCTGTGCCCTGGCTATAGAAAAAGTAATTAAAGAGGCCGGATTCCCAAAAAATGTCTTTCAAACCCTAATCATGGGTAGTGAAGGGATCAAAAAAGTGATCGAAAATCCCATCATCAAAGCGGTTACCTTAACAGGAAGTACAGCAGCAGGAATGCAGGTTGCCCAACAGGCTGCCGGGTTGTTAAAAAAAGCTGTACTTGAGCTCGGCGGCAGTGACGCCTATCTTGTGCTGGAAGATGCAGATCTTGAATATGCTGCTGGGATTTGTGCCGAAAGCCGTTTAATCAACAACGGACAGAGCTGCATTGCCGCTAAACGATTTATTCTGGTAGAAAGCATCGCCGAAGAATTTACAAAAAGATTTATCAAAAAGATGTCGGCGAAAAAAACCGGTGACCCCTTACAAAAAACGACCGACTTAGGTCCTATGGCCAGGAAAGACCTTCGGGATCAACTTCACCAGCAAGTACTTGATAATATTGAAGCTGGTGCAGCATGTATCTTAGGCGGAAATATACCTGAAAAAGACGGCGACCATGCCTTTTATACCCCTACCATCTTAACGGGAATCAAAAAGGGTATGCCAGCCTATTCTGAAGAAATCTTCGGTCCGGTGGCCCTGGTGATCCATGCTAAAGATACGGAAGAAGCCGTAAAAATTGCTAACGATTCACCGTTCGGATTAGGAGCGGCCATCTTTACCCGCAATGAAATTAAAGGAGAACAGATTGCCCGGAATTATTTCCAGGCAGGATCATGCTTTGTAAATTCTCTTGTCAAGTCAGATCCCCGGTTACCATTCGGCGGTATTAAGCAAAGTGGTTATGGCAGGGAGCTGGGGATTTATGGTATTCGTGAATTTGTGAACATCAAGACTGTGTATGTGCGTTAGATGGTATCCTGCTTAATCCACGTAATTAAATTGCAACACCACAGATTCACCCAGGATCAGCTGATCATCATCTTGTAAAAAATGACCAACAAGGGTGGAATTTAATTTAATCTGAGCTTCTTCATCCAGGGACTGGATTTTAGTTTTGTTGCCCGGCGGTACCCCGCCTTCATCGGCAAACAATACAAAACCACCTTTTTTATCATCCCATTCCAGGTGGGCATGCTGCCGGCTTACAAACCTGTTGCCTACAAATTCTACATCTTCGGGAAAAACAATATGGTTGTTCCTGATAGAACCACCGGCTGTAGTCGCATTATTGCCGCGGCCAAGATTGATCCTGCCATCCTTGCTGCTGATGAGGTAACTACTTTGCTCTGCCTGCCCATTAATCACCTTCAATATAGCCGAGGTTTTTACCACATGCACTTCAGGTACAAAGACAGGTGTGGTTTCAATGTCTAATTCCATAGGCAGACGATCATGCTTGATACCCTGAGCTGGCAGTGTTTCTACAAGGTGGATCTCCAGTTGCCAATCTTTTGGCAGGTTCACAGCGAAATTATCCGCAATGCGTTGCACCTCCTGTTTTAACCGGTCGGGTTCAGCGCTATAACTTGCAGCCTCATAAAGGTGTTTTTCTGTTGGTGCAGGGGCGGCGTAAAGTTTTAAGGCATGGATATTTGCACCTTCACCACCTTCAGACTTTTGTAGCTCTTCCTTGATAAACTGCAGGATGAGATCGCGAACCACCTTTACATCCAGGGGTTGATCTTCTGTATTTCTCTTGAATAAATTGAACATCATATTGTTTATTTAACACCTTTCATATAACCCTTTTGTACTAACAACGGAATAACATGCTTTCCGGCAAGCCTTACCGCGACAGAAGAACCTTTAGTAGATTCTATGCGGACACAAACCACTGTATTCCCTACCCCATCCGGCTTTGGAGCAAAAAACACATACCAGCCATCATTAATCTGCTCACCTTTCCATACCCTTTCCGGAGTTCCTGTTTTACCAGCTACCTGTGCTTTCAAAATCCACTCCTTGTTGGCACTTTGCTCTATCATAAAGGTACGAAGCGTTTCCGCATAATCTGGATGTTTTGCAATATCCACACCTTTTTTTAGGGCCACGGGTTTGCCGCTGATCTGCAGTGCATAACGATGGGGCACCAAATTCCCCTTATTGGCAATACCTGCAGCCAAACGAGCAACAGATGCTGGTGTAGCGATTAACTCTCCTTGCCCCCAGGCTATGCCCGACAGTCCAGTAGCCCTGTATTTACGAATGTTATTCGGGTTATAACGGCTGTTAAATTCCGTCTTGCGCCATAGGTCAAACCATTTCTCCTCCTGCTTTTTATTAACAGGTGGCCTGTTGTAATAATACCCGCCGACGCCATGTAAAAACATACCTGTTTTCAAATACAAGCTTCCCATTTCTTCCTGCAACTGCTCTTCATTTGCCAGCTTGATGAAGTAAACGTTGTTCGATCTAACAATTGCCCGTTGCATGGTAATCCTGCCAGTTTCATCAGGCTCTATCCCTTTGGTACGGATTCGCTCATGAGCGCTTACCTGGAAAGTTTTATTGACGGCCTGATGGCCCATTTTGTTAAAAGCAGCCAAAGCAGTTAGCAGCTTCGCTATGGAACCTGGTTGGGTAGCTATGGTAAAACCCGGATCCGCATTGGTTACCCAACCCGGTAGTCTGTTCTGCTCGGCATTGCTCAAGTTCATTTGCTCCCAGCTGTTTACTTCAGGCAATGGATAGGCCGCTGAGGCCAGTACATCACCCGTTGAAGATTCCATGACCACCACCGAAACCCTGCTTTTCAGTAAGGCAGTATCCGCGGCAATAGATTGCTGAAGTTGTGTTTGAAGGGAAGCGTCGACAGTAAGTTTGACATCCCTGTTTTTACGCTTCAAGGCGGCAATTTGTGCCGTGTCCAGACCAGACAATAACAAAGAAGTAAGCGCACTGAAATCCCTGTGCTGTACAGGCATTTCCCTGACACCACGGGGTAAAAACCGATCTTCCCGGTAGCGCGATGCCGTTACATTAAAATTGCT
The DNA here is from genome assembly GCF_037482985.1 of Pedobacter immunditicola. Taxonomy (NCBI): domain Bacteria; kingdom Pseudomonadati; phylum Bacteroidota; class Sphingobacteriia; order Sphingobacteriales; family Sphingobacteriaceae; genus Pedobacter; species Pedobacter immunditicola. Next base: position 450,376 of record NZ_JBBHKC010000001.1, on the reverse strand, counting down.
GATCGGCATTTGAAAGCCACGGAGCTCTGCCGCATGTTCATACTCTGCAAAATAACCGTTCATGCCGCCGGTGAAAATTCCGGTATTGGCATCACCCGTCCAGAAAAACATTTCCTCTTCAAATGGATAAAAGCGTTTGGGACGTTTTTGCAGCACAGAATCCAGGTTGTAGCTGCCCACACCTGCCTGTTGCAATAATTTCTTCTGTTTGATCACCAGCTTGGGATCACTCGTGGCCAATAACCTGCCACCCCTGTCGTACAGGTTCCCCGACTCCAGCCGGCGCATTAAAATACCGATGCGCGGATTATAACTGAACATCCTCAAGCCACTTCTATCGGCGACGAGGGATGGTTTGGCAATCCACTTATCATTATACAAAGCGTAAATTCCAATGTTAACCACCAGAAGAAGAATCCCAGCCGTTGCAACAGCCAGTGCCGGAACTAGGTTGCTGTCTTGCTGTTTCTGAATATATTCCAGCTGCACCGCAGTGCCGCGTAATTTCGAAACCGACAATAAAAAGCCCGCAGCAGCTAAGTTAATCACCAGTGATGATCCGCCATAGCTTTCAAAAGGCAGCGATACACCCGATAAAGGCAAAGCTCCTGTAGAACCCGCGGCAATTAAGAGAAACTGGATAAAAGTCGCAATACCGATGCCTGAACAGAGGTAAAATAGAAAAGGGTTACCTGTTTGTCTGCCTATCAAAATAGACCGGTGCAAATAAATTAAAAACAGCACAAAGATACATACCATGCCTGCCCAGCCAAATTCTTCGCCCATGGCAGGTAAGATCATATCAGTATGTGCTTCTGGAATTGTCTTGGCAAAACCTTCGCCTGTGCCTTGTCCGGAAAAGCCACCGCTGGAAATAGCCCACAAGCCATTGGCCACCTGGTCGCCCCCATAAACTTCATTATTCCATGCATCCTGCCATATCGCCTTCCGATCGGCAAGGCGCTCAATGGGACCTGGCACTATCTGATCTAAAAATGGTATTTTATCAATGGTGAGGAAGGCAGTGATGACCACAAGGGCCATGATTGCCGATTCACTGGCCTGTTTCCACCTAAAAAATTGCCAGGCAAAAAGCAGCGCAAAAGTAATGGCCGCTGCAAGCCATACATTATCGATAAAAAATGAAGCCAACACATACAATCCTACAAAGGCGGCCATTTTCATAAAGTCGCCCCTGGAGAAAGAAAACAGAATGATAAAGGTAAAACAGATCACGATAGCAGGGCCAAGGTCACCAAGCGCGAGGAATAACATCAAGGTGAGCACAATGGCTACCAAGGCAAAAGAAAAGAATGCCCAGCGTTTTTGCCAGCTGGAATATTCAGCAATAAAGCGTTCATTTAAGGCAAAAAACCCCGCCAGAAAAAGAATCACCATAAATTTGACCACTTCACTTGGTTGTACACCCAGTAGATTTACTTTCACACCACTACCCTCAGGGCCGGAGCCCAGCACAATGGTGCTTAGCAATAACAGCATGGCAAAAACAATCCATGGCCAGCCGTTAGCGGCACTTCGGTCTTTCCGGAAAATGAACATCCGGTACAACTTAGCATCTGCGTTGAAAAATCGGAAATTGATAAAAAGCAAAATGCAGACAATGAGCACGCCAATGCCAAGAAAAAACAAGGTATCGAGGGCCAAAAAACGATCCCGTAAGGGATCCTGCAAGCTCAGTAAAGTTAACAGCGATAGTCCGGTCAGCACCATGATGATGGGCAATAGAAATTGATCTGCCTCTGGTGCTCTCCAGCACAGCAGCAGATGGAGCAATAAAAAAGCGCCGATAAAACCGCCTGCAATAGTGTAAAAAGCTTGGAAAAATTGATCAGGTGTACGCACGATAAAGGCACCGTCAGATTTTAAGGTGCTAAAATCCCGCGAGGAAAGCAACCTCATGCTATGGACCTGCTGGTTAAATGTAAATTCTTTATCCCCCTTCAGTTCAGCGATTCCCTGAGTCCTTCCAAATTCGAAGCCCGGCCGTAAAGGTAAAACCTCGTAAGCCCTGTCGGAAGCCAGGTTTTTAAATTCAAAACGCCCGTCGGCACCGGTACGTGTAAAAGCAGTCAGTGGTTGTAAATGAGTGCTGTCTTTGGGAATGATCATCTGCAGCATGACAAGTACACCAGGTATGGCTTTGCCTTCATCCAAAAGTTCACCGCTGATCTGGTACTCACCAGCCTGAAGATCTGTTATGGCTGGATGCGCCTTTGGATTGGACTTTTCCTGCTGGTAATTGATACCGTTTTCATCATCATAGCCCAGTAAGGTTCTGGATAAAAGTGCCCTTTTTTTAAAGGATTGTCCGCCGTTGACATAAGCTTGTTCTGCGGGCACATAATATGCCCTTTTGTTCAGTTCTCCGATATTCTCGAATTCCTCCCCACTTTGGAGGCGATTTTCAAGAACCGAACCGATATAAGCAACGTCACGGCGGTCGAGGTCATAGTTACCGGTGGTTAAAACACGCCTTATGTCGTTGATGGGATCGGGACCGTTAAGGTTGATTATACTTCCATTTGCCAATTGCTTGTCTGTGCCCGCCAGGCGGTCTTGCAATACGCCGAATAAATTAAAAAAAAACAACAGCAATACCACCGAGAGGAGGCCAATAAATAAACGTTCTTTTCGTCTTATTCCATTTCCACTTTGGTATTTACTCAATTGTTCTTGTTCCATTTACTTTTGTTTTCTCAGGGATCGTATCTTTATCTTTACTATTAGTGGTATCACGCAAGGGGGTGTTGATGGTATCCTGTTCTTTAGGTACCGGAAGTACCCAGGGATTTTCGAAAACCGGCGCTAATGTTCTGTCTCTTTTTTGCAATTGGTTGACCTGCCAGGCCATCCAACCCAGCACCCCTAACAATAAGCAGATTACTGCCAGCAGAAATACGATCCAGCCTCTGGTTTTAGAAGTCTTTACGGTTTGCTGGACAACAGCCTGGGGGCGATCAGTTGCAACCGCCTGTTCCTTCGGCAAGGGCTCTTTAATCTCACTATGGACCGGAACAGTTCTGCTTTGTGGTTTGGAGGCTTGATGCTTTAAAGGCGTGGTATTGTTTTTAACCAACACTACCGTAATATTGTCATGACCACCGGCATCGTTTGCGGCATCAATCAAAGAGGCTGTCGCCGCCTTCAATGTAGCATGATTTGTTAAGAGTATGGTGAGCTGATCTTTATCAACACCGTCGGTTAAACCATCGCTACACAACAATAAAGTATCACCAGGGAGAAAGGGGCTTTCACCGGATTCAATAAAATCATCCTTCATCGCCTCAGTGCTATTGAAACCCAGGGCTTGGTTAATTTCGTTGCGTTTAGGATGGCTCATGGCGGCCGACTCAGATAAACGGCCTGAATCTTCTAAAAAGCCGACAAAAGAATGATCCTGCGTAATTTTAACCAATACTTTATCCCTGAGCAGGTATAAACGCGTATCGCCGACATGAGCATAGTAAAATTTATTATTCTCTACATCCGCAAGAACGAGTGTAAGCACACAGGCCATTTTTTCAAGGGAAGGATCAAGTTGTTTGCGGTTATAAATTTCATCATTGGCCAGCTTAAGGGTACCAATCATCCGTGGAATCGGATCTTCTGCAGTAATACCAAACAAATTTCTTTTTATGCATTCCTTTGTAATCGCTGCCGCAACTTCTCCCCCATCGTATCCACCGACACCATCAATTACACATCCCAGAATAAATCCACTATGCAATAATTCCTCCGCTAAGAAAGCATCTTCATTATTATCCCTTACCCTACCAATATCCGTTTGGCCAAATACATTATTGTCCATCACCATGTTTTTTAATATCCCTAAAATGGTTCACTAATAAGCCTATACAAAGGATCAATAATGCCCAGGTCAATAATTGTGACATTCTTTATCCTTTAAATACGTTAATCCCAATAATTCCGTTCAACATGATCTTTGAGTTGATCGGCAATTCCATCCATTCGGGCGAGTTGATATTGCTGCGCAGCACTTCATTTTCATTGATAATTGTTTTCTCACCAAAAGAAGTCAGGTAAAGTTTGCCATCAGCAGCATTAAACCTGATACGCAAATGAGGCGTGTCTACCCAGTCTGAGGGAATTTTAAAAACATTCGGTTCTTCCCTGGTTTCTTCCGCACCCGAAACCACAATCTCCTCGTCCTTCATCAGGTACTCAAACTTCTTGCCTGAGTATTTTTGATCCGGCATAATGGTATCCAGCCGGGCGAAAATTTTCTTCGGTTTTTTAACGGCTCCAGGTTCCTCTTCTTCCTGCTCCCTTAAATAAGGTAGTTCATAATAGCCCTCACTGTAATAGGTAAAGCCTTTTAATATATCTTCGTTCACGTCAAAAGTCTGGACCACCCCTGTTTGTCGGGGTATAAAAGTTACGCGCATGTTATCGTCTTTTAGTGAACTACCCGGAAGTAATTTACCAATGAACCCAATGTCGCCCCTTTCATAATCCGGATGGGAAACCAAACGAAACACCCATTTGGAACTGGAAGGCTGCACTTTTTTGCCTTCTTTTTCATAGGCATTTAGTATTTCATAAAACTGCTTAACCGATTCATCAACGATGATCCCGAACAAGCCTTGTTTTTGCGTTAAAAATTCTTTATAATCATCTGCGTTGAAACAGATCATATATTCATGATAAAAAACAACACGCTCGGCAAAAGACAATTCCCTTACGGATTCTTTAAATTTTTCTAAGATATATTTATAAATGCTATCAGGAGTAAGGGCCCTTGCTGCTTTTGACCTTGCTGACTTTTCGCCTGGTAAAAAGAGATCCTGAAGACCAATTCGCTTCCAGAAAGTTGTTTTTGATTCCATTGTTGTGCTGACTAAAAATAAACGGTTGTATCCAGATCTAATTTTGTGCTATCCACCGGTGTTTTTGTTACCGGGGGTCGCTCGACAGGCTTGATAGCTTTTTTCATATTTAAAATGCTATCAATTATGATATCTTCCGGTGCTCTTGTATCTGTTTGTAGTACGGTGGCGGTTTCAGGAGAAATACCCTTAGTCTTTTCGGCAGGCCTTTGGGGAGTAGAATCTGCTTTTTTATTCACCTGCTCAACCGGGTTTTTCTCTGTCTCAGGAGTAGCAAACAACAATATGCCTAATGTTCCAGTCATCACCACCAATAAAACCAACATGGAATAAAAGACGGGCCTGGAAACACGGATGGTATCTGAAGTTTCAGTCTCTTCCACTTTTGCCAACTCCTGTTCAGTTGTCATAAGATCGGTACTCCACTCATTACCAGCAATATCAGTTACTGAAGAAATACTGTTATGGATGATGAAATCCTGCAATTCCACACCATTTCCGAAGCGCTGTAAAGGTTCTTTCTGAAGACACTTTTCAATAACCTGCAACAACCACGCTGGTACCTGCATTTCATGAAACTTCTTTTGCTCAGACCAACTTTCAGGCAGATTTTTGCGCCGAAGCGCCATTAAATCAGGTACTTCCTGTTCCATGTGAGCCAACATAAGCTCATTACGTGATTTCTGCCCTTGTTCCACCAATGGAAAAGGAACTTGTCCGGCCAGGAGCTCATAAAGGATGATACCATAGCTGTAAATATCCGTTTGTAACAACAATTGCCCGTCATTCTGCTCCGGCGCCATAAATTCTATGGCACCTGCATGCTGTATACTCGTCCTGCGCTGATCGTCTGTCATCGCAGACAGGCCAAAATCCAGCAGCACATAGTTTCCTGAATGGACATTGTACTTGACATTATTACTTTTAATGTCGCCATGTTTTACAGATAACTTATGACAATGCGCCAGCGCATTAGCCAGCTGATCAGCCACTTTAATTACTTCCTTTATTGGAAAAATAGGCTCATGAGGTGGCTTCAATAAGTCCTCCAGATCCGGACCATCAATGAATTCCATTTCAATAAAAGGAAATGATCCGCTTTCAGTAATGCCGGAATTAAGAATTTTAACCACATTAGGGTTTGGTTCTTCGTTAACTTTCTTTAGTTTCTCTACTTCATTTTGAAAGTTGCGGAAATTTTTATCTTCGGCACTTTCTGTATGAATGGGCGTTGGCAACAGCTTGACTGCTGTAATAATGGTGCCTGTGCGTCTTCCTTTATACACTGAACCCTGGCCACCCGTACGGAGTGCACCCATATTTTCCAGACCTTCAGTAATCGTAAATACTTTACTCATTTATTATCCTACTACAATTTTAGTTCCATTATAACATATCAACATTTTGTGCTGGGGGTTGATGCTAACATTTCAGACGATTTTCTCCTTCGATAGATCGCTAAAAATAGCATCAGACTACCTATTGAGATGGATACGTCTGCCAGGTTAAAAACACCTGTCTCCACAACACCCAAATCAAGGTGTAAAAAGTCAGTTACAGAACCATATAATAAGCGGTCATATAAATTTCCGATGCCACCGCCAATTAGAAAACAAAAGCCTGTGGCATAGAGCTTTACATGACTTGTTTTACTTAGCAGATGGTAGACAGCATACATTAAAATCAGAAGCGGAAGCAAAGACAGAAAAACAAACTTAATACCTTCCGGAAAATCATCTCCATAACTTAAAAAAGCGCCAAAATTTTCCACCTTAAGGACTGTTAAAGAGTCGTTAAAAAATTTTAGTTGATCCTGACTAGTCAATTCTCTTCTAATAATGGATTTGCTGAGCTGATCACATCCAATATTACAGCAAATGATCAGTATTAGCAGTAATTTGGATAACAATACCTTCGATTTCATTCTTTTTATTTACAAGTTATAATTTATCAGTCATAAGGATAAATTCTAGTCTTATTTAATGCTGTATATTACACATGCTGTATTGCTTTATACACAGCATCATTTCTTCAAAAGTTAAAGCTAGCTATAGTTAACAAGCCCGGGCATAAGAGCTATAACTATTTATAAATCAATTTGTAACAATTTTTTGAGACGTTGCTCAAAAATATGAATTCTGGCATTTAATTTGGTTTACATGAATCAACTAAAGTTGTAAACTTATGAAAACATTACCTTACTTGAAACACTTAACCTACGCGTCCATCGTAGTGACCTTTCCATTTATTTTTTCTGCATCGAAAGACACGGTCGAACCGGCTGTTTTAGCTAAGCCAATAGCAAAACCAGCAATTAAAATTGAAATAGCACCAGCAGAAACAGTGAAAACTATTCGAGTAACGCTTGACAGTTTAAAGAAAACCAGCAATATCCTTATCAAACAAATATAACCAGCATATTTCCCGTTTCAATGCTACGCTCCGAATAATCAACTCACCCGACACCTTAAAAATTGTGTAACCCTGTGTTGCTTTTTGTACACAGTATGTTAACAATTTAGCCATACGATCTGATACGGTTTTCGTTTCATCTGTTCCCCCAATTGCTTTTGCTTTTTTCGACGTACTCATTCGTACCTCTAATTCATGATGTAACTGTTGATGTTTCTTTTGTCGACAGCGGTCGCTTTATGAGCTGGTCAGCAGCGTATCCATAGGAGGCGCAGCCAGGGATTTTGATTTGCCTGGTTACGCCGCCCCATCAATATTTAAATTCAACCCAATCAATTAGAAACGAAACGATGCCGCAATGATACTTTCTTTAGGCATCTGTTCCTTTTCTAGTACATACACTCTCCCGCCATTGATATAAGTTTTTGCCGCAGCTTTATTCAATAAGCATATATCACCATCTTGCTTTTTCTCATGGATCTCCAGCTTATGGTCATTTTCATTAAACTTGCCCCACAAATTGGTGTTCTTGCGAATAAAAAGATCTGACACCTGTGCAAAACAACTTGCTGGAATAACTTTCTCTGCCATAGAAGAAGTATTCGGTGTAGCAATCTGGTTATAATAATTCTTTAATGCCGCTTTTGTCTGCTGCTCGAAAAAAGGTGCCAGCAAAGTCCTTGCTTTCTGAAAAATAGCATGTGTATCTTCATATTCCTTATTACCGGTAATCGCGAATTCAGCAATGTTTTTATATTTACTGATTCCTTTATAGATTGGAATTAAATATTCTACACCAGCAAGTAACAAAGGTTTATTTTTATCATGTAAAACTTCAGCGAACAGGGTTTTGTCAACCTCCTGAAAATAAAGAGCGATATTTACTTTGTCGTCTAACTGTTCTCCGTGGCCATGGAAGGCAGCCGAGCGATCGGCCCCGCCGCTGCCCCGCCTAAATAAATCCTGATCCTCTTTCTCCTCAAAATGGACCACGTCCGCCATACCTTTAGGCAGGCCATTTATTTCCATGCGTTGCAAACCATATTCGTTGCCATGGAAAAACTTAGCGTCATGTTTGCTTAATACAAGTAAATAAAATTCTTCCTTATTGATTACTGCCGGTAATATCGGACTGATTAAAAAGGAGCTGTTTACAAAAGTTTGTTCTTTAACCTGAAAGGGCAACTGGATCACCTTAACGAAATCTTTCGAAAGAAAAACCGCTAAGCCTTCCTGTTGATTGTTCCAAAATACGTCATTGTGATATAAATCAAAACCTGGTTTTAATAGTTTTTCAATTTGAGGGGCCTTTTGCCCCTTTTCCAAAAGTAAATTATTTATATTTTGAAGTGCATTTTTGAAAATTATAGCATCCTGTTTTTCATTAACTGCTACACCCGAACGGTGGGCAGGCATTAAAATAGAAATACAAGGGTCGCCATGATAATTGATGAGTTCTCTTAATTCTTCCTTTGAAATAATATCCATTTCCTGTTGATTAGCTGTTAACAATGTAAATTATAGACTTCGCATTCCCTGGATACAGCCCTGGTAGCTGACTAGCATTTCGTAACCTCATGGACTAACATCCAACACTAATGCTTTAACAAGTTCCCATTATTGTTGTTTTAATTAATGAAAAGTTATTGCCGGCTACCGTAATTAAGCCCCTTATGTTTAAAACCAAAACACATCCTAATTTGTAGTTACAACAAAAATAGTTGTACAACAAATGGAAAAAATGATTCAAGCCCTCTTCAATAATGAAGTAGAGGCATTTACAGGGTTACAAGCTTTACAACAGTTAGATCTTACCAAAGATATCTCCCTGGGCGAAACATATGTTCTTAGTAAAGATGAAACAGGTAAAACCTCCATCCGTTCCGCAAAGGATAAGTCTGAAGGCACCGGCATTATCAGCGGCGGCCTTGTTGGAGGATTATTAGGCTTACTGGCGGGGCCATTAGGCTTCATTGTTGGTGTTGCCGGAGGGATGTATGCCGGATCGGCCAGTGAAACTTTACATGCCGAAGAAATTTCAAATTACCTGGACAAAGTTTCTTTGAATGTTCCAAATGGCAAATCAGTATTGGTAGCTCACTTATGGGAAGACTGGGAAACCCCGGTTGATGCTGTTTTAAAGCCAATTTCGATAGACGTACAAAGGTTCAATGTCCACGATGAAGTTTTTATACCTGCAAAAACGGAATTAGGTAAAATTAATGATGCGATCAAAGAAGCAGAAACAAGATACCTGCAAGCTCATGGTGCAGAAAAAGCAGATTGGAATGCCACCCTGGCCGACCTTAGGAATACGCGTGAAAAGCTGCAGAGAAATTTAACTAACAATGCTGATCAGCTGGAAAAACAATACCAGCAATGGATCGACAAGGCACAATCATCCCCCACCACAGAAACCTCTGAGGATAAAAAAGCACAGCTTGCCAGTCGATTGGAAGAACAGAGAATAAGACTCGAACAAATCAAACGCAACCGCTAGTTGCCATCCTTAAGTAAAATGCGCATAACTGCGCTTATTTTATTCCAAAAAACACTATTTTAAACGATATTTAACGCAAAATCATGCCTGTAAACAGGCAGACCCAACCGCTATACCCTATGATGACAAAAGAGGAGATATTTGGCTATCAGCCAAACGACGAATATAAAAAGACAGTTGCCTATTTTTCAATGGAATTTGCCATAGACCAGTCCCTTAAAATATATAGTGGAGGGTTAGGATTTCTGGCAGGTTCTCATTTGCGCAGTGTTTATGAATTGAAACACCCCACCATAGGGATCGGGATGTTATGGAAATATGGTTATTATGATCAGCTTCGTGACAGGGATGCCACCATGAAGCCTTTCTATGTGGAGAAAGCTTATTCTTTCCTCAAAGATCCGGGAATTACTTTCACCATCCAGGTTCACAACTCGCCGGTATTGGTAAAGGCTTATTTATTGGAATCTGAAACTTTTGGTTCCGCACCTTTATTTCTCTTAAGTACCGATGTCGATGGAAATGATGAACAATCCCGTTCTATCACGCGCCGCCTGTACGATTCCAATGAGGCTACACGTATAGCCCAGTCAATGGTATTGGGTATCGGCGGGGCAATGTTAATAGATAAACTTGCCCTTGATATAGATGTGTATCACATGAACGAAGGCCATTCTTTGCCGCTCAACTTTTATTTATACGCGAAGTACAAAAGCCTGGAGGAGGTTAAAAAACGCGTTGTGTTTACTACCCATACACCCGAAGTGGCCGGCAATGAGGAACATAGTTACCGCATCCTTCAGGATATGTCTTTCTTCTACCACCTGCAGGATCATGAGGTTAAACATATTTTGAACATTGATGGCGACCAATTAAATTACACCCTGGCTTCCTTGTTATTCGCACGCAAAGCCAACGGCGTATCTAAACTTCATGGTGCCGTGGCCCGTGATATGTGGAGCAGTAATCCTGGCATTTGCGAGATCATTTCCATTACCAATGCGCAGAATAAAACCTATTGGAAAGATGAAATTTTTGAAAAGGCATTGTCTGCAAACGATGACAACGCTATTGTACTTCGTAAAAAGGAAATGAAATCTATGCTTTTCAAATTGGTTAAAGATCAATGTGGAAAGTTATTTGATCCCGAAGTGTTAACTATCGTTTGGGCAAGGCGCTTTGCAGCTTATAAACGTGCAGATCTTCTAATGCAAGATTGGGAGAGGTTTTTAAAACTGGTAGATCATGCAGCATACCCCGTGCAGGTAATCTGGGCCGGCAAACCTTATCCTGAAGATACGGGTGCAATAGAGGTGTTTAATAAGCTGATCACAAAAACCAAAGGCTTAAAGAACTGTGCGGTGTTAACAGGCTATGAATTAGGCTTATCAGCATTGTTGAAGAAAGGTTCTGACCTCTGGCTAAATAACCCGCGCATGTACCGGGAAGCATCAGGCACAAGTGGCATGACCGCAGCGATGAACGGAAGCATTAATTTATCTATCCCTGATGGCTGGGTACCGGAATTTGCCAGGGATATGGAAAATTGCTTTGTGATTGAACCTGCTGCCGATGAACTTACGGAACACCAGAAAGATCACCTGGAAGCCGAAGCCTTACTGGTAAAACTTGAAGAAACCATCATCCCTTTATACTATACTGAACATGAAAAATGGTTGAAGATATTGAAAAATGCTGCCACTGAGGTGGTGCCTCAATTTGATTCGACAAGAATGGTAAGGGAGTATGAAAAGGAATTATATTAATTTTTAGCCTCAAGCTGTAAGCTATTCTTAACTTTGGCGTTTATTAGACGTGTTTCGAATTATTCAAATATTATTTCTCTAAATGGAGAGCAAAGAAAATCCCACCGTAGTAACGGAAGAAATAAAAGGTCCTGGTTTGTTTGCCAGGATGTTTTTATCATTATATGATGTTTATAAATTTATTGCCCGTTTCTTTAGAGAAGCATTTCTTCCACCATATGAGTGGAAAGAAATATGGCGTCAATGTTACGATATCGGTTACCGTTCAGCATTATTGATTTCTACCACTGGTTTTATTACCGGTATCGTTTTTACCAAGCAAAGCAGGCCCTCACTGGCCGAGTTTGGTGCTACATCATGGCTGCCCTCACTGGTGGGCATTGCCTTATTGCGAACATTGGCCCCCTTGCTCACCGGCTTAATTGCTGCAGGTAAGGTGGGGTCCAGCATTGGTGCTGAACTAGGCTCCATGAAAGTTACCGAGCAAATTGATGCCATGGAAGTTTCTGCAACCAACCCCTTTAAGTTTTTAGTAACCACCAGGGTATTGGCCGCAACCATTACCATGCCTATTTTGATGTTCTATACTGCCATGATCGGCATGTTGGGCGCCCTGCTTAACGTGGCTATGTTCGAAGATACGAGTGCCAGAGCTTTCTTTATCGCTTCACTGGAACAGATTACTTTTCTAGACTTTACAGCTTCTACCGTGAAGGCCATACTTTTTGGCTTCACTATTGGTATTGTAGGTTGTTATAAAGGCTATAACTCTTCAAAAGGAACAGAAGGCGTTGGTAAAGCAGCAAATGAGGCTGTGGTGGTATCTATGTTCCTTATTTTTATTGAAGAAGTTATTTCTGTCCAGTTTTTTAGCCTGTTTAGATCCTAATTTTTATGTTACAGAAAACACTTACCGACCTGGAAAAGGAGAAAGTTATTGAAATTAAAGGTTTAGATAAATCTTTTGGTAATTTCCACGTATTGCAGAATGTCGATCTTAACTTATACCGAGGAGAAAACCTGGTTGTACTTGGGAAATCAGGGACAGGAAAATCTGTTTTGATAAAAATCATCATTGGTTTATTAACGCCAGACAACGGGATTGTTAATGTACTGGGGAACATTGTTGACCAGATTACCTATAAACAATTGCTTGAACTCAGACTTAAAGTGGGCTTTTCTTTCCAAAACAGTGCACTCTATGACAGTATGACCGTGAGAGAAAACCTGGAGTTTCCATTGGTGCGCAACCGAAGGGATTTAACAAAGGGAGAAGTTAACAAGACGGTAGAAGGCGTTTTAGATGCTGTGGGCTTATTAAGCACCATTAATCAAATGCCATCGGAGCTTTCCGGCGGGCAAAGAAAAAGGATCGGCATTGCCAGAACCCTTATTCTTAAGCCGGAGATCATGTTATATGATGAGCCTACTGCAGGTTTAGATCCTATCACTTGCCTGGATATCAATAATCTTATTAACGAAGTACAAGAACGTTTCCATACGAGCTCCATCATCATCACTCATGATTTAACTTGTGCCAAGGCTGTGGGAAACCGGGTTGCCATGCTATTGGATGGCCACTTCCAACGTGTAGGAACTTTTGAAGAAGTATTTAATACAGAAGATGAAAGGGTGAAACCTTTCTATGATTATAATTTTATACAATAAATATATGCAATTAACAGATAATCGCCGGCAGATAACGGTTGGGATATTCATATTCGTTGGCTTACTGATCTTTGTTTTGGCAGTATTTACGCTTGGCGGCCAGAAAAAGACTTTTAATAAAAGTATCAGCTTGAGTATTGTTTTTGATGACATCCAGGGATTAAAAACCGGTAACAATGTCTGGTTTTCGGGTGTAAAAATAGGCACGATCAAGAAGATACAATTCCACGGAACTTCACAGGTACTGGTTATTGTAGACATTGATGAAGAAGCGCACCAATACATTCATAAAGATGCCACTGCAAGTATCAGTTCAGATGGATTGATAGGAAACAAAATTATTGTAATTACCGGCGGCAGCACTAAACTCCCTTTTATCGAGGATGGGGACAGGCTGACTGTTAGTACGACGCTGTCAACAGATGAGATCATGAAGACCTTTCAGGTGAATAATAAAAATCTGGTAGATATTACCAATGATTTTAAAACCTTATCGCAGGGTTTGGTTGCAGGTAAAGGTACTGCGGGGGCTTTACTCGCTGATGAAAAGATAGCGAACGATTTCAAAGCTATCGTTGCAAATTTAAAAACCACCACGGTAACTGCGAACAGAATGTCTGTAGCCCTGGACCAGTTCACCAAGAAAATGAATACGGAAGGTGGTCTTGCGGATAAACTGATGACAGACACTGCAGTGTTTGCTCAAATACAGCGTTCGGTAAATGAAATGCAGAAAACAGCCAAAGCTGCTGCTGCCATGACTGCGAATTTAAATGCGACTTCAGCGAAATTAAACCAAACAGATAATGCGGTGGGTTTATTGCTTAATGACACGGCTACTGCAGATCAGGTGAGGTCTATTGTGACCAACCTGGAAACCAGCAGCAAGAAACTGGATGAAGATCTGGAAGCCCTTCAAAGTAATTTCCTTTTCAGAGGCTTCTTTAAAAAGAAAGCCAAGGAAGAAGCGAAAGCTAAAGAAGAGGCCGCAAAACAGGAGGCTGTAAAAGACCAGACTGTTAAAGAAGGAAATTAAGGTCATCCCGTGTCCGTGTCCTTTCGGGATCTATTTACGACCCACAGTGCGTGCGCGACGATGAGATACTGTATTCAATTAAAGCGATCGAAAGTAAAAGCCCTCAATCATTGACAAATGATTGAGGGCTTTTTATTAAAACGTTATTTTGCAGGTTACTTCCTGATCTCTAATTCGTCAATGATGTTTTTAGCACCACCCAACACGTCTATGCACCAAAGTACATAACGGATGTCGACACTAATGTTGCGTTTAAACTTCTTGTCAAAAGCAATATCACCACTCATCGCTTCCCAGTTACCATCGAAAGCCAGGCCAATCAGCTCACCCTTTCCGTTGATCACTGGTGAACCTGAGTTACCACCGGTAATGTCATTGTTAGTAATGAAGTTAACGGTTAAAGTACCATCATTACCATACTGACCAAAATTCCTTTTATTGTAATTTTCAATTAAAGAAGCCGGTAAATCAAACTCGCTGTCGCCGGGTACATATTTCTGCATCACGCCATCTATAGTTGTTGTCGTATTGTATGTTATCCCGTCTTTAGGCGAATAATCCTGTACATTACCATAGGAAATACGCATGGTAGAATTGGCATCAGGATAGATCACCTTGCCCTTATTTTTTTCCAAAGTAGCTTTTAAATAAAGGTGGTCCAATTCTGTTTTTTTAGTTTCAAAATCAGCAACTACAGTTCCGAAATTATTTTTGATATAAGTTGTCGGACTAACGTTAGCCGCATATTGATATCCAGGATCATTTTCTACAGCTTTAGCAGAAGGATTGGAAGCTAAGAAAGCTTTTAGTTTCTCCGGTCTGATGAAATTACTGTTCTCCCATAAATAATCAGCATACTTCTGGAAGGTAGTTTCAGGATTCCCTGTCCAATACTTTTCTACAATAGCCGTATAAAATTTCGGATGAGATTTTATCGGTACATCCTTATAAAACTCAGCCAGGATTTTGGCAAATGTGCGTTTATCTGCCGCCTCTGTATAAGTAGTGGTATAGGTGCTAAGGCTTTTATTTATTCTTTCCTCTAATTGTTGAACATAAGCAGCATCTGTTTTCTTTTGGTCTTTAGAGATCAGCGTATTGCCCAGTGATATGGCATTGGGCACCCATGCAGAAGCCAGAAAACCTTCATTGATGTAGGTGCGTTGCACAGCAATAGGCTCTAAAGTTTCATAGATCTCTTCATACTGATCCATTAGACCTGCAAATTCAGTCTTTTCAGCTGCCCATTCCCTAAAGGCTTTTTCGTCATTCCTTTTAGATTCAGCAACCTTCAATCTTTTCAGTTGTTCCGTCTGGCCAATGAAGTATTTCCAATAATTTGCAATACTGGCATATTTAGAAGATAGCTTCAAACGGGTATCCACACTTTTGTTCATATCCTCTTTCCATGATTTCAAACGGATATCACGCAATTTAACGATGGTAGGGTTCACCTTTTCCGTCGCCAGGTCAACACCGTATGAAGTTAAATACCTGTCGGTACGGCCAGGGTATCCATAAACAATGGAAAAATCACCTTTTTCAACACCTTTAATAGAAACCGGAAGGAATTGCTTAGGCTTAAAGGGCGTATTATTTACATTATATTTTGCAGAAACATTTCCTTTGCCGGCATAAACCCTGAAAACAGAGAAATCACCTGTATGACGTGGCCATTCCCAGTTATCTGTGTCGCCACCATATTTTCCAATATTTTGAGGCGGGGTACCAACCAGGCGAACATCATCAAAACGTTCATAAATACATAGGATATACTGGTTAGCTTTGAAGAAATCTTTTACATTGGCTTCAATGTTCGGACCAGTGCTTGCTTTTTTCGAAATAGCAGCGGAAACTTCTGTCAATTTAGCCTCTTTTGCTGCGCCGGTAAGGCCCTTAGTAGCCGAGTTAACCTGATCTGTAACATCCTCCATTTTTAACAGAAAACGTACAAATAAACCCTCCACAGGTTTTTCTTCACCATAATTTTTGGCGTAAAAACCATTGTCAAGAATGTTGTTCTGCGCAGTAGAATTCGACGCAATTGCATCATAGCCACAATGGTGATTCGTGAAAATCAAACCCTTATCTGACACAATTTCACCAGTGCAAAACCCACCGAAATGTACAATGGCATCCTTCATACTGGAACCATTAGCATTATACAAATCCTTGGCAGTCAACTTAAAGCCTTGTTTCTTCATTTGCTCATAATTCTTTCCTATGAGCATAGGGATCCACATCCCTTCATCTGCCTTTACTGAACTGGCAAACGAGAATGTCATCACCAGTAGTAACAGGTAAACTATTTTTTTCATGATAATAAAAAGTTAATTAAGCAGCTAAGTTAACAAGAATCATTCAATAATACTTATTGGTCGTTTTCATCAAACCACTGCTTTTTTTTATAATACGACATTTAGATATTGATCCTAAAGCGTATATTAAAGAGTTATTTATGACGGCCTTTTTTTTTAATAAAAATGTAGAATCAACACCATATTTATTTACCTTTGTTTAAATTTAAACGCGTTTATTTAAACAACGATGCAATACTCCATTTCCGATTTAGAAAAGTTATCTGGCATACAGGCACATACCATCAGGATATGGGAGCAGCGTTACAATGCCTTGAAGCCCAGTCGCACGGCCGGGAATACGCGGTATTACGATGATAATGAAGTGAAAAGACTCTTGAATATTGTTAGCCTGAGCGAATCGGGATTGAAAATATCCCAAATATGTGCGCTTTCAGACCAGGAGTTGCAGGCTTATATTGAAAGAGAAATTGTGGCTTTAAGTGCTGACAACAAACAATTTGAGCCTTATATATCTCAGTTGCTTCATCATGGCCTCACTTATGATGAAATAACCATAAACAAGTTGCTATCTAAATGTACAGACCATTATGGACTGAAAGCAACCTATCAGCACATCATTTATCCCTTATTGGTCAGGCTTGGCCTCTTTTGGCAAAAAGATAGTATTTATCCGGCACAGGAACATTTTTTATCCAACCTGATCCGGCAAAAACTTTATTCTGCCATTGATGCACTGCCAACGCCAGAGAATCCACAGTCTGTCTGGCTTTTATTTCTACCGGAAGATGAAGGACATGATATCGGTTTACTTTACGCTAATTATGTACTAAAGGAAGCTGGAGAAAAGGTAATCTATTTAGGAAGCCATGTTCCAATGCCTTCTTTAATACAAGCCGTAAAAGACAATCCGGTAGACCACCTGTTACTTTTCATGGTTTATGCAAGGTTAACGACCGATGCACAAAGTTATATCGATCATTTAACGGCACAATTTCCGGATTTACAAATACACCTTTCTGGAAGTCATAAACTGCTGTCAGATTTAAAAATGCCACAACAGGTAAATTGGTTTAATGATATCGGAGCCTTTGAAAATTTCATTCACCCTAATGAGTTGACAGTATGAGCACAGTTACAAATAAATTAAGGGTTGCTGTTATCGGCTCAGGTTTTGCAGGATTAAGTGCGGCTGCGTATTTAGCTAAAAATGGCTTTCAGGTAGAAGTATTTGAAAAGAATGAGGAAGTTGGTGGCCGCGCAAGGCAATTGACCACCGATGGCTATGTTTTTGATATGGGCCCCAGCTGGTACTGGATGCCTGATGTGTTTGAAAAATTCTTCAGGGATTTCGGGTATGAGGTGAGTGATTTATATAAACTTACCCGTCTTGACCCCGCCTTTACCATAATTTTCCCAAAAAATAAAGTCTATCCTATTCCGGATGATTATACCGAACTCTGCAAACTTTTTGAATTGATAGAACCGGGCAGCTCCATAAATTTAGCCGCTTTTATGGAAGAAGCCAAGTTTAAATATGAAGTGGGAATAGAAAACCTCGTTTATAAACCGGGCTTGTCGTTATTTGAATTCGCCGACATGGACCTGATCAGGGGCATATTTAAGCTGCAGGTATTTACTTCTTTCAGCAAACACGTAAAGAAGTATTTCAAGAATCCCCAGCTCATTGCCTTAATGGAATTCCCGGTTTTATTTCTGGGTGCCACGCCCGAGGAAACACCTGCTTTATACAGTCTGATGAATTATGCGGGTTTGAAATTAGGCACCTGGTATCCTGAAGGTGGTTTCGGTGAAGTCATCAAATCCATGCGGAAGATATGCGATGGTTTAGGTGTTCAATTTAATCTTGGGGAACCGGTGTCAACCATACATATTGAAAATAACCAGGCTAAAGCAATTACGACTTCAAAAAGGCACAGCAATTATCATGCGGTAGTAGCTGCCGGAGATTATCACCACATGGAACAAGAACTACTGCAGGAGCCTTATCGCAACTATAAAAATGCTTACTGGAAAAACCGCGTGATGGCTCCCTCCTGCCTGATTTTTTATCTTGGCATCAACACTTCTGTAAAAAGACTGGAGCATCATAATCTGTTTTTCGATGAAGATTTAAAGGTCCATGCTTCAGAAATTTATACAAATCCTAAATGGCCATCCAAGCCGCTGTTTTACGTTTGCTGTCCATCTAAAACAGATCACTCCGTTGCACCGGCAGGACATGAGAACCTTTTTGTGCTCATTCCAATTGCACCGGACTTGAAAGATGAAGAATTTAAAAGAGAGGAATATTTCACCATGGTCATGAACAGGCTCGAAACCTATTGTAACCAGGATATCCGCAAGAGCATTGATTATAAAAAAAGCTATTGTGTAAAGGATTTTATTGCGGACTATCACTCTTTTAAAGGTAATGCTTATGGCCTGGCAAATACCTTATCGCAAACTGCCAATTTAAAACCGTCCATCAGAAATAAAAAAGTTTCCAATCTTTTTTATGCGGGACAGCTCACTGTACCTGGTCCGGGAGTCCCGCCGTCTTTAATTTCCGGACAGGTGGCTGCAAACCAAGTCATAAAACACTTTAAATCAACCGTGTGATGAAAGAACTATTTGACCAGTTGTCTGCAGAATGCAGCAAGATCACCACAAAAAGATACAGCACCAGTTTCTCTCTGGGGATCTATTTCCTGAGCAAAAGAATACGTAACCCCATTTATGCAATTTATGGTTTCGTACGTTTTGCAGACGAAATTGTGGACAGCTTCCATGATTACGACAAAAAATACTTACTCGAGAAGTTCAAGAATGATTGCTTTGAAGCGATTGCACAGGGCATAAGCTTAAACCCGGTGTTGAACTCTTTTCAAAAGGTAGTGCATGAATATCAAATCGACCATGAACTTATCCGCCAGTTCCTGAGGAGCATGGAAATGGACCTGGAGCCAGCCATTTACAGCGAAGAGAAGTATGAAAGCTATATATTAGGATCGGCTGAGGTGGTAGGATTAATGTGCTTAAGTGTTTTTACAGAGGGCGACAAGCAAAACTATGAGCGTTTGAAACCATATGCCATGAAATTAGGATCCACCTTTCAAAAGGTAAACTTTTTAAGGGATGTAAAAGCAGATTTCCAGCAACTAAACAGGAATTATTTCCCGGGTGTAGACCTGGCACAGTTTTCTGACCTGCAAAAGAAGCATATTGAAGAAGAGATTGAGGAGGAATTTAAACAGGCACTCATTGGCATTAAACAATTACCCTTATGTTCCAGGAGCGGCGTATATTTGTCTTACATCTATTACAAGGAACTATTTAACAAAATTAAACAGGCTTCGGCACACCAGATCATGGACCAACGGATTAGAATTTCCAATAGTCACAAAATTGGTTTAATGTTTGATTCCATGATCAGGTATAAAATGAATGCATTATGAAACTACTTCTTATTTTGTTGACCTTCCTTCTCCCGTTCAAAAATCATGCTGCTGAAACCATCATCAGCTTGCAGCTTACAAAAAGCAATGACTATAAGCTGATGATAGCTTCATCACCGTTAAAAAACAATATATATACTGTTGAAAACGTACCTATTGTCAAAATACGTACTTTGTTGATACAGGCTGCAGAGAGTAAAAAAGCCAACAAAGAGCTGAAGACCATTTTAGATGCCTGCAATCCTAAGAACCCGCTGATCAATGGTTATCAGGGTGCCTCAGTGATGATTGAAGCCAAGCACATGTTTAATCCGCTGGCCAGGTGGAATAAATTCAAACAAGGTAAGGCATTGATAGAAGATGCGATAAAAGCTGATAGTTTAAATTATGAATTAAGGTACCTCAGGTTTGCCATTCAAACTAATATACCTCCTGTTTTAGGTTATTCTGCCGATATCCAGGCAGATAAAAAGCTGTTAATAGACAGGCTGAGAAAAATAACCGATACTGATCTGAGAAACCGGGTGTTTAATTTTTTGCTTTCGGCAAAGGTTTGCACCAAAGAAGAATTGAATAAGTTGAAACAATGGAAGAACGGGTAATACTTGTAAATCAGGATGACCAGGAAATGGGAACCATGGAAAAACAGGAGGCACATGTTTCCGGATTGCTCCATCGTGCCTTTTCAATATTTATTTTTAACAGTAAGGGAGAACTGCTTTTGCAGCAACGCGCACTGGATAAATATCATTCTCCCGGTTTATGGACCAATACCTGCTGCAGTCACCCCAGGCCTGGTGAAGATACTTTAGCTGCCGCAAACAGGAGGCTGCAGGAAGAAATGGGTATGCAAACGGAACTTCAGTATGGCTTTAATTTCACCTATAAGGCAAACTTCGGTAATCATTTAATTGAACATGAGTTTGACCATGTGTTTTTCGGCTCGAGTGATTTACTGCCCCTTGCCAATCCGGCGGAGGTAGCTGCTTTTAAATACCTGAGCTTAGCTGAACTGGAGCAAGACCTGATCAAAAACCCTGAACATTACAGTGCCTGGTTGAATATTTGTTTCCCAAAGGTGGTTGATTTTAAACATAAAATATATGGAACATTGGGTAGTTAAACTGATGGTGGTTCTGCTCACCTTCATCGCTATGGAGGCGGTGGCCTGGCTCACGCATAAATACCTCATGCATGGGCTATTTTGGTTTCTGCATCAGGACCATCATAAAAAAGATCATCCCGGTTTTTTTGAAAGGAATGACTTTTTCTTTTTAATTTTCGCCATCCCTGGGATCATTTGCCTGGCATTGGGTACAATTTACCATGTCTCCCTGGCTTTCTATATTGGCATCGGCATCACCGCCTATGGAGCCGCTTATTTTTTTGTGCACGATATCTTTATCCACCAGCGCTTCAAAATATTACGAAAAACAGATAACCGCTATTTTAAAGCATTACGCCGTGCCCATAAAATGCATCATAAACATTTAAATAAGGAACATGGTGAATGTTTTGGAATGCTTTGGGTCCCTTTAAAGTATTTTAAATCATGAAATATACCTATCTGCTGGTCAATTTCTTCACCATCATTGTTCCTTTTATATTCTCTTTTCACCCTAAGCTGCAATTCTATAAAACCTGGCGAGCCTTCTTTCCTGCCGTGTTGCTTACCGGCTTGTTCTTCGTGTTATGGGATAATTACTTTACAGGCCTGGGTATCTGGGGTTTTAATGAACAATATGTTAGCGGTATTTTTATCGGAAACTTGCCCCTAGAAGAGATCCTCTTCTTCTTCTGTATCCCCTACGCTTGCGTTTATACTTATCATTGCATCGATCTGTTTCTTAAAGACAGGGCAGAACATCCATTGGAAAGTAAACTGACGCTTTTATTTGTGCTGAGTTTTATCCTCATCGGGGTCCTCCATTACCAACAGGTTTATACGTTGTTTGCATTTATCTGCGCCGCATTATTCCTGATCCTAGCAAAATACATTATGAAAGTACAATGGTTATCAAGATTTTACCTCATTTATGGCATCCTGCTTTTCCCTTTTTTGATAGTGAACGGCGTCCTTACCGGTACGGGGTTAGAAAACCCGGTGGTATGGTATAATGAAGCAGAAATATTCGGCACCAGGATTTTCACGATTCCTGTTGAAGATATTTTTTATGGAATGGCCATGGTGTTGATGAACCTGTTAATTTACAAGTCCCTAATTCCAAAGGTCATACAAGTTAAATAATAGGTTTTTAAAGCACGCTGTTAACCGATGCAATTCCCTCTTCAAGATTCTTCAAATTTTCAAGGGTAGTTTCGGCGATTTCCGTCAACGCTTCCATGGTTAAGAATGCTTGATGTGCGGTGATCAGCACATTAGGAAAGCTCATTAAGCGCAAGATTTCATCGTCAGGAATCAAACTTTCTGATAAATCCCTAAAGAACAGGTTTTCCTCCTGCTCATACACATCAATACCCATATAGCCCAACTTACCGTGTTTTAAAGCTATAATGGCATCTGCAGAGTTGACCAGTGCACCGCGGCTTGTATTGATCAGCATTACACCAGGCTTCATTTTCTCGAGCGTATCTTTATTGATCAAGTGTTTGTTTTCTGGAGTTAGCGGGCAATGAATGGAGATAATATCACTCCTGTCGAATAGTTCATCTAAAGTAACCAACTGTATATAATCGGCCACATTGACTTCAAAAGGATCATAAGCAATTACTTTACAACCAAAACCATGCATGATCCTGGAGAATGCCCGGCCAATCTTGCCCAAACCAATGATGCCTACAGTTTTACCATGAAGGTTAAAACCCGTTAAACGGTCGAGGGAGAAGTTACCTTCCCTCACCCTGTTATAGGCTTTATGGGTTTTTCTATTGAGCGTAAGAATCAGGGCAACGGCATGTTCAGCAACAGCTTCCGGCGAATAAGCGGGAACACGCAGAATTTTCATCCCTAATGTTTTTGCCGCATCCAGATCAACCTGGTTAAAGCCTGCACACCTGAGTACCATATTGCTGATCCCCATCTTGATCAACTTTTCCATTGTTGCAGCATCCGCCTTGTCATTCACGAAAATACATACCGCATCACATCCTTCTGCTAATACAGCGGTGCGCTCGTTTAATGGTGGATCGAAATAAACCAGTTCATAACCATAATGGACGTTTACCTCATTGAAGTAAATCTTGTCATAAGACTGTGTACTAAAAAAGGCGATCTTCATGTAATGAACTGGTTTTTAAATATAATTTTTTAGGGTTTTGTTATTGTTTCTTCAGGAATTCTGTTCTCAAAACGATGCTCATTCCGTCAACTTTGCAATCCACTTCTTCCGGATCATCAGTTAACCTGATCCTTTTTACTACAGCGCCTTTTTTAACACTCACAGATGAACCCTTAACCTTTAAAGTTTTCATAACGACTACTGAATCCCCATCGGCAAGCAGGTTGCCATTTGCATCTTTTACTTCCATTACTATTTTAAATATAAAATAAATTAATATTAAATCAATTATTACAAATATATAATTATTCAGGCAGAACGCTATTTTTTGTACTGAACAAGTCTTTGACCACTCCCCAATTAAACACTACTATAGCAATAACCAATAAACCATAAGCCAGCAACTGATTGAGATGATAAGGCTCGTCGAAATACATAAAGGCAATCATAAATGCAATAATAGGATTGATATACATGATAATGCCTAGCGTAGATGATGGCAATTCAATTAAAGCATATAAATTCAAAAACAATGGAATGAGCGTAAAGGCCAATGCAATAATCACAATCACAATCCAGAAAATTGGTTCTGTTGGAAAAGGGGTGTCATCCATAAAAAAATACGGCAGCATGAGCACTGCTGAAATCAGGAGGTTAATCGCCAGCATATTTAATTTATCCACCTGGGTAATAAATCGTTGGATAATCAGGTAAAAAGCATAAACAGAGGCAATACCCACCGACCAAAGGACTTCCCTGATGGATCCCGTGGCGAGGAGCAAGATACTGACCAGGGCAATGCCCAGACCCAATAATTTAAGCGGTGTAAGGTGCTCCTTCAGGATAAAAAAGCCCCCAAATGCGGTGATAAGAGGACAAACCATATAGGCAAAGGCCGCCGATGTTAAACTAACATGGTTAACGGCATAGATGTAAGTGAACCAATTACCCATCAGTAAAACCGAAGACAACAGAATCAGGCCACTCAATTTAATTTTTTCTTTTTTGGTACCGGCCTTAAAAACCTTCAGGTCTTGTTTTAATTTAGCTTTGCCCGCTACAAGGATAAAAAGTGCAATAAGAATCAATGCGGTAAAAATGCGGTATTGAAGAATCTGCATGGAAGCATAGTCACTAAGTAATTTTAGCGGAATGGCAAAAGCACCCCATACCACAAAAGCTATTATACCTGCAACATAATATTTAAGCGTACCCGTTTTTATCATTAACTTATTCTTTTCCCATCTAACAACATATCCATCGCATGGCTCAGTGTTCCTGCCCTTACTACTTCCCCCGAATTCACGAAAAAGATCTCATCTGCATTTTCTATCGTATTTAACCGATGTGCAATAATTACCAAGGTTGTTTCTTTTGGAAGTTTCTTTAAAATATGACTCAGCAATTTTTCTGTGATGGTATCAATGTTTGCGGTAGCCTCATCGAGGATCAGCAATTCGGGATTACGCAATACAGCCCGCATAAAAGCAATTAATTGTTTCTGGCCAAGGCTGATGCTGTCTGAATTAGAAATAATGGCCGTTTCGAGGCCCTCATCAAATATAGCCAGCAAATCTCCAAGCTCCGCTTCACGGATCACGACCTCGAGTTCTTCCTTTGCATAATCTTTATAATGCGGGTTGCCGTATAAAATATTTTCCCTTACCGTGCCGGTAAAAAGGAAAGGGTCCTGTAAAATGAAACCAATCTTTTTTGCCCTTTCTTCAGCAGTAAATGAACGGATGTCCCTTCCCTCCAATAAAATTCTACCCTTTGTAGGATCATATAAACGGGCAATTAAAGAAGCTGTAGTTGTTTTCCCCCCACCGGTGGGTCCAACCAAAGCATACGTTTTCCCTTTCTCCAGTTTAAAATTGATGTCATGTAATATTTCCCTTCCGCCGGCATAAGCAAAATGAACCTCCCTGAATTCCAAAAAAGAAGCATTGGTTTCCGCAGGTTCCGCTTTCACATCAACAAGATCACTTTCCAGCGAAAGAATTTGTGAGATCCTGTCCCAGCCAGCCATAGCTACCTGGAAATTGGCCCAAAGGGCAGCCAATTGTCGAAGGGGATTATAAAAATTAGTGGCATAAGATAGGTAACTGACCAATAAACCTATGGTAAATTGACCTTCAGCAATCAGGTAGATCCCATAAAGGAGCACAATTAATTGGGCGAAGCTCGAAAACAGGCCATAAAAAGGGGTAAAAATATTGTTGGCGATACCAGCGCTGATGGCGGTATCATAATTATGCTGATTCACCTCATCAAACTTTTTGCGGAAATAATCCCTCCGGTTAAAAGCAATGATCACTTTAAAATTAGTCAGGCTTTCCTGTATTTCAGCACTCAGTTTTCCGGTGCTCTGCAGGTTGACTGCATTTTTACGTTTTACCCATGGTGATAAAATCGCAGTAAACACGAGGATGACTAAAGCAGGAAAAAGTGTGGCGGCACCGAGTTTAAAATTGATGACCAGCAGGAAGATCCCCGCACCGATCATAGTCACAATGCTGCCAATAAACTGCATTAAAGCCTGCGAAAAAAACTGGTTCAACTTATCGGTATCATTGTTCACCCTTGATATCAAATCACCAGCTTTATTCTGGTTAAAAAAGCCAACCGGTAATTCCTGTAATTTGTTAAAAATAGCATTCCGCAGGGTATATAACATGCGCTGTCCTACCCCGCCCATTAATTTTGTTTGGAGGTAACCGGTAAACAATGCAATTAAATACATGACCAGCAAAATACCTGTAAACTTCAATACCCCATCGTATTGACCGGTACGGATATAGGAATCGATGGTGTATCCAATTAAAAAAGGACCTAACAATAACAAGCCTGAATTAATAAGAATGGTCAGCAGTGCCTTTAGAAGATTGCCGCGTTCATCACTGATCAGTTGAAGAAGTTTTTTAAGGGCCGTTAAAGTCGACTTCTTTTCCTGTTTCTCTGTATGCTGATTAAGATTGTAATTCATAATTGCTGGTACTCTGTTGTGAAGTATAGATTTGAACATATTCAGGACTGTTTTTCATCAGTTCCTCATGTGTTCCTTCGGCAATGATCTCGCCCTGCATCAACACAATCACTTTGTCGTAATGTGTCACCGCAGCAATTTTCTGCGTCACAGAAAGCAGGGTTAAGCCAGGATAATTGCGTTGAACATTTTCAAGTATCCTTTGTTCGGTCTGTGTATCCACCCTTGCCGTAAAATCATCGAGCAATAATATTTTAGGGTTTAAAGCCAATGCCCGTGCCAGCATGATCCGCTGTTTTTGTCCGCCGGAAAGACTTGAGCCCCGCTCAGAAACGATGGTATTCAGTTGTTCGGGAAGGGCATCAATAAAATCCTTTAACTCAGCCGTTTCAATGGCTTTTTGCAGGGATTCATCGGTTACCGTATCACTAAAGGCAATATTCTCACGGATGCTCAGGTTAAACATAATGCTATCCTGGAACACAAAGCCCAGCTGGCGGTGAAAGGCTTCCTGATTATATTCGCTGATGGCGTGTCCATCAAATAAAACTTCACCCGATGCAGGGTTAGTCAGACCTGTGAGGATGTATAAAAGCTGGGTTTTTCCGGCAGCCGTGGGACCAATGATGGCTGTTTTTGACCCTGCCGCTAAGGAAAAAGAAATTTGCTTCAGTGCCGGCTTTTGCCCGTAATACAGGGAAACATCCTTCATTTCGATATGACCAGTTAAAGTATCGGTGATGGTACCCGCATCAGGAATTTCTGCTGTTAGCAATACATTTTCTATCCGCTGGTAAGAAGCCGAAGCCTGTGCAATCACGTTACTCATGAAACCAATCACCAGGATGGGGAAGATCAGCAAAGCCAGGTAACTGTTAAAGGCAGCAAACTCTCCCAGGGTCATAGTTCCCTGGATGACAAAATGCCCACCCAAAGCCAGAATAGATAAGCCGGCCAAATTAGACACAAAGACGATGGCCGGAATAAGTCCGGCGAAAAGCCGCAATATAGCTAAGCCTAAATCACGGGCCTGTGCATTTGCAGTTAAAAATTTATGGTATTCCAGTTGCTGTGAATTGATCACCCTAATGAGGGAAGAACCCAACACACTTTCATTAATGACTTTATTTAGCCAGTCGATCACCTCCCTGCTTTTTTTAAACAACACTTTAACTTTTCGCAACACCATATAAAAAGTGATTCCTATAATAGGTATGATGGAGATAATGAGTAGCGCCAGTTTCCAGTTGATGATCAGCAGTAAAATACTGGAGCCGATGATCAGGAAGATTGAGGAAGAAATAGAAACTATAGCTTGGGAAACGAACAATTTAATAGAATCCACATCTGCAGTAAGGTTGGTGAGCAGTTTGGAAGGATTCGCTTTTTCTATGAAAGAATGACTTTGCCGGGAGATCTGATCAGAGAGTTTTGCCCTCAAATCTTTAGCCACCCTTTCGGAAGCAAAGGTTTGCACAATGCTTTGAAGATAAGTGAAAACAAATACCGCAACAATAGCCATTGAAAACTGCAGTAAAGTAGGCTTCACCTCAAAAACCCCAGCAGTATAAGCATCTATTCCACCTGCAACAATGGTCGGCAGAAGCAAATTGATACCATTACTTAAAAGTGCCAAAAAGATTAACAGGGCAATTAACTTTTTATAGGGCTTAAGTAAACTAAAAATACTTGCTTTTTTTTCCTTCTTTTTTATTTCCATAATTGTTGCCTCGGCGAAAGCATTGATATTTTGTGCTAAAATACTGATTTTTTATGAGCTTGAATTTGTTTTCCATCACAGGCTTAATTAAGCTGGCAGAAGCCCTGAAAGATTAACCACCTGCTTATGGCCATTTAAATTAGCAAGATTCGGGTTTCAAATTACGCTAACAAGCTTAACTTTGATTATTGAAGAAGGGAATTAAAATCAATACCATGCATACCGTGATCAATACAACACAAGATTCAATTAATTACCAACGTATAGCCGTGGCAATTGATTACATCAAAGTTAATTTTAAATCACAGCCTGATTTAAATGAAGTTGCTGAAAGTGTAAACCTTAGTCCGTTTCATTTCCAGCGGCTGTTTAGCGAATGGGCAGGTGTGAGTCCGAAAAAATTCCTGCAATACTTAAGTCTGGATTTCGCCAAAAGCATGCTGAAAACCCAACAGGCTACCTTATTTGATGTCGCCCTTGAAACAGGACTTTCGGGAACCAGCCGCCTTCATGATCTATTCCTTAATATTGAAGGAATGACTCCCGGAGAATTTAAAAACGGAGCTGAGCAGCTCCGCATCCAGTATAGCTTTGCGGAAAGCATGTTTGGAAAAATCATCATTGCCTCCACCGATAAGGGGATCTGTTATTTGGCCTTTGTGGAAGGAACAGAAGAAAATGCCTTTCAGCTGCTGCTGAAAACATTCCCCAATGCGCATTACCTCCAGGACAAACCACAAATACATCAACAGGCAATGCAGCTGTTTGGCAGGGATTGGAGCCAAACGCAAGAAATCAAACTCCATTTAAAAGGAAGCCCTTTTCAACTAAAAGTCTGGGAAGCCTTATTGAAGATCCCCGCAGGCAGATTATCAACCTATGGCACCATTGCTGCGGGAATTAATCAGCCGCAGGCATGCCGCGCAGTGGGATCAGCCATCGGTAAAAATCCAATCGCTTTCCTTATTCCCTGTCACCGGGTCATCCAGTCGACAGGCATTTTTGGTGGTTACCACTGGGGACCAACACGAAAAACAGCCATGATTGGCTGGGAAGCAGCGCAGGCTTTTGACTCTCGCTGATAGCATTAACTGAATTTGTAACGGTTAAAACGAATTGGAGAATTGGCCAAAACGACGTTTATTGTCTTTTTAAGATGGTAAAATAGTCCTTACCTTTTCGCATTGTCGATTGATGATACCGGAATTAAAATTGATGAATAAAAAAAGGCCAAAAAATATTTCATATCGTAAATGTTAATTGGTTTTTCCGAAAATTAGGATATTTAATTATCGCATCCTGTCAGGCTTGCTGATTTAGCTACAAACAGATTGGCAGGTACAATGTCGAGTGGGCAGGCTCTTGGCTCAGCTTCCGGCAAATCTGCATCATGATAATATCTCACGAAAAATACTTTATCTCTTACCCTAAATTCCTCAGGTAAATCCAATAAAGCCATTGTATAGGTGGTATGACGGTTATGCGTATTAGCTGTTGCATCGTCATTGGGTTGTAATACCTCGACTAAACCAGCACCAGGGTAAAAGCAATAACCACTTATATATCTCACTTGAATACAGTGCCTGTCATCCTTTTTACATGAAAAAAGGGAAATGGTAAAGAAAGAGAGAAGTAAAAGAGCGTGTAGTTTTTTCATAATTACATTTTTATAGTTAAATAGCAGTATGTTGAGTAGCTGATTTTCATCATTAGAATAAAGGATTATTAATCAGCCTTGTTATAACATATCTAAACGTACGACCTCATAAAGTACTAAAAAAAGTAAAGGTTTAATTAAATTAAAATCGATCGAGTCATGAGGCGCTTCTGAATCCGTAAAAATAAAGCAAGACATTTTCGTTAAAAAATGTTAAACAATCGTATATAGATATATTTGAAAGGACAGGGTCGTATATTGCTGTAGAATTTTCAAAAACTATAAACACCAACATCTTTATGTTAAAAAAAGGAATCCTTTCCCTTACCCTTACCCTTACCCTTACCCTTTTAATAAGCGCTATGCAATTGCTTGCACAGAAAATCAGCACTGTTAAAGATTTGGATCTAAATATGGAGCGTAAGAGCATCAAGGGTGCCTTGTCACCGGATTGGTTTACGTTTTACGGAAATTACATCATCGGAAAAGATAGTTCGATCAAACATAATGGCAACTATTCACTTGCTATAAAATCGCCAGAAGGAAAGTTGGATAAGCAGGGGATCACCGCAATCACCTTTTCTGCTGATTTTTCTGGTAAAACTATTGAGTTACAAGGCTATCTCAAGTTAGACAGGGTGATTGGTGGTTATGCCGGCTTGTTCTTACGTGCTGATGGAGAGAATGGCGTGCTCTTTTATGACTTCATGAGAACACAAAATTTAACTGGAACTAAAGAATGGGCCCGGTACTCAGTTAAGTTACCATTAACAGAAAACGTGAAAACCCTTTGGGTGGGTGTAGGATTATATGGCGGGACCGGTCAAGTTTGGGCTGATGATTTAAAAGTATTGATAGATGGCAAAGATATAAGTTTGGCGAAAGCTAAAATTAAAATGCCCGCTGAGCTGGATACTACTTTTCTCAAAGGGTCGAAAGTGGCTATTACGAATTTGGAGCCTCAGCAAATAAAGAACATTGCACTATTGGGGCAGATCTGGGGATTTTTAAAGTATCATCATCCTGTAGCCTATTCCGGGACCTACAATTGGGATTTCGAATTGTTCAGGATATTGCCGAATGTATTGAAAGCAGGCTCAGTTGAAGATAGAAATAAAGTTTTTCTAACCTGGATGAATAGCCTTGGTGCATTTAAAGTGAAGAAAGCTCAATTGCCAAATGCAGGAAAAGTAAAAATAGTGCCGGATGCTAAATGGATAAACACAGAAACTCTTGGCCCAGAGTTATATGAACTTCTTCTTAGGATCAATGATGCAGAACGAAAACCAAATTATTATGTAAGTGTTCTGAATGAAGTACCAGTGCCCCAGTTTAAGCATGAATCCAGCTATGCTACCATAAAAAATCCTGATGTAGGCTTCCGTCTGCTAAGCCTTTTCCGCTACTGGAATATCATACACTATTACTTCCCCTACAAATACCTGATAGCAGAGGATTGGAACACAGTTCTAGAGGAATATATTCCAAAATACATTAAAGCATCCTCCGAAATAGCAAACAAAAGAACAGTTAAATCCTTAATAGCAAGGATTCACGATTCACACGCCTACATGACAGAAGACAATTCTGCATTATCCCGGACGGTGGGATTGCGATTTCCGGCAATCGAGGTTAAATTTATTGAAGACAAGCCAGTAGTAACGGGTTATTTGGATGAGAAACTGGGGCGGTCTTCTGGATTAAAACGAGGAGATATCCTCCTTTCCGTAAATAAAACTCCAGTAGAACAACTTGTCAAAGACCATTTACCTTTTATATCTGCTTCAAATTATCCTACAAAACTTCGAAATCTAAGCTCCGAACTTCTAAAAACCAACGATTCCCTGTTGAACATCTCCTATAGTCGCAATAATTCTATTATCGACACCCAAATTCCAACCTATACCAGGCAGGTATTAAACCTATACAAGAATTCAACGTATCAAGACACCTGTTTAAAAATCTTGAATAAGGATGTCGCTTACTTTAATCCGGGTAGCGTTAAAAAAAAATATCTAGCTGATGTGCTCAAGGCGGTATCAAAAACTAAACACCTTATCATAGATTTAAGATCATATCCGAGAGAACCAATTGTTAAAGAGATGGGAGAATATTTACTTGAAAAACCCACACCATTTGTAAAATTCACCAAAGTTGCAGATCAACCAGGGCTTTTTTTATTTGATGAACCATTAGAAATAGGGAAAAAGAACCCGGACTTTTATAAAGGTAAAGTCATTATGCTCGTCAATGAAGTTACGCAAAGTAATGCAGAGTTTACAGCCATGGGCTTTAGCACCGCTAAGAATGCAATTATTATTGGAAGTCAAACCGCAGGCGCTGATGGTAATGTAACGCCTTTGTTTAACCTTCCTGGCGGCATCTCTACTTTGTTTACTGGTTTAGGCGTTTACTATCCCGACGGAAAAGAAACACAAAGGATTGGCATCATACCGGACATTATCGTTGAACCGACTATAAAAGGAATTCTAGAAGGAAAAGATGAGATCCTTGATAAGGCAATGAAAATTATTGCTGCCGATCAATAGCTCCTATCCCTTGCGTAACATATCAGCGTACCCATTAGGTAAAGGACTGTCTTCAACTGCTTTTGCCGCTTTTTCTATATCATACTCAAAACGGATGAACTCCACATTAATGCTGTCTTTATCAGTTACTGTGCTATCTGGATTGATCGTCAGGATCACATAACCTCCCCTTGGATCTTTATCCTTGGGTTTGCCTACTGATCCAATATTGATGGCATGACGGTAATGGTCATTTCCTTCTGTACCCGAATTTAAAATACGGTGATAAGGCTGATGGGTATGGCCGAAACACATAATGTCAGCATCAGCCTGCTCCATGATACGAAGCATACTTTTTTCATCACGGTCTTCAAATAGATATTCGTTCACCTTACGAGGACTACCATGGACAAATAACACATTGCGTTTATCATGGTTCAACTGATATTCCAACCTGATGTGGGCAGGAAGCGTTCTTAAATAAGCACGTTGCTCCTCTTTTATAATTTCGTTCGTATAAGATATGGACACTTTACCCATGGCTTTCTCCTCATCAGTTTTATAGGCACATCCGCAATCATCACTTGATCTGCCAATGCCCCAGTCATAATTTCCGGCGATGGTAGGAATTCCACGTCTGCGGATTTCATCAATTACTTCGTTGGGCCAGATGTTATATCCAACTAAATCGCCCAGGCAATAAATGGCATCTGTGTTTCGTGTTTCCACATCTTTAAAAAAGGCCTCCAACGCGGGTAGATTGGCATGGATATCTGAGAATAACGCTATTTTCATATCATAGTTATTATTTAATGGTTTCTGAATGCTGCAGATTTGATGCGACATCAAAGCGATTAAACAGCTGGTGCGATTTTATAATATTTTTTTCTAAACCAGAAAGCAAGGTTTACTAAGGCAATTAAAGCAGGAACTTCCACCAGCGGCCCAATCACCCCGGCAAAAGCCTGCCCGGAATTGATGCCAAACACACCAATGGCAACAGCAATAGCCAGTTCAAAGTTGTTTCCCGTAGCAGTAAAGGCAATTGAAGTACTTTTAGCATAATCGGCACCAAAATATCGCCCTGCGAAAAAGCTCACCACAAACATGATCGAAAAGTAAATCACAAGCGGAATAGCTATCCTTACCACATCCATAGGAATTTGAACGATCAGTTCTCCTTTCAGACTAAACATCACGACGATGGTAAAGAGCAATGCAATTAAAGTAATTGGCGAGATCAGTGGTATAAATTTGTTTTGAAACCATTCCTCTCCCTTAAGTGCTATCAAAGCATACCGACTGATCACACCCATCGCAAAAGGAATACCTAAGTAAATCCCCACGCTTTTAGCAATTTCGGAAATAGTGATATCTACAGCTAAACCTTGAAGACCAAAATACGGTGGAAGAACAGTAATAAAAACATAGGCAAATACACTGTAGAACAATACCTGAAAAATACTATTCAAGGCAATTAATCCGGCGGCATATTCACGATTTCCTTCAGCAAGTTCATTCCACACCACCACCATCGCAATACATCTTGCCAGGCCGATCAGGATCAATCCAACCATATATTCGGGATAGTCCCGTAAAAAGGTAATGGCTAACAAAAACATCAGTATCGGGCCAATCACCCAGTTCAATACCAATGATACACCTAAAACCTTAGTGTCTTTAAATACTTTGCCCATGTGCTCATATTTAACCTTCGCTAAAGGTGGGTACATCATCAAAATCAGCCCTATTGCCAATGGGATATTTGTTGTTCCACTAGAAAAAGAGTTGATGAAACCTGAAGAAGATGGAATAAAAAAACCGATGGATACACCAATCGCCATCGCCAGGAAAATCCAGAGGGTGAGGTAACGGTCTAAAAAACTTAATTTTTTTCTTTCAATTGCAGGTGCGCAATTTGTTGCTGACATTTTAATTGTTTTTATGAAGTAATAATAATGGCTTGGTCGCTTTTATAGCTATTTTTTTTGTGGCACTTTCATGGAAAAGCCTTTCCAGAAGTCCTCGTTGTTTGGGCACTGCCACAATCAAATCTATTTGATGAACATCAGCGAATTCAAGCAGCCCTGCTACTATATCTTTATTTTCGATGTAGTGAAATTCCGGCTGAAGTTCATCTAAAAGACGATGTAAATCAGTTTGTTCTTTAATGAGCTCTGGCGCAGCGGTATTTTCATTTTGGTTTACATTAACGATATAAAAGGAGGCATTGAAAGTTTTAACGATGGCTTTCAGTTGAACAGTTGGCAACCTATCAGAAATATCTTTCAATTCACAAGCTAACATGATGCTGTCCACTTTACCAACAGGAGCTAAAGAGGGAATAATAAGTAAGGGGAATTCGTGTCTCGTCATCAAATGTGCAGGAATTCTGCCTACACTATTGTTCCCCTGATCATGCATCCCGCTTATTCCAAGCGCGACCAAGTCAACATTTTTAGCACTAACGATTTCTTCAACAGCCTTGATAACAGGACGATCATCTGTAAGGAGTTCAACAGACATCTTCTGTTCAAATAAAATCTCCAGCTTTATTTTGATCTTCTCGAGCTCCGTTAATGCCTCCTTATATACCTCATAACGTCCACTTGGCATTGGCACTAATACATCTGTGATCATCACCATATCCGGATGAGTGACGTGAGTAGAGTGGTACAAAATGATCTTTTCTGTTCCCAGTTGCCCTGCAATGGAAGTCAAATAGGAAACTGCGTGGTTCGCAGTCTCCGAAAAATCCGTTAGCATTAATATCGTTTTCATAAGATTATGCCGTTATTATACCTGTGGTTATGATTTACTGTTAACCTTGTCCTGCAATTTTACTTCGTCGCTCTAATAAAATGGTATTTCTCCAAACCCCGTCCAGCTTGCCTATACTTTCCCTGAAGCCAACCTGCCGAAAACCTAATTTTTCATGTAAGGCTATGCTTGACAGGTTTTCAGGGAAGATGCCTGCCTGTATTGTCCAGATATTCGCTTGCTCTGTTTCAGCTATTAATTTTTCAAGTAAAGATTTCCCAACTCCTTTACCCCTGTAATCTTGGTGAACGTATACACTCACCTCGGCAACTCCGGCATAAACACATCTGCTAGAAACGGGTGTCAATGCTGCCCAGCCAGCAATGGTATCATTTATGATCGCAATGTATCTAAAAGTGGGTATATGGCTTTT
Source organism: Pedobacter immunditicola (assembly GCF_037482985.1). Classification (NCBI taxonomy): domain Bacteria; kingdom Pseudomonadati; phylum Bacteroidota; class Sphingobacteriia; order Sphingobacteriales; family Sphingobacteriaceae; genus Pedobacter; species Pedobacter immunditicola. Next base: position 415,027 of record NZ_JBBHKC010000001.1, on the reverse strand, counting down.
GTCCCATTCTTCCCAACCTGGTGCCTCTGTTTGAAAGGTCGCCTGTTTTGTAGCTATCCCCTGCTGATAGATTAACTTGACTTCATCCCAATGACTCAGTAACATTTCAACGATTTCCATAGGATAAAGTATTAGCAGCAACCTCCGCCTGGTGTACAGGCTGATCCAGATACAGCAAGATTCTGCAATTGTACTGTCGGTTTTTCTGCAGGCACACCACATTTGTCTGGTGCAAGGCAAGCCGTCTTTTTAGAGATTAAAAGGAAATTTGTACCGTCATAACCAAGATCATACTTACCGATTGTTTCTGCCTGATACTCCACTTCAATCTCTAAATCTTCCATTCCCAATACTTGTTCTGAAAGCGCTATGATGTTTAACAACTTGCCTGCTTTTAAACGATGTTCGTAATCATTAGCGTCCCAAAGTTGAAAATTGGCTACTTTTTCATGGCGAACAGTTCCGCCGCAGTCAATGAAGTCTTTTGTGATCATGCCAACTTCGGTCACATGGAAATGTTCAGGAACAAGTGTGCCGTTTTCTAATTGAAAGTTTACGCTTTCGGCCTGTGCCAAATGATTTTTTATAGCTGATAGTTTCATGATTGATATTTTTAACTTTGTTATATTACAATTAAACGATCGATGTATGCAAAAAATTAGCAGCAGATAGCCCCTGCTTTATAAGATCCAAGGAAGGCACCTATTTGTGTTTCCAACAACTTCCATGTTACAGGATCAATGCAGTAGCAAACGCTTACACCTTCAATCGTACCTTGTATGATTCCGGCGTTTTTTAATTCCTTAAGGTGTTGCGATATCGTAGCCTGGGCAAGTCCTAACTCTTCGACTAAATCACCACAAATACAGGTATTAGATACCAGGATTCTTTGGAGAATAGCAATACGCGCAGGATGAGCCATCGCTTTTAACAATCGTGCGAGCTGATTCTGTTCAGCCGTAAACATCTCGGTTTTTGTGAGTCCCATATACATTGCAATATTACGATAGTTAATGGAAAATAACAAATTTACTGAAGAATAAGCTTAGCATCACTCATACCTTAAAGTACACCAAAGCTAAACTAGAAAACAAGCCATCTTCTAAAGATCCTTCGATAATCCTCAACTGAAACTTATATGAACGCTCATTTCACAAAAAAGCCCCGGCTCTTTTCAGAACCGGGGCTAAAACACAAACGCAAAAATTATTAATATCCTTTGGTTGCCTGTGCTGCTTTGAGATTAGCATTATGATCCAAAGCACTTTGAGGATAAGGCATCAGGTTAAAACGATCTTGCCATATACGTTCCTGAACGATACTGTTAGTCAGGTCATAAGTGCTTTTCATCACGTCTTTACCAATTTTCCATCTTCTGATATCGGCATAACGCTGACCTTCAGCGGCAAGCTCAATGCGGCGCTCATTTCTGATCAGCTCACGCATGGCTTCTTTGGTATTTACCACGGCCTGATCTACAGCTGGCATTCCGGCACGGTCACGAATGTCGTTGATGGCGGCATAAACTGTACCATCAGGACCAAATGCTTCATTCTGTGCTTCAGCATAAGTCAACAACACTTCTGCATAACGGATGATCGCGAAATCCTGTGCTCCGTCGAATTCTTCTTTAACAAATTTCGGGTCAACCAGTTTCCTGAAGTTATAACCTGTCTTACTGTTGTTATTACCACCACGGCCCCATGTAAATTTATAACCCTCATTAAAGTGGTTCCATGGATTTGAAGGGAATAAAATACTTGCATATAAACGTGTATCCCTGTTTTTAAACTCGTTGTAATAAGTTGCAGTTGGCTTTCCATCATTATAGCTGGTGGCACGTGCTGCAGCAGTTGGCGGAGTAAAAGGGCGCCCGTTTCTATCCCAATAAGCATTAACCAGTTCTTGCGTTGGCGTAATGGAGCTCCATCCACCTAAATCGGAAGAAACAAACATCGTTCCTAATCCGTTTCCATAATCATAAGGTGAATTATCAATATTCTGAGAAACTAAAATAGGTTCTTTATTATTTTCATTTACTTTCCAGAATTGTTGCTCATAACTTGCTAAACCCTTATAGAATTTTTCCTTTTCGGCCTCATCAGCGAAAGTTACAAAAGCAGAATAATCATCTTTCATATCATCAGCGGTAGCTGCAGGCACCCTGAATAATTGGTAGCCCATGCCCATTACCTTTTGAGCACTGGCAGCAGCATCTGCCCATTTAGCATAATGCAATTCTATCCTGCTCTTGATGGCCCAGGCTGCACCAGCCGTAATACGGCCAGTTTCATTATTTTTACCACCTGCATAACTTTGCGGCAAGTCATTAATTGCGGCAGTCAGCTCAGCAAGAGAAAATGCGATCACCTCAGCCTCAGGCGTTGGTGCTACACCTGTTGTTTCAGGATCTGTATAAGATTCTGTAAGCAATGGAACAGGACCAAAAACTTTTGCCAGTTCAAAATAAGCGAATGCCCTGATCACTTTAGCTTCTGCAATGAACCTCTTTTTCAAGGTTTCGTCCATCGGGGTTTTGTCAACGTTGGCCAGGAAGTAGTTGAATTTCCTGATTTGAGTATACCTTGATTTATAGCCTACGTCAATCGTTGCGTCGACATTACCTGCACTTACTGCAACAGCAGTGGTTTCCCATGGGTATTGTGCATAAGCATTATCGGAAGCGCTATCATCATAGGTATAATTATAACCATTACTTAGATAGGTATACAATCCGTTCAAGGCCAATCTTGCCTCATTTTCAGAAGTCCAGAAAGTCTCACTTGAAAGCTGGTCTTGCGGTACCCTGTCAAGAGATGATTTCTTGCATGCAGTCAGTGTGCTTACAGCAAATATCACCAGGGGTAAATAATATATTTTCTTCATGTTCTTTTAAAAAAGGGTGACTAAAAGGTTAAATTAACTCCGAAAGAAAATGATTTCATTTGAGGGTATGAAGCTCTTGTAGAAGCCATTTCCGGATCAAAATCTTTCATTCTTTTATCAGCGCGAACGGTAAACAAGTTGTTGCTGGATACATAGAACCTTAGGTTTGAAACTTTCCAGGGTTCAACAACACTTTTCGGAAGTGTATAACCTAGCGTAATTGATTTAATTCTGAAATAATCGGCATCGTACAACCAGAAGCTCGAACCTTTCATGTTTTGTGCATTGTCTGCAGATTGAAGTAAACGATGGTAATCTGCATTTGGATCAGGATTTTCAGCTGTCCAACGGTTAAGTGCATATCTTTTCACACCTGCACCGTTAAAAAATGCTTGTGAAGCTTCTCCCGTAAGGTAAACATCCACATCAGCAACACCCTGACCAAGTACAGATAAATCAAAGTTTTTATAATTTGCACTCAGGTTCAGGCCGTAAGTGATATATGGAACATCAGTACCGGTAATGGTACGGTCGAAGCCATCAACGATACCATCAGGACTTCCATCAGGACCGCTTAAATCTTTAAATTTAATATCACCTGGTTTGGTGTTCACCGCCTGAAAAGCATGGTTATCTACTTCAGCCTGGTCTACAAAAAGGCCATCTGCTTCATACATGTAAAATGAACCGATTGGTGCACCAACACGGTTGATGTACACACCGCTGATCTGGTCACCTGTTCCACCAAGGTCACTCACTTTATTCCAGATTTTGCTGAAGTTACCGCCAATAGAATAACTGAATTCACCGATTGTATTGCTGTGGGTAAGACTTAATTCAACACCTCTGTTTTGAACCTGTGCCAGGTTAACTGAAGGTGCTGTGTTAGCAGCAGGATCAGTTGAAACCACTAAACCAGCTTCATCAGGCAATGATGGATTCACCAACAAAATACCATTGGTTACTCTGTTGAAGGCATCAACCTGAACGCTTAATTTGTTGTTAAATATGCTCGCATCTAAACCAATATTGGTCATGTTAACTTTTTCCCATGATAAAGTAGGGTTAGCCAATCTTCCCGGCCATACACCATCTTGTTTGCTTTGGTCAAGGATTACGGCGGTTCCTGTATTTAAACCATCATAAAAGTCGTAGTTCCCTACGTTACTTACGTTTCCTAATTTACCCCATGAAGCACGTACTTTTAATTCATCAACCCAGGATACTGATTGCATGAAATCTTCCTGCGATAAACGCCATGCACCAGAGAATGATGGATAGGCACCCCAACGTTTGCCTGTAGCAAATTGCGAAGAACCATCCACACGCATACTGGCTTCAAATAAATACTTATCATCATAAGCATAGTTAAACCTGCCAAATACTGATTGAAATGCATTTTCATTGATTGAACCAAAACTATTGGTATTCAATGGATCCCTTGATCCTGCATTAATCGCATCTAAATCATTGTTTACGAAATTCCTGCGGATCACCTGGATAGATTTATCATCAAAATCCTCGTAAGATGCACCAGCTAAGATTTTGCCATAGTGTTTTCCGATTGTTTTCTCATAACCTGCTGTTACCTGAGCTAAAAACTTTCCACTGTTATACCATTTTTCATCCAATTGATTGATCGGTACACCGGTACTATTAATTGGTGTTCCGGTAAGGAAATTATTAATTGGATCCATCCTGTTGATAAAGGCTGAAGAAACTGTATTGTAATAGTTATAAGATAACATACCGTTAATATCCAAACCTTTGATCGGCGTATACGTTCCGTTTACAGAAGTCAATAACCTGCTGTAGTTATAAGAGTTTCTACCACCTTCTTCCAACATCCGCAATGGGTTGTTGGCTGCTAAAGTACCATCTACTTTACCACCGTTCATACTTCCCCATTCACCATTGCTTTGTTTATTCACTAACAAAGGAACTACACGGTTCAAAGAAACAAAATTGGTGCTCCCTGCATCATTTTTTAGGTTATCCCTGATGAAGGAGATGTTAGATCCAATTTTAAACTTTTCGCTGATCTGAGAATCTGTGTTTGAACGGATAGAATAACGCTTTAAGTTCTTTCCAGCATTCAATGAATTCTGGTCAAAATAAGATCCGCTGATATAATACTTGGTTTTACCACCACCTGAAATATTAAGGGAATGCTCCATGATGGGTGCATTTTTATCTAAGGTTAAATCGTACCAGTTATTATCAGGAAAATTATCAGGATCACTCTGGTTTAAAATTTTATCCAGTTCTGCTGAAGAATATACAGGAGATTTTCCGGCATTTGTTGCTGCCTCGTTTCTTAAGGTAGCGTAATCATAAGAACCTAACCAATCAGGAAGGATCAATGCAGATTGAATACCATAATAGGCATTGTAGTTCACTGCCATCTTGCCCTCTTTACCCTTTTTAGTGGTTACCAGGATTACTCCGTAAGCCGCTCTTGAACCATAAATTGCGGAAGCAGAAGCATCTTTTAACACAGACATGCTTTCCACGTCATTAGGGTTGATACGGGCAAAATCACCACCTTCTACAGGAACGCCATCCACTACGAATAACGGACTGGAAGCGCCAAGGTTACCGCGGCCCCTCACATTGATGGTACCGATATCAGCACCAACATCACCCGGACGGGCAAGAACGGCCATCCCCGGTACTGCACCCTGCAGCGCGTTAGTTAATGAAGTAACTGGTCTATTGGTAATGGACTTTGTGCTCACGGTATTTAAAGCACCAGATAAATTTACTTTTTTCTGTGTACCATAACCTACTACCACAACCTCATTCAATAATTCGGTTGATTCAGTTAAAGAAACATTAATGATTTTCTGCGTACCAACAACCACTTCTTTTGTGGTGTAATTTAGGTAGCTAAATACCAATGTCGCATTTTGATCAGCTACATTAACGGTGTACTTACCGTCTGCATCACCAACAACACCTTGTGTGGTGCCTTTGACTCTAATGCTCACTCCAGGAATGGGCTGACCCTGGCTGTCAGTTACTGTTCCACTAACAGTAATCGGATCCGCAGCACTTACTTGCAGTATCGCAAGAAAAAAGAATACTGCGGTTAACTTCGCTTTTCGAAGTAGCACGTTTAGTAAAATTTTAATCATTATAGGTTTTAGTTGTTATGTTAATTAAACCTTTACCCTGTATTAAGAAAACAGGTAAATTTTCAACTTCTAAACTAAATGTTTAAATTAAACGGACAGGGACTAAGGTCAACGCAAACGATTGAGTGAAAAGGCGTATGGTTTGCCGGTTATTTACCTTTAAATTAATAGAATTAAGATGAGTGACAGAAACGTTCTTTATCCTTATGTTGGGTGATTACAGGTACAGAACAACGGATTATCTTCACACAAGCGTTTGCATATTGACTGATAAGTGAAATTAGTCAGTATTTTTTTCACAGGAGAAACGGCAAATCCTGGGTGTAATACCTGTTTAACGTCATCCCGGACCCCGTTCTCCTATCTATAATTGGATCGAAAAACGGAGTCAGGAATGACGATGAAATTTCAGCTAAAAAGGTGATTTAGCGTAATATTATTGCTATTCAGCAGCAACAAAGGTAAACATCCATTTTTCCGGGTTTTGCCAGTTTTTCCCTTTAAAGCTTGCTATGGGCGATTTGATCAGGACATCATTCCAGCCTTTTTTCAGTCGGATTTTTGTAGGCTCACGGTATTCATATCCTTCATCTGCCAAAGGTATTTCCGGATGCCCAGTTTGCCCTCCCCTTTTCCAGGTTGGCGGATCGATCACTGTTCCGTTTACCCAAACCTTACTCTGGTGATTATCCCAGGTGCCGGGCATTGGAGAATTTGTGGCCATAGAGCGCGACAAATTATTGAAGCCGATCCAAAAATCCTGCACTTTATCTTCATCACTCCAGATTCGGGAGGCGGCATACCAGGTCGTATTTTCTTTCGGACTATCCAAAACGCTGCTAATCAGCGGTGCCCACCAATGGCGCCATACGATTGTACCGCCAACAACTTCCTTGGAGGCTTTCAACTGCTTGATGTCGCTGGTTTCAGGAGCAAACTTGTTCTTCAGATCACCGCGGTTTTCATAAGGACCATATAATTTCCAGGTCACAGTCGACTGTTGTTGATAAGGGAAAGACTCGTTTGAAAAGTTTTGCTTTTTCTGATCAAGCAAGCGATTCTCAAATTCTATAAATTCATTGCTGCGCTCGGTATTCGGTTCGCCAATATCGGCAACCCATCCCTCTTTTCCACCACCGCGCCATATTCTTTCAGCAAATGTCAGGATGCCGGGATAAACAGGATTCATCGTTTCTATATCTTCTTCTTTGGAAACCGCCCTGTCGTGCCAAACACATAAAGTTGCGCCTATGGCATTATCATCACCCTTCACCTTATTGGATATCCGTCGGTTGAAAATCGTGACCACAGCTTCCAGGGGATCCATATGATTGATATACAAATGTCTCGAATCGATATACTGAATAGCGGCATTGGAGGAGATGCTCTTATTGTCCTCCATCCACATCTGGCGAATCGTATTCGCAGTGAAGTTACCTCCGGGCTCCCAGCCAATTACCTTCTTTCCCAAACGTTGAATATGTGCCGTTACTTCCGGCACAAAGTTCTTGTTTGTGATTTTCACTTCATCTGCCCCAATATGGATATAGGGAAAGTCATAGGTCTCAATCACCTCGCTAAGAATATTTTTTACAATCGCCAGTCCTGAATCTGATTGCATATCGGTTTTCATGGCTCTTTTAAAAGCCTGACTATGGCCGGGCATATCTATTTCAGGTACAAACATGATGTAGCGTTCCTTGCAATAAGCAATCAGCTCCTTCATATCACTTTCCGTGTAATACATTCCTTTATTACGCGTCATGTGTTCAGGGGCAGTAAGCTCAGGGTATTGTTTTATAGCAATGCGCCAGGCAACATCCTCGGTTGGATGAAAGTGGAATACATTTAATTTGTACTTTGCCATCACATCGATCTGTTTTTTAAGTGACGCCATAGACTGGTAATTTCTTCCCACATCGACCATATAAGCCCGCCAGGAAAAAGCTGGCCAGTCCACTATATCACAGGCATTGACCATCACCCCATCGCGGATTAATTGCTGCAGTGTTTGAACGCCATAAAAAATACCATGTGCGGTTTTTGCCTGGATATTAATCTTTCCCGGCTCCACCGTTAAACGGTAAGCTTCCGCTGTATATTGTGGCGATTTAAAGTTTTTATCTAACTGCAATTCAATAAAAGGCTCACCCTTTTTCAGGTTTTTCAGGTTCTTCGAAATCGTGACCTCTACTCCTTTTTGTCGTAAATATTGTTGCAGCGCTACAGCTTCCTTTCGCAAGGCTTCATCCTTTATCACAATAGTCTTACTGGCATACAGAGAAAAATGGCCTTTATTCCAGGTCAGCGATTGTGGCAAGGGGATGATAGCAGGTTTAGCCTGAAGGTCATAAACATAAGGGTAAATTAAATGCTTCCACAAGAGATAAGCCTCTCCTTTGAGGTGCAGGCCATCATTACTCAATTCAGCTTTTAACTTCCCTGACGGGTCACTAAATGGGGTGGATAAGTCAATATACGTGTACTTTTTTTCTGCTGCTTTAGACTTTAACCGGGCATTTACCTTGTTAATCTGATTTGCTTTATTGGTGTGTCCCGCAAACTTCCCGTAGACATCATTTACCGGTAAAATACTTTGAATAAACAGCTTTGTTGCCGGCGTCTGCTGACGCAGGTAATCAGCGATGATGAGGATATTTTTAACTACACTATCCTCGGGTATATTTCTTGCAAGGTCGTTGGTTCCGATCATCAAAAAAACTTTCGCCGGTTTTCTGTTCACGATTTCATCCAGACGATGAATCACACCTGCGGTAATATCAGCACTGATGCCACGGTTTTTGATTCTTTTATCGTCGAATAGCTCATTCCATTCGCCACCATCCGTAATACTATTACCAACGAAAATGATATCGCCCTTGGTTTGAGGCAAGGACTGAAATAAGGAAAGTCGTTGGTGATAATAAGTAGCAAACAAAGAATCGGGATATTTAGGTTTCCCGACCTGTGCCATCAGTGACTTTTGAGCCAAGAGTAGAAAAACTACCATGACTACCGATTTAAACATACGATTCATATTGGGCTAAATTATGTTCCAAAATAACAATTAATGTGCTTGCTTAATTTGAATGATCTGCACAACCGTTTGCAATAACTACCACACGACCATTGTTGGTAGTCATGTGGAAGTTTCTGCTAAAATATATTGTTAAAAAAGGCTATTTATTAATCTCATAAATGCGCATGGGCACATTTGCGGATGTACTGAAATACAGACCTTTTATTTTTTTCATTTGAGCGGGTTCGATCTCCACATAGCTGCCTTTTCCCTGGTATAAAATGATTTTTTTACCTCTTTTATTCAAGCCGGAAATACTGTAATCCGCCCCGTTACTTCTGGCAAGAATCCTTACACCAGATTTTTGCATTTCTTTCGGCAGGGAAATTTCCAATGCCTTATCTTTCGAAAAGTTGCTAAAAGTGGTTATGCTTTGATCAAATGCATATTCTGTTTCAGCCAATTCACTGACTGCAGCCACATTCAGCTTAAATAATTTCAGGAAAACACTTTGTTCCTTATCAGAAAAATTCAAGAAGCGCAGCATTTTCGTATCAGCATTGAACTTGTCTGTCGTACCCTTTCCTCGTTTTTGCTCCGCTAATAAAGGCATCCATGAACGGCCATCTGATGAAGTTTCTAAGCGGCCCCATGTAAATAGGTTAGCCGATTCGAGGTGAAATTGTAAATCCGTTATTTTCAATAAAGGATTGATCTGAACACCTAGATATTCTCCAGGATTCAGTTTCACCACTTCCAGCACCGGTGAAATAGCTACTGTAGCATTAGTCAGCTGTAAAGGCTGGCTCTTTAACTTCAATGTATTGGTCAGCAAAGCGGTCTGCACTTGCTTTTCAATTGCATTTTTAGTGGCAAAATTGTCCTGCCCCTGGTTAACAAAATACTGTCCCATTTTCTCGAACACCGATTTGACAAAAGGGATCAACACCAAAGATCCAGTTTCAACACCTGGCTGATAGGGGTTTTGATTAAGCGTCTGGTCCAACACGACCATACTATCTAAATAACGTTCAGTTTCCAGGTAATGGTTCCATGCCACAGGGTAAGCTTTGTTTTGCCAATCGGCAACACTTTTCATTGCTTCACTACCTGCATGCCCCAAAAGACTGAATTGCTGAAGCCATGGAGAAATTTGTTCTACCAGCCTTAAATTTTTACTATTTGATCTTATCTGAAGGGGCGCCGCAATGATCCGGTCAAATTCAGCGCTAATTTCCTGTGCTTCTTTGGCAGGATAAAGCCCAGCAGAAAAACCTTTTGAAAAGGCGCTGATCACCGGCTCAATCTCAACTGATTCAGCTCTTCTGTAACGATGTCCATTCGGTCCAAGATCACTGTTATGAGAATTAAATAAGCGAAAAGCAGCTGTTGCTTCCGGCATCACATATTGATTAGCAGCCTCCCAGTTCGCTTGTGAATTATATTTACGGATGTTCCAGGCATAATCTGCAGCGCCAAAAAGCGCTACTTTAGAGGCTTCTGCTTTATCCATCGGATTAGCAACGAAACCTGACATATCCTCCCGCGCATTGGTGTCCAGGCCATAAGCCGGTCCCATTAATAAATGATCTCTTACGTAATCGCTCACCGGAAAGTTCCACCAGAAAAAAGCCGGGCGTTTGATGCGTTTATTCACCCATTCTAAACCTTCTTTAGTGACATCGGCAATCACGGTATTACCCGTCCACATCACATAAATGTCCGGATCAAGCGCTGCTCCTAAAATATCAAGATAGGTACCAGGTTTAGGATCAGACCAGCCTTTGTTATATTCGGTAGGACACATGATCAAATTGGCGACATCCTTTTTCTTTTTTACGAACTGCCGTTGTATATAATTTAATAAGCCCGCTTGTTTGTTTGCATGGGTACCATCACCTGAAATATCATCAAAAAAGACAGCGAAAGAACGGACGCCTAAACCATACATGGCATCAAACTTTTGTAATACCGCGATGCTGTCTGCTTTTGTCCATTTGATATCTTTACCGGGGTGGATGGCCCAGACAAAATCGACGCGGTTTTTGTTTGCTTCTGCCACTAATTCTTTAATTCGGGCAGCTTCCTTTTCAGGATAAGGTTGACGCCAGTGGGGTGAAGAATGGTAAGGGTCATCTTTTGGCCCGTAGATATAGGTATTCAATTTCATTTTTCCATAAAAACGAAACTGAGAGATGCGGTCTTCATGACTCCATGGCTCGCCATAAAACCCTTCTACTGTACCACGGAAAGGAAGGTCCGGAAAATCATTTATCGTGCCTTGTGGCAGGGAAATGGCGTTTCCACCTTCCCTTTTGGCCAGTTGCAATAACGATTGAAGGGCATAGAAAACGCCACGGTCATCATCAGCAGTTATTTTAATGGCTGCAGGCATGATGCTCAGCTGGTAAGCGCCAGATTTGAATTTCCTTGCTTTTAATTGACCAATCTGTAAGGGAATACTGTTTGCATTGGAAGCCAGTTTAAAAACACTGCCCAATAATGAATGCAAACCAGTTTCGAGCTTCAGGTTTCTCAGGTTAAGGCTTTCCACTTGTACAAAGGTACCGGGTTGAAAAATAGCCTGCTGAGGTGTGGGATAAATTACCGGCCCGCCCTGCTGGGCAAATGCGATGGTGCTTATCAATATTAAACTAAGGGTAAAATAACGCTTTATGTAATAGGTAGTCATGTTCTTGTAACTCATTCTTTTTTATTTCTTTTTTGTTCTGACGCTAACAAATTTGCCAGTTCTTTTACTTTTTTCGGAAATTTTGCTGCCAGGTTATTCTTTTCCCCCAGATCATTTTTAAGATCATACAGTTGTGGTTCCGGGGAGTTACCAGTTTCGATGTTAACCAGTTTGTTGATGGCCAGGCCTTTGTTTACAGGAATATATTTCCAGCCGTCTTTGATGATCGCCAGGCCTGCACCTTGAGCAATAAACACGGAACGCCCTTCACCCGCATGTCCTAAGAAGGCAGCCGACAAATCTTCACTATCAGGGGCCTCGCCTTTGGGAATGGGCTGTTGTAGCATTTTAGCAAATGATGCCACAAAATCAAGCTGGCTCACCAGGGCATCAGAAACCTGTGGCTTAATTTTTCCAGGCCAGCTTACTATAAATGGAACGCGGGTTCCGGCTTCAAACATACTGTATTTACCTCCACGAAGTATGCCCGCCGGAAGATGCCCGTTTAGTTTGGTCACTGCTTCATCCTCATAACCGTCATCCAAAACAGGACCATTGTCGCTGCTAAAAATGACCATGGTATTTTCTTCCATTCCAAGGTGTTTCAGTTGTTTCATGATCTCACCTACAGTCCAATCCAATTGTAAAATAGCATCCCCTCTTAAGCCCAAGCCGCTTTTACCTTTAAAAGGCGTAGCCGGCATGCGGGGCACGTGAGGTTCTGTTAAAGAAAAGAACAGAAAAAAAGGCTGTTGCTGGTTCTCTTCAATAAATTGCTGGGCTTTGTACAAAAAAGTAGTCGCCACTTCTTCATCCACCCAGCGGGTCAATTGACCACCGGTCATGAAACCTATTCTTCCGATCCCGTTGACAATGGTGTTATTATGTCCGTGGTTCGGGGAGCTTTTCATTTTCAGCAACTCGGGATTTTCCAGGCCTGTAGGTTCCTTGCCTATTTTCTTGGCATAATCTACAGTAATAGGATCATTTTCATCAAGGCCCACCACACTGTGATTTTCCATAAAAACTGTAGGTACCCTATCGGCAGTTGCCGGAAAGATATAGGAATAGTCAAAGCCCACCTCATTCGGGCCAGGCTTGATATCCGCGTTCCAATTCTTTGCAACGGAAGTTCCTAATCCTAAATGCCATTTACCCACAATTGCTGTTTTGTAGCCTGCATTTTTGAATACTTTCGGTAAAGTGGTTTTATCTGTCGGAATAATCAAGACTGCATCGCCGGGTAGAATGCTGGTTCCCTGGCGGCGCCATGGGTACTCGCCCGTCATCAGTGCATACCTTGAGGGGGTGCAAGTTGCAGAAGTAGAACGGCCATCGGTAAAACGGATGCCCGAAGCCGCAAGACGATCTAAATGTGGGGTTTTTATTTTTGTAGCGCCATAACTACCCAAATCGCCATAGCCCAGGTCATCCGCATAAATGAAAATTACATTCGGACGATCTGCTGTTGGTTTTTGCTGTGCAGAAACCGACAAGGCGATTGCGGCAAAAAATAAACTTAAGATGTTTTTTCTTCTAGTTTTAGTCATATGATAGCTTGTCCTACAATATTGTATAATCCATATCTTTTAAGGTATTGAAGCTCACGATGCCACTTTTAGCTTGTTTAGCGATAAGTACGTTCCCAGCAGCATCAGTTACAGATTTTCCTGCCGGCAACAATACTTTACAGTTGCCCCCTTTCAGGGCAGTCAACCGGGCTTTTTCTACTTTCCCCTTAACCCAGGACATATCCACACTAAAAGCACCGCGGGTCCTAAAACCTGTCAGGCTACCCTTTTGCCATTCAGCAGCACTTGGCAATGCCGGCAGCAACCTGATCACTTCATCTTTGCCATGGCTTTGTACCAGCATTTCTGAAATTCCCGCAGCACCACCGAAATTTCCATCTATCTGGAATGGCGGGTGCCCACAAAACAAATTCGGATAAGTACCGCCACCGTTTCCATAATTGGTACCGTTAAAAGTACCTACGGGTTTCAGCAACTGTTTTAACAAAAGCAGGGCATGATCGCCATCACCTAGCCTTCCCCAGAAATTAATTTTCCAGGCTTTTGACCATCCCGTTCCGCCGTCACCCCGTTGTTTCAAAGTTTCCCTTGCCGCAGCAGCCATTTCTGGTGTGTCCCATGGCGTAATTTCATCGTAAGGGTGCAGGCCATATAAATGGGATACATGGCGGTGGGTAGGCTCGGCATCTTTCCAGTCTTCCAGCCATTCATTGATATCACCGGCAGCCCCAATCTGCAAAGGGGCAAGTTGTTTTCTGATCGTCTTTAAAGAATCTGCCCATGCCTGATCAACCTGCAGTATTTCAGCAGCAGCAATCACGTAATCAAAAGATTCCCGGCAGATCTGCATATCCATTGTCGGGCCCATCGCCGTTGTACCCTTAAAACCATTAGGCATTACATAAGTATGCTCAGGAGAATTGGATGGCGCTGTAACCAGCCAGCCATTTTTAGGTTCCTTAATTAAAATGGAGGATAAGAACTGTGCTGATCCTTTTAACACAGGATAATACTTTTTGAGGAATTTTTTGTCTTTAGTGAAACGGTAATGTTCCCAGATGTGCTCACTTAACCAGGCACCACCAGTTAAGGTAGAGCCCCATTCTGCGCCCTCGCCCGGTGAAGTAAATTTCCAAGGATTGGCCACTACGTGGGCTACCCACCCGGGGGCATTGTAATAAGCTTTAGCGGTTTTCATTCCTGGCTCCACCAAACTTGCCGTATATTCAAACAAAGGCTTGGCAAGATCACCTAATCCCATCGGTTCTGCCAGCCAGTAATTCATCTGGAGATTGATGTTTAAATGGTAATCACCGTTCCATGGAGTCTGGTATTCAGGTGCCCAGATGCCTTGTAAATTGGCAGGTAAAGTTCCTGGCTGTGAAGAAGAAATTAATAAATATTTCCCGAAATTATAATACAACACCGGCAGTTGTGCGTCCTTGCCACCCTTCTCATAGGCTACTAAACGTTCCAGTGTGCTCATTTTGGCGATTTCCGGCTGTACACTGTGTAAGGAAAAACTATTGCGCTGATAAAAACTTTGGAATGCCTGCTGATGGGCTGTTTTTGTAAGGTTGTAATGAGCCTTATTCTGCACAAGGATATTTCCGATGGCATTTGAAAGTGGGTTGCCCAGCGGTTTTGCTGGATCGGCGATGTTATAATCTGTGGCTGCACTAAAGTAAAGCACCAATTCTGTGGCATCCTTTACCTCCACCTGATCAGCGGCAAAATTTATGCTGCCGCCTTTGATTTGCGGTTTCAGAACAGCAGCATAACGCATTCCTTTTTTATCTTTATTTGGCAATTGCCCTTGCATGATCAGTAAACCTTTACGATTACTATATAGGGCATGTTCCTTTCTATTCAGCCTTAAACGAAGGTTAATTTTATTTTCCTGAGAAGCGCTGACCCTGATGACCATAAAGTTCCCTGACATGGAGACAAATGTTTCCTGGCTGTATTTAATCCCCTCGCGCTCCCAGCTGGTTGTTGCCAATGCTTTATCCAGCTCCAATTGACGATGGTAATTGCTTACTGCAGCAGTAGTGTCTTTCCATTGAATCAATAAGTCACCTAAAGTTTGGTATGCCCCATAATAGTCATTGGCACCATTGCCAAATCCCGTGCCGCTGCCTTTACTCACAAACTTTTTTTGCAGCAGCTCCTGTGCTGATTTGTTATCTCCTTTTAATAGGAATTTCTGAATTTCAGGGAGAAAAAGATGTGCACTGTCACTATCGGCATCCTGTATGCCGCCAGACCATAATGTTTTTTCATTTAAAACAATCCGGTTGGTATTGGTGCCACCAAAATCCATGGCCCCCAGCTTTCCATTACCTAAAGGCAAGGCTTCCAGATAGCTGTTGGCAGGTTTTTTAAATATCAAGGTTTGTGCCTCCATCTGTGCATACAATGTACAGGTTGCCATGAGGTTAAGAACAATAAATGAAGTAAACCGTTTGAATTCCATAGATCAAGGTTATAAACAAAGATTAAAGGTTATGAATAAGGGTGCCTGAAATGAACAGACACCCTTAATTCAAAGATAATTATTTGATTGGCTTAATCCAGTAGCTATACTGGTGATTGGTGTAAGGCACCCGGTATTCTTTTAATGGATGCGAACCCCAGCTGTCTATCCCCTGTAAACCAGATTGTTGCAAATCCATATGGACATAAATTTTATTGCGTTTAGTTAATTCGCCGGAGTGATATTGCTTTTTATTCATCTCCGGATCAAGGTCATCCAGGCTGTAAGGTAAAGCTGCAAAATTCAGCAGGTCTTTCTCATACACAAACTGCAGTCCTTTACCTTTTTTATTGGTAAAGTTTACCCAGCGTACCTCTGTTTTATTGCCACTTTCCTGCGGACGGGCATAATTAAAATATTGGTCTTTAACCTCCTGGTTATATATGCCGACCAGGGAGGCCGTTTTTCTGTCTGAGTAATTTTCCCACGGGCCACGGCCATAAAACTGAATATTTTGAAATTGTTCGTTCAATTCTAAATTGTTTCCTACCCTTAGCAATAAAGGATATTTACCTTTCACAGCAGTAAAACGATTATCAACTTTAAGTGTTCCGTCTGCATAAACCGTGATCAGCTGCTCTTCAACTGCTTCTCCGTTGATCAGCTCCTTTTTAAAGTTTACGGTGTAACTGCCATCACTATTGTTGTTAATTGATGCATTGATCAACTTACCTTCAGCATAAGCATTACGCCATTTACGTAGACTGCTGTTAAAACCAGCGCCGATATCATTGTCAGTAGGTGCCCTCCAGAAACTTGGCTCCGGACCGTTTTGCAGCAATACTGCTTTATCGTAGGTATAGTTTTTTAAAAGTCCTGCTTTGATGTCAAACACCACAAAAAAGTTTTTACCAGAAACCGTATAAGCATCTGCTGTCTGTGCAAGCTTTAAGGCTCCGTTTGTTATTGCAGAAGTAACCGGCACCAGGCTCTTTGTCAAGTCAAATTGCTCATAAGCCACTTCATAACCCTTTTCTAAAAATGGCTCTGCTTCTTTAAGCGTGTAACGCACATTCAGAAAATATTCCTTATTGGCTTTCATTTTAGTTTTAACAGGCAAACTCAAATTAATGCTTTCCCTTGGGGCAACGGTCAGACTTTTCACTGTACCTTTTTCAATTACTTTTCCGTTTTCTACGATTTCCCAGTTCAGTTGGGTATTGTTAATATCCCTAAAAAAATAGCTGTTGTTAATGCTAACCTGATGATCACCAAGGTAAGCGGTTTTAATAAACTGCTGTACTTTTTTAACTTCCACCGCCATAGGCGTCAATTCACGATAAGCGGTAACCACTCCCTTTACAGAGAAGTTATTGTCACTGAAATTTTCATCGACCGGGCCTGAAAGTGGGAAATCTCCCCCATAGGCCAAAATGCGCTTACCATTTTTAATGGTATCTAATCCTTGGTCTATCCACTCCCAGATAAATCCACCTTGCAGTTTGGGGTTGTTTTCAATGGCTTCCCAGTATTCTTTATAATTACCTAAACTGTTTCCCATGATATGTGCAAACTCACTCATGATCAGCGGACGGTTTTCCTTACCTGTTGAATATTTCACCAACCAGCTTGGATCAGGGTATTGTGGCACAATCAGGTCTGTATTAAAATCCCATCCAGCACGCTCGTATTGTACCGGGCGGCCAGGGTCGGTATTTTTTAACCACTCATAGCCTTCATACATATTCACCCCGTTGCCGGCTTCATTACCTAAAGACCAGGTTACTATAGAAGGGTAATTCTTATCCCGTTCGTACATCCTGGTGATGCGCTCAAAATGTGGATTGCGCCATTGTTTATCATTGGCAAATGTTACGTCCAGGTTATAACCACGGCCATGGGATTCAATATTAGCTTCATCTACTACATATAAGCCATATTCATCGCAAAGTTCCATCCAGTAAGGATCTGGCGTGTAATGAGAGTGACGAACCGCATTAACATTCAGCTTTTTCATCATCTCCATATCCTTGCGCATATCTTCACGCGTTAAGGTATGGCCCTGCGTTGCATTGTGCTCATGTCTGTTTACCCCTTTAATGAAAACACGTTTACCATTAACCAGGAAATCGCTTCCTTTAATCTCAATGGTACGGAAACCTACACGCTGAGGAACCACCTGCAGCACCTCTCCTTTTTTGTTTTTTAAGGTGATGTATAAGGTATACAGGTAGGGCAGTTCTGCCGACCAGTGCTTAACAGCGGGCAATTCTTTTTTAAAAGTCACTATGCTGTGGTAATTTCCCAATACTGTTTTGTTTGCCGCTTCCTCTTTCCAAAGGATATTGCCTGCAGCGTCAGCTAGTTCCACCGCCACTGAAAAAGTATCCGGTTTGCTATGGAGCGTTTTTTTATCCAGACGGTAGCTGTTCACATCTACTTTTAAATCCAGCAAACCATTTTTATAATCTTTATCGAGGTTGGAGGTTACGGTAAAATCACGGATATCTAATTTCGGTGTTGCATATAAATAGACATCACGTTCAATCCCTGAAATGCGCCACATGTCCTGGCATTCGAGATAACTGCCATCGCTCCACCGGTACACTTCTAAAGCAATAAGGTTCTCACCTTTCTTCACATAGTTGGTTATGTCGAATTCTGCAGCCAGTTTGCTGTCTTCACTATAGCCCACTTTTTTACCGTTAACCCAGATATAGAAAGCTGATTTCACAGCCCCTAAATGAATAAACACCTGACGGCCGTCCCAGTTGGCAGGAATATTAATTTTGCGGCGGTAAGAACCTACCGGGTTATTGTCTACCGGGATATCGAAAGGAGGATTTAAACGGGCACCCATTTTAGTGCGACCGGTAAATTCGTAGGGATGGTTTACATAGATCGGCAAACCATAACCATTGGTTTCCCAGTTGGCAGGCACTTTGAAATTATCCCAGCTGGCATCATTGTAATCTGTTTTATAGAAATCAACAGGCCTTTTTGCGGGATCCTGCACCCAGTTAAATTTCCAGGTACCGTTTAAGGACATAAAATAAGCAGAGTTTTCTTTTGTTCTTTTTACAGCTTGGGCTTTGTTTTCATAAGCAAAAGCTTCGGCCCGCATTGGCATCCTGTTAACAGAAACGATTTCAGGTGTTTGCAGTTCTACGGGAATACCCTGGGCCTGCACCAGCGCTGATCCTGAAAAGAGGAACAGGACACCTAAAATTTTAGATTTTAGTGGATAGATCATTTGTATGTTTAGTTGTAATATTGAATTCGATTTTCTAAAATACTACTGTTGACGCTAAATAATTGTTCTATAACTGCGCAAACGGTTGATATAGGGGTGATTTAGGGTAAACAGGGTCAGCGCGCATCGTTAGGCCTATTTCAGAACGTTAAAGGGTGATTGGTTGAACTAAATGCCCCGCCAACACCCTGTAACGCTTTGTCAAACCTTAAAACAGTTAATAGTTATTCTCTTCTATTTCTTCTAAATCTGTCAGTTCTTCACCCATGGTGTGAAAACTCATATCCCCCAATGTGACGTAAGTGGTGTTGCCCTGAGTTGCAAGTACCAGCAGTTTAAAATATTTTGCCTGATAGTTTTTATCAAAAGGCAGGGTAATTTCATTAGCTACAGCAGTAGAAGTCGATAAATTTGGACTTGAAGTCCAAACCCTGGTCCAGGTGATACCATCATTACTCTTATCAAGTGCGAACTGTGTTGGTCGCCCGTTTGCCGATGCATTTTGTCTGAAGTAGTATTTGATGGCGCCCATGGAAGTGATATCCTTATAGGTTATCGTAATCCAATGTGGCAAGGGTTGTACGCCGGCAGACCATGCCGAATGCCAGTAGGTAGACTTGTTTTCATCTACCAAATTTTCTTTATGGCCTTCCGTCGATTCCTGCGTATAAGTTTGAATCATAGCATTGGTAACTGCTAGTTTAGTGAGTTGTAAAGGTAAATAAACAGTCTGTATACTTCTCCTGATAGGTTTAACAGCACTTGTTGTCAAAACCGTTCCTCCTTCAATACGAGTTAAATCCTTGTTAAAAGTTTGAATTTCAAAAGTATAATCCAATTTATTTAATAAACCAGTTACCAATAAGGAGTCTGTATACTTGCTGACATTGGTTTTAACGATTTCTCCTTTTTTGGTGTACCTCACTTCTGCATATAAAAAATTGCTGTCCTGAGGTAATGTCCATTTTACGACAGCACCGCCTACCCTTGGTTCTACACTTACGTTAGAAATATCAGAAGGCATACTGATTTGATTCTCTTCTTTTTTGCAGGCCGACAAAGCCATGCCTATAAAAAGTAAACAAAATATTTTTTTCATATAATATCATTTGTTTTTTAAAGGTGATGAATGATGATTAATAACCTGGATTTTGAACCAAATTCACATCCTTATTGATTTCAGCAATAGGAATAGGCATTAAATAAAATGCCGGAGAACGGAATGCTCTTGGAAACACGATTTCAGTAATTTTAAAGAAATCCTGATCAGTGGTTCCTTGAATATTCATTCCTTTAGCTTTTACGCCTAAATAAGACTCTGCAATCATCCATCTCCTTAAATCCCAGAAACGATGATTCTCTAGATATAATTCTATGCTCCGCTCCTGTCTCACTATTGCCCGTAATTTGGCCTGGTCGTTGGCACCGCCAATTGCTGCCCATGCATCATCTACTGTAGGAATCCCTGCACGGCTGCGTACCTTATCCAGGTAAGTTTTTGCTGTTATTAAATCCTGGCCATACTCAATTAATGCTTCTGCATAATTTAAATACAGTTCTCCCAACCTGGCTACTGGCCATGGATAGCTTTCTGCCACGGTAGGCTCTTGCTCAGAAGTTTGTCCGGATCCAAACAAAGGACTCACCCCTTTTTTGTTTAAATACCCTGTCGGTGAATAGTTATTACTCCTTCCCTTTATCCCTGCATTATCATCTTTCCTAAAGCCTACTTTCACATAGTCGCCGGTTGGAGAGGTGGTTGCTACCGGTCTTTTAATTTCATAATTACTGTTATGATAAGCGATCCAGGCATTAAAACGAGGTTCACGCTTTAAATTCAGATTCAGGGTTGTTCCGCCGGCCGGAGATGTCCCGATTCCGTACCTGTTACTGTAATTATAAGCAGGATCCTTATCAATTGGCAAACCATTCTCTGTATAAAATAGCTCTACCATAGCTAACGTGGGTGCAACACCATTATATGCACCGGGGCTAAAATAGGGGGTTGATTTATTTTGAAAAAAGTAGGTCCCCTCCCTTCTGGTATCTGTCCAGATAAGTTCGGTAGAGTTTTTGTCAACGAAAGTATAGCGCAAGTCTTTCTCCACTGGATTTGCGGGCAAGCCTGCGATAGCTGAATTTTTATATAAGGCATGACCCTGTGCTTCAGCAAAATCTATTGCTTCTTTCGCAGCATCAGCTGCTCTTTTCCATTTTTCTTTGTCGTAGGTAACCGGAATCAGCGGCTGACCAGAAGCATCTTTAAAACCGCCGTAAAAACTGGCTTGTGAGCCACCCCCACCATTAAACAAAGGTGAAGCTGCATACAACAACATTCTCGCTTTTATAGCTTTTGCAGCTGTACTGGTAGCCCTGCCATAGGCAGACGAGTTAGCTTGTTTGGCCGGCAGTACAGTTGCTGATTCATCCAGCTTGTCAACTACAAATTTAACACACTCTTCATAACTTGAACGGCTGGCATAAGTACTGGCATCAGCTTCTATATCTGCAACACCATCAATGATTACTACTGGACCATACATACGTACTAGTAAAAAGTGGTAATAACCGATCAAAAACCTTGCTTCGGCCTTATATAGCGCTTTATTTTCTTCCGATAAACCTGGTGTCTGATCCACATTGTCGATCAGGATATAACATTGCCTTATCCCTTTATAAAGAGCTGACCAGTAAGAGATAACAGGATTTGAGGCCGTAAAGGTCCCTTTAGGAAATTGGGCAAATGTTTCATGTTCAAACGCGGTCACCACTTCATCTGTAGTCATTAAATCAATGGCTATCTGACTCATCCTCGGATTTGGCAAAGGTGCATAGCAGGAATACAGATAGTTTTCTGCCGCAAAGACATCTTTAAACGCATCTTTCTCTGTTGGCCTTTCATCAGGCACCACATCGAGAAAGTTTTTGCAGCCACCTACAGTAGAGGCTATTAACACTAATAATATTAAAATATATCTTAATTTGTTCATCTTCTTATCTTTAAAATCCCATTTGTAAGCCCATATTGTATACTCTCTGCGTAGGATAAGACAGCCCGTTACCACCACCTTGTTCAGGATCCCATAATTTAAATTTAGAGAAGGTCAACAGGTTCAATCCACTTAAATAAACCCGCATGAACTTAAAGGTATAGCCCATTTCAAGGTTTCTCAACTTCAAAAATGAGCCATCCCTTAACCAATAAGATGAGTTTGCGGTATTATTGGGATTGTCGATTTTACTTAAGCGCGGATAGGCGGCAAAAATATTCGGATCTTGAGGACTCCAATGATCTTGATCAACAAAAGTTAAAACATTCCGCTGATCGCTGGTTCCAAAAGGATGAAAACCACTGATAAAGAATGATGTGCGTGCTACCCCTTGGAAGAAAAAGGAAAAGTCAAACTTTTTCAACTTGAAGGAAGGACCAAATCCATAAACAATTTCGGGAACTGTTGGATAGCCCATTCTAATCCGATCATCACTGCTTACCATGTTTAAGCCGTCAATAGCATTGGTAACATCACTGTATTTAATGTCTCCGGCTTGTACCACCCCGCCAATTTGTTGCAAGGGACTGTTATTAATTTCAGCCTGATCAATAAATAAACGTTCCGCTTCATAGCCCAACAGAGAATTAACCGGATAACCAACTAATGATAAGTTTTTATACCGGGTAAATTCAGGCTCATCATTAGCTATCACAGTATTGGTGGCATAGGTGAACGTGCTTTTTAAAGTCATGCTGAAATCGTTGGAAAATGCATGCGTATAATCTATAGAGGCATCAAAACCTTTATTAGAAACTTTGCCCAGATTACTATAAATGGTGGTACCTGAAGTTCCAAAAAAATCTGGAATGATCTGTCTGGCTAAGAAAATATTCTTTCTGTTTTCCTTGAAAAAATCAATCGTAAAATTAAGTGTCTTCAGCATGGTCAAGTCCATCCCGATATTGATCTTCTCCGCAATTTCCCAGGTGATATTTGGATTGGCAAAACGGTTATATATAGGACCGTTTCTAGTATAATCCTGGGAAATTCCTGATGTATAACCCTGTCCACCCAGATCAACCTCAGACAAATAAACAAATCTTGCAGGGCTGCCGTCAGGTAAATTGATTTGGTCATTACCGACAAGCCCCCATGAGCCTCTGAATTTAAGGTAACTGATGGTCTTGGCGGCCGACTCAAAGAATTTTTCATTACTCAGCACGTAACCGAGTGCCGCTGAAGGAAAGAAACCGAACCTCTTGTTTTCTGCAAAGTTTTCAGAGCCATTGTAACCAAAGTTAAATTCGGCTAAATATCTGTTATCAAAAGAATATGTAGCCCGGCCAGCAAAACCCTGTGATCTTTTTGGTAAGGAAGCAATAAAAGTAGCGGGTAAGTTAACATTGTATTCCTGCTGGTTGTACAATAACAATCCGGAAACCCCATGTTTCCCACCAAATGTGTGGCTATAATCAAGGGAAGTCTGGAAATACAAGGTACGGTCGCCAGTGGAAGAATTTACTGTAGATAAAGTTTCATTTTGTGAGGAGCCTACCATGCCGAGGTCATAAGCTAAACTTCCATCAGCATTTTGACTTAATCTAGCTATCTCATATTGATTAATCCCTCTTGTTCTCGAAGTGTTGGTACTGCTCCAGTTTTTAAAAGAAGCCAATGCTTTAAAAGACAAACCAGTGGTTACAAAATCCAATTTTTGCTCTCCATCTACAGTAGCGATTACCGTGCTTTGAAAATTGTTACTGTAACCGTTAACCATCTGGGCAAAAGGATTAACAAAACCATTATTTACCCTTCCACCTGTTTTACCTCCGAAAAGAATATTTGTTCCACCTTCATTAGGGAACATAATTGGAAAATCTACACCATTGGCATTCATCGCATTACCAAAAATAGATCCTGCAGAAGATGCCGGTCCGTGATAATCGCGCAATTGCGTGTTAAGCCGTAACGACATTTTCGTGGTACTGCTTAAATTCGCATTTAAGTTATTTTGAAAAGAATAACGTTTAACAGAGATGTTATTGTCATAACTATTGACATCAAATTTCTGCAACATCCCATTATCCTGGTTATAGGTACCACTCATGAAATAATCCACACGTTTACCACCACCCAATACGTTGAGGTTAACACTCCTGTTTTGCGAGAAATCCTTAAACATCTCATCATACCATTGCACATCAGGGTATACAAGTGGATTTAAACCATCTCTTGTTCCGTCGATTTTAGTTTGCAAGTAAGGGATTTCTCCTGTACCACGGCCTTTAACCGCTTCGTTATAGAGCTCCATAAACCTGGTGCCATTTACAAATTTAGGTACAGAGGTCGGCGCAGAGATGGCGTTTTCGATCCGGACGTTAATTCGTGGTTTCTCCAGGTCCTTGCCACTTTTAGTGGTGACAATCATCACCCCATTGGCACCTCTTGAGCCATAAATAGCCGTTGCCGTTGCATCTTTCAAAATTGAAAAACTTTCGATAACCTCTGGTGCCAGGGCGTTTAAATCGCCTGAGGAAACTGCTACCCCATCTAATATAATTAAAGGGTTGGTCGCACCACTAAATGTAGAAATACCCCTGATATAGAAAGAGGCTCCATCTGCACCTGGCTCCCCTGAGCGCTGAAAAGCGACCACACCGGCTAACTTTCCTGCAAGGGCATTGGAAAGGTTGCTGGTTGGAATTCTGAGTTCTTCGGGCTTAATGGTAGTTAACGCACCTACTACACTCACTTTCTTTTGTTTACCATAACCAACTACGGCAACTTCATCAAGTTTATTGCCTTCATCTGGCACCAATACCACATTGATATCCCCAAGTCCGGTAACATCAACGCGCTTTCTTTCATAGCCTAAATAATAAAATTCAAGGATATTTTTCAATTCAACTTCTACGGTATATTTACCGTCGGCATTGGTACTGACTACTTTTGACGTATTTAAAACTCTGACAGTTACTCCTGGCATAGCCATATTCAGATTATCTCTGACCGTACCTGATACTTTAAAAGTTTCAGCACTTTTGTTGACGATGATGGGCTGTGCATTTTTCTCCTTCACGACAATCGTATTTGCTTCGATGTCATATGTTAAAGGCTGATTTTGAAAGCACTGGATTAAAGCTTTCTCCAAGGTTACATTTTTCACATTGATGTTAACCGGCCTAGCTTTTTTAATATCGCTTTGAATATAAAAAAGTTTGTATCCACTCTGTTCTTTAATGGATCTCAAAATATTTTCAAGAGATCCATTTCTCTCTGATAAGGTAATACTAATTTCTGCAGCTGTGCCTGCACTCGTCAGCATAAATAAAAGCAGGATTAAGGAGAGAGAAAACTTTGTGGCCTGCAAAATTTTCTTCCATATACGGAGAAGTCCGTAGGAATTAGAATAGTAAATATTCATACATTTGAATGGTTTGGTTTTATATAAGGTAAGGGCATAGCATGTCCAAGCCAGATATTGGGTTATAGTTTAGTTGATTGTTTCTCAGTAGAATCCAAATTAAACATTGCCGGGAGTGCTCCAACACTTCCGGTTTTTTGGATCTTTTAGGATTAAAGTAGCTTTATAAAATAATCGTGATCCTCCTTCCTTCTTTTTTACATTTAAACTTCTTTGTAGCTTCCAAAATTTTAAGGATGTCTTCCAACTTATCTGATTTTGAAAATGACCCTCCAAACTTGATTTGATCAGCATTACCGATATAACTCACCTCTACATCATACCATCTGGCTAACTGCCGCATGGCATCTTTCATATCTTCATTATTGAAATAGAAATATCCTTGTTTCCAGCCAATGCCTTCTGAATTGTCGAAGTCATGAACTTTCAGCTGCTGTTTATCCATTACCGATTGTTGCCCAGGCTTTAAGATAGCGGAGTGTCCATATTTATTTCCAGCAATAACCTTAATACTTCCTTCTATTAAGCTGGTTTTCACACTTGTTTCATCCGGGTAAGCATTGATGTCGAAATGTGTACCTAACACCACTACCTCCTGCTTGTCAGTGATGACCTTAAACGGTTTTTGCTCATCGGGGGCTACTTCAAAATAAGCCTGACCAATTAAGCGAACGACTCTTTCTTTTTCCGAAAATTGCGTGGGATAGGTTAGCGAAGTTTCAGCATTTAACCATACGGAAGTTCCATCAACAAGGGTAACCTGATATTGACTGGCCCTGGGAGTTTGAATGGTATTATACGAAACAGTGTTGCTCAATTGGGCTCCCGATTGATGGGTATAGACCAGCTTTCCATCAGCCATTTTATTAATTATGCTTCCCGGTTGATTGGCAATCACTACATTTTCAGCGTTTTTCAAATTCAATGTACTGCCGTCCGCTAAAGTTAACATGGCCTGCCCTTTACCTGGTTTAAGTGAGGACGGTGTTGCTATTGCTTTTTGATTGTTGTTTAACAGTAAGTAGAGCGTAAAGCAGAAAAAAATCGTGACAGATGCAGCTATGAATAGTTTTGGAAATTTTAATAAACGGGGCTGATCTGCCGGGTTATCTATTTCACTGGAAATTTTATCCCATAGCTTTTGTCCCGTATGAGCCTTGCTGCCCAATTCTTGTTCATCCCAATCAGGGGAAATATTTCCATGAGAGTCATACCAATCATTCAATAAGTTTTCCTCTTCAAGACTTGTCTTACCTTGAAGGTGTTTTTCTATTAGACTGGTTAAATAATCATTCTTCACTGCTGATCTTTTATGTATGTACCATGAAGATGACCTTACCCCCAAAATTATTTTAAATTAAAGCAAGTCGGCCATACTCGAACGGATCCGTCGAAAGGCGATGGTTAATTGGTTTTCAATAGTTTTGGGGCTCAAATTTAATCTTAATGCAATGTCCTTTGCAGAAAGGTATTGTTTCCTGTTCAGGATATAGATTTCTTTACATTTTTGAGGAAGCAATTCTATACTTTCTTCTAAACGCCTATTCACTTCTTTAAGGTGAATGGCACTTTCTATGTCCTCGCTGATGATTAACTGATCTGCGTGATCCATTAAATTCACTTTAACCTTTCCATCGCGAATCGTTTTAAAAACCTGGAAGCGTACTGATGTGTATAAATAGCTATTCAGGTTTTCAATATTGCTCTTTGATCGCTTAAACCAAAGCTGTACAAAAATATCTTGAATAATATCTTCTGCAATTTGCTTGTCTCTTAATATATTATAGGCCGATAGATATAAACGACTCCAATACTTATTATAGATAATTTCAAATGCAGAGCGATCATCCGCTTTAATAGCGTCGAGCAAATCCTGATCACACCAAAGACTTATACTTTCTGATTGCATTTTAGTTTTATTTTTATCTATCTATACGATAATACAGATAGTACTACTTATTTGGTTAGCACCTATTTTAACAATGGTAGTAGAATAGGTTAAAAACTGATTAAGAAACGTTAATTTTATATAATATAAAGCTATACCTATTTTGTAAAACTAGGTCTCATATGTATAACATAATTCACACAAACGTTTGAAATGCTTATTCAGGGACATATTGAAAAATCGAAATAACTAATTATTAACTTTGCTGATATACTCTTACCCAATCCACCATCATTTGTACAGGTAAATCCTGGTCATTAATCGACCCTACCCAGTTCCCACCTAATGCCTGGTTTAATATCAGATAAAATTCCTGGTCGAAAGGCCATTGCTTAGCGTCCCCTTCCTTAAGCCTTGGATAAGAAAAGGTCTTTTTACCGTTTACGAAAAAATCAAGCCGATCGGGAAACCATTCTAAGCCATAAACATGGTAATGATTAACCTGATAGGGTGCTGTGATGAAATATTTAGGATGTTCTTTCTTATTCTGCACATCAACATAATTGCTATGGAGCGTCTGGTAAACGATGGTATCAGCGTTGAGGTGTTCCATGATATCAATTTCCCCGCTATTGGGCCATCCGCCATATACACTATTTTCAGGCATCATCCATATTGCAGGCCAGGAGCCTTTTCCTTTGGAAAGTTTAGCCCTTACTTCTACCTTACCATATTTGAAGGAGAACTTACCTTTACTTTGTATACAGCCAGTCTGGTATTTACTGCTGTCGGAGGCATCTTCATTAAGTATAGCTTTCACATAGAGATTCCCATTTTTCACAAAGGCGGTCTCCTCGCTATCGGCACAATAACAGGCCCAGTCGGCACGTTTACGGCCAGCAAAGCTCCATTTCTTCGCATCAGGTGCCCCTTTGTAATTGAATTCATCTGCCCAGATCAGTTTCCAGTGGTCAGCGGGTTGATTAGCTTGCTGCTGAATTTTACTTTTGGTCTTGCAGGATATGATAACCAGAATTGCTGTGAATAGGAGTAAAAGTTTCTTCATTAAGTATAATTGTTTATTAGGGTGAAGCTATGTCAACAAAGCTTTGATAGCTGCATATCAATTAGAGATTATGAAAAAGGCTGTATTAAAAGTTATTTAACTTTAATACAGCCTCTTCAATTTTAGAGATTATTGTTTTTTATTAGTTAGCCCCCTGGTTGGCTACCATAGGCCATCCTGGGTTTTGATACATCACTGATGTGCTGATATCTGCAGAGTTGCTTGATGTAATGGTGAAATGCTGTATCGCAATTGGTTCAAGGTAATGTGCGGCAGTCCACTTGTAACCATTGAAAACAAAGTTACTGGTGTTGTTATTTACACGGTAAGGCCTCAGATACAAGCTCTCTGATTTTTTAGAGACGTTAGGTGTTTTTCCTGCAGTGCCTGATTCAATAAGCGTTGGAACACCCTTGCTATCTTTAAACCAGGCTTGCATCGGACCCCAAACTTTAAAGCCCTCAATAATATAAGGATTTGCTTGTAACTGGTCTAATGCTCTCCAGCGTTTTAAATCGAACATACGCATACCTTCAGACATCAGTTCTGCCCTGCGCTCCCTGCGGATGTTGTACAGCGTAACGTCAGACAATAAAGTACCCTTGGAATAAGCTGCAAAGTCATTCTTTGCTTCTTGATTCATTTGAGTAGCAGCGATGGTAACGTTATAGTCTGGATTAATTCCCGCACGGGTGCGGATGGCGCGCCAGTATTGACCTGCTTTACCATTGATGCTGCGCTCTTTTAAATAAGAGGCTTCAATATAGTTAAGATAAGCTTCTACTGCACGGAAAACAATACTTCCTGTACTTCCCATACTTCCTTCAGCATTTATTGAATTATAGGAGAAGCCCTTTTTAATGGAATAACCTGTTACATCACGTGTTTCCGGAATCCCAA
This sequence comes from Pedobacter immunditicola, assembly GCF_037482985.1. Taxonomy (NCBI): domain Bacteria; kingdom Pseudomonadati; phylum Bacteroidota; class Sphingobacteriia; order Sphingobacteriales; family Sphingobacteriaceae; genus Pedobacter; species Pedobacter immunditicola. The sequence goes on along the minus strand of NZ_JBBHKC010000001.1, from coordinate 385,761 downwards.
TAATATCAGGATAACCTGCTAAGATCGGCGTTCCATTGGTGTTGGTTTTGTCAGTGAACCTTAAATCACCAGGTGATTTCATAAACAACTGCAAACGGTTATCGCGGGCAATCTTTACCATTTTCACAGAATCATCTCCAACATAACCAGATCCATTGGCATAAATAGGTAAACCATTTGCCATGACAAAATTATCAACAAAACCCCTGGTATAACCTGTATTCGCACCATTGTTATTGATATAATGGTTTACGTTGTGGTTGATACCTTGTGTAGGATCGTACTTGCGCCATAACAACACTTCCGAGTATTTACTCATATCTGCATCGGCAAACATGGCTGCATAAGGATTAGCTGAAGAATTGTAACCATCATCCTTGGTATTATTAACCAAAGGGATGGCATCAGCAACCTGTGCAGAAGCATCCATTGCCGCGGTAAGGAAAAAGTCTATTTCCGAATCGATATTGATGGTGAAATCGGTTACTTTTCCTGTTCCCGGCCAGTTTGGACCGCCTGGAACCTGGGCCGTGTTTTTATGGTACGTTAACCAGGTAGCTTCATGCAAAGCCACACGTGATTTAAGCAACAGTGCCGCGTTTTTTGAAATGCGGTTGGTACCATTTGGTGCATTTGTTTTTAATAAGGTAATGGCCGAATCCAAATCTGACAGGATGAAACGAGCAACCTCATTTCTTGGACGTCGTTTAGATGCATCTACCAATACATCTAAATCATCTTTAAACGTGTTTTTGACAATGGGAAAATCACCAAGGGCTTGTACTTTATTGAAGTACTGGAAAGCCCTTAAAAAGTATCCTTCACCAATATAGTGATCTACATTAGCTGGAACCCCGGTAATTTTATTTTCTTTCCACCTTGGAACCGCAGTTTGCAAAAAGTAGTTGGCGTTACGGATCTGGGTAAATTCCCAGCTGCTTCCGGTTTGAAGTACACGCCATTCGCCAGGGGCCCAAATATTGGAGTAATTGGTGGTTGCCTGGTTGTCGGTATGGTTGTCGCTGGCAAATGTACCTGCATTCCAACCGGCATGGGTATTGAAATTATATTGATTGATGGTATAAGCTGCCAGGTCTGCTTCTGTCCATAAAAACTTTTCTGGCGTTACTGCAGATAAGGGTTCCATATCCAATTGTTTGTTACAACTGGTCATCACCGCAGACCCCAACAGTGCAAATAGTATAAAAGCTTTATTACTGATTTTCATTGGAATTTTATTGTTCTTCATCTTTTCTCAGAAATTAGAAAGTAATATTAACACCACAAGAATAAACCTGGGCTAACGGATAAGTTTTGCCATCATTCCAACCACTCAGACCTACTGTCTCCGGATCAAAAATCTTACTCATTTTGGTGATGGTAAATAAGTTGTCGCCAGATACGTAGAACCTTACATTAGAAAGGCCAATTTTAGACCCAGTACTTCTTGGCAGGGTATAACCCAATTGAAGATTCTTTAGCCTGATGTAAGCACCATTTTGGATATAACGTGTTTGTGTTTGCTGGTTTTTGGTGGTATTAAAGTATGGCTTAGGGAAATAAGCATCTGTATTTACACCTGCCAAACCGCTGCCTACCATGCCGGAAGTTTCATCGCGGAAGAAATCCATGTGTTCATCAAATCCTGCAGATTGCCACATGTTACCATTTGCACCCCAGAAATACGGTCCGTTTGGCATGTAATCTCTTTTACCTACACCTTGAAAAAATGCCCTGAAGTCGAAACCTTTATAATCAAGGCCAAGATCCAGACTGAAGCGGTAACGAAGCGATGAATTTCCAATGATGGACCTGTCGCCTGCATTGCTTAACACACTTGATCCAGCATCGATTTTACCATCACCATTGAGATCTGCATACATGATATCACCTGCACCCCAGTTACTCCCCATCGCACTCTGGTTATTATTGGCCAGATGCGCATCCATCTCTTCCTTCGATTTGGCAATACCTACAGTAGTGTATCCCCAGATTTCGTTATTCATTCTATTATTGTACCACTGACTGATATTTCCAGTTGGGTTTGGATAATTGGTTACCCTTTGCTGATCATCAGACAATACCGCACGCACCGAGTAGCCCAGATCGCCGATACGGTCCTGCCATTTGGCTTCAATTTCAAAGCCGTAAGACTCCATGTCTGCATTGTTTACCTGTGGAACCGCTGTACCTAATATGGCAGGCAATTCTGGTGCAGGTCCAACCATATCAGTTGTTATACGTTTGTAATAATCGAAGTTAACGTTCAGGCGGTTTTTAAGCATTGCCAGATCGAAACCAATGTTCCAGCTAGCTACTCTTTCCCATGTTAACATGGAACTCACAATGCCGGGTGCATTGGCCGTGTTTGGCTTGGTGCCGTTAAGCAACCAGTTGCCTGTAGTCACACCAATAGGTTGGGTAGTATAAAAAGGATACCATAAATCCGTGTTCTGGTTTCCGAGTTCACCATAAGATCCCCTGATTTTAAAAACCTGAACATCATCCAATCCCCAGAAATCTTCCTCGGCAACATTCCAGCCAGCAGAAACCGATGGGAAAAGATTCCAGCGCTGATCGCTTAAAAATCTTGATGAACCATCATAACGGGCATTCACCTCCAATAGGTAACGTCCTTTGTAGTTATAATTCAGGCGACTAAAAAAGCCCGTGGTTGCCCAGTTCATGTACTGACCTTCAGTAGCGCGGCTTTCATTCATCGCTGTACTGATGGTTGGTAATTCAGGGGAAATTAAACCACTGCGGGAGCCGCCCAGGGTGCGCACTTTATTTAGTTCATGATTGAAACCACCTAATATTTTAAAATTATGATTCTCATTAATCTTAAATTCATAATCTGAGTAAATATTGGTCGTAAAATAATTTGCCTTGTTATTATATTCTGAAACATAACTGTAGCCTGCCGAGTTATACCCTACTGGTATAGCGTATGGGTTCTCCGCAACATCATAAGCATAAGCAGGTAGAATATCGTTGTGATTATTCACATTGGTAATTCTCACGTTTCCGTCTGCCACAATGTTCCAGCCTTTTGCCGGTGTTAACACCAATTGCCCTTGCTGATAAAGAATGTCTTTCTGGTTGATCACCCGGCCGCCATCTATCATCTGTGCAATTTCACTTGGGTCAGAAAAGTATCCATTTGGATCATAAACCGGTACTGTTGGCCAGCGTCTGGCAATGTTATGGTAAAACAGGTCATTCTGGTGAGAAGCTTTGGTATAATCTTCCCTGATAAACCTGCTGGTATAGTTAAACTTAGCGATTTTACTAATCGTGGTGTTGATCTTACCGGTGAGAGAATAACGTTTAAAGGCATCACCTGAATAGGTCGTAATCCCCCCCTGGTCTAAATAACCGGCAGAAACAAAATATTGTGTCTTCTCCGTACCACCATTAATATTAACGGAATGATCCTGAGAAAATGATAAGTCTTTGTATTGTTCTTTAAACCAATCGGTGTTGGCGTTTGAGCCGGTATAATACTCCCATTTACTTCCGTTGGCATCTGCTACGGTGGTAAAATCTATTTCTCCTTTTTGATATTTGATGATATTATCAATCACTTTGTCAGAAAATAACGGAGATTCTCCGCCATTGGCAGAAGCCTCATTCCAATAACGAGCAAAAGTATGGGAATCCATCATGGTAGGTAATCCCATTGGTCTATTCCAGCGGAAATTGTTGCTGTAACTTACACTTGGTGTACCTGCTTTACCTTTTTTAGTGGTAATTAAAATTACGCCGAAAGGGGCACGGGATCCATAAATAGAAGATGCTGCAGCGTCTTTTAAAACGGTTACACTTTCTATATCCTGTGGGTTGATGGTATTCATATCACCTTCCATACCATCTACTAAAACCAATGGTGCAGATGATGAACCGGCACCAATCGTTCCGGCACCCCTGATGTTGAAAGATAAATTCTGATTTAACTCACCCCCTAAACCACCGGTTTGAAAGTTTAATCCGGGCATCAGTCCCTGAAGGGCTTGTCCTACGTTTTGTACCGGACGTGAAGCCAATGCTTTTGCGTCTATAGAAGATACAGCACCGGTAAGGTTCGCTTTTTTCTGCGTTCCATAACCCACAACAACAACATCATTAAGGTTATTAGCTTGCGGCTCAAGCCTGATCAGCATTTCTGCCCTGGTTACTTTAACTTCATAGGAGTCATAACCCACATAGGAAACAACCAGAATGGCAGATTCATCGAGATTTTTAATCGCAAACTTTCCGTTTGCATCTGTAATACTTCCAGTATTACTTCCTTTTACTTTAACAGTAGCTCCGGGTATGCCCTGGCCACTTTCGTCAACAACTTTACCAGATACATCAATGGCTGCCCTGGTGTATTCGCTGGCTTTTAGATCGAATTTTGCAGCATCGGCCTGCAATACGCCAGTCATGAGTAGAAATGCGGTAAACTTTATGGTCAATATAATTTTTGTTCTCCTATGGGATAGCCCATACGAGTTAAAATTCTGAATTTTCATACATTTTGGTGTTTAGGTTTTAATATCATGTGGTCTGAATAGATTGACCACATATAGCTTATATGCACTGGTTAGTGTTTTTGATAGTAGAGTTTTATTGAGTTGAAGCCTCCTTTCATTTGGTTAAAATTGAAAGTAGCGCAGATAAACGTAATAACGGCTATTTGCCAAAGGCTATTTCACCGCAAACGTTTGCATTTTCTCTAAATATGCAAAGGTTATCGGATTAGGAAATTAGAAAGACGTCTTTCAAAATCCGTCCAACCTTTACACTAAATCAGTCAAACGTTTGCACGGAAAACTTGCAAAGCTATTGTTTATGTTTAGCGTTCAAACTTTTACTAAACCGACCTTGATGCCTATTAATAGGCGTCATAATTAAACATAATATGAATATAGATTCTTTGATACTGATCTCACAGCCTCGAATAACCGATAAGCCCAATTCTTTTATGATATCGTCATTAAAAATTACGCCTTCGATATCAGATATAGGCGACTGAAACGCCATTTAATGAATATCTAAACAAACGTTTGCGCGAATATTATTTCATACATAATACAATATAGCCTCGTAACCAATACAGACAAATTATATTTTCAATGAACACTGAATTAAAATTATCACTGTTGTGCATGCTGTTTAGCGCGTCTACATTTCCGCAGCGCGATACCATTGCTTTAAACAAAGACTGGGCTTTCAAAATAGACAGCTTATTTGATTGGGCGAACGATGGTGGTTTGATCCGTCAGGTTGCTTTAATTGTTTCTGATCGGCCGGCTGCCGCTTATATTCATGCTGAGCCCGAATTAAATGTAGAAAATAATGCCGGGAAAATAAAAATACGGCTGGGTTTTGAAGAGGCTAACAAAAACATCAGACTACAGGTGAAGATCACCGAAGAAAATCAGTCTACTCATCAAACCATTTTAACGAATACGGCTAAACCGGTCTGAAAAAATGCTGTAGCCACTCTTGAGTATGATTTGGCTGCAGTTAAACCATGGCATTTTGTTGTATTAACTGATGAGCAGCTGATTGTTACCCCTTATTTCTCAGCAACGATAGCTTTGGCATCTTCATCTTCATAACGATTGATTTCCCTGTTTAAAGTCTGCTTCATTTGTTTGGTTATCTTTTCATAACCCTTTTTGCCATAAAGATTTTTCATTTCATTTGGATCATTTTGCAGGTCATACAACTCCCAGCCTGTAACCCTCTTGTAAAACCTAACCAACTTGTATCTTTTCGTCCTTACCCCAAAATGTGGAGAAACGGCATGCTCTCCATTTTCATAATAATGATAATAAAGCACATCCCTGCCTTTTGCCTTTTTATCCTTCAACACAGGCAACATCGACTTACCCTGAACATCCTCCGGGATGGCTATACCTGCCGCATCAAGCATGGTGGGGGCAATATCCAGGTTCATCACGAATTCATCTGATATGGTACCGGGCTTAACCACACCGGGATAACGCATCAGCATTGGTGTGCGAAAAGACTCTTCATAAATAAAGCGTTTATCAAACCAGCCATGCTCACCCATATAAAATCCCTGGTCAGAAAGGTAAATTACAATGGTATTCTCAGCCAGATCATGTTTTTCAAGATAGTCCAGCGTACGACCAATATTTCTATCCAGGGACGCAGCGGTACTCAAATAATCCCGCATGTAACGCTGATATTTCCATTCTGTCAGTGCATTTCCAGTTAAGTTCTTCGCTTTTAAATCTTCCTGGATCGGTTTATAATAAGCATCAAACTTTGCGCGCTGCGCAGCATTCATTCTTACCACAGATCCTTCTTTAGTATCATCGCTTAACATTTTTAAATCATAGCCCATTACCATGGTTTTTGAAATTGTCATGTCCTGAACTTTTGCAGCTTCCCGGCCTTCATAATTATCATAAAAATTATGCGGTAAAGGGAAATTGATATGATCATATTTTCCAAAATCAGCAGTATCAGGAATCCAGGTACGGTGGGTAGCCTTATGGCCGATCACAAGGGCAAATGGTTTGCCGGCATCCCGGTTGTTCAGCCATTGTTCAGCTTCATCTTCAACGATATCAGTCACATAGCCCTCCACTTTTTTCTTATTTCCATCCATCATATGGAAATCAGGGTTATAATATTGTCCTTGTCCGGGTAGAATCTGCCAGTAATCAAAACCCTGAGGATCAGATTCCAGGTGCCACTTGCCTATCCATGCCGTCTGGTAACCACCAGCCTGCAGCTGTTTCATGAAAGAATCCTGGTCGCCATTAAATCTTGAATTCTCGTTATCCTTAAAGCCATTTTTATGACTGTATTTCCCAGTCAATATCACTGCCCTGCTCGGCCCGCAAATCGAATTGGTTACATAACCCTTGTTAAACAACACCCCCTCTTTCGCAATGCGATCGATATTCGGCGTTTGTACCTGTTTGTTTCCATAAGCACCAATGGCTTGAAAAGCATGGTCATCTGATACGATGATCACGATATTTGGTTGTTTTTGTGGTGCCTGAGCCTTTGATTGCTGCTGGGCCTGTGTTTGTGCCCACTGACAACAAATTATAAAAAATAACAGGGCGATTTTCTTCATGGTTGTTTTGTTCTGTTTAGGAGTAATTGTAGATGAATACGCATATTGCCTATGTATGTGGTATACTAAATGCTAGCCTATTTCGGTTGTAATTGATTGAACTTAAATCTATTTTGTGGATACACATCGAAAACCTGTATTCTGTAAACCTGTATCGGCAGAGGTTTTCATTCTGGCAGTCACCCGGTAACCTTTGCAATAAGAATCGTTACACATAAACGAACCGCCTCGGGTAACCTTTTTAGGTACCGATGGTTCATCAGGATCATGACTAGTTGCAGGGCCTGCGGGGTTTTTTATTGTCTTGTGACTTACCTGCTGGTAATAATCTTGTGTATACCAATCAGAAACCCATTCCCATACATTCCCCGCCATATCATATAAGCCATAAGAATTTGGAGCAAAGGAACGTACCGGAGCCAGTCCGTCGAACCTATCCCAGTCGGTATTTTTATCCGGAAAACTTCCCTGCCAGGTATTGGCTTTCGGTTTTCCGCTTTCCACAGGTTCATTGCCCCAAGGATAGATATTATTTTTAAGTTTCCCACGGGAGGCATATTCCCATTCTGCTTCAGTAGGCAAACGCTTACCGGCCCAGCGGGCATAGGCATTGGCATCTTCCCAGGAAACCTGGGTAACAGGATAGTTATCTTTCCCCTTGATATTGCTTTGTGGCCCTTCGGGGTGTTTCCAGTTAGCTCCCGGCGTCCATGCCCACCACTGTGAAGCATTATTCAAAGGAACAGGATTTGCTGGCGGATTAAAGGTGAGCGCAGCAGGCACCAGCACGTCATCCGCAGGTTTAGGCGTTCCAGGGGGCAATTGTTTTTTGATCTCCTCCCAATCAGGTTTACGTTCGGCTGTTGTTACGTAGCCTGTGGCCTTTACAAAAGCGGCAAACTGTGCATTGGTCACCTCTGTTTCATCGATCCAAAAACCATCAAGTTCTACTTTGTGTGCAGGATATTCATCCGTTCTGCCTTCTTTATCGGTGGCACCCATACTAAAGGTACCGCCGGGAATAAATTTCATACCATCATGAGAACCCGCTTTGTCAGACAAAGGATGCTCTTCTAGCGCCTTGCTTGCTGCAACGCCAAAACGGCTTGGTAAATGACTATGGCAGGAAGAATCTGCAAGGTGCGTTTCTTGTGCCAATTTTTCTTCTTCTTTAACTTGCTGCGTGCAGGACAACAGTAATTGTGTGCAGGACAATAGTAAAACTAAAGGTAAGAGGCTTAAGGTTTTATTGTTCATTTTATTCATTTATTGTAGCTTGCTAAAGTCAATAGCAGGAGCTTTTCGGTTTGTCGAAGGTCGGTTTAACATCTTCTTCAAAGGCGTGTCATCACTAAAAAAGCCACCATTTCGTAAATAAAACAGTCCTCCTTCAACGCCACCACCAATGTCCTTTCTAAACTCTCTTTTGGCAATGTCGTCGCCTGTAAACCTGGCAGTTAAAACTTCCGTCCAGTTTCCTTTCACATCTCTGAGCCATTGGTTACCAAAATTAGCTTTTCTTTCCAAATTACCCATTTCCGGATCAAAATTTTCCACAAAAGCATATAATCCTTTAAGCCTGGTTTGGGTGGTAGGACGAATGAAGCTCGCAATTAACATCCATTCTTTGCCCGATGGTTTAAAATAAGAGGTATAAGTAGTGGTGTTTTGAGCAGGGTCGGGTTGTGCACGGGTCAGGAAAGCATAGGTTTCACCAACTTTCCAGGGATAAACAAGGTAACTTTGTCCGCCGGAACCTTCATTTCCAAATTCTCCGGTATATACATCCTTACCCTTCTTCAACAATTTTATTTTTAAGCTGTCGGGGATGGCGCCGGGGTCATCAGTTACAAATGGGCTCCACAGGGAGAAAAGCACCCTGCGTTCAGTGGGAGAATTTACCTGGATACCAAAATAACCTTGTCCGAAGCCGTTGGCCTGAAAATAAGAGCCTATAGGATCCATCCCTTTGGGCACGTTGATTTCCGAATAAAACCACTCTATGTCTTCTTTTATTTCTTCAGGAACGATATAGTTTAAATGTACCGAGGGACCTCTACGCCCCCAGTAGAACCGGCTTTGTTCATTGTCTTGCACAAAATGAATTCCATGGGTCACCTCATCTCCTTTAACAATTAAATGAGATATTTCACCAAAGTCAGCGCCGGTTTTGTCTAAACCCTGTATATCAATTTTTACATAACCTTTTTTAATGATCTGAAAAGTACCGATGGCAAGGGTGTCATAAATTGAATTGGAGGCATGTTTAGTGAAAGATTGCTTGCCATAAGAAACTTTGAACCTGCTTTTCCCTGCAGTTACTTTCATTCGTAAAGCCAGGTCGACTTTCCCCACGTTCTCCACCTTGAAGTAGATGCTGATCACCGATCCTGGACTTTTCCAGTTTCTTAAACCGGCAGTTTTAATTTCTTCAACCGCCCTGGGGTCTTTTTTATTTACCCAAGCATTACCCCCTAAAGCAATAGAGACAACAGATTTATTTTCCGCCGGCAAACCGGGTTTAAAAGAAATCAAAAGAACACAGGACAATAAAGTAAGGGAGAACAGGATTTTTTTCATGAAGGTTTAGCGTTTAGTGTAAATTCATCAAAATGGTTAATGATCTGATGATGAATACCTAAATATATAAAGCCAGATGTAAAGGCTGTCATTCCGTGGAGGCTGATTTAGCGCAAACGTTTGATTAGGTTAGTCTTCTTCCTCCTGTTCCTCGATCCAATTATACACATAATCAGCTACTTCCTCCCATTCTGGCTCACCGCAAATGAAATGGCTCCTGTTGGAGAACTCTTTCATCGCAATCACACTCTCCCTATCTGTATAAGCTTTAAAATTCTTCTCCGTTAAGGCTGCAGGGATGATATGATCCTTTTCACCTGCAATCAATAATAAAGGAGCATGGGGTAAATCGGTGTTGATTTTGCCGGCTTCACCCATACAATTGCGGAGTACATTGCGGCTATCATGGGTGGCATAATTTAAATAAGCTTCTTCAGCGTCACCTACGGTCAGCGTATTGGCAAAAGCATCATGAAAGATTTCGGCAGTCATGTAAACCGGTTCATTGCCTTTTAATGGATTCATGATCAAGGTAGCATTCTTCAAATAATCCCAGTCAAAATCAAGCATGGCATTTGGCGCTACGGCATCAATGGCTACACCGATACCGGCCAGACCGCGGCTTAAGAGCAGCTGCACTATCAGGCCGCCAACAGAATGGCCAATCATGACCGGCTTATCCAATGTTTGGGCAATGGCCTCAAATTCAAGGAGCACATCTTCCAGCGTTAAATCTCCTAAACCTTCGGGTGGGTTTTCCTTCAGCTCAACAGGATCACCTTCATGTAAGGGCCATGAGGGAGCGATACATTGATAGCCCCGCTGGGAAAAAAAGTCCACCCAGTTCTCCCAACTTTTGGCATTTTGAAACATACCATGTACAAAAATAACACTCCTCATTGCCCTCTTGATTATTTAATGCGCTGGTCTTAAATGATTGCAGTGGTTAACCACCAGATATTTCCAAACGGATCCTTAATGCCGGCACTCCGGCCATAATTTTGATCTGCAGGCTCCATAATACTGAATGCCCCATTGGCTAAGGCCACCTCATAAGTTTTATCACAATTGTCAAGGTAAACGAATAAACCTGCATTTTGCACGCCGAAATCTTCGGATTGCTCCGCAAACATAATCACACTGCCACCGATTGAAATTTCCCCATGCATAATCACTTCGTCCTCACGCATAATGATCTGTATCTCTTCGGCGTTGAACACTTCCCTGGTAAACTTAATGAAGCCTGGTGCATTTTTCAATATTAAGTAGGGCATTACAGTTTGATAGCCTTCAGGCAGATTTACGTATTCCATAATTTATATTTGGTTTTAAGGTTATGGAAAAATACATAACAAAGCACTGATAAACAAAGTTTTATTATTACTTAACATAAAGTTAACCTCCTGATTTTACCCTTTTAGCTTCTTCTTCAGCACTGCTGGAACGCTGCCTTGCCCCTTTAATCTCGCTGCTTCCAAAACGATAGGTGATGGTGGCACGGAACACCTGGCTTTCCCACTTCTGACTAACCACGTAATTTTGCGAAGGAAGCGCACTGGTTACCCTACCCTTTCTCAGGTCAAACACATCATTTGCAGCGAGTTTAAGGTTTATCTTTTTATCCATAAAGTTCTTGCTGATGGCCATATCAATGCTATACTGAGGATCAATCAGCAACGTGCCATAAACCTGTTTGGATTGATAGTTTCCCGACAATTCAAAATTCGTACTTGGGTTGATGGTAATGGTTTGATTGGTATTGATATTAAATGCCAGTCTGCCACTTTCATAAGGTGCATCTAAAAGGTTTGGTGTTTTAAATTTATTGTAAAAAACGGTCAGGTTATTACTGCTGTTCCACCATTTAGCAATTTTTAATGGTGAGCTGACATTTAAGTTATATGAATCCTGCTGGGCAAGGTTCTGCTCAGATATAAAGATTGTCTTTTGAACTGTATCAGACAACAATACTTCTGTAATCACATCACTGGTATGACTGAAGCCTAAGGTCGCATTAATGGTTTTTTTGTAAGAATAAGAAAGCTCAAAAGAATTGGTGTACTGCGGTCTCAAAAATGGATTTCCGTATTGGTAAGAATATAAGTCCACATAGTATACAAATGGATTCAGCGAGCCATAATTTGGACGGTCTATTCTCCTGGTATAGGAAACCCCCATATCATGATTTTTAGAAAGCTCCTGGTTCACGAAAACAGTGGGAAACAGGTTAAAATAATGACGGTTGACTATTTTTTGCTCCGTAATAGAATTCCCTTTAGAGTTGGTCTGCTCAGCCCTTAAACCCAATTGTACGGTAGTACTTTTAAATTTCCTGTTTAAATTCACATAAGCAGCATTGATATTTTCATCATAGATAAACTGGTTGCTCCTAGTGACGTCATTTTCCCATTGGCTGTTGCCATGGTTGAAAGTAGAAAACTGATAATTGTTATCCGTTGTAACCAGGCTAGACTTCAGGCCCATTTCTAACTTCATTTCTTTATTAAGGGGATAAGTATAATCTACCTTTCCCGACCATATTTTTACGACCGATGGGGTACCATTTCTAAAGAGGTAGGCAGGCTTTAAAGGCTGACCGCCATTATTTAAATACAAATTATCGAAATCATTTAGCTGATTACCATTATACCTCGAAAAATCCACGTCGGCAGAGATTTCCTGTCCCAGGGTATCAATAGTACCCTTATAATTAAGGTTAAAGGTGATGCCGGTATATTTTGAATCGCTTAGGTTTTTAGCCACCACAGATGAATCTGTAACTGAAGGGCTGCTTCCGATCAGTGTTAAAACATCGGCCCCACTATCGCCATTACTGTTATAGCCATTGAAAGCAAGGCCAAGGGTATTTTTATCATTGATAAAATAATCTATCCCGCCTTTATAATTGCTGTTGTTGCGTTCCCTGATGTTGTCACTGGTCTGGTTAAAAAAGGTTTGATTGGAGGTCGTATTGTTGACCCTCACGATATCCAGCTCATTGATCCTTTTGTTGCGTCCATAATCAAAGTTGCCAAATACATTGAACTTTTCTGTACGGTTATTTAAAGAAAATCCACTGTTGGCCTTATAGTAACGGCCATAGCCGGTTCCTACAAATACGGATCCGTTGGTACCGTAATTACGGTTTTTCTTTAACTTGATGTTGATGATCCCTGAGTTACCGGCAGCATCATATTTTGAGGATGGATTGGTAATCAATTCAATGGACTGAATGGCCGATCCTTCTGTAGAACGCAGTAAATTAGCCAGTTGCTCGGCAGACAAGTGCGTCGGCTTACCATCAATCATAATTGTAACCCCTTGTTTACCTCTTAAACTGATGTTGCCATCTTGATCAACTGTAACACCGGGAGCTTTTTCAAGAATTTCAAGTGCCGAATTGCCTGTTGCAAGGGCACTGTTCTCCACATTGAGTACAGTTTTATCAATCTGCCGCTCCACAAGTGGTTTTTGCTTCACAATCTCCACACCTTTTAATTCCCTGGCGTCCTGACTAAGTTGTGTCTGGCCAACACTATGAACTTTTTTAAGATCATTGACTTCAAAAGGCCCTTTCACCACCTTCTTGTAACCAACGACATTAATGGAAACCAGGTAATTGCCTTTAGGCAGGTCTTTAAATTCGTATTCACCATTATCCTTACTTAAAGTCCCTTTGACAGTGGTAGAGTCTTTAGCATTTAACAAGCCGATGGTGGCATAAGGGAATGCTTTTTTGGCTTCATCCAGTACTTTACCGGAAATTTGGCCAGTAGCAGTGCTCGTTTGGGCATTGACAAACGTTGTTGTCAATAGAAAACTGCATATCGCGAATAAGAATATCCTTTTCATTTTCAAATTCTTTAAGCATAGGTATTCCACGTACGCTTCTAGGCGTATTTTTTGGAATACGTAAATGTTTCGGTGATTTTTACTAGTGTTTATTTCTGTTATTAAGATGCAATAACTACCGAAAAGGTTACACTAAATTTGAAAAAAATAACCAAGGCCTAAAGGGTGATGAGGAGAGGCTTAACGCGCATCATTGACTTCCAGCCAATGACCATCCGGATCTTTAAAATATACCTGTTTTACGCCATCGACCCTAACAGTCGGTGCTTTGGCGGTGCCCTCCCAATTGGAGTATTCCACTTTTTGCTGCTCTAATTTGCTAATGAAGTCTGTTATCGAAAGAACACTGAAACACAGGTGTGTATTTTTGTTATGTTCAATTTTTTGTTTTGCGCCCTGGATCAGGTGTAACTGACCGGCAGCACCTAATGAAAACCAAACATGCCTTCCATCTTTGAAGGGCTCTTCGATTTCCGGCAGATTCAACAGCCGCTGATAAAAATCAGTGCTCTTTTTTAAATCCGAAACATAGATAGCAATGTGGTTAAGCCTGGCCGTGGTGGTATTGGGAGTTGTTTGTGCCATTAGATTTTTTGAGGAAATTAAGCCCAGTGAGATAAATAAGATTAAAGTAACGGTTTTCATAATTTATTTGATTGCTTTATAGTTGAAGTTCAGCACCCCCACGTTGAAGGGGAGTGCTGAACATTTAATCCATTCAGGAAACTTCCTGGTAGGCATCCTCTAATTTTTTGATGTCAATTTTCACCATTTGCATCATCGCTTCCATTACCCTTTTTTGCTTTTCAGGATTTTTATCCTGCACCAGCTTTGTCAAAACTTCAGGGATAATCTGCCATACCACACCAAACTTATCCGTTAGCCAGCCGCATTGTATCGGCTTGCCACCCTCCGTCAATTTATCCCACAATTGGTCAACTTCCTCCTGGGTTTCACAATTCACATAAAGTGAAGTGGCCATAGAAAAGTTAAACTCCGGATTACCATTTAAGGCAATGAAAGTTTGCCCATCGAGATCAAAGGTCACGAGCATTACCGCTCCCACAGGCCCGGGTCCGGCTTCCCCATAGCGGGTAACGTTATTGATTTTTGAATTTTTGAATACAGAACAGTAGAAATTAGCGGCTTCCTCAGCCTGATCTTTAAACCATAGAAATGTGGTTATCTTTTGCATGATTTTCTTCCTCCTTTCAATTAGATCGTAATTTATTCAATTAAACTGTTGTTAATTTAGGTTGATACTAATGTAATGTTAATTAACAGTGAATCTACGGTGTATCTACCATGGATCTACGTTGTATCTACCTTTTGCCGGAAAAATGTAGACATACCCTAGCCTCACCGTTGATCGCATACAGACACAAGAGAAGGTGACTCTTTTCTGATGTGAATTTAATTAAACCCGCAACTTAGTTTTCTGACCGGTTTTTACGCTTTGATAAATGGCATCAATAATTTTTAAATCCCGAAGTCCTTCTTCGCCATCCACAGGAACAACGGGTTGTTTCCCTTCTAAAATAATACCTGCCATTTCATCCATTTGTACGGTTTGGTGGGTAACAACAGGCTGCGTTAACGGGCCTTTATGTGTACGGCCCTCTATCGGTCCATAACCAGTTGATGGCAGCATTTCTGCAAAACCTTTATCGCCGTTCAGAAAAAAACGGTCCAGGTTATTCATACCGTATGTGGATAAACAGGAAGCTACTGCGCCGCTGGGGAAACCGAGTTGAAACTGGATGGTTTCATCAACACCTTCTTTGAATTTAACGGGGTCCGTCTTGGTTTCCTGTGCGGTAACCCATACAGGTTCCTCTCCAACCATGTACCTCGCACCGTTAAGGGCATAAATACCAATGTCCATTAAAGCACCACCACCGGCAAGCTCTCTGTTTAACCGCCACTGCTTAGGGTCACCTGGTTTAAAACCACATAAGCCCTGGAAAAATTTGATCTTTCCAAAATCGCCGTTGTTTCGCATACCGATCACCTCCAGTGTTCTGGGTTCAAAATGCATGCGGTAACCCACCAGTAATTTTACCTTCGCCTGTTTGCAGGCATCAACCATCTCTTGCCCCTGTTTTGCATTTATCGCCATGGGTTTCTCACAAATCACATGTTTGCCCGCCTTTGCTGCACCAATTACATGATCACGGTGCAAGCCATTAGGGGTAATGACATAGACCACATCAATATCCGGGTTGTCTTTAATCTGGTGATAGTTTTCATAGTTATAACAGTTCTTTTCCGGAATACCATATTTTGCCTGCCAGGCTTTGATTTTTGATGGTGTACCACTGATCACCCCTACCAGTTTGGCATTCCGGCAAGCTTGCATTGCATCGGCAACCCTTGTGCCATAACCGCCTAAACCCATAATAGCTACCCGTAATACGGGCCCTTGTGGTGTTTGCTGAGGTGAAAAAGGTGGCCTGGCCCAGCCAGAAACCGACAGGAAAGGCAAACTGATTGCAGACACAATAAATTTCTGAAGAAAACCGCGACGAGAATCCATAGGTATTGAATTAAGTTAAATAGGTTATTGGCTAACAAACACCCTTTGCTTTCTGTTTTAATTTTTGACCATAGCAGGCTCTTTACTAAATACTTACATCAACTGACTAAGTAAAAGCACCCCTAACAGCCCTAAAATGGAAACAATGCTTTCCATAGCCGTCCAGGTTAAAAAAGTTTGTTTGAGGGTAAGGTTGAAATACTCTTTAAACATCCAGAAACCGGTATCATTGACGTGAGAAAACATGAGGCTACCGGCACCAACAGAGAGTACCATGAGTTCTGGTGAAACTCCTGGACCAATCAATGGAAGTACCATTCCTGAGGCCGTCAGGGCAGCCACCGTGGCAGAGCCCAAGGTTACCCTTAACAATGCGGTGAGCAGCCAGGCAAGAAATAAGGGCGACAATTGCACCGGTGCAGCCAGTGCGGCAACGGTGTTTCCCACACCGCTATCGACGAGTATTTGTTTAAAAGCACCACCAGCAGCGATGATCAAAATGATCATGGCGATGCTCTTTACCCCCTCGGTACAGGAATCCATGGCTTTTTGGATAGGCACATCCTGTACCATGATTGTCAGGATCACTGCAAGCAGCAGGGCCACCGTAGGGTCGGAAATAAAGATGAAAAATGTGTTAAGTGGTGAACCTGATAAAAAACTCACCCCAATTGTGCCCGCAGCAATAATCACAACAGGCAATAGGGCCACAAAAAAGCTTTTAAAACCTGAGGGTAAACCAGTTTCCTCCGCAAACAGCAGGGTATCGGCTTTTCCGGCATTCCCTTTCTTAATAATTAACCGCGGAAAAAAAATGCCGGCAACAATCGTAATGGGTACAGCCAAGAGCAATCCATAGAGCAAAGTTTTACCGATATCGGCTTGAAAAATAGCCGATAAAGCTACCGGACCGGGATGTGGCGGTAAAAAACCATGAGTAACCGACAGTGCAGCGGCCATCGGGATTCCAATATATAACTTTGGTAAGCCTGTAGCTGAGGAGATGGCAAAAACCAGGGGAATGAGCACCACAAATCCCGCATTGTAAAAAAGTGGGATCCCTACCAGCAAACCGGTCAGCAAAACCGCCCATTGAATATTTTTATAACCAAAGGTTACCATCAGGATGGAGACTATTTTCCGTGCAGCACCACTATCTTCAATCAGTTTGCCCATCATAGCGCCCAAAGCCAATACCATGACCATACCGCCCAACGTACTTCCAATACCGCTCGTTACCGAGGCAGTGACTTTCGCAACAGGCATCCCCAACAGCAAACCAGTAACAATTGCAACAATCAGTAAGGCAATCATCGGGCTCAGTTTCTTCAGGATCAGGATAAAGAGCAGGATGATGCCAAATAGAACGATAAGTAAGGACATAAATTAAAGGTTGAGCTGGTGTAACTGATGCATTGTTTCTTTTAAGTCTGCATAAAGCTTTTTAAAGATGTTGAAATTCTCTGAATAAAGAGCCGTATTTTGGACATTCGGCGTGATGATTTTCAAGTCTTTGAGATTGGCTTCCGGGTATTCCGGAAGGCGCCCTAAACTTTTCATGGCCATCAAAGCGGCGCCCACCGCAGAGGCATCGGCGGTCTGTACCAATACCAGGTTTTTACCGGTAACATCCGCCAGGATTTGCACCCAAACTTTCGATTTGGTAAACCCTCCGCTGATATAAATATGGGTAACCGGGGCAGCGTTCTCTTCAACGGCTTCCAGTACACTTTTCAGGGCATAACAAATGCCCTCGATTACAGCGCGTGAAAAATGACTGCGGTCATGCAGGAGTTTAATGCCAAAAAAGGTACCGGAGCTTTCACTATCCCATATGGGGGCACGTTCCCCAGTGAGGTAAGGGAGAAACAGCAAGCCATTACTCCCTGCAGGCGCCTCTTTTACCCGCTGAAAAAACTGCTTATAAACCTCATCAGTCGGTGTGGTGGCGTTCATATTCTTTAGCCACCATTGCAAGGCGAGTCCGCCGTTATTAATCGGCCCGCCGCAAATGAAAGTTTTCTCATCAAGGATATAGCTAAAGGTCATTGCTTTTTCATTTGGCAAAGGCTTGTTGCTGGCCATGCGGATGGCTCCGCTGGTACCAATGCTTAGCGCGGCCACTCCGGGCTGATAGGCCATGCTGCCCAGATTGGCTAAACAGCCATCACTGGCGCCAATAAAAAAAGGTGTACCCTTTTCCAGTAAATTAAGTTCAGGATGGCCCTTGAATTTCCTGCAATAGGCTGTTGGCACCGCTTGCGACAGTTGATGTTCTGAAATTCCGGTCAGTTCAATGGCTTCGGGATGCCAGGTGAGTAAATGGATATTGAATAAACCGGTGCAGGATGCAATTGAATAATCAATCTGGTATTCTTTAAAAAGTTTATACCAGATGTATTCCTTAATAGAAATATAATGTTTCGCCTGATTAAAAAGTCCGGGGGCATTTTCCCTGATCCAGATGAGCTTACATAAAGGAGACATGGCGTGCACAGGTGTCCCCGTAGCCTTATAAATGTTTAAGCCCACTGGGCTATTGCTTAACTCTTTCGCAATATCGGAAGCGCGGTTGTCAGCCCAGGTCATCATGGGGGCTAAAGGCCGGCAATGTTCATCCGTGGCAATAAGGCTGTGCATGGCACTGCTTAGGCTGATAGCAAGGGGTGGATAGCCGATTTTCTGAAGCAGATGCTGTAAGGTAAGGATAAACGCAGCCCATATATCGTCAGGATTTTGTTCATGAAATCCGGGTTGCGGTGAATTAAACGAATAATGTTGCTGTGAGACCTCGAATGATTTGCCCGCAAGGGTTATTGCTACTGCTTTTACGCTACCTGTACCTATGTCTATTCCGACAACATATTCCATAATTGAGATTTATGGAAACAAGATAGCATTTTAAGGAAAGAATTTGGGAAGAATTTATTCATCAATCCGGACCCTTGGCCCGGATTGATAGTTCAGTCAGCCTATCAATTACAATAACCTTAACCGATAGTTTCGACGCACCCCCTTTGTGGTCACTGGAGGCTTTTTTTGAGCATCTATTGTTAGATCACGAAGTGCATCCCTATCGGATGTTTCGGGTTGTAATTGCATTGATTTTTTAACTGTTTTGATTTTCTTTTCTTCTTTAGTCATAAGCAGGTTTTTGTTCTTTTAACAACCACCTAAAGTTAATGTTTTTAAAAAGTATAAAAAAATAATTTCTAACATCGTAAAAAATACCAACTATAACGGACTTGCTTTCACCCCTTCAAAAGTGATTTTGACAGGTTTTATATGACCATTTTCATCAAATTCCATTTTATCAATACAGGTAACCCTATGATTTCCATTGGTTTCACCCAAAGGCCTCCTGTGGTATACAATATGATACTCGTCCTTTTCAGGGTGTTTAATCACAGAATGGTGTCCCGCACCGGTAGCAACTTCTGGATCCTGCTTTAATATTTCCCCAATCCGCTTAAAAGGCCCCATGGGAGAATCTGCAATGGCATAGGCGACGGAGTAATTTGGGCCTGTCCAGCCACCTTCAGACCACATGAAATAGTACTTCCCCTTTCTGATAAACATATAAGGACCTTCCACATAACCTTCGGGCGTGATCGATTTGAAAATTTCTCCATTGGCATCAGGCACAAATCCAGTGAAGTCATCATTCAATTTGGCAATGTTACAATGCTTCCAGCCACCATAGATCAGGTAATATTGTCCATCTTTATCTTTGAAAACAAACTGGTCGATCGGCTGCGCACCGTGATGAAATTTATCGATTAAAGGTTTACCCAGGTGATCTTTAAAGGGGCCCTGCGGATTTTTTGAAACCCCTACACCAATCCCTCCATATTCCTGGTCGCTTTGAATGTCGTTAGCCCCGAAGAACAAATAATATTTGTTATCCTTTTTAGTAATGGAAGGCGCCCACATGGCCTTTTTAACCCATTTGAAATTACTGCTGTCGGCAATTCTATGATGTTTTTTCCAGGTAACGAGGTCTTTGGAAGAGAAGGCATCCATATGCACCTGATCCGTGTATTTGGCGGAGAAAGTAGGATAAATCCAGTAAGTCTTGTCAAACACGTGAGCTTCAGGGTCGGCATACCAACCGGGGAAAACAGGGTTTCCCGAAGTTTTAGCAGATTTAACCGTTTGTGCACCAGCAGTTAAGCAGGATAAACAAATAGCGGAAAGAAAAAAAAAACGTTTCATTTGGTCTTGGTTTTTGATTGATTTTAAGCTTTAATTGCTAAAATAGACGTTTTATTCACAAATTCATCATTGATCCTTTACCTCGCATACAACCTCACCATTTCATTCAACTTGTTTTTCAAATTTGCGGTAATGGCCAGCGAGCCGGGCTTTAATCGCCATAACCAGTTTTTGTTTACCGATGCCGGGGTATTCATTCTTGACTTGGCGCTTTTACCTAAAATATCCTGCATCGGTATCACGGCTATACGGGCAACAGTGGAATAAGCCAGCCTGATCATGACCTGATGGATGTTTTGTTTGCTCACCTTACATCCTGCATAATTACTGATTCTCTTTTTTTCAGCTTTGCTGATATCATTTTTATACCAGCCAAGGATGGTATTGTTATCATGGGTACCTGTGTATACTACCGCATTTTGGTTCGGGTAATTATGGGGTGCATGAATAGAATCTGCAGCATCAGCTCCAAAAGCGAACTGTAAAACTTTCATGCCCGGCAGTTTCAACGCATCGCGGAGTTGGTATACCGCAGCATCGATTTCCCCAAGATCTTCTGCCAGAAAAGGCAAATGTTTGAAATGCTTTTTTAAGACATCAAAAAATTCAATTCCCGGACCAGGCTTCCAATTGCCGATTTTAGCCGTTTCGCTTCCTGCAGGCACCTCCCAATAAGCAGAAAAAGCCCGAAAGTGGTCGAGCCTGATCAGGTCAAACAATTGCATGTTTTTACGCAAGCGCGCTACCCACCAGGCATAACCTTTCTGCGCCATTGCTTCCCAATTGTAAACAGGCATCCCCCAGAGTTGTCCGTCTTCATTGAAATAATCAGGAGGCACCCCCGCTATTCCCTGCGCCTGGCCATGTTCATCCATGTTAAACAATGCCGGCGATGCCCAAACATCAGCAGAATCCAATGCCGCATAAAAAGGAAGGTCACCAATCAGCAGAATGTTCCTGCTATTGGCATATTTCTTTAAGGAAGCCCATTGCTGATAAAATATAAACTGCTGCCATTTAATTTCCTCCAGCAAAGCCCCCTGATTGTTAACTATTGTTTTTAATGCTTCCAAATCCCTGTTTTTAAGTTCCGCTGGCCAGTCCTGCCAGGGCTTGTTACCACTACTTTCTTTCAGTGCCTGAAAGAGTGCATAATCATCAAGCCAGTACGCTTCCTGTTCACAGAAAGCTGCAAATTCAGCAATCATGCCCAGCTCCGCGGTTCTTTTCTTAAAGTTCTCATAGGCGAGGTGGAGCATGGCGTTTTTAAGCTTCTCCACCTTTTTGTATTTTACTGTATTGCTGGCTTTAACGGTATACTTTTCCAAACTTTCTGCTGAAAGTAATCCAGCCATGACAAGAAGTTCAGGACTGATGAATAAAGTGTTTCCAGCCATCACCGAAACCGCGCTGTATGGGGAATAAGCCTGCTCCTGATTAACCGGGTTGAGGGGTAGCAGCTGCCAGTATTTTTGCCCGGAGGTGACCAGGAAATCAATAAAATGCCTTGCCTCAGAGCCAAAATCACCGATACCACTAGCAGCGGGCAGTGAAAACACTGGCATCAACACGCCAGCCCCTCTCGGATGGAGTTCCTGTTTAAAATGAAGGATCGCCATTGGAAAGTTTCCTAAGATTTCCTTTACTTCCAGTTCCTGCCCTGAAATACCTTTTCTATTGCCCAGCTGTTCAGAAAAATGCTCGGGAATGCCATCCGGCATCACAAGGCTGGTATCTTCCCAAAATTCAGCATTTATACTTTGGGGATCTTCAACTACAGCAGCAAGGTTCAGTGGCATTACAAAAACGAGCCAATCGCTTTTGTAATGCCTGGCAAAAGAAAGAAGATGAGCAGCATGTTTTCCCTTTATAGTGATGGGCAGGTATTGCCCTTCCGAGAAAAGCAATGGGTACTGGTTTCTGATATTGAACAAATGATGCAATAGGAACATTTTTATTTTTCCATTTACGCCTTGCATCCACAGACTTTCCAGCGTAAAATGACCTTGCTTTATTTGATTTAAAAACTTTTCACGAAGTTCATAATCCACCGGCCTCCTGTTATCCGGATCCACCAGGCTCAAATCCCACAAGCCATCTCCCTGGTAAGTATCGGGCACCCCTGGACATCCAAATTTCAGCAGCAGGGCGGATAAAGAATTTAACCTGCCCCAGAGACATACCTTTTGGTGAAAATGCTTGAAACTTGTCCAAAATGGCCTTTCTTTATCCAATATACTACTGATGAAATCTTTGGTGTTTCGCTCATAATCGGCATCAGGTTCTTCCCAGCTGGAATTCCTTTTTGATTCCCGCAAAGCTTTTTCGAGGTACAGGTGTAGTCGCTCCAGGTAATGTTCTTCCTCCTCCTCCGGCTCAGGATAAGTAGCCACTAAACTCTGATAGATAAAGTATTCATCATTTGCATCCGGCATATCCTGCTGTTTAAGGCCTTGGTTTACTTCCTGCCAGCGCTTTACCTCCTCAAGCCACTCCTGCCTTAAATCTGTCAGTATCTGGAGCCTTGCCCGGGCATCCTCCCCTCTTTTGGTGTCATGTGTGCTCGTAGCGTTCATGGTCAAGGGCCATTGTTCCTGTCTTTTTAGAATGGCCTGATGAAAATCGGCAGCACTAATGCCAAAAACATCGGGAGAATCGCCCACTTCATTGCTACCTATAAATCGATTGTAAGTATACATCAGGGTGTCCTCTACCCCTTTCGCCATTAAAGGACCGGTAAACTGCATCAGGCGCTGATAGAACATGAGGATCCGCTGCTGGTATTCAGGAGGACTGTCTGATTTGTGAAGAAGGATGTCCTCGAGCACAATCAATGATGCTTGCTCCGTTTCATCATTTTTTAAGGCCTTAAAAATTAACCGAAGTGCATCCCGCTCCTGTTGGGGTAATGGGTATTGGTTTCCATAATACCTGTACACAGGGCAGTAGACCATGATTTGAGCAATCAGTTGTTTAAAATTCCGGGGGTTATTCCGTGCTTTTTCCTCATGGCCGATCAGGTCGAGCGACAGGAACAACTGGTACAGGTTTTCCAGTTCGCCTTTCATAAAGGTATGCAGGTAATCTTTCTTTTTTTTACGGATCTGTGTTTGTACAGAACTGGGATGTCCGAAATTCTTATAAAATTGGTCAAATTTCATTTCAGCCTTTTCATTAATGAAAACCTGATTCGCCAGTCCCAGGAAGTCATAACCTGTGGTGCCCTGCACTGGCCATGTGTTTGGCAGCTCTTCACCAGGTTCCAGAATTTTCTCTACTACGATGTAGGTCTCTACGCCGCAAAGCTGGCGCAGCTCCTGGAGATAAGCTGGCGGATCATATAAACCATCGACATGATCTATCCGCAAACCCTGGAAAACACCCTCATCAAGCAGTTCTTTGGTCAGCCGGTGATAGGCATCGAAGGTTTCTTTATCCTGTATATTCATACAGATCAAGCTGTTGACCGTAAAAAAGCGCCTGTAATTCATCTTTTCATGGCTTTCCTTGTAACAGCACAGCCGATAATACTGCTCATTAACGATACTTTTAAGCGGCTTCTTCAGATCTGTACCGACTTTTAAAGGCCAGTAACTCTCATGGTATTTCAAAAACCACGCTTCCTGATTTTCCACTAGTTCAAGGGTTCCATTCTCGATTTCTCTTTCCAGGTCGTCCCCTAAAAATGGAACCATCAACGGTTCAGCCGCCAGATCGGGAGACAGGATATCAAAATACTTACGGTAATCGGAGGCCTCACCTTTTTTTAAAACATCCATCAGCCAGGTATTCAGGTGATGGAAGCCCATGTGGTTGGGCACAATATCCTGTATCCATAACATGCCCAATGCCCGCAGGGCTGCAGCTAGTGCTCTCAACTCAGCCAAGGTGCCGATTTCAGGATTAATCTCATTGGGGTTTACCCCATCATAACCATGGGTGCTGCCCGGTACAGCCTCAAAAATGGGCGATGCATAGATCGTCTTTACCCCCAAGTCATGCAGGAATGGTAAAATAGCCTCTAAATCTTTAAAGGTAAAGGCTTTATTGAACTGTATCCGGTAGGTTGTCATTGGATTAACCATAAGTAGCTGCGTAAGCGATAAATGAAATTGGTTGCAGAAGTATCTCTTGTGATTCTTCTAAAATTGTCGGAGCAGCATGGGTTTGCTCCTCTTCTGAAAAGGCTGTATCTGCTATTTTACGAAATGCACGGATGCCAGGAGGTAGGGCAATGGATTGTTCCTGGGTTGAAAAGTTCATCAGGCATACCACCAGTTGATCGTTCCCTGTAAGGCCGCGTTCGATGAAAAGGCATCGCTGATCTTTAAAAAGATGTACTTTACAGGCAGAACGGTCGTTCCCGCACAAAGCCGGAAAGCTTTTGCGCAGCGAGATCATGTGCCTGTAAAACTGGAACAAAGCCTGGTGGTTTTCGGCCGACAAAAGTTCCCAGTTCAGTTTGGAGGCTAGAAAAGTCTCCTCCGACTGGGGGTCTGGCGCTTCACCCTGGGAATGCATGGCTGCAAATTCTTCTTTACGGCCCTTTCTTACCATCTCAATCAGCGCTGGGTCGGTGTGACTTACAAAATATAGAAAAGGATTGGTTTCACCGTATTCTTCGCCCATAAACAGAAGCGGCAAATAAGGTGCACATAATACGGCAGCAGCCATTACCTTTTGCATTTGAAAACCATACAGTGTGCTGCTTCGCTCCCCGGACATGCGGTTTCCAACCTGGTCATGATTTTGAGAAAACACAATGAACTGCTGCCCGGGATGATCCTTTGCTGCCCTGCCGAAGGTCTTTCTGCGTTCCACTGAGTAGTCTCCTGTATAAACATAGGCCGATGTGTAAGATTTCGCCAGGTGTTCGATGCCATTAAAATCCCTGTAGTAACCCATTCGTTTTTCTCCTGCAGTTACCCGCAGCGCATGGTGAAATTCATCTGCCCATTGGGCGTCCATACCTAAACCACAGGGAGATGAGGTGATATACTTAGGATCATTTAAATCTGACTCCACAATCAGGTAATGCGCCCTGCCAGTCAGTTTCATCAGCTCATCTGTCTGGAGACGGATCTTCTCTAATATATGCAGTGCACTAAAATCCTTAATCGCATGTACAGCATCAAGTCGCAGGGCATCGATATGAAAATCCCGAAACCACATGAGTGCATTTTCCACTATAAACTCTCTTACACCATCACAATCCTGATCATCGAAATTAACAGCATCGCCCCATGGGGTGCTGTATTTATCTGTAAAATAAGGGCCAAACTGAGCCAGGTAATTCCCCTCCGGACCTACATGGTTATAGACCACATCAAGAATCACCGCCAGTCCTTTCTGGTGACAAGCGCTGACCAGGTCCTGTAATGCTGTTGCTCCACCATAAGATTGCTGCACGGCAAAAGGAAATACACCGTCATAACCCCAGTTTCTTGATCCGGGGAAAGCAGCAACCGGCATCAGTTCGATAGCGGTAATACCCAGTGCGATTAAATGATCGAGCCGGGCTGTAATTCCCTGAAAATTACCTTCAGGGGAAAAAGTTCCGGTATGCAATTCATAAATGATATAATCATTTAAATCGATATTTTTCCAATGCCCGTCATTCCAATTATAATGTAAATCTATGGCCATAGCAGCCCCATGGACATCATCCGGTTGTGATAACGAAGCCGGATCAGCCAGTTCCTTTCGACCGTCAATCACAAACCAATATTTGTCGCCAGGCTTCACTTTGTCGGTTTGCAATAACCAGTAGCCGTAATCTTCCTGCAGCATGGCTATTGGTTCATAGGTGTTGGTTTTAATGGCGACAATCTTTGCGATGGGCGCCCATAACCTGATCAATGCCTGTTGCCCCTTGAAATTTAAGCCAATATTCCTGCTATGAACCATGGCTTACTGGCTTTTAGTAGTTAACAACATAATTGTTCTTCCTTCCACCCTGATTTGCTGCCCATGATTAAAGTTTAATGGTTTATTTTTGAGTTGTGGATCTGAGGTATCCAAAACTTTTGTCCACAGTTTTCCATACTTCAGTCCGGGGAGTTTAAATTTGATTTCACCATGGTAGGCATTGAAAATGATATAAAAGCTATTGTCTATGATGCGCCGGCCAATAGGATCCCGGCCCATAATGCCATGGCCGTTTAAATAAACACCAAGGGATTTCGCAAAATCTTCCTTCCAGTTGTGCGCGCTCATTTGTGTTCCATCAGGTTGAAACCACCCGATATCCTGCAGTCCTGTATCCCTCACCAGCTCACCATGAAACCAGGTGCGCCTGCAAAAAACAGGATGGGTTTTGCGGAGTTTAATCAGCCTCCTGCAAAATGTCAGAAGCTCTTGATCAGTTTCTTCCCAGTTGAGCCAGGAAATTTCATTGTCCTGGCAATAGGCATTGTTATTGCCACGCTGGGTACGGCCCATTTCATCGCCTGCCAAGAGCATCGGTACCCCTTGTGATAAAAATAAAGTGGTTAAAAAATTGCGTACCTGTCTCTCTCGCAACGCCAGGATTTCCGGATCATCCGTATCGCCTTCAACGCCGTAATTGCTGGACCGGTTGTGGTCCTCGCCATCCTGGTTATTTTCACCATTTTGCTCATTATGCTTTTCATTATAGGATACGAGATCGCGCAGGGTAAAACCATCATGAGCGGTAATGAAATTGATACTTGCCGTGGGGCGACGGTTATCATCCTGATATAAATCCGGACTGCCGGTAAAGCGTAAAGCAAATTCTTCCAGCATACTGTCCTCCCCCCGCCAGTAATCGCGGATGCAATCCCGGTATTTACCGTTCCACTCTGCCCAGCCGGGAGGAAAATTACCTACCTGGTAGCCGCCTTCCCCAACATCCCAGGGTTCAGCAATCAGCTTTACCTGCGACAACACCGGATCCTGGTGGATGATGCTAAAAAAAGCACCCAGCCTGTTCACTTCATTTAGTTCCCTGGCAAGGGCAGAAGCCAGGTCAAAACGAAAACCATCGACATGCATTTCCTGAACCCAGTAACGTAGACTGTCCATCATCAAACGCAATACACTTGGATAATAAGCATTTAAAGTATTTCCAGTACCTGTATAATCCATGTAATAGCGTTTGTCTTCCGTAAGGCGATAATATTCCAGGTTGTCTATACCTCTGAAAGAAAGTGTGGGGCCTAATTGATTCCCTTCAGCCGTATGGTTATAAACCACATCCAAAATCACTTCAATACCCGCCCGATGAAGTTCTTTCACCATGTCTTTAAATTCTTTTACCTGTCCTCCCATCACCCCGGAAGAAGAATATTTGGTGTCAGGCGCAAAAAAACCAATGGTATTATAGCCCCAGTAATTACTTAAATTACGCTCTGCCAGATGCCGGTCATTGATGAACTGGTGCACGGGCATCAGCTCAATAGCGGTGATACCTAAACTTTGCAGGTATTCAATCATTACCGGATGGCAGATGGCTGCATAAGTTCCACGAATATTTTCAGGGATATCGGGGTGTGCAATGGAAATTCCACGGACATGGGTCTCGTAAATGATACTTTGCAAATAACTGGTACCAGGAGGTTTTACCCCTTCCCAATCATAATCCTGATTAATGACCACACTTTTAGGTATAAACGGCGCATTGTCTGTTTCACTGAAACTGAGGTCATCTTCATCCATGTTATAACCGAACAGGGAATCATGCCATTCTACAGCACCGGAGATGGCTTTTGCATAAGGGTCAATCAGTAATTTATTAGGGTTATACCTTAAACCGTTATGAGGCTCAAAAGGGCCATAAACACGATATCCATAACATTGGCCTGGTTCAATACCAGGAAGATAAGCATGCCAGACATGGCTGGTCCGCTCAGAAAACTTTATTCTAACCTGTTCATGTACA
Source organism: Pedobacter immunditicola (assembly GCF_037482985.1). Taxonomy (NCBI): domain Bacteria; kingdom Pseudomonadati; phylum Bacteroidota; class Sphingobacteriia; order Sphingobacteriales; family Sphingobacteriaceae; genus Pedobacter; species Pedobacter immunditicola. The sequence continues at coordinate 357,570 of NZ_JBBHKC010000001.1, read as the reverse complement.
CAATCCTGATCAAATAAACAGAGCTCTACAGCAGTGGCATTCCCCGCAAACAAAGCAAAATTAACACCATTTCCGTCCCAGGTAGCTCCTAGCGGGTATGAGCTTCCGGGGTATACTTCTATTTCCAGCATCTATCTCCAGCATTTTTTAAAATAACCTTATAGTGCCGCGAAATGTTTGAAAAAAAATCAGGAGGTCATCTCTCCTTCATCGTAAAATATTCTAACTTTGAGATTCATATCTCACCTAAAACCAACACCATTCATCATGATTAAACCATCATCAGCTTACATCATATTGAAAAATAAAGCCTTTAAATATGTTGCAACATGCAGCTTATTACTGGCTGCTGGAATCATATATATGGGCTGTGCTCCAAAACCACACAAAGAAGAGTGGATACAACTATTTAATGGTAAAGACATTAAGAATTGGACGGCTAAAATTAACCACCATGATCCAGGCGTAAATTTCGGAAACACTTTCAGGGTGGAAGATGGTATAATTAAAGTGCGTTATGATCAGTATGGTGCTTTCAACGAGCAATATGGCCATTTATATTTCAACCAACCCTTTTCGCATTACAAGCTGAGGTTTCAATACCGCATTACAGGTGAATGGAAAAAAGATGCTCCTTCTTATACCATCAGGAATAGTGGAGTAATGTATCATTCTCAGGATCCAAGGACCATGCTCCGGGATCAGGACTGGCCAATTTCGGTAGAGTTTCAGTTACTGGCAGGTTTGGATGATGGTAAACCACGACCTACGGGAAACATGTGCTCCCCGGGTACAGATATTGTTTATAACGGACAGATTGACAAAAGACATTGTATAGATTCAAAATCTAAAACCTATAAGATTGAAGAATGGGTGAATGCGGAGTTAATTGTGCTTGGAGACTCCCTTGTTACCCACATCATTAATGGTGACACCGTTCTAAAATATTCAAAACCCCAGATAGGCGGCGGCGTGGTTAATAATTATGACAAAACCATTAAAATTGATAAAAAACCCTTAACAGAAGGGTTCATCGCATTGCAAAGTGAAGGACAACCAGTTGACTTCAGGAATATTGAACTACTTAATTTAGAAAATTCAAAAAGTAATTAAATAGCTTATTATTGAATAAATTAAATTACTACCAAACAACACTTGCTTAACTCAAAGTTTACGAGTATGTTTGAAACCATATAGTTACTTATTGGTGGAGATGAAAAAAGACATATTTAAAGCCATTGCCGATCCAACACGCAGGGCTATATTAATGATGCTTGCTAAGGAATGTTTAAACCTTAATGCGGTTGCCGGAAACTTTAACATCAGCAGGCCGGCTATATCAAAGCATATTAAAATATTAATTGAATGTGGGTTGGTAGAGGTGGAACAACAAGGAAGGGACCGCTATTGTAAAGCCCGGCCCGACAAACTGGATGAAGTTTTAGCATGGATTTCGGAATACAGGGTTTTCTCGGATGAGCAGTCGCATGGATTTTATTTTCAGCGAAAAGATTAATTACATTTGTCTATGGCGCTACCAAATATTTTTACCCGCACGGTTACAGAAGAAATCATCGATAGAATTAATCAGCTTAAACCTGATACCCTGTCTTTATGGGGAAAAATGAATGTGGCCCAAATGTTGGCACATTGCAATGTGACTTACGAAATGGTGTATGATGATAAGCATCAACGACCAAATGCTTTCATTCGGTTTATTTTAAAATCACTGGTCAAAAACAAAGTAGTCAATGAGCTCCCTTATTCAAAAAATGGACAAACTGCCCCACAGTTTCTAATTAAGGATACCAAAAATTTTGATATAGAAAAGTCCCGCTTAATTGACTATATCAAAAAAACACAGGAATTTGGGGAAAGCCATTTCGAACAAAAAGAATCACACTCCTTTGGCAAATTAACTGCAACAGAGTGGAATAACATGTTTTACAAGCACCTTAACCATCATTTGTCCCAATTTGGAGTTTAAAGGCTAAATCATTCCCAATGGCAATGGCAACAGTTCCACTTAACAGTTCTGCCGGCAAATGGATAATGACTTCCTGCATCATGGCTTCTGCCATGGCTTTTATTGATGGTACTGCACTGAATGTGGTGCTGCCAGCACTGCAAAAAAGCCTCCATGCAACCGGCACCGACTTATTTTGGATCTTGAACGCCTACCTGCTGATGCTGGCCTCGTTGATCCTGATTGGTGGATCAATGGGCGACAGGCTGGGTCGGAAAAAGGTATTTATGATTGGCATTTTTATTTTCATTACAGGTTCGGCTGCCTGTGGTTTCGCTATAAATGTCGCCTTACTGATCCTATTCAGAATTATTCAGGGTATTGGCAGTGCCTTGATGATTCCAGGGAGTTTATCATTAATCTCTTCTTCCATCAATGAGGATGAAAGAGGTAGAGCGATTGGCACCTGGTCGGCAGTAACGACTTGTGTCACCCTCGGCGGACCCATATTAGGTGGTGCTTTAGCTGATGCAGGTCTATGGCGGTATACTTTCTTTATCAACATTCCCATCGGATTACTTGCACTTTTAATTTTATGGAGGCAAGTGAAGGAAAGTAAGGATGAGGAAAATATTCATCGCTTAGATTTTCCAGGTGCATTTGCCATCACTTTTGGTTTAGCGCTACTTACCTATGGTTTTCTGCGTATTCCGGTGTCAGGTTTCTATCATTGGCAGGTTTATGTTTCCCTTATTGTCGGGCTGTTGCTACTGATCATTTTCGTGATCATAGAAAACAAAAGCAAACATCCCATGATGCCCTTGACCTTGTTCAGAATTTCAGCTTTTACCGGAACAAACCTCCTTACTTTCTTTTTATATGCCGGACTTGCAGCGGCCATGCTATTCCTTTCGCTTAACCTGGTACAGATTCAAGGCTACAGCCAGTTACAATCGGGACTTACTTTTTTACCTTTCTCCTTGTTGATGATTTCTTTAGCACGTTATGCAGGCAGCCTGGCAGACCGCCATGGGCCAAGAATGTTGTTGATCGTTGGCCCTGCCCTTGCCGGCCTCGGCTTCCTGATCTTGTCCTTTACCGGGCAAACCAATGGCCCTGAAGATTACTGGAGATCATTTTTTCCCGGTATGGTCGTGTTAGGATTGGGGATGTCTTTAACGGTTGCCCCATTAACCGCTACAGTGATGGCTTCCGTGAGTGACCAGTTTTCGGGTACAGCTTCAGGTGTCAACAATGCCGTGTCACGGATTGCAGGCGTTTTTGCCAATGCGATATTTGGTGCGCTGGCTTTTCTATTTTTTTCGGGAGCCTTACAAGCTGACCTTAAAACGATTCCAATAACTGTTGAAGATAAGCAGGAAGTAATGGCACAAGTGGTCAACCTTGGCAATGCCAGGCCGCCAGCCAGCATTAACCCCGCGTTGGAAATTCCGGTTGAAAACTTCTATCGTGAGGGTTTTATTGATGCATATTCCCGGATCATGAAGATTTCTGCCATCCTGGCCATTTTCGCCGCACTGATGGCGCTGCTATTCATTAAGAATAACAAGATCACAGCCTCCCCCGGCTGATGCGCTTTAGGGGTACAGATGTTATATCAAAGCAATAATTTTTACAACACTCCCATAATTTTGTTCCAATTTTCAATAATAATAAGCACTTTTAACGAATTATATATTGAACAATGAAAGAGAACAAAGGATTTACCACTACCATACTTCATTCAGACCGTCTGCTCAAACCAGAATTTGGTGCTTTACACCAACCCGTTCACACTTCTGTTACCTGGGGCTTTGATGATGTACAAGGATTGGTAAACGTATTTCAAAATAAGGAGAAAGGCTATGCCTATTCCAGGCAGGGAAACCCTACCACTACTGCCCTGGAACATAAGGTTACGCAAATGGAGCAAGGTAAGGCCACTGTTACTTTTTCAACAGGAATGGCGGCCATTACGGCAACGATCCAGGCATTGATTAAATCTGGTGACCACATCATTGCCAGTTCATTCCTTTTTGGTAATTCGAGAAGCATTATGCAAACCTTTGAAGACCTGGGTTTGTCCTTTTCTTTCGTAGATGCCACAAATGTTGATAATATCGCAGCTGCCTACCAGGAAAACACCAGAATGGTGTTTGTGGAAACAATTGCTAATCCTGCAACGCAAATTGCAGATTTAGCAGCTATAGGTGATTTTTGCACCGCTAAAGGACTGGTATATGTTGTCGATAATACGATGACCTCCCCTTACTTATTTTGCCCCGTTACGGTGCAAGCCAGCCTTGTCATCAATTCATTAACAAAATATATTGGCGGACATGGTGATGCACTCGGTGGAAGTGTAACAGATACGGGAAAATTTGACTGGACTGCCTATCCTAACATTGCACCGGTATTACGTGAACAGATCAAGCCAGAGATGCTGGGTATCACTCAAATTAGAAAAAGAGGCTTACGCGACGGTGGCGGAACATTATCACCGGAAGCTGCTCATACGATTTCCGTGGGTGCAGAAACCCTTGCTTTAAGGCTAAGCAGAGCTTGCCATAACGCAAATACCCTGGCCCACTTCCTCGAAAAACATGAACTGGTGAGCAAAGTTTATTATCCCGGTTTAGCAGACCATCCGCAACACCAGATGGCTACAGACCTTTTTAAACATTATGGCGGATTAATGAGCTTTTCATTAAAGGATGGCATTGATTGTTTTGCGTTCCTGAACCGCTTAAAACTAGTTGTTAAATCAAGTAATTTAGGTGACACCAGAACACTTGCCATCCCTGTGGCACATACCATCTTCTTTGAACTTGGTGCAGAACGCAGGGCTGAAATGGGCATACCTGATTCCATGGTAAGATTATCCATCGGAATTGAAGATACAGAAGATTTAATGGAAGATTTCCGCCAGGCTTTAGCAGCATCAATTCGTGAGTTGTAAACTTTCTATCACATACATCAATCCGGAAGGATAAAGTCCTAACCAAACCATTAACAGGGTTAATCCGGATAAAACTAAAACGCTGACCACATAAAAAACGGGCAGCGTTTTTTTTTCTTTAATAAAGCTTTCCCCTTGACCGCGAAACATGGTGGTGATGATCCGCAGATAATAGTATAAACCAATTACACTACTGAGTACCAACACGACAACCGTCAGTAAAAAACCTCCCCCAAGTCCTGCCGCAAGAATGTAAAATTTCCCTATAAAACCAGCGGTAAGGGGTATGCCAGCAAGGGATAGCAAAGTAGCACTAAAAATGCAGGCCAATACCGGGTGTTTCCAGAACAACGCTTTAAAATCTTCAATCTCCTCTGTGTCTTTATCCTTCGTGGATAAAATAGTCAGGATACCAAAAGCAGTTAAAATATTGATGAAATAAGCTGCCAGATAAAAACTGACTGCATGCAGGCTCAACAAAGTACCCGGAATAAAAGCCACCAGCAAATAACCCAGGTGTGCAATAGAGGAATAAGCGAGAATACGTTTAACATTCTGCTGCTGCAAGGCGAGTAAATTGCCAACCACCATAGACGCTATTGCCGTAAACGTAAATATCAACATCACACTGGAGAACCGGAAACTATCAATCATCACAAAAAAGCGGAACAAAACAACCAGAACACCGGCTTTAGAGGCAGTGGCAATAAAGGCGGTGACCGGTGTAGGCGCCCCCTGGTAAACATCAGCTGCCCACATATGAAATGGGACCACTGCTAATTTAAACCCTAAGCCAACCAGCATCATCCCTAAACCAGCAAGAAAAATAGGTGTCAGAGAGTAAAGCTCGACGATATTTCTGGCGATTGTAGAAAACTCCATGCTTCCGGTATCAAGGTAAATCAAGGCCATTCCGAAAAGTAAAAAAGCAGAAGAGAAAGCAGCAAGAATAAGGTACTTTATTCCCGCTTCAATATTGTGATTTCTGTAACGCAGATAGGAGATCAAACCATATAAGCCAACAGTCAGGATTTCCAGTCCGAGAAACAAAGAAACAAAATGCTTGCTTACCGACAACACACAGGCACCAAGTGTACATAAAAACAGCAACACATAATACTCCTTGGGGCTTTCTTCCTTTTCTTCAAAATAGATGTAAGACAAGATATTAACCACAAAACTTGAAAAGATGATCAGCCCCATGATGAACAAGGAAAAACTGTCGATCACAAATAAAGGTTCAATGAAATAAGGAAGGTCCTGCTGAAGGAAGAACAGCGAAAAAAAGGAAATAGCAAATAGCAGCAGGCTGCTTAATTGGATAGCCCTGTGACTAAGTTTCAGGGTAATCAATAACATGACCAGCACGGAGGAAGCAGCTAACAATATCAATGGCGAAAAATGGAATAAATCAATACCTGACATAAGATCCTTATTTAACGTTCTTTACATTTTCATTTACAGTAGGAAATAACTTTTCTATGTTGTTGATTACAGGCCTTGCCGTGTTGATCACTGGTTGAGGGTACAAGCCCAGCCATACAATAGTGACGGTGAGTGCTGCCATGACCAATATTTCCCTTGATGAAAAATCAAAGAGCTGAACACCAGACCGCACCATTTTTCCTAAAAACACTTTCTGTAAAATGCGCAGGGCATAAATGGCAGAAAAGACAAGACCGAGGGTGGCAATAATGGTAAAAACAACACTTACCTGGAAAGCCCCTAATAAAATCAAAAACTCGGCGATGAAATTTCCTAATCCGGGCAGCCCTAAGGAAGCCATTGCAAAGATGATGGCTACAGCACCCATTTGAGGCATTTGTGTCCAAAGCCCTCCCATCTGGTTGATGTCACGGGTATGCAGCCTTTCCTTGATCATCCCGGCGATGATAAATAAGGCACCTGTACTGATGGCATGGGTAACCAGCTGCATCACTACCCCTTGTAAGGCTAATTCATTAAAAGCAAAAATCCCGAGCAATACAAAACCCATATGGCTCACACTGGTATAGGCCACCAACCTTTTGAGGTCTGTCTGCGCAAAGGCAAGAACAGCTCCGTAAATGATTCCAATTACCCCTAGCAGCATCGCCAGCGGACCTATCTCTCTTGCAACATCTGGAAATAAGGGAAGTACAAACCGTAAAAAGCCATAAGCACCAGTTTTCAACAGCAGGCCCGCCAGAATTAAACTTCCTGCAGTAGGCGCTTCACTATGCGCATCAGGCAACCAGGAATGTAAAGGGACAACCGGTAACTTCACGGCGAAGGCAAATATAAATCCCATCATCAGCCAAAAAGCAATAACAGGATTCAATTCCGTTCCCAGCAATTCAAAATAATTAAAAGTATAAATGCCCGTCTGATCGCCATGGATAAAATAGAGACCCAGGATCGATAAAAGCATCATTAATCCACTGGTTTGGGTGAAGATAAAAAACTTATATGCCGCGTACTCTCTGTTTTCACTGCCCCAGATGCCAATTAAGAAATACATGGGGATCAACATCACTTCCCAAAAAAAGTAAAACAGGAACAAGTCCATCGCCATAAATACACCTGCAACACCAGCCAAGAGCCAAAGCAAGTTGAAATAGTAAAAACTCACCCTTTCCTTAATCTCCTTCCAGGAACTCAATACGGCTAAAATACCCAGAAAAAAAGTGAGTACCAGCAGCAGCAGGCTTAGCCCATCAATAGCAACATGAAAACTTACACCAAAGGAAGGTATCCAATCCAGCTGATAGCCGGTAATCCAGCTGTCGGGAATATTGAAATCAATATTCTTATAATGGCCGATCCAGAAATTGATCAGGGTCATAAACCCGACGATCAGCGTGATCAGGGCTGTCCAGCGAGGCAGGTTTTCGTCGAAATAACCGAGGACCAGCGCCAGCAGGCCACCAACCATTAATAAACCGATGAGATAAACTAATATCATAATATGATTTCTATGCCGAGTATAATGATTGCTCCAATAACCAATCCCATCACGTACCACCTCAATGAGCCGGATTGTGTATAGGATAAAGACCTGTAAAGACGTACCGTAACTTGGGTAATGCCATGGTATAGATTGTCAACGATATCATTTTTGTTCACCTGCGAAATGTATACAAATGGCCTTACGATCAGGATCTGGTATAACTTATCAAAACCCCAGCCCGCATACCAAAGCCTGTGTAAATTCGCGAGTAAAGCGTTTTGTTTTAATTGTTCCAGACGATGCTGCTGTTTACTGTATAAAACGTAGGCCAGGTAAACGCCAGCAAAAGTGGCCACGAAGGCAAGGGCCTGGAATAGCCATTCTGCGGGAATACCGCCCTTCAACACCGTCGCCGGCAATACATTTTGCAGGGTATCAGAAAAAAGAGTGACGTGCCCGAAGTTATGAGGCAACTCCATAAAACCTGCAAAAACAGAGAAGAAAGCCAAAATGATCAATGGCACCGTCATGAGTCTGCCGGGATGATGCCCGACAGCAGTTTTAGATTCGCCCCAAAAGGTTAGGATTACCATTCTGGTGGTGTAAAGAGCCGTAATGAATGCGCCTATATAAGCAAGAAGCCAAAATACAGGACTGCCGTTTTCACTTGCCCATGCATACCAGAGGATCTGGTCTTTACTATAGAAGCCGGCGCTGATCAGCGGGAGCGCTGCCAGTGAAGCAGCGCCAATAAGGAAGGTCCAGAAAACAACGGGAAGTTTGTTCTTCAAACCGCCCATTTTAAACATATTGTGTTCATGGTGCAAGGCTTCGATCACCGCTCCTGCTGCCAGAAATAACAAGGCCTTAAAGAAAGCGTGGATCATGAAGTGAAAAATTGCTGCAGACCATGCACCAAGGCCCAGTGCCAGGAACATATACCCGATCTGGCTCATGGTAGAATAGGCCAGTACCCTTTTGATATCAAATTGCGTTAAGGCACTAAACCCTGCAATGAGTAAAGTTGCTGCACCGATAATGGCAACGACCAATTGGGCTACAGGCGAAAGCTGGAAAATCACATGCATCCTCGCAATCAGGTAAACCCCTGCAGTAACCATGGTAGCGGCATGAATTAAGGCGCTCACAGGAGATGGACCCGCCATAGCATCCGGAAGCCATGTTTGCAGGGGAAGTTGCGCTGATTTCCCTATGCCGCCCGCTAGCAATAATAAAGCGGTAACAGTGGCAATGGTAGCACCCTGTTGCCACAATACAGGCGCCGCAGCTAAAATTTCAGCTATAACAAGCGTTCCAAATTGATAAAAAAGAACGAATAAACCGATGGCCATTGCCGTATCCCCTATTCTGGTAATGATAAAAGCTTTGCGGGCAGCGTCACCATTGGCCGGACTCTCGTACCAAAATCCGATAAGGAGGTAACTACATAAACCTACGCCCTCCCAACCCAAATAAAGCAACAATAAATTATCCGCTAAAACCAGCAGCAACATGGAGAATACAAACAGGTTCATACAGGCAAAAAAGCGGGAATAGTCTTTATCATCCGCCATAAAACCCACCGAGTAAAGATGGATCAGGGCACCGATAAAAGTGATCACAAACACAAACACGAGGGAAAGTGCATCCAGGTACAAGGTAATTTCAGGATTGAAATCAGCTACCTGCATCCAGGTCCATAAGGTCTGCGAATAATATCCCCCCGGTGGTGGATTGGTTAAAAAGTTGATTCCGATGAGCGATAGCACAAGAGCCGACAAGCTTACGCTGCCCGTTCCGATCACCGACATCCAAAAACGGGACAAACCTTTGCCTATAAGGCATAGTATCAAAAAACCGGCTAAGGGCAATGCCGGAAGAAGCCATAACAGGTTTTCCATATATTATCCTTTCATCTCTTTCAACTTGTCGATATCCAGTGATTTATGCTGGTGGTAAATTTGCAGGATCAGTGCCAGTCCGACCGAAACTTCAGCTGCAGCCATGGCCAGAATAAATATGAACATCACTTGTCCGTCGGGTTCTCCCCAATGCGATCCTGCAGCAACAAAAGCTAAAGCCGCAGCATTGAGCATAATCTCTACCGACAACAGCATAAAGATGATATTCCTGCGGATAATGACACCGGCAATGCCCAGTACAAACAATACCCCCGCCATCAACATGACCATTTCTATTGATATGGAGGAATTCATACCACCTCCTCCTCTTCCTTTAAAAAGCGGTGAAGCACTAGCTTCTTATGTTGACCAATGTGCGCAGCGCCGACTACACCAGCCATTAAAAGCATAGCAGCAAGCTCAACACCAATGAGATAGGGCTTGAACAAAGAAATAGCCACCGCTTTCGGATCTACCGTTTGCAGGTTAAAAGCAGGTTGAGACACCACCGTAATCAGGTAAAAAACTTCTGCAAAAAGTATAACCGTTAAAATTGCCGGTCCAACCCACACCCTGGGCTTCAGCCAATCCTGCGCTCGTTTATCGGTATCCTTGCCGAGGTTCAGCAGCATGATCACAAAGATAAAAAGCACCATAATGGCACCTGCATAGATAATCACTTCCAATAAGGCCGCAAAGGCTGCACCAAGCAGGAAAAAGATCACGGAAAGGCCTAAAAATGAAATCACAAGGTACAGCAGTGCATGTACAGGATGACTCCTGGTAATGACCATAACGGTAGACAGGATGGTGACCAAAGCGGTGATATAAAATATTGCTTCCATATTTAAAATGTTGCTTTCCCTATTTATGGCAGTAAACTGTGTATATCAACCGGTGGATCCTCATTATCACCTTCCCCCTTACCCTTTACACCAACATCAAGTCCGGCAACTTTATAATAATTGTAACCGGGATATTTACCCTGACTGTCGATCAGCAGGTCCTCCTTTTCATATACCAGGTCCTGGCGATTAAATTCAGCCATCTCAAAGTCTGGAATGAGCTGGATAGCGTAGGTCGGACAAGCCTCTTCGCAATAACCACAAAAGATGCACCTGGAGAAATTGATCCGGAAAAACTCAGGGTACCTCCTCCCATTTTCATCTTCTGTGGCCTGTAAGGAAATACAATCCACCGGACAGGCGGCAGCACATAAATAACAGCCCACGCAGCGCTCCGCCATATCCGGATCGCGGGTCAAAACGATCCGTCCCCGCCACCGCGGGTGTAAAACTATTTTCTCCTCCGGATACTGGATGGTTTCCCGCTTTCTGAACATGTGCAAAAAGGTGAGTCCTATGGTTCTTAACAAACTGATCATGGTTTCCCTATTTAATAGTCGTCAAATTTTATTTAGTCATCATCAATACAATTCCGCCTGTAACTAATAAGTTCAATAAGGCTACAGGTAATAATATTTTCCAGCCATATTCCATCAGCTGGTCATACCTCGGGCGGGGAAGAGAAGCACGCAGCAATACGAAGAACAGGATAAAAACGAATGTCTTCAGGATAAACCACACCAGGGGTGGCAGGAACCCCGGTCCTAACCATCCGCCGAAAAATAAGGTCACCACCATCGCAGAGATGAGTGTAATCCCCAGGTATTCACCGATAAAAAACATTCCAAACTTCATCCCCGAATATTCGGAATGAAAACCAGCAACAAGTTCACTTTCGGCCTCCGGAATATCAAAAGGCAAACGATGCGTTTCCGCTATTCCAGCAATCATGAAGATGACAAAACCAACGGGTTGCGTGAGTATAAACCAGTATTCAGTTTGTGCATATACAATATCAGAAAGCCTGAAAGAACCCGAAAGCATCACTACACCCATTAAAGACAGGCCCATAAAAACTTCATAACTGATCATCTGTGAAGCGCCCCTTAAGGCACCCAGCAAGGAATATTTATTGTTGGAGGCCCAGCCACCCAACACGATGCTGTATACGCCTAGGGATGACATGGCCAGGAAAAATAGCAGGCCAATATCCAGGTCCGCAATTAAAATACCGGGTGCATAAGGAATGACCACAAAACTCATTAATACTGTCGCCGCTATGATTGTTGGGGCCACCACAAAAATAGCTTTGTCTGCAAATGGAGGGATCCAGTCCTCCTTAAAAAACAGCTTGATGGTATCTGCAACCACAATTAACAAACCAAAAGGACCGGCACGATTTGGTCCGTACCTGTCCTGCCAAAGGGCAAGCATCCGCCGCTCCACCCAAATCAGCCAGGCAGCTATGGTGGTCAGTGCAAACAACACAATGACAATCATCAGGATATATTCTACAACGATGCTCATAATGCCTTTGTTAATGTGCCTTTTGCTGGCCAGGCAATCCCATGCAGGCCAGAAATTTGATAAGGAATTCCTGCTACACCAGCTGGAAGTTCATCTTTGATGTGTACCGGTAACTGGTAATATGACGCAGGTACGGTCTGCATCGGATGAAGGGGAGCAAGCTGTAATTGCAGCACCTCATTTTCACTTATCGCTAAACTTTCAGCATCATGCCTGCTGATGGCTATATAAGGTTTAGGGGATCTTTCCGCAATGCCAGGACTGTAGATGCTCAGTTCCTCAGTCCCAAAAATATGTGGTAAAGGGATGATCAACCATTCCGCCGCTGTGGCTTCAAAAGCAGGTGGAATGTGGTTCTCATACGCCGTTTCCTTGGCATAAGCGTTTGGAAATAGTCTCTTGCCGGTATGACCGCCTTTTAATGGTCCGCCGATTTCAACCTGGTATTTATTTACCGCCTGCACAGAATTCCATCCCGGTGCCCAGAAAAATGGCGTTAAGGTTGCAGGTGGCGTTCCCTTATAACCTTCCATGGTGAAAGACAAAGGCGAATCAGGATCCTCAGGTGGTTTTTGTTCGCTCACGTTGATATTGGCAAACATGGCCGTACGACCACTGTAACGGTGTGGCTCCCTTGGTATCCGCTGACCGGCAATACGGAAATCCGGTGGTGGTGCTACGGTTTCTGCACCATTGAACTGGGGCATACTGGCAACCAATTCAGCCATCAGATCCCCCGGCGGACGAAGATATTCCAGCTCCACTCCGTTTTTAAACTGCCTGAATTCATCCAGCCATCGCCAGCTTTCGCGCAGGTTGTCGTTTTTTGGCATAAAAATCTGGAAGAAACACTGTGCCCTTCCTTCATTATTGATCAAAGTTCCATCGGCCTCGGCAAAAGTACCTGTGGGTATCAACACCGAAGCCTTATTGGTCGTTTCATGATGAAGGTGATCCAGTACAATGATTTCCTTAAAATGGCCGAGGAAACTATCGACTTCGTCTTTAGGCAGGTGGCGATAAAGATCATTCTCCAGGATAATCACGGTTTCCGCTTCCTGTTGTACTGAAGCTTCTACAGCCCTGCCCATTCCCGGCCTTTCCATCATGGCCAGTCCCATGGAATTACATTGCGGAACAACAAAGCTCAACCATGCTTTCCGCTGCTCCGTTTGAAGTGCAAGGGCGATATTGGCCGCAGCATGAATCAGCTCCGGGTTAGCCAGGCTGGCACCTGCAATGATCAATGGCCTTTCGGCATTATTCAATACTTCAGCTATTTGCTGTACCATTTTTACCGTCTCCTCGCTCAGATCCGCTGGAGCAGGAGCACTATTATTCAACGCATGGGCGATAGCGAATCCTGCACGGGCTACCTCATCAGGAGGAAGGTGAAAGCTACCCTGCGCAATTTCATCCAGCTTAGTAGCCGTAGGATGGATGATAAAAAGCGGCCCTTTATCTTGCTGTGCATATTCCCGCAGCGCGGCATCATGCCAGGAAGGAATCCCGATCTGCTGTGCATTTGCAAAAGGCTTTTTGTTAACCGCCTGACGGAGTGACAATGCCATTACCGGAGCAGCATTGGTTACGTCCTCCCCTAAAATTAATACCGCATCCGCATTTTCCATTTCCTTTAAGGAAGGTGTATAAACCTGGTTTGAATTTAAGATGCCGATAATACTGTCCATCAGCGCTGCTTCCTTCTCAGGAACGCCCTGGTAAAAATTATCCTTTCCAACCAGCTGCATTAAGGCAAAATTACTCTCCAGCGATGCCCTTGGCGAGCCTATACCAACGAGTTTATTGTTTAGCAGGATATCCCTTAAGTGAATAAACAATCCCCGTTTATCTGTAGCATCGGGAACATGAGCACGAATTAAAGGTTTTTGCACCCGGTTAATGCTGTTGACAAACTCATAGCCATAGCGACCGCGGTCGCATAGAAAATAACCATTCACGGCTTCATTAAAGCGGTTGGTGATCTGGCGGAGTTCACCATACCTTTCTCCGCCAATAATATTACACCCCAGGCTGCAATGCTGGCAAATTGAAGGTGCCATTGTCATATCCCATTTCCTGGTATAATGCTCTTTGAGGCTTTTATCGGTAAAAACGCCTGTCGGACAAACTTCTACCAGGTTTCCACTAAATTCACTCTCCAACACACCATCGGCTGCCCTGCCAAAATAAACATGGTGATGCGCAGCAAAAACATCCAGATCCTTGCCACCTGCATAGTCTTTATAATACCTTACACAGCGATAACATTGGATACACCGGTTCATTTCATGGTTAATAAACGGACCCAGGTATTGGTTACGATAGCTGCGCTTTTTATATTGAAAACGGCGATAGGTATGGCCAGTCATCACGGTCATGTCCTGCAAATGACAGGAACCACCCTCATCACATACGGCACAATCATGCGGATGGTTCGTCATCAGCCATTCAATAACCTCCGCGCGAAAAGCTTTTGCCGTGGGGTCATTCACCGACAAGTACATATTGTCCTTCGCAGATTCCATGCAGGACATTACCAGTCGGCCGTTGCTGTCGGTTTCATCTTTAAAAAGCTTAACGGCACATTGCCGGCAGGCACCGACAGAACCCATGGCGGGATGCCAGCAAAAATAAGGCAGGTTAAAGCCCAGCGTAAGGCAAGTTTCCAACAGATTTTTTCCTGCTGGCACTTCGTAAGGCTGATGGTCTATATAAATGATTGCCATTGCGTATCACCTCCACGGACATTTTTTTTCGTTAATATGCTGTTCAAAATCAGCTCTAAAGTACTTAAGGCCACTTTGCAGCGGCTCCATCGCTCCCGGTGCCAGGGCACAAAAAGTATGACCAGGTCCCAGAAACTTGGTATGCATTTCCAATAATTCAAGGTCTTCCAGTCGCCCCTCTCCTTTTTCTATCGAGAGCAGCAATTTTTCCGTCCAGGGTAAACCCTCGCGGCAGGGTGTACACCAGCCACAGGATTCCTGCGCAAAAAAATGTTCCAGGTTATGGACAAAGCCAACCGGACAGGTCTTGTCGTCGAGAATAATCATGGTTCCTGTTCCCAAACGGCTCCCCGCAGCAGCAACAGACACATAATCCATTTTTACATCCAGGTGCTCAGTCACCAGAAAATCTGTAGAAGCGCCCCCGGGCAGTGCACCACGAAATTGATAACCCGCTTTCATGCCACCGGCATGATGCTCCAGGAGCTCCCGCATGGTGGTGCCTATAGGCAGTTCCCATATTCCAGGTTTATTAACCCTGCCGCTGATGCCGTACAGTTTTGTCCCTGCATCTGGCCCCACACCCAGTCCCTTAAACCAATCTGCGCCATTATTAATGATATGGGGAATATTACACAGCGTCTCCACATTATTGACGATGGTAGGCTTGCCAAATAAACCGCTCACCTGAGGAAACGGTGGTTTTGTGCGTGGCGTAGCCCGTTTGCCTTCAAGGGCATTTAACAAGGCTGTTTCTTCACCACACATGTAACGGCCCACACCCGTATGCAAGTGCATCTCCAGGTTGAACCCGCTGCCTAAAATATTTTTACCAAGGTAACCGCCGGCATAAGCCTCATCAATGGCCTGGCGAATGAGCCTTGCTGCTTTTTTATACGCCCAGCGCAAAAATATGTACGACTGACCGGCCTGAATGGCAAAGGCAGAAACGATCATTCCTTCGATCAGCTGATGTGGATTACCCTCGAGCAGCAAGCGGTCTTTAAATGTTCCCGGTTCCATTTCATCCGCATTGCAAATGAGGTATTTAGTTTGCGTGCTGTCGTTCATCGGCACGAAGCTCCATTTCATTCCAGTATTGAAACCTGCACCACCACGCCCTTTAAGACCTGATTCCTGTACCAGTTGGGTAATCTCCTCGGGGTTCATCATTTTTAGCGCCCGGTGCACAGACTGGTAACCACCCACCTTCTCATAATCGCGAAGATGAAAAGCAGGGTGGTTAGCGCTGATATGCTGTGTAAGGGGCGTTTCCATTGATTATTATTTTAAGACCATGATCTGACTTATATTGATCTGATTATTTATACTGATGTAAAATCGCATCGAGTTCCGCTATCGTGACGTCTTTATATAAATCATGATTGACCATCATTGCCGGGGCATGGTCGCAACAACCGAGACAAGCATTAGGTAACAGGGTAAACCTCGCATCGGGTGTAGTCTGCCCGAATTTAATGTTCAGGCGTTCCTGCAGGTGTTCATATAGTTTTTCATAGCCCATCACATAGCAACTGATGCTATCGCAGATTAAAATGATGTTCCTGCCTACAGGTTTACGAAAAATCAGGTTGTAAAAAGTGGCGACACTATCCAATTCTTCAGCAGACATTTCCATGTATGCGGCTATCTCTCCCAGGCTTTCATCTGAAATCCAGCCCCTGCCTTCCTGCACAATTTTCAAAGCCTCAATACATGCCGCTTTGCGCACCGGAACCAAAGCAATTTCTTTATTTATCCTGCTTATTTCTTGAGTTGATAGCATCCTCTTCTAATTTTAACGGTCAATATCTGCCAGCACATAGTCCATACTTCCCAAAATGGAGAGTAAATCTGCCACGGTATAACCCTTGCTGATATAGGGCAACATCTGCATGTGGGGAAAAGACGGTGTCCTGATCCTTACCCGATAAGGGGATGTATTACCGTCACTGCTGAGGTAATAACTATTGGCGCCTTTTGTGGCTTCTATACAGCTCATGGCTTCACCTGCCGGGATAACCGGCCCCCAGCTCACATTCAAAAAATGAGTGATCAAAGTTTCTATGTCCTTCATGGTATTTTTTTTCAGAGGCGGTGTCGTTAAAGGGTGATCAGCTTTATAAGCTCCTTCAGGCATATTTTTTACGCATTGATCAATAATCCGCAAGCTTTGCCACATCTCTTCCACCCTCACCACTGCCCGGTCATAACAATCGCCATTTTGTGCCGTAGGAATATCAAAATCAAAATTCTCATAGCCTGAATAAGGTTGTTTCTTTCTAAAATCCCATTCAAAGCCACAAGCCCTTAATCCAGGCCCTGTTACTCCCCATTCAATTGCTTCCTCAAGGGTATAGACGCCAATGCCTACCGTACGGGCTTTAAAGATGCTGTTGCGCATCACCAGGTTGTTGTATTCTCGTAATCTTTTAGGAAAATAAGCCACAAAATCACTCACCAGTTTGTCCCAGCCTTTTGGCAGATCCTGTGCAACACCACCTATCCTAAACCAGTTGGGGTGCATCCTGTCGCCACATATTGCTTCTACAATATTGAATACTTTCTCCCTGTCGGTGAACATATAAAACACCGGGGATAGCTGCCCAAGGTCTTGGGCAAAAGTACCATACCACACCAGGTGACTAGCGATACGGAAAAGTTCGCATAACATAATGCGCATGACTTTTACCCTTTCTGGCACCTCAATGCCGGCAAGCTTTTCCACCGCCAGTAAATAGGCCATGTTATTCATGACGCCACCCAAATAATCAATCCGGTCAGTATAGGGAATGTAAGTATGCCAGGATTGCCGTTCGCCCATTTTTTCGGCACCCCGGTGGTGAAAACCAATGTCCGGAATGGCATCAACAATATCCTCCCCATCGAGCTGGAGAATGATCCGCAGCACTCCATGTGTTCCCGGGTGTTGCGGACCAAGGTTGAGGAACATAAAATCAGCGTCCTGGCTATGTCTTTTCAGCCCCCAGTCTTCAGGACGAAATTGCAGCGCATCCATTTCCAGGTTTTCTTTTTCATCCCAAAGTTTAAAGGGGCCGAGTTCTGTTGCCCTTGCAGGGTGTTCTTTTCTTAAAGGGTGACCTTCCCAGGTAAGCGGCATCAGGATACGCCGTAAATTAGGGTGGCCATTGAAATTAATGCCGAACATATCATAGATTTCCCGTTCATACCAGTTGGCATTTTTCCATAAGGAACTGATAGAAGGCATGTCGGGAAATTCGCCGGATAAGGCAACTTTCAGGCGGAGAAAGGCATTCCTTTTAAAGGAAAGCAGGTGGTAAACAATGGTAAAGTCGGCCGCAGGTGTTCCATTCAATTTGATCCTGCTCCGCTCATCAATAGCGCAAAGGTCGTACAAAAAGTCAAAAGGGGGATTACAGCTGTTTTTGAGATAAGAAAGCACTTCAGTAACCTGCGCTTTTTCAACCCATAAAGTAAGCAACCCATCAACAGTAGCCTGCCGGGTAAAAGTGGAAAAACCGAATTTGGAGATTAATTCTTCTGCCAGATCTGATTGGTTATCCATGCCCTTTGTTTTATGGTTTAACTTAATTTCATATCTCGTCTGGGGAACGGAAATCAGTCATCTTTTTCCGTTCATCCCTTTTTTGTTCCTTCATGGAAACCTGCCCGGGTTTAATCACCCCCTGCGGACCGATAGCCCAGCTTAAAGGTCGCTGCTCCTTTCCAACAGCCGAGGCAAGGAGCATCAGCCCCTCCATAAAAGCATCAGGCCGCGGCGGACAACCAGGCACGTAAACATCGACGGGTAAAAATTTATCTACCCCTTGTACCACACTATAGATATCATACATGCCGCCCGAATTGGCACATGAACCCATAGAGATTACCCATTTAGGCTCCATCATCTGCTCATGGAGGCGTTTGATGATGGGGGCCATTTTCACAAAGACAGTCCCGGCAATGACCATCACATCCGCTTCCCGTGGCGTGCCCCTTATAACTTCAGCCCCAAAACGGGCAATATCATATTTACTGGTCAGGCTGGTTGCCATTTCCACAAAACAGCAGGATAAACCAAAATGAAAAGGCCACATGGAATTTTTTCTTCCCCAGGCAAGCAGATCCTGAACGGTAGTTAGCATCACACTCTGTGCTACAGATTCTTCAAAAGAACTTGTTCCCTTAAGCGCATTTGCAGGCTCCGAAGGATGACTCAGCCACCATTTCATACATTTGATTTTTTAAGTAATAATTTTTTATAGGCTTTAAGGATTTTCTTTCCATTAGGACCGAAATCCAGGGCGCCGAGGCTCCATTCATAAATTAATACCGCAAGGAGCAACCCTATAAATACACAGATACTGATATACCCTTCCCACCCCAACTCCTTAAAGGCCAAAGCCCAGAGAACAATAAAGACAACCTCAATATCGAAAATCACAAACATCATGGCAACAAGGTAGAATTGTGCTGAAAAACGCAGCCTAGCCGTACCGGTTTCCAGGATACCGGATTCGTAAGGTTGGCCCGTAGCCTTCCCTTTATGACGCTGCCCAAGAAAATATGAAAGTGAAATGATCAGGGTTAACAGGAATAATACGAATATACCGTACACAAGAAATGGCCAAAGAGGTGCATTGGAGGTATTTGATAGATCCATAATTTCTTATTTAAATGAATCACCATGAGCAAATAGTCGCCAACAGCAATATATAATTGCTCATGATAGCTTCAAAACCCTAAAAAAAATTAATTATATTGATGAAAGCACTAAGTTTTCAACTAAGTGCCAGTAATGTAATGCTCCAGATTTCCGATAATAAATTTCTGCTCTTCAATAATATACTTTACCACGTCACCAATAGAAATAATTCCAATCACTTTACCATCATCTATTACTGGTAAATGCCTGATAAATTTATTGGTCATGAGCCACATACATTCTTCAATGCTAGTGTCAGAAGAAACGATGAGTGGACTTTCGGTCATGATTTCCCGAATGGGAATTTCCTTTGAAGCTTTTCCTTTAAGGATAACCTTACGGGCATAATCTCTTTCAGTGAAGATGCCTGCGAACTTATCTTGATCCATGACTAAAAGAGCACCTATGTTCTTTTCGAACATCAATTCAAGTGCTTCATAAACAGTGGTCTCCGGGCTTACAAAAAATACAGAACTGCCCTTTCCTTGTAAGATATTTCTAACTTTACCCATAATTGAACCCCCCTTTCCTGATTACCGAAATCTGCAACCAGTTCAATCAAATTCTTAAATAAAGATAACTTTTATTTTAATTAAATAAAGCACAAAAAGTTATTATATTTTTCAATGGAATATAATTTGTTTTTCAATGGTGATGAAGCTAAAGCCTATTTGATCAAGTGAACATATAACGCATTCATGGTATCTTTCAATGCGTTGCTAAAACCAGCCGTACTTTCAGGATTACAGCCATTGGTGATGACTACAAAGCCAAACTTCTCTTTGGGCTGAAAATACATGGCACTATAAAGGCCGTAAGCAGACCCCGTATGCCCTTTTAACAGCTTGCCGGGAATTAATTTATCATTACTGCGAATAGCCAATCCATAACTTTCCTCCTCAGAAACCTTCGTTTGCATCAGTTTAGCGCTCTTTTTAGAGATGATCCTCGATCCCTTATGTTTCCCTTTGTTCATGTGCATGGTCATGTATTCAGCAAGATCGACAGCGGAGATCTTCATACCGCCTGTCGGTGAAAACACAGGCGTACTATAACCCATTACATAGTTTTGAATTTCCTGTGTACGCGGCGCATAAGCTGCCGGAGCGGGACGGAAGTCTTTGGTGTTTGAATTATACTCGTAAATCGTGGCAAAACGGCTGTTATCCAGTGAATCAACACAATAACCCCCGTATAAACCCAAAGGGTCTAAAATATGGCGCTTCACATAACCATCAAAACGTTCACCTGATCGTTTTTCTATAATTGCGCCCACCATGTTGAAATTCAAATTACAATACTGATAACCTGCCCCCGGACTATAATTATTATAGCATTTAGCCCAGTCCGCATTTTTTTCAGGATTTATGACATCAAAATTAAAATAGCCCTGACTGTCGTTGATACTGGAGGTATGTGAAAGAACCATTTTGAGCGTAATCACCTTTTCAGGATATTTAGGGTTCCTCACTTTGAAGCCAATCAGGTCACTTATATCATCATCCAGCGCTAATTTACCTGCTTCTACAAGCTGCATAATAGAAGTTGCAGAGAAAGATTTGGAGATGGATGCAATTCTAAAAATGTCCGTATCTGTTAAAGCGGCCTTACTTTCCACATCTTTTAAGCCAAAGGCATGCTGATAAAAAAGACGGCCATCTTTTACAACCGCAACAGAAAGCCCTACCACATCATATTTCTTCATGATATTTTCTATTTCTGCCTCAGCTTCTTGTACCTGTGCATAGCTGAATTGGGCAATAAAAAAAACAAGAAATCCGGTAAGTAAAAATTTAATGGATGAGGGCTTGGTCATGGTAAATTCATTGAATAACTAATATGATAATTAATTGATGAAAACGGCCTATTTATTTTAATATTGAATCTCGGTGCGGCTGATGCATCATCGATCACCATTTGCTTCAATTACACAATGTATGTGAACTTACTGCACAGCAAGCGCTTAAAAAAAAGCAAAACAATCACTCTCGTTCAAGTGTAACTATACAAATATCATCGATAGCAAACAGTATTTTTCCTAAAAAATGATAACGATGGATGAGGAACAAGAATTAATTCTACTGGCCAAATCATGGGATGAAGCAATGATCAGTAATAATGTGGAAGAAATTGCACAATATATGACACACGATTGGGTGATCGTTGGCTCAAATGGCATCACTACCAGAGCCATGTTTTTAGAATCCATCAGAAGTGGCTCTGTCATGCACAATAAAATGGATTCTGACCAAATGACCATAAAGATCTATGGCGACACCAGCATTGTGATCAGCCGTGGCTCAAGTGCCGGAACCTATAATGGGCGGTCGTTTGATTTATATGAATGGTCTACCAGTGTATTTCTCAGAAAAGAAGGTACCTGGCGCTGTGTGTCAACGATGGTTACACCAGCGCTTAAGAATTAGCCCCAATTAAAGCAAGTAAACTTTTTAAATAACTATGCAGAACCACAAACTTTATAAAGCCGTCGCGATCTTCAGTCTCCTTGTTTTAATGGTCATTATTTTGGTTTATGCCAAATCTTTTTTAGTCCCCCTCACCTTTGCTGCTTTGCTGTCCATGCTGTTGTTACCAGTTACTAAATGGTTACAAGGCAAAGGCATTCATAAAGCAATTTCCACCTTGATATCCATCTTGTTGCTGGTCGGGTTCTTTGCCTTGGTTATTTTCTTTATCAGCTGGCAGCTCAATGATATTGCCGGTGATGCTTCCAAGCTGGAACAACAGATTGCTGAAAAGTACCAGCAGGCCAAGCAATACATCAGTGAGCAGTTCGGAATCTCACCCGAAGAGCAGAAAAAAATGATCAAAGAGCAGCAAGCATCCTCCACTGCCAAAACCGGGTCTATGGTTGCCGGCTTCCTGGCCGGCCTGGGTAGCTTTTTAGGGAATACCTTACTGGTCATCGTTTATATATTTCTATTTATTTATTTCCGTAGCCGGATCAAGGGATTTATCGTGCGACTAGTGAAAACAGAGGACGAATCCACCGCCCTTAGCATCGTCAACAACGCTCAAAAAGTATCCATGAAGTACCTTTCAGGGATGTTTATCATGATTGTCTGTCTGTGGATCATGTATGGCATTGGCTTTACGATTGTTGGTGTAAAACATGCCATCTTCTTTGCCATCCTTTGCGGCTTGCTTGAAATTGTTCCTTTTGTGGGTAACCTTACCGGCACCGCATTAACCATCGCCATGACCCTTGTTCAAGGTGGAGATATGAACATAGTTATTGGCATATTGATCGTTTATGGGTTAGTTCAGTTTATCCAGACCTACCTGCTCGAACCCCTCGTTGTAGGATCAGAGGTGAACCTGAACCCCTTATTTACCATTATCGGGCTTATTGCAGGTGAAACATTATGGGGCATCCCGGGTATGGTCTTGGCCATACCGCTCATGGGCATGGCAAAAATTGTTTTTGATCATATTGAGCCCTTAAAACCTTATGGTTATTTAATTGGTGAAGACAAAAAAGAGGCAGATAGCGGAATAAAACAGAAGTTTAAGATGTTTGGCGAGAAAGTGAAAAGCAAGTTTTCTTAAAGTCTGCAGGGCTTAAATTTCAATTTTTAAGCTTAATTTAGGCAAGAGTTTTAACTAATTAAACCAAGACATGGAAAATCAAAAACTGGAAATTAAAGCTGGCATTCAAATATTGAAACCTGCAAAAGAAGTATTTGAAGCGATTGTAGACCCTGAGAAAATGTCTAATTATTTCATTTCAGAAAGCAACGGCCGCATGGAAGAAGGAAAGCAGCTTACCTGGAAATTCCCTGAGTTTGATGAAGAGTCACCGGTTCGTGTAGGTAAAATAGAAAAAAACCAATACATTTCCTTTTACTGGGGAATGGAGGATCAGGAAATGCTTGTGGAAATAGCCCTCCGGCCCGGGAAAAGTGAGGATACCACCGTGGTGACAATCACAGAAAAAGAAATGGAAAACAATGAAGCTGGCATAAAATGGTTACAAGGCAATACAGAGGGCTGGGCTAATTTCCTGGCCTGTTTAAAGGCTTACCTGGAGTATGGCATCAATCTCCGTAAGGGCGCATTTGATCATTTGACCCCTTAACGAATCTACCTAAAGTTCCAGCACCTTGCCATCGTGCGCACAACTCAAATCTACCTTGTGCAGGTTCTCCAGCATCTCGTTTCCGAGATGCGTTAATATCATTCTTTTAGACCTGAGCTCCGGAAGTTTTTCTTGAAGGACTTGGAAACTCAAGTGCCCTTTGACCTGCATGCTGAAAAAATTGCACTCACAGATAAAAAGGTCCGCGTCTTCGGCCAGCCTGAATAGGTTATCAGTCCATTCCGTATCGCCGGAATAGCTGATCACCCTGCCAGCTGTTTCAATGCGCAGTCCATGTGGCAAGGAAGCTGCGGTATGGATTACTGGTAGGGCAAGCAGGGTATAATGCTCATGAACGAATGCTCTATCGGGCACAAAGGCGATAAATTCAACCTGCAGCTTTTCCAGCACTTCGGTTCCCGGATAAAGCAAATCCAGCAGCTGTACTACCTTATCCCTGCATCCTGCCGGGCCAATGATAGTGAGCGGTTCTTTGCGCTCGTTAATAGCTGCATCCAGCAGGAAAAAAGGCAATCCCCCGTAATGGTCCCCATGAAAATGAGAAATAAAAATAACAACGATCGAGTTGGGAACGAGTTTGAATTTCTTCAGACCCGAAAGTGTGCCTGCGCCACAGTCAATCAGGAAATTGAAAGTAGCTGTTTCCACATGAAAACAGGTATTCATTCTTCCACCGCTCCCAAATGCATCGCCGGTTCCTACAAAGGTTATCCTCATCATTACATCATTTATTTCATTACTTCATTAATCGTACCCAATAAGCTATTCTTCTTTTTGTCGTGGGCAATTTGCCAGAACATGATACCATTTAGCTTTTTATCCATCACATAAGTGGTTTTTAATTTTATTGAACGGTTATCATCAAAAGTCACAAAAAGTTTTTTTGCGGGATGATATAAAAAAGGGGCCTGAGCAACACCATCCCAGTAATAATGATAACCGTTTGCGGGGGTATAATACTTTGCTAATAATTTTGCCGGCACCGTATTTTTAAATACGGCAGGCTGATAAAGCCCTTTATTTACAGCAGCTACATTTTCCCAGACCCGGGCATAAAATGCTGCACCAATTACAATTTTTTCTGAAGGAATGCCGAGGTTCAACAGGTAATTGACGGCATTATCTGTTGATTCTTTCAATTGGGGCGTAGCGTATAAAGCGGTATGGTGACCGGTAACCGGTGAATACCCATTAACTAGGTCATAGCTCATGATATGAACTCGATCGACCTCCTTCATCACAGGTATCCAGTCTATACTCTGCTCAAGATACTCCTGGAACCCACCGGCAGCGAAGGTGATTTCATAATGGTTACCCATGGTTTTGCGTAATTGCTGTACCAACAGGGTGAAAGATTCTTTATCACGGGGATGAAATTTATGCCCGATAAAACCTTCGATCGCCGGGTATTCCCAGTCGAGATCGAGGCCATCTGTACCTAATTTTTCATGAGCGCGTTTAACCGATGAGGCGAAAGCCCTTCGGTTTTCTTCCACAGCAAAAACATCAGAGCATGTTTTACACCCACCCCATCCACCTAAAGCCAACAGTACTTTAAGTTGAGGATTCTGTTTTTTCATCGCCACCAGACGTTTAACGGTAAGGGTATCCTGCAGGAATAAACGGTTACCCCGCAAACCACAAAAGCTGTAAATGATGTGTGTAACTTTTCTTGGTTGAATGCTTTTTAAATTTGACACATCCCCGGCATAATAAGCAATTATTGAATAATTCCCCTTGTTTTGGGAAGATGCCCTCAGGCTTAAGCAAAGCAGAAAAAAACAAACAAGCCAGCCTGATATGATGCGCATAAGGAATAAATTACATGGTCATACTACCAGAAGCATCCGAAAGTCAATTTTGTTTTCGAAACTTATTCGGTGTAAAACCTGTCTGCTTTTTGAAAAATTTAATGAAATAGGATTCATCATTAAAGGACAGTTTATTTGAAATATCAGAAACGGAAAGATCCATATTGATCAAAAGGCGCTTTGCTTCCAGAATGATCCTTTCCCGAATCAATTCTCCAGCAGAAATTCCTAAAAGGTCGTTGGTCAAAGCATTTAAGTGATTGGGTGTGATGAATAAAAGTTCAGCGTATTGCTTGGGGAACCTCAACTTCATAAAGTTAGCTTCAATAAACTTCTTAAAACTGATCAATAGTTTTTGATTATGCGCGTTAATTTGCACAGGATGCTTCAGCTCCATTGCCCTGCTTACCTGAATAAAGATATTTAGCATTGATATCCGCACCATATCTTCATGAAAAGGCCCATGATCTTTGCCCTCGACAAGAATACCCTCAAAGATACTTATAATTGTCTCTCTGGAATGTTCCGGTAAAACATAAACTGTATCCGTTGCTAAGTCATCAAAAAAGTTAAAGTTTTGTAGGTACTGCGGATTGGATAAAAAGGAACTAAAGTAAGCCTGGGAAAAGTTAATGATGTAGCCATCAACTTCCTCAGTAAAAGACCAGCTATGAACCTGCCCTGGTGTCATGAAATAGATTAACCCTGGAGAAACAGGGTACTCCTTAAAATCAATATGCTGCAATCCTGCTCCTTTAGTGAAGTAAACTAAATGGTAGAAAGAATGCCGATGGGGAGTATGTAAATGTTTATACTCCTTTGCGTAATGACCAAATCTGCTTACAATGATACCTGAATTTTTGTATTCCTTAAAAATATCAATATCATAAACAGGGATGTCAAATTTCATAGGTATAGGTTGTCTTTTAGTAGTGATGAACTATTGCTTGATCAGCAAATATAAACCAAATCAATACAAAGGAATTGAGCAAGTTTAGAATTCTACATCATGGCGCTTTTTACTGATTAAATGAAACAGTTAAATCCATAGTATCTCTCAAAATAAATAAAAAACTTGAGTCGATCGTTTTATTGAGATAGAATCTTATTTTCGCTCCTAGATAAGATCGATAATGGTGTTTCAACTTAAAAAGCTACAGGTATTCCTCCTATTTAATTTATCACTGCTGTTCTTGATTTTGTACGGATGCAGGCCCACTGAAGTAGACAACAAGGTTGTGCGATCGACATATATTGCCATCAATGGCTCGGATACGGCTTGGCTTAGCCTGAATATTGGCGCCACAAGTTTCAAAGGGCATTGTGAAATTAATTTCAACAATAAATACAAGGATTCCGGAGCTGTAAAAGGTATCATAAAAGGGGATACTTTGATCGGGGATTTCCGATACTTCCACTATGGATTGGAATGGAAAAGAATTGCCATTGCCTTATTAAGAAAGGACGACAAATTAATCATGGGCGAAGGGTCACAGAGCGTTTATTTAAAAATCCCTTATTTCAGACCTGGAAGTCTAATTAGATATGATAGCGTAAAATTTGTTTTTCAGAAACTGGGCAATTAACCAGGGCTTCATTCATCGGCTTATTTTAGCCTGCAAATTTGCCTTAACGCTATCAAACCATTCCTGCCTCAAAATACTCAAAACGATACTATCCCTTCGGCCACCCTGCGCATTTGGTATATGACTTCTTAAAACACCTTCTACCGTGCAACCAATACTTTTCATCGCAGCCACACTCCTGCTGTTCTTATGATCAGCCCTGAATTCCACCCTTTCCATGCCCATTTCTTCAAAAGCATATTGCAACAACAGGTATTTACAGTTTTTATTCAATCCTGTACCCTGAAAATCAGCGCCATACCAGGTATAACCCAACTGTAGTGTTTTAAAACCGGCTTGTATATCATAAAATCTGGTAGCGCCTGCATAAGCTCCTTTTAATTTATCGTAAACAATGAAGGGGTGGGCTGTACCATTTTCCTTATCGCGAAGTGCTGCATTGATATACAAAGACAAATTCTCTTCCCCCGCTGCCGACTTAAAAGAAAACGCCCAGAGTTGGGGTTCATTCAATGAAAATGGCAGCAAAAAATTATAATCAGCCGCAGTAAGCGTGCGGAGTAAAACATGATCATTTTCTAAGGTAACAACAGACGCAAGGTTGTGGTTCATCCAGCAAAAATAATTGATTATAATTTGAACTATGATTAATTTAAGAAGTTAGCTGGCATTTTTTAAAAAAAAATGACCTATTTGCAATAGTTGTCTATCGCATCAATAACCATCGCCTGGTGGTCACCCAGTGCATAACTACGGTGTAAGTCAGCACATATTTTATCCAGGTCCTCTTTTGGGATCGGCACTTTACCTTTAACGGCCATTATGGTAACCTGTGAATTCTTACTCAATGTTCTTCCGTCCTTAAATTGAAATTTCCTCAACCTCGTAAAAGCACGGTTGCTAATTGCTTCCATATACAGCGGCTCCAGTTCAATAGCCTTATCAAAATCTAATAAGGCATTATCAAATTCGAATTTATTTAATTTTGCTGTTCCACGGTAGAAATACAGGTCTGCATAAGCTGAATTTAATTTAACAGCTTCATCAAATCTTTTAATCGCATTTTCAAAAGTGCCTTCTTTCATTAAACTTTGGCCTTTTTGTAAGAGATTAAAGAACTTAGCCTCTTCTTTGGGAAGATCCTGTTTATGGTTCACAAAGGTTGACTCTCGTTTTAATTTGCCAGTGGAATAATACACCTGCCATAATCCGGATTCTTTTTGTTCTACAAAGCTGCCTTTTTGTCTCAGTTGCCCGTTCATATAATACTCTTCCGAATCACCGTTAGTTATTCCCTTCTTATAAGTATAGTAATATCTTTTCTGTCCATTAGGATAATAAACAGTTCTTACACCATCGACTTTTCCATTCACGAGTATGCCCTCCCCCTGCTTTTTTCCATTCATAAAATAGTCAATAAACTTACCCGTGTAAGGCGTATCTGCCTGATTGAAATACCACATACCATCTTTTTTAGTCATACTTTTAGTGGATGGTATCCGCTTTTCTTCGGCGCTACGCAGTAATGAGGCTTTTGTAGTGATATAAATAATCTTGTCAAGTTTACCACCATAGCCAAGTGCCTTTATGCGCGACAGATCTGTAACCACTTCTAGCTGATCAATTTCATCGTTTGACAATTCATCATCTTCCCCCATTGTCTCTATAACCGGGATGCTATCTATGACATAAAGTATTCGTTCCTGATCTGTCTGACCAAAAGTAAAATTGGAATAAATGGAAATCAAAAGGCAGAAAATAAGTGTTCTGATCACGGGATGTTGGCTTTGAATAGGTGATAAATAAAACTAAAAAAGGCGCAAAGAGCTCCGCTTACAAAATCAATTCAATTACAGGTACCTCCACACCTGGTTTCTTCAATGGCAGCTCCAAAATCACATCGTTTTCACCCGTATTTTCAGTGGTATGGCTTCCTGCGATGGTATTGGTTCGAAATTTAATTTCAGAACCATCGTTCAGCAATTGCGCATACTTGAACTTGCCTTTAAAATCTTTTAAATAAAGCGATTTAAAAGGCCATTGCAAAACATGGATATACAATCTATTGGTTTTCGGATTATAGGTTAAAAGGCAGTTCTCTGGTTTAACAAATAAATCCGGTGCGGCAGTACATTGATAAATTGCCCGATTGTTGTATTTCATCCAATCACCTATACCTGCTAGTCTTTCACTCGCCCGTTCATCAAATGCACCCCTGGCTGTAGGTCCCACGTTCAATAAAAGATTCCCGCCTTTACTGACCGTTTCAATCAACATAACGATCAATTGGTTGACACTTTTCCAGGAATCTTCATCCCGGTTGTAGCCCCATGATCCTGAAAAGGTCTGACAAGTTTCCCAGTCTACTTTCTTCCCATCAACAGTTGGCCATTGATTGGGCATAAACTGTTCAGGCGTTTTATAGTCCCAACCCTGAGGATCGTCATTCAGATCTAGCCTGTCATTTACAATGATACCAGGCTGTAACTTTCTGGCCAACTTCAACAAATTGGCTGAATCCCAGTCATCCCGTCCTTTACCATCTTTACCAGGATAAGAATAATCAAAAAACATTTCATCAATTTGCCCATATTGTGTTAACAACTCTGTCACCTGGTTCTTCAGGTAAACCTGGTATTTTTTAATATCCCTATTCGCAGCTGCTGCACGGTAAGCAGAATCTCCACGCATGGGATGAATTCTATCCACAGGAAAATCAGGGTGATGCCAGTCGATCAGAGAA
This sequence comes from Pedobacter immunditicola, assembly GCF_037482985.1. Taxonomy (NCBI): domain Bacteria; kingdom Pseudomonadati; phylum Bacteroidota; class Sphingobacteriia; order Sphingobacteriales; family Sphingobacteriaceae; genus Pedobacter; species Pedobacter immunditicola. The sequence goes on along the minus strand of NZ_JBBHKC010000001.1, from coordinate 327,767 downwards.
TAGTAAAAGCCGATCCTTATTCCTTTTTTCCTGAAGGCGTCAACAAATGGCCTCAAAAGATCTTTCTTGGCCGCCGTTTGGGTAGCTTTGTAATTGGTGTATTTTGAATCCCATAAAGTGAAACCTTCATGGTGCTTAGTGGTAATCACAACATATTTGACACCTGCTTTTTGCGCCTCTTCAGCCCATTTTTCCGGGTCGTATAAGTCTGGATCAAACACATCAAAATATTTTTGATAAGCTTCATCTGTGATCCGTTCCATGTTTTTAATCCACTCATGACGCGCCGGCACAGCATACAATCCCCAATGAATAAACATGCCAAACCTCGCATCCCTCCACCACTGCATTCTTTTTTCTTTCTGAACTACTGTTTCAATCGTGTTTTTCCCCTGGGCCTTTAAAGCAGCAGGGATTTGCATAAACATAACTGCCACCAAAAGGCAAGCTGCTAATCTGATTTGTTTCTTACTCATCTTATGACGGTTACTTTAAACAAGACTAAAATACGCATAACAAATCAACTTACACGCTATTAAATTAGCCAAATACTCAGCTATTTTAACCGTCAATTAACGCTTCTATTCGTGTCAGCTTAGTGTGAGTCCACCATGAGTCCACAGTGAGTCCACAGTGAATCTACGTTTTGCCGAAGAAACGTGGACTCACTGTTCACTCAGGGTGCTATCTCCCCAGATCCATTACACTGCGTCTCTATTTCATCCTAACTTATCCTCGGCAAGCAGGATGAAACACAGCCTATGCTTTGAAAAAGTAAATTCTTAAAATCCAGCCTTAAGATAACTCCAACCTTCGCTTTGCCTGGTGATGACATGGGCTAGTCCTGAGGGAATGATTTTAATTAATGGAACTAACGCCTGAGGACTTACTTTCTTTTCATTCAAGGTATTCTGACAAACCAGAAAAGCTATGCCTCTCTGATGCAAGACCGCTATCGTGTTGATAAAGGGGGATTGTTTTGAAAGTAATTCAATACCAGGGCCATGAGCCACTACTTCTATTGTGACTTTGTTAAAGGCTTTTTGGATATTATTTAGCTGCTTAAGAAGTGACCGGTGAACCAAGGTGTCATTACTCGACAGTTGGATGACCACTTTCTGGAAATCTATTTGTTTGTTTTTTGTTTGTGCGATGGTCAGCGTAGCTGAGAAAATGGCTGCGGTAACAATTAATAATGCTTTATTGAAAATATTCATGTATTGATGATTTTTTAATTTTTAATTATTGTTTCTGTCCAGGTTTTACCGCTGATATCTGTTAATAACAGTTGATAGTTTCCAACTGGCAATGTTTTAAGAGCAGCCTCATAAAGGCTCAGTTCTGCCTTGCCACCTAATGGAATGACCAGGCTATGCTTACCCGGTTTTATTTTAGTTACATATTTATTATCAATATGTTCTGCAGGAAATCTCGCCAAATCATGGCCATCTTTTTCAAGAATCACATGTCCGTTGTGGTCAGTCAGCACTACGCCAATGAGGAATGAGCCATACACATCTGCTCCTTCCACCCTGAAAATGGTGAAGGATAATTTATCCTCATTAATATGAGCAGCAGTGATTTCGATTTTTGGTTTAACCGATTTATTATGAAGGGTGCCCCAAACACCACCGTGAAAATACTGGTTGGTAAAAAGTGTGAGTAACAGTATCAACATGGAAGTATTAAATACTAGCCGGTGTAAGCGGTTCGGATGTATGGGCAAGGCGCCAGACCCTAACCAGACGAACCCTTTTTGTTGGGTAAAACGAAACGATTGACGCGCAAACCAATCATCCAGGGAGTGTTTCCCACTACCAGATAAAAATATGGTGAATCCGGCTGCCAGCCCTAATATTCCAATCTGCCACTCGTCTAAACAGGTGGTACCCAACCAGCCAGCACCCAGAAGAATGCCCATGGCCAGGCTAAATACGCCGATGCTCATTAGTCTCGTAAAAAGGCCTGACATAAAGAAGAGGCCCACTATTCCTTCGATAATGGTAAAAGCCGCCATCGACCACCACAATGCTTCCGGATGGGTGACCAGGTATTCAATCATGGGTTTTATTCCCAAAGCATTCGGGAGGAAATGATTGAACTTTTCACCTATATAACCTGCCGCATCGGGATCAAGCTTATTATCTAATATTAATCTTCGCCAAAAAGCGGAAAAATAAGTCCAGCCAGCCACTAAACGAAGCGACAGTGTAAACAGGCCAGCCAATTGATAAGGCTGTCCGTCAAAATGTTGTTTATACATGATTGTAAAAAAGTAAAAAGTAAAAAATTTATTGAGGGGTGAAACCAACAATAGTTTTTAACTGAATACCTTCATGTTGAGATACAAAATATAGAAAGGGACCTCTTTAGCTGATGCTGATTTTGAGGTTGGAAGAATGTTGTTTTCCGCCGCAACTTCAGGTAAGCCTACCCATACGTTGCCAGGCGACAAATGTAACTCCAGTTCGGTCTGGTGTTCCCGGGTACTTTGTTCTTGCAGATCCAGATCAACTCCCGCATCGCAAAAACCGAAATTATTTACCGTTGCTTTTGATACATTTAAAGGCTTGGTTACTGCTAGACCTAATTCGGCCCGAATAGTTTTACGAAAATTGCAGGATGAAAATAAAACCACAGCCATCAACAGCATCAAGGTCGTTAAACCCAATGTTTTACTGCTATTTTGGTGTAATTTATCTTTCAAGCTTGAACTGTTTGGTAAACCGGTTTGATATTGGCCGGAAATTGGGTTAATGTGATATAACGAAGCCTTTCAAGGAATCGCATGTCTTAAAACAAATATTCTAAATTTAAAACAAATATTTTGACTTTTTAATTCAAAACCTTAACATTGCGTAATCGATTACTTAACTGACTACAAAAATGGAATTCTATGATAAAGTGGGCACTGTAGCCATAGGAAGCAGACTCAGGATGCTTACTGAAAAAATCACCGAAGACGCAGCAAATATTTACAAGCTGTATCATATTGAGATGCAGCCTAAATGGTTTCCAGTATTTTATGTCATATCACAAGGCGAAGAAAAAACGGTAACTGAAATTGCGAAAGAAATAGGCCACTCCCACCCCTCGGTCAGTAAAATTGTGAGTGAAATGTATAAAGGAGGATTGATCCTCGAAAAAAAAGACCAAACCGACGGCAGAAAGACCTTAGTTAAACTTTCTAAAAAAGGATTGGAAATTACAGAAAAAATTAAACATCAGTATACAGATCTGCAAAGTGCGATTACACAAATTTCCAGGCAAACTAAAAATGATTTGTGGAAAGCCATTGAAGAATGGGAATTTATATTGGAGCAAAAGTCGCTGTTACAACGCGTAAAGGAACAGCAAAAAGAACGGGAAAGTAAAAAAGTGCAAATTGTAGGCTATACTCCCGAATATCAAACTGCTTTCCGCAAGCTCAACGAAGAATGGATCACTACTTTTTTTACAATGGAAAAATCAGACTATAAAATGTTGGATGATCCGGAGGGCTATATCCTCCAAAACGATGGCTATATTTTTGTAGCCTTGTATGAGAATGAGCCTGTCGGCGTTTGTGCCTTGCTAAAAACCGAAGATCCCGAATATGAGTATGAGCTGGCTAAAATGGCAGTATCGCCACTGGCACAGGGAAAACATGTGGGTTGGTTATTAGGCCAAGCCATTGTAGAGAAAGCCCGGTCACTGGGCGCTAAAAAGCTTTACCTGGAGAGTAATACCAATTTAAAACCAGCAATAAATTTATACCATAAATTGGGCTTCCATAAAATTGACGGACGAGATTCACCTTACGAACGGGTAAATATTCAGATGGAATTGAAATTGTGACCTTTCGTATACAGTCCGATTCCTCCTTTTAATTGTTAATTATTAAATTAAAGGAATGAATTGGATTGACATTATTTTATTGATCGTGATGATCATGTCAATTGTGGCAAGTTATAACCGCGGATTGATCATCTCCTTGCTGGATCTGCTTTCGTGGATAGGTAGTTTTATTGTTGCCTTTCTTACTTATAAACCCATTAGTAACCTGGTGCTGGAATATATTCCAGCACTGAATTATTGGGCTGTGCCCCTCACTTTTGTACTTTTAGTAACCCTCGCCAGGCTCCTGTTTGATACACTCTGCTACAGTATCATCAAAAATGTACCACCACAGGCACATTTGAGTTTGGTGAATAAGCTGCTGGGCATTATTCCGGGAATAATTAATGGCCTGGTTTGGGCAGCCATCTTCTCCTCTTTTCTTTTCTTTATTCCTTATTCTGCAAAGTTATCGGGAGAAATCCAGGATGCCCGATTTGCAGAGAGCCTCATCGGAAAGGTATACTGGCTGCAGGATAAACTCTACCCCGTTTTTAATGATGCATTGAACCATAGCATCAAAACAAATCCAAAGTTAAGCAAGGAAGAATCTTATAAGCTGCCTTACACCGTCAAAAAAGTCAGGGTACGGCCAGACCTCGAGGCGAAAATGTTGGTAATGATTAATGAAGAGCGTACGCAAAGAGGTTTGAAAGCCTTTAAAGCTGATCCGGAAATGACTAACGTGGCTCGCAAACACGCTGCAGACATGTTTGCAAGGAGTTATTTTTCACACCTGAGCCCGGAAGGAAGCGACCCCTTCGACAGGATGAGAGAAGAAAATATCCAATTTATTGCAGGGGGCGAAAACCTCGCGTTAGCACAAAACCTCAGCATTGCACATACCGGTCTGATGAATTCTCCCGGTCACCGCGCCAACATCCTGAACGCAAAATTTGGCCGGCTTGGCATCGGTATACAAGATGGTGGCATCTATGGTATTATGATTACTCAAAACTTTAGAAATTAATCTTCTGGCATCAATATGCTGAAGTTTTGGAATATTGACAATATACCTAAAATGTAACTTTTTAATCTTTTTAGCGTGAATACACCCAGATTTTAGTGTTTTTTCGCTAATTTGAACCGATTCATTTTACAAACTTAACAAGACTAAATGCTATTTACTGTACTATCAGGATTAATAACATCGAGCCTTTTAATTCCATTTGGTAAATTTTTTCGGTCTAAATGGAGTGCTGTTCTCGCGATATTACCTATTGTTTTATTTATATTTTTTGCAAGCTATATCCCCGCGGTTAGTAATGGACAGATCCTTTACGAACATGTGAAATGGGTACCTTCATTGAAAATTAATTTCGATTTCAGGCTGGATGGCCTTTCCTTATTATTTAGCCTCTTAATCACTGGAATTGGTTCGTTTATTTTCATTTATGCAAGTTCGTATTTAAAGGGGCATCAATACATAGATCGTTTTTATGGCTACTTATGCCTGTTCATGTCGGCCATGCTGGGTATTGTGCTCTCAGATAATGTCTTGCTCCTCTTTGTCTTTTGGGAACTTACCAGTATCAGCTCATTTTTCCTAATCGGTTTTAACAACAGCAACGCTGATTCAAGAAAAAGCGCCATCACCGCATTGAGTATTACCGGGGTGGGTGGGTTTTTCCTGATGGCTGGATTAATTTTGATGAGTCAGATTGCTGGGACTTACTCCATTCAGGAACTGACCGGTTCTGCAGATCTTATCAAAAACCATGAACTGTATCCTGTAGTCATTGGATTAGTGTTTATTGGCGCCTTTACCAAGTCTGCACAATTTCCGTTTCATTTCTGGCTGCCAGGTGCAATGAAGGCCCCTACCCCCGTATCAGCATACCTTCATTCGGCAACCATGGTAAAAGCTGGGATTTTCTTGCTGCTGCGTTTCACACCAATTTTGGGGGATACACCAGGCTGGACCTACACATTGATGATTGTAGGCGGTTTTACCATGTTATATGCTGCCTTCCATTCTTTATTTAGAACTGATCTGAAGGGTATATTAGCTTATTCTACCATTTCAGCCTTGGGTATTTTAACATTTCTGATTGGCATGGGCACTAAGGAAGCTTTAATTGCAGCAAGTACTTTCATTGTCGTTCATGCCTTATATAAAGCCACTTTGTTTTTAGTCGCCGGGATCATTGATCATGAAACCGGAACGCGTGATATCACTAAACTCTCCGGCTTAAGAAAGGTATTGTTACCCGTATCTATTGCCGGGTTATTAGCCGCCTTATCTAGTGCCGGCCTGCCTTTGTCATTTGGCTTTATTGGAAAAGACCTTATTTATGAAGCTACCTTAAATGCCGAGCAAAACCTGGCGCTATATTTAACGATAGCTGCAGTAGTTACAAACATTGGCTTAGTAGCTGCCGGCTTCCTTGCTGGTATTAAACCCTTTACCGGGAAAATAAACCCGGCCCATGAAAAGGTTCATTTACCTTATAAATCCATGTGGATACCGCCGCTGATTTTAGCCTTACTTGGCTTCGTATTTGGAATTTTCCCTGGAATAGTTGGTGAGGCCATCATTTCACCAACCGTAAATGTGGTATATGGCCAGGTGGTAGCGATGCATCTTAAAATATGGCATGGTTTCAATACGGTATTGATTTTAAGTCTGGTTACCCTCGGTGTGGGGATCATTATTTACCTGATGAATCACCCTAACGCTAAAAAGCTGACCTTGCTTGGGCGGCTCGACTTTATGGCTCCGGAAACGCTTTACACGAAATTATCTGGCGCAATTGTTCAGTTATCCACATGGTATACAGATGTGATGCATAATGGGTTTCTAAGGTCCTACCTCCTGAAAATAATTATTTTCGCAGAGTTATTATTAGCCTATGAACTGGTTAAAGGCGGACCCATTTATATTGATTATGGTAAACTATCGCCAATCAGTGTGTATGAAGCAGTGATCGTATTGATCCTCACAGGAGCAGTATATTTAACCATAAGTACCTCTTCAAGGCTATCGGCTGTGGTTGGGACAAGCGTGATCGGTTATGCCATTTGTTTGATTTTTGTGTATTACAGTGCCCCAGATCTGGCCATGACACAGTTTTCCATTGACACCCTCACCGTGGTCTTGTTTGTTTTTGTACTCTTCAATCTCCCCTCCTTTATCAATTTCAAGGGAGACAAAATAGCGAAAATCAGGGATTCGTTTGTTGCCGTCGCTTTCGGAACGATCTTGTCGTTAATCGCCATCAAAGTATTACAGGTTCCAACAGATATAGCGATCAGTGAGTTCTATGGCAAGTTTGCTTATACACTCGCTAAAGGGAAAAATGTAGTCAACGTTATTTTGGTTGACTTCAGGGGTATTGATACTATGTTTGAAATTGTTGTTTTGAGCATTGCAGCGCTAGGCGTCTATAGTTTAATAAAATTGAGGTTAAAAGCTTCAGAAAAAGAATAACCATGAGAAGCACCATTTTACAAACCGCAGCCATGTACCTGCTGCCTATATTATTGTTATTTTCATTTTTCCTGCTCCTCCGCGGGCATTACTATCCCGGTGGTGGATTTGTAGGCGGCCTGGTTGCATCTATTGCATTTGTATTGCACAGCTTTGCTTATGGCACCGATAAAACCATGAAAGTGCTTCGCTACAATCCGCTGGCGTTAATACCTGTAGGCCTGGCTATTGCTACCTTAAGCATGTTTATGCCAGTAATGTTTGGCTTACCTGTAATGACAGGATTATGGCTCGATCAACCCATTCCAGTGATCGGGATGATCGGCTCGGCGCTATTTTTTGACATCGGGGTTTACCTCGTTGTTATTGGCGTCGTATTAACTATTTTATTCACGATTTCCTTATATACACATTAGTATGGAACTTTTATTAGTCTTCATGATTGGTGTTTTATATGCTGCCGGAGTATATTTAATATTGAGAAGAAGTATGGTGCGTTTACTGTTGGGAATCATGCTCCTCGGGAATGCCACCAATATTTTAATTTTTTTATTAGGGAACATCGTTAAGGGTAAACCACCCATTATTGAAGAGAGCTTTAAGGTGTTTCAGGATATCTATGCAGACCCCGTGCCTCAGGCTTTAATCTTAACGGCTATTGTAATCAGTTTTGCTTTTACATCTTTCGCGATTGTTTTATTAAAACGTGTATATGCCCTGATTGGTTCAGATGATTTAGATGATTTAAATACGCCGGAAGAAGAAGACTTATGATTGACAACCAAATTATTACGACAGTATTAATTCATTTATTCACTGCGATTATACAACTTGCCTGTTGGAGGAAAACGGTAACACAACGGATTTTAAGTGTCATCGGCTGCTTTTTAGCCTTCCTGTTTTCAGTTGACTTATTTACCAAAGTATATAACGGTGGCATCCTGACCATGAATGCGGGTAATTGGGACGCTCCATTTGGAATCGTGTTCGTTGCCGACTTGTTCAGCACATCCATGGTTCTGTTAACTTCCATTGCAGCATTGGCCGTATCTATATTTTCTGCCCGTGGTGTTGGGAGAGCCAGAATGCTTTACGGGTATTTTCCTATTTTTCATCTCCTGATCATGGGGTTAAACGGTGCTTTTTTAACAGGCGATATCTTCAACTTATATGTCTGGTTTGAGGTGGTGATCATTGCTTCTTTTGTACTTTTAACGTTGGGCGGCCGTAAAGCGCAGCTGGAGGGAGCGGTAAAGTACATGGCCATGAATATCCTGGCCTCCACTTTCTTTCTGACAGGAATTGGAATTTTGTACGGGATTACCGGCACATTGAATATGGCTGATCTTGCTTTGAAAATACCGAAGGTTGCTGACCAGTCGATCGTTAATTTAACTTCCCTGTTTTTCCTGATTGGATTCGGGATCAAATCTGCGGTTTTCCCTTTATATTTCTGGCTTCCATCCTCCTACCATACGCCACCTTCAGCTGTTGCAGCAACATTTGGCGGGTTACTTACTAAAGTTGGTTTGTATGCCTTATTCAGGGTATTTACCTTGATGTTTGAACCTAATGAATTTATAAAAACCGTTTTTATTGTCATGGGTATCATGACCATCCTCACGGGTGCTTTTGGTGCCATCATTAAAAACAACATCAGAAGGTTATTTTCTTATTTAATTGTTTGTCATATCGGTTTTATCATCGGTGGTTTAGGCTTATACACTAAACTCGCTTTATTGGGTGCTGTTTTTTACCTGATCCATGATATCATTGTGAAGACAAACTTATTTTTAATTGCAGGGTTGATCAGGCAATTAAGGGGAACGATGAATATGCCAAAATTAGGTGGCCTGTATGCGGAATATCCCAAGATTTCGTTCTTAATAGCGATAGTATTGTTTTCACTGGCAGGTATTCCTCCACTCTCCGGCTTCTGGCCAAAGATTTATTTAATGGAGGCTGCATTTGACAGTTCAAGTTATTTTTATATCGCCAGTTTAATTATAGGAAGCTTTATAACCTTGTATGTTATTTCGAAATTATGGTCTGAAGTTTTTTGGAAAGACGCTGTTCAAGATGACGAGATCGTTGATAGTTTTAAACCGCTGAGCACCTTCAATAAAGTAGTATTAGTGTTGCCTATTGGCATATTGGCCGGCACTTCCTTATTTATCGGCTTAAATGCAGAATTTATTATCCAGGTGGCAGACAGGATTACCAACGAAATGTTAGACACAACACCTTATATCAAGGCCGTATTAGGCGTAAATAAATAATTGATTAGTTATGATTAAACATTTTTTGATGAACTTACTGCTATCCTTTATTTGGGTTGCACTAACAGGTTCCATGTATTACTCTAACTTCCTCTTTGGCTTTATGTTAGGTTTTTTTGTCCTGTGGATAATGAACAGGAACGAAACTGATCAGCGCTATTTTTATCGCGTTCCGAAAACCATTGGTTTCCTGCTTTTCTTGTTTTACAAGATGGTCATGGCCAATATTGAGGTGGCTTACGATGTGATTACGCCAAAGTATTTTTTCCAACCAGGCATCGTCTGCTATCCCATGGACGCAAAAACGGATTTAGAGATCAACCTTTTATCAACCATCATTTCCATGACACCCGGCACCTTGATTTTGGACATCAGTGATGATAAGAAATCGCTTTACATACACGTCATGTACCTGAAAAGTAAGGAAGCGTTTATGCAGGAGACAAAGAATGGATTTGAAAAGAGACTATTAGAGATATTACGATGAGACTAGATTTATATTTTGATTACATTATTTTCCCAATACTCACCATTTCGGTGATACTGATTTTTATACGCCTGTTTAAAGGACCTGAGGTTGTAGACCGGGTGATAGCCCTTGACTTAATCATCACTGTAGGCACTGCCTTAATTACAGCCTTTAGCATCCGTTCGGGGCAGGCCATATTTTTAGATGTAGCCATGATTTTGGCACTCATCGCCTTTCTTGGAACAATTGCATTTTCATTTTATTTAGATAAAAAAGGATAAGATATGAAGGATATTTTCATTGCTCTTTTCAGCACAATTGGCTCATTAGCAATCTTGTTTGCTTCCATAGGCATTCTCCGGATGCCAGATTTCTATTTACGCCTTTCAGTTACGGTAAAGGCTGCAACCCTTGGGGTAGGCTTTCTGCTCGCTGGCGCAGCTATTGCATTTCCTGATGTTTCTGTAACTACGAAAGCGATGGCTATAGCCTTCTTTTTAGTACTTACGGCTCCGGTCGCAGCACACATGATTGGCAGAACCGCTTACCATACAGGTATACGCACCTGGAAAGGAACAATAATGGATGAATTAAAAGAGAAAAAGTCTAGTGATGATACAAAAAAGGCAGCGCTAAAAGATAACGACAAACTTAATGGTCCTGTTTAGGTAGAGTACCAAACACTTTGTCCCAAAACATAGAACTTACGCCAAAGGCCTTACCTGAATATTTATAATGATGTAGGTGATGGTTTCTCCATAAAATCTTTAAGTACTTGGGTGGTGCATAAACATGGATGGCGTAATGGATTGTGACATAAACGAGATAGCCAGTAATAAATCCTGAGAAAAACACCAAAGCGTAACCAATCTTGCCTGAAATCAAATAAGAAGTAGCACAAAAAATCAGGAAAACAGAGGAAGACATGATCACACTTGGTAGCGGCGGCATAAACAGGCGGGTTTTATCCCTTGGAAACTCATGATGGTTTTCATGAAAAATATACACTAAACGTTTTCCGAAATCACTTTTTGCTTCAAAATGAAACAGAAAACGATGAACAAGGTATTCTGTAAGCGTCCAGCTGAACATCGCAGTAATGAAAATGAGGACTATCTGTAGCAGCCGGTAATGATATACTGTATAAGCATAATAAACCAGGAATACAGTAACAGGGACATAGAGGGTATAAATTACCCATGGCCTGGTTTTACTCAGCCTTTCTAAGGCAGGATGCTTAAATAGCTTTGCCTGCCCTTTGTTACTAATCACCTTGTTCTTCATCACTGAAACTTATACTTTTTGTTCGTGAAAATCTTCACCTTCTAAAGCTAGTCCGATGTTAACGAGAAAGTCTGCATCTACATGATGATCATCACCTGAACGCCAGGTGCCATTTTTGGATAAAATAAAAAAGCTGGAACCATTAGGATGAAATATCCTGAAACCATGGAGCCCCTTGTAGTTTTCTGATCTGGCTATAAGCTTTAACAAAGCACCTGTTGAGGGATCTTTAACCTGGATTTCCATGATTCTTCAATCTAAGATGGGCACATTAATAAAAGATTAAAAACAGGTTGATTCAAAGAAAGTTTACACGAAAAATACTTGATTTAAGGATAAAATACGCTTTTGTTCTGTGACGAAATACCTAATTGGCAAAAAGAATGGGATCTAAGTCTCCTACTCTGATCCCATTTACCTTCATCAGACAGCTATACCTGGGGTCTTATTCTTCCCCGTTTTTCAATTTCATCAAAAGTGCATAAGCGTTTTTAACCACGATATCTTTAGCGGGTAATTCAGATTTAACTTCAGTATAACCATCACTTAAAATACCGGGTTCGATGAGCAGCATGCTGTATTTATGACTCCCTTCGTCAGTGAACACATAGAACTTTTTATCCCACTTTACAACCGCATCATCAGGAACAGCCAATACACTATCATTACTTAATTGAATTACAGCCGTTACAAAAGTACCGGGCAATAACTGTTGATCATGTTTTTCCAAGGTACACCATACACTGGTACTGTGGTCCTGACCAATATTTGGTGTAATCAACTTCACCCTTGCATTGTATTTTTGTCCAGAACCTTTATTCGTAGTGACCATAATTTGCTGCCCTACCTTAAGTTTAGATGCATCATTTTCTAAAACAGTCAAATTGACCTGCAGATTTTGCGGATTGATCAATTCAAACAAGACATCAGTACCATTTACATATTTCCCTGTATTGACATTGACTTTCGCTACATAACCATCAATAGGCGCATAAATTTTAATGGTACGGGAAATATTGCCTGCAGTGAGCGCTGAGGGATGAATACCAATCAGCCTTAATTGTTCTGCCAGCGCGCTTACCTGAATTTTTTGATTGTCAAATTCACGCTCTGTTTGCTGGAAAACCTTATCGCTTGTTGCCTTGGTTTGATTCAGTGCCTTTTGTCTGACGAAATCAGCTTCATATAACTTCAGGTTGTTCTTTGCCGTCAGGTAATCCCGCTGAAGCTGAACATACTGCTGGTCTTCTATGGTCCCTAAAACACTACCTCTTTTGACCATCATACCCGGAACAAGCCTGGTGCTTTTTACGTAACCACCAAGTGGAATGCTGATTGAATGCGTATTTTCTGGTGGTACACTCACGACACCATTGACGCTAAGTGTATTGTGGAGCTCCCTTTTTTCGGGCCTACCAGTTACAATACCGGCATTTTTGATTTGCACCGGGGTCAGCTGTACCAAGTTGGTTTCTGCTACTGTTTGTTCTTGAACAGGAGTTTTATCCGCTTTTTCACTGCTGCAGGATGACAATAATATCGAGATTGTCAGGATAGAGATTGACAGGATCAATGTGATGGTTTTCATAGTATCATATTTTTATTAAAGTGATGAATAGATCATAAGCAATGATTTGATTCATCAATTCACTAGTTAATTGCATTAATGCGTTCTATTTCGAAGGCAGATTCATTGATTTGGGCTACCACATTAAAATACTCACTGCGGATCTGGATGGCCTGATTAACCAATACGGCCCAGTTCAAGTAGTCAATTTCTCCGGCATTGAGTTTCTCAGTAGAGGTAGTGATGATCTGTGTAGCATTGGGCAGCATCTTCTCCTGGTATGATTTTAACAGGCTTTTTTGCTGGGTATAATTGTTTTGTGCCTCCTTCAGGGCAGCATTCAGCTGTTGGCGAATATTGCTCAACTGCTGTTGTTGCTGTGCAATTTTCACATTCGCTGCTTTAATCCGCGATTTTTGTGCCCCAAAGAATAACGGGATCCCGATACCAACGTTTACAGAATTGAATCGGTCGTCACTGCCAAAGAATTGTTCAGTTCCTGCCTGGTTACTTTGCCAGCCAATTATTGTACCGCTACGGTAACCCACGTTAAAGCTAGGCAAAAGCTTGTTCTTTTCTAATTGATGCTGCTGACGGGAAAGTACAATTTGCCGTTCCTGGAACTTCAGCTCCGGATTGTTTTCTATATCACTTTCTGTCGCAAGGGCAGGTGTGTAGATAGCGCTTTCAAGTAAAGGCTCATACGAAGTCTGGCTGTTCAACAGGACATTAAACTGGTTAAGGATAGATTGATAATCCTTTCTCAGTAAACCCAGCTGATAGGCTACCTGCAGCTTCTGATTTTCTGCCATAGAGAGTTCCAGGACATCAACTTCACCAAGGTTAAACCTTTGTTTCGACTTTTCAAGAAATGCAGTATAGATCTCATCTGCCTCCAGTAGAAGCTGTTCTTTTTCTTTCAACACCAACAGGTTGTAAAAACTCCTTTTCACATTGGTTTTAACATCAAATCTTTTTTGTTCCAGCGCCGCTTCACTGAGCTGGATATTGGTTTTATGGATGGCGTTCTGTTTTAAATAAACACCGGGAAACTGAATACTTTGTGCGATGGAAAACGCATTATCATTTTTCAGGCTGTTGAATTTACCATATTCATAACCTATATCCGTTTTTTCAATATCAAACGCAGATTTCTTGAGCGCTTTTTGGTAAGTAGTTTCACTTTCAGCAACCTTCAAGGAAATATTGTTCTTTACGGCAGTATCCAGGGCAGCTGTCAATGTGATTTTCTCCTGGCCGCTGGCATTACTAAAACCAAAGCATAGCAACAAGACACCAGCAATTACCGCTTTTTTTGGACGGAAATATTTGAAACCTTTTTCAAAGAGGATATAAAGCATAGGTAATACAAATAAAGTTAACATGGTAGAAATAATAAGTCCGCCGATAACCACTGTTGCCAGGGGTTTTTGAACAGCACCACCGGCACCAGTACTGATGGCCATGGGGATAAAACCTAAAGAAGGAACCAGGGCAGTCATGAGTACGGCACGTAACTTAGATTTTGTTGCATGAACAACAATCCGTTTGACATCAGTCCAGCCTTCACTTCTCAGGCGGTTGAATTCGCTGACTAACAAGATCCCGTTCAACACAGCCACACCAAATAGGGCAATAAAACCAACCCCGGCAGAAATACTGAAGGGCAAGTCTCTTATCCATAAAGCGAAAATACCACCGGTTGCCGATAATGGGATAGCTGAATAGATCAACAGCCCTTGCTTCACCGAATTAAATGCAAAGTACAAAAGCAGGAAGATCAACAACAGTGCAATGGGCACTACAATACTTAAACGCTCTGTTGCAGCAGTCATATTCTCGAAGGAGCCACCATAGGCTATGGTATAGCCCTTTGATAAATTCAATTTTTGCCCGGCTTTTTCCTGCAGTTCCTCAACAATGGACTGCACATCCCTATCTTTCACGTTAAAGCCCACAATGATCCTCCGCTTGGTATCCTCACGCTGAATTTGATTTACTCCCTCGACCTCTTCCACAGAAGCAACCTGGCTTAGTGGTATTTGAGCACCTGAATCGGTGGCAATCATCAGATTTTTAATGTCTGACAAGTTTTCACGCGAACTTTCCTCCAGCCGTACCACCATATCAAAGCGTTTTTCACCTTCATAAACTTGGCCGGCTATCTGACCGGCAAAGGCGGTATTGACCACACGATTTACATCGGCAACGTCCAAACCATATTGGGCCATGCCGTCCCTGTTATATTTGATGACAACCTGTGGCATTCCCGAAACTTGCTCTTCATAAATATTAATTGCGCCATCGACTGTTCCAATAATATGGCCCAAACGGCTGGCATACATGGCAAGAGAATCAAGGTCTTCCCCATAAATTTTGCAGACAATATCTTGTCGGGCACCTGTCATGAGTTCATTAAAACGCATTTGCACAGGAAACTGAAAGCCAACAGTAATCCCCGGAACAGCTTCCAATGCTTCAGTCATCTTGGCACTCAACTCAGGAAAGGTCTCTGCAGAGGTCCACTCTTTTTTATCTTTCAAAATGACCATCATATCCCCTGCTTCAAAAGGCATAGGATCGGTAGGCACTTCGGCACTACCTATTTTGGTGACAATTTTTTGCACCTCAGGGAACTTATCCAAGAGTATTTTGGAGGCCTGCTGGGTAGTTTCTATGGTATTATTGAGATTACTCCCCATTAACAGACGGGTTTCAACGGCAAAATCCCCCTCTTCCAGCTGCGGAATAAACTCACCACCCATCCTGCTTAAAACAAACAGCGACAGGCCAAATAGTGACAGCGTAACCACTAATATTGTTTTTGGAAAGGCAAGTAAATAGCGCAATAATGGCTGATACTTTCTTTCCAACCAGATCATCAGCTTATCAGTAAGGTTCTTTTTATGTTGAATCTTTTTGTTCAGGAACAAAGCCGACATCATTGGCACATAAGTGAGGGAAAGCAAAAATGCGCCCAGGATAGCGAAGGATATGGTAAAAGCCATCGGCTTAAACATTTTCCCTTCTATACCCTCCAACGTTAATATAGGCAGATAAACAATGAGAATGATGATCTGGCTGAAAGCAGCGGATTTGATCATCAAGCCTGAGGATTTGGTCACTTCAGCATCCATTTCCTCCTGATTAATGGAATCCACCTTCTTGAATTTCTTGGAATGTGAAAAACGGTGTAAAATAGATTCAACGATAATCACAGAGCCATCTACAATTAAACCAAAATCAATAGCCCCTAAAGACATCAGGTTACCCTCAACACCAAATTTGTTCATCAAGATAATGGCAAAAAGCATGGATAAAGGAATCACTGAAGATACGATGAGGCCGGCACGCAGGTTCCCTAAAAAGAAAACCAGTACAAAGATGACGATGAGCGCTCCCTCCAGCAAATTGATTTTTACGGTGTCAATGGCATTGTTTACCATTTTTGTCCTGTCGAGAAAGGGCTCAATAACTACCCCTTCGGGGAGCATTTTTTGTATTTCTGCAATCTTGGCTCTTACCCTTTTCACTACCTCAGAAGAGTTTTCGCCCTTAAGCATCATCACTACCGCACCTGCAACTTCGCCTTTGTCGTTATAAGTCATTGCCCCGTACCTGATGGCAGATCCAAATTGCACGGTTGCCACGTGTTTCATCAACAGCGGCATTCCATTATCAAGTGTTTTAACCACAATTTTCTCAATATCCTCCGGACTTTTAGTCAATCCTTCACTACGAATATAAAGTACGGTAGGTCCCTTATCGATATAGGCACCACCTGTATTTTCATTGTTACGCTCTAAAGCATCGAATATATCAGTGATGGTAAGGCCGTACGCTTTTAATTGCTCCTGCTTTACAGCAATCTCATATTGTTTGAGTTTTCCGCCAAAACTGGAAACTTCCGCCACACCCGGCGTACCCAAAAGCTGCCGCCGCACGATCCAATCCTGGATTGTACGTAGTTCCGTTTCATCGTATTTGTCTTCATAGCCCGCTAAAGGCCTGACTACATACTGGTAAATCTCACCCAGGCCTGTTGATACAGGAGCCATTTGTGGGGAACCAATTCCATCAGGAATTTCCTGCTTCACCTGTTGCAGGCGCTCACTGATTTGCTGTCTCGCCCAATACACATCGGTATCTTCATCAAAAACTATGGTAACCAGGGAAAGGCCAAATCTTGAAAAACTTCTGATTTGTTTAAGGCCAGAGATACTACTGGTTGCCTGTTCAATGGGAAAAGTAATGAGGCGCTCAATGTCTGGTGCGCCTAACGATGGTGATACGGTAATCACCTGCACCTGGTTATCGGTAATATCCGGCAAGGCATCTATGGGTAATTTAGTGACTTCGTATGATCCCCAACCAATTAAGGTAAGTACAAACAAGCCAACAATCAGCTTATTCTTTACAGAAAAACTAATAATTTTATTTAGCATAATATTCTAATTTGAAATAAATAACATCACCAGGTCTAAACATGAAATTTTCATGCAAACCCAAAGAAATAAGAAATACTAAGCTCTGGGCGGTTTAAATAAACTGCCCTTAACAGGATTTGAATGGTTATAATTTGGGAGGGGTAATTTGCAGGACTCGACGGCAAAAGACTGCGCTTTTGCCAGGACTGTTCCATTAGCAGGAATGGCTAAATGAATGATGGTTTGGCCTTCAATATTTTTAAAAGGCAACTGCATATCTTCGGCTTCATCATTGTCATTGTTGTCCATGTCAAAATAATGCATATTTATAAAATCAATAAAACCCACGCTATTATCGCGCTGCTGGTGTTGTTGAAAATGAGAAATAAGCTTGGGTATTTTTAACAGCTCACTAAACGTGGCGTTTAAAACAAATAGAGGGAACAATAAAAATAGACATAGTCTGTTCACCCCACAAATATAAATTATTGTTTAGGAATACAAAGAAGTATTTATATCGTTATATCATTTGTTTTTTAATGGTGATGGAGCTATCAAAGGCTGATGGTTTTATTTATCCTTTTTTGAGTAAGCGCGGATGTTCCAGTTGAGATTGACAGCCATACCAAGGGATTGTAATTTCACATTTCCGTAACCGATGTCGCTTATTGGGATTTTCATATAGGGTTGTAGGCCAATCCCAAATTTCGGACTGATCTGGCGCTGGTACCGGGCTTCTACGTTGATCACCCCGAACCAATGTTTATTACGATTGGAAAGTGAATAATTATACTGAGGATTATTATATTCAGTGGAATATACATAGCGATAGTTTTCTTTAAGCATCAGGTAGGAAGACAGGCCGGTGCCTATAGTCAGACTATTTTTACCTTTATTCATGAGCGAATAATTAATATTTAAAGGAATATCCAGCACCCTGCAATCAGCAGATACACTTTGAGGATCAACAGCCAGGCTGGGCTTATAGTTAGGATTATATTCGTTAAAACTACTCTCATAAAGCTTTTTGGCATAGATGGCACCTGTAGTCACGCTTATTTTTTTTGTTAAGCCAACAGTAAATAGCAACCCGACATCACTGCCTACCTTGGCATTGCTTAAGTTATTTACACCGTTGATGGCAGGTGCATAAATAACGCTTAAGGTAAGTTGTGGCGATTGCGGCTTCAAACTAGCTGTGGTTACTTTTTCGGGCTGCAGCTGTGGGGCGACAGGTTTCACTGAATCAAGTTTGATAACGATCTGCTTTTCGTCCAGGTTGGACTTAAAAGCAGTGCTGGCATCTAAAATAACAGGAGGGTTTTGATCAAACGGCAGTCTGTTTTCCTCGCCTGCTGGCTTAAATTCGGAATGCTTATTTTCGGTATCCGTAATTGTTGGCTGAAAACCATATTGCTGTTGCTTTTCAGGAGTTACCTGTTGCCTTTGGTCAGGTTGTGATTCTGGCAATGCAGGAATGCCTTGCTCCTCACCAGGACTTTCTTCTGGCACAGGTTTTTCCTTCACAATTTCTTGTTCTGGCTTGACGGCATCATTTGGTTGGAACAACCACCAGGCAAGTAACAATAACAGCACAGCAGCGGCTGCACTTAAGACTTTCGTCCACAGCATGGTTTTCCGACGGTTATCATGCCGCCCCAAACGCTGTTCGAGCATCGACCAGTCGTTATCCATGGAGCCTGAATGATCTTTTTCAACATCCAAACTATCCCTGAACGAATTTCTATTGTTCTCACTTTTCATCTTTGCCTGGAATTTTATTGAAAAATCTAATAGTAACAGGCTTTTTAGTGGCTACAACTTTTAGATTACTGAAATTGTCTTTTCTTTTCTTGTCTGATTTAAAATTGATCATTTCCTGAAGTTTAAGTTTCGCCTTGCATAAATTTGATCTGGAGGTTCCAGTACTGATGCCTAACATCACCGCAATTTCCTCATGTGTATACCCATCAATTTCATATAAATTAAATACCACGCGGTAAGAATGTGGCAGGGTTTGCACCAAGGCCAACAGATCTTCGTAGCTTAACTTGTTTTCAATGGGATTTTCCGTTTCTACACCCACCGCTTGATCCAGGTCCTCCATGAGTGCTGTTTTTATATTTGCACGGTAATAATCTATGGAGGCATTGTGCATAATCTTACCCAGCCATGCTCTAAAAGGCCTGCTTCGGTCATATTTCTGAAGATTTGTAAAAGCTTTAAAGAAACCATCGTTCAATACCTCCGAGGCCTCGTATCGGTTACTGGTGTACCGTAAACAAATGCTCATGGCAAAGTTATAATACTCCTGGTAGAGTAATTTTTGACTATGCCTGTCGTTTTTTAAACATCCGTCCAGCAGCTGCAGTAGCTTCTCTTCCATTATGCGGCATCTTTACCAATTATGGATCTGTGCTTATTTAGCATAAGTTATTTTATGTCAACTTGTTTTAATTTTTACCATTTAGATTCATTTTTTTTATCCTTTGACAGGGTAAACGTTCGTGAGATACTGAATCCCCAGCGGAACTCACCTTTAGTCCAGGAACTGCTCGTATTTGGGACATATTGATTTTCAAGGATTGCCGTTGCATTTGTAAAAATCAGGTTAAAAACATGTCCTCCGGTTTCAATTTCAAGACCAATGCCCAAAGGGTCGTAAAAGCGGAAATCTTTCTGCGTTAAAAAATAATCCTTGCTTTCTTCAGTCCTGAAGTTATGGAAATAATCAGCCACAATAGCCATCCTTTTGGTGAATTTCACCCTGGCGCCGACCCCTAATGCGAAGGTGTTATTTTTGTCCATAAAGGGCACATAATTCCGTCTTACATAAGTTGGGGTAAGGGCAAAAGAAACGTTGTCGTTGAATTTTCTGGCAATGATCACCTGGGAAACATAGCTCATGCGGTCACCGAAATCAGTAAAAGCAGCATCTGAGGTTTGCAGGTCTGATTTTTCCATGACTGAAACTGCTGCATTTCCAAATAAAGTAAGCGATACTGGGATATAGTTATCTTCAGTTTGTTGTAACAGACGATATTTCAGGTTCAGGTACACCAATTGTCTTTGATCAGTGCCGGTACCATTTGGCGCACCTTTAACCCGGCCAAGTCCAGTGCTTAACTTATCTGAGATTCCATAATTGAACCCGATCAGGATATCGGTAGAATTATCCAGGCCGAAAAAATTATCAACACCACCATTGGATCCGCCCACATCGCCAAAACGATGCATCACTACAAATAACAAATCACTTTTCGGGGTTGTCTCATTAGACTGACCATTAATGATCTGTGGCGACTTGAATGTGGCGATCACAGGCACTCTTCCTTGGCGGCCAGCTGTATCTTTGAATAATTTACTTAAATCATCCTGCGCCTTTAAAGGGGCTGAAAAAATACAGGTAAAAATAAAAAGGAGCATGAGTTTCATCTTCAAAAGTTTTTAGCGTTATTAACTATTGTTTATGAGCCGCATTAATCATTGTTGTATAAATGGCCTCATCTCATTGCTGACGAGCCACAGGTAGATAAACTGCAGAAACCTGCACTTGCACAATTTCAGCGATGTTTCTGATCACCAGTCTCGGTATCTTAATTTGATGATCTGCAAGTTTGACCTGAAATTTAGAATGAGCTGTTATTTTACCCTGACCTACGACTACCTGGCCTTTAACCGTATAATTTTTAGTTACGTTGTGAATATTCAGGTCGCCTTTTACAGTAACCAGGTAAGATCCATCTTTTGAAAGATCCACAGCCTCCAGAATGTTCCCCTTAAATTCTGCAAATGGATACTTGCTGCTTTCCATGTAATTTTCGTTGAAATGCTGCTGCATTAATCTTTTTTTGAATTCAAAACTGCGGATGCTGACTTTAAAGTAAACGGAACGGGTTTTCACATCTATTGCAGAAACCCCCTTTTGACTGCGGGCAGTAATATCTTCAATGGGTGCTTTTGAAAAAAAAGTAAACTCCACCTGATCAGAAGTGTATACCTGTTGTGAACCGCTCATTTTAGGGATCAATAACAGGAACAATATGGCAAATACTGGTTTCATCACTCAAGTTTTCCTTTTACATAATTTGTCTTGCCAGGTTATGAAGCTTATTGATTTACTTGACCTTCAGGACTACAGTTTTTCAACCAGATATTAAGAGAATCCCTTGTTGATTGAGGAAGGGGTGCTTTACCCTGAGGCATGTCTGCCTGGTCGGTGATGACCCTGAAGAAAAACGAAGTTCCCGTGTAAGCACGCACACCGGCATAAGTGGTGAAATTACCAGGGCCCAGGGTATTGCCTCCTTTATGGCAGGTAACGGTACAATTTCGAGCGATGATATTTTTCACATAATTGTGATAGGTAACATTTTGACCGGGAAATTCGGGGGTACATGTAATGGGTTCTTCAGGCCCGGCCTCCTCAGGGGCCATTTTTGTACAACTGTAATAAAAGGCCCCTAAGGCAAGCAGAATAAAGAATAATCTTTTCATGACAGGCTTAATTAATAACTGGAATGATTAATAATCAATGCCACCACCACCATTGCCAGAAGTTCCGCTTTTAGTTAAGGTAGCGATCACTTCTCCTCCGGGAAAATTAACGGTATGGATTTGAGAGTAGATTCTTCCCGCTGCAAGGTCATTGGCCTGTTCGACAGTCAAAGTTGCTTTACCAGAATATGTTCCGGAAACAGCGACAGGGAAGTTTTCAATAGGGACAATGATCGGACCTGCATCATGGAAGTGCATGCCTACAGGATCAGATCCCAGGCCAGTCCAGGTTAAAATGTAAGACAATTCCCTCGTTGTGGTATTATAGGTAGCAGTTGTAGTACCTGTTGCTGTTGTGGTTACATTGTCATTTGATTTCACAAAGTTTCCCGAGTAATTGACCATCGTTGGTGTAGGTGCTGGCTCATCATCGTCATCATCACTACAAGACACAAATCCTACTGTGAGTAGGAGCATCATAAAAGGAAACACATATCCTTTTAGTGAATAAATTGCACTTTTCATTGTTTTATGATTTAAGTTAAACCTTTTGTTCCTTCAATTTGATGAAGGTTTATTGCTGCAGCGCTTTATATAGTATACGGGAGAGAAGAGCGAAATGCTGCTTGGTTTAAAATATTTTTTCTGTGATTGAAAATAAAGCGATAATGACTGCGATGGAGGCCTCTTATTTTTTAACGAAGCCTCTTCCGTGTAAGGGAATATTTTACTGCTTTTGCTGCAGTATGGTAATAACGTTGGGCGTTAATTCGGAACAGGTCATAAAGCAAGGTAAAAAACAGGATAAATACCGGAATAAAAAATGAATGAAATTCCCAATGGTAAAAAATATACGCACCCAGAATTGCACCGGCCATAAACGAGCCAATTATAAAAAGGCGGAGTAGAATCTTTGATTGAAGCACACTCCGGGCTTTTACTTTTCGGCTAATCAATTGGGCAAGTTCAATACCAAGGTCTGTAAAAGTCCCTGTAAGATGTGTTGTGCGCACCACCGAACCCGATATCACAGAAACCAGTGAGTTTTGCAGGCCCATGGCAAAAAGAAGTCCTCCAGCAAAAAACTCTTTAGAAACAATGGTGGTATCGTATTTATGGCCATAAATAGCAGTAAAAATCAGGATAGCCATTTCAATTAAAATAGGAAGCCCATAGGAAAACCTGCGGTTTTTATCTATCAAGGTGGTAATTAAACTGGAGCAGAAAGCACCAGCCAAAAAAAGGAACATCCACAAAGCAACCACCCTGGCTGTAGACCAATCTTGAAATGCTACACTTTCTGCAAAAAGAGCCACGTGGCCGGTTACATTGGTTGTTAACACCGAAAAGCCAAGAAAACCCGCTGCATTCACAAAACCGGCAGTTAGCCCAAGTAAGGTGGCTAGCCTCAGGTTGTGTCGTGGAGTACGCTTAGTTCCTGTATGTCGTAACATGTTGATGCGAAGTTATCACCTTAATCCCTCATTAACAAAACTCAACACACACATTAAACCATTACTTAGTCATAAGCCCTTGTTATCCATCACGACGGTGTTACACCAAAAAAAAAATTAGAAAAATAAAAGCTGCTGGGCTGGGCTGGGCTGTAACTTTGATCTATTTACTTGAACATTAAGCTGATATATTCTTCGTATATTATCCTATACTCTATTTGAAAAGACTGCTAGCATATAACTTGATAATTAAACCCTTTAAATTTAACCGTATGCAACAAGAGGAAATTCTAAGTCAATTTACAAGTGTATCAGCCGAACTGCTGGAAATCATTTCATCAACCGGGGATGAACGACTTCAAGCAGCGCCTGCAACGGGGGGCTGGTCTTTGGCACAAATTGCGGAACATTTACTGAAGACTTACGCCTCTGTAAATGTGATGAACGGAAATGTAAAACCTACAGAAAGAGCGCCGGACGAAAAGGTTCAGGGTATAAAACAGCTGTTTCTTGACTATGGTATTAAAATGAGTGCTCCGGTTGAAGTTTTGCCTTCACCTGGGCCAATCGATAGAACTAGTCTGGTGAAAGGGTTGGAAAAAAGAATTTCACAAATGAAGGAAGTTTTGACAAATAAAGATTTATCGCTTACCTGCGTTGACTTTCAAATTCCCGGATATGGGGAATTTACCAGGTTGGAATGGATGTGTTTCAATACGTTTCATACACAGCGGCATATTCGTCAAATGAACCAAATTCTAGTCCCATGAGGAAGATCATTCTATCGATGATGCTTTCTCTGGATAGCTATATCGAAGCTCCTGGGAATGATATCGACTGGCATGTCTGGGATGATGAAATGGAAGACTATATGTTACGCTTTTTTGAAACAGTTGACACCATCGTATTGGGCCGGAAAACATATGAACTCATGGTTGGCTACTGGCCATCAGCGCGGGGAGAATTAGCGCACTTTATGAATGAAACGCCGAAGATAGTTTTCTCAAGAACGCTTCAGGAGCTGGAATGGAATTCAAGTTTGCGTACAGCCATCGATCCGGAAGAAATTAATCAATTAAAGCAACAGTCGGGTAAGAACCTCGTTATTTTTGGTGGCGCTGACCTTGCCACAGCTTTTATCGAAAACAACCTGATTGATGAATACCAGCTGATCATTAACCCGGTTGCTTTGGGAAATGGCACACCTTTATTTAAAAACCTTCCACAACAGTGTAGCTTTAAACTGACGAAGGCCAAAGTATTTAACTGCGGTAATGTCCTTCTACACTATCAACCTGCATAACGACAATAGGGATATTAATAAATCTACAAAAAACCTTTGCTAATATTTTAAAGGTCAGTTCTTTTAACTAAATTTAGACAAGGATCAACAATCACATTTAAAAAGGACCAAACAAATTAAATATTTGGATTATGGCTTATTTAAAAAATCTCTCGCTGTTAATCGTGTTTCTGCTTAGCGTCTCATTTACCGCCTTTCACCATGGCTGGGCTAATTACGATCAGAAAAAAGTTTTGGATTTTAAGACCGTCATTGACGAATCCACCTTTGAAAATCCGCACGTCCTGGCTAAGGTAAAATATAAAAAAGAGGTCTGGACAGTTTACCTGGCACCAGCAAGCCGCATGACAGCCCGCGGTTTATCTGCGGATATGATTAAAAAAGGAACGGCTGTGAGAATAGTGGCTTATCCACATAAAACAGTGAAAAATGAAATGCGTGCTGAACGGATTTTTGTGGATGATCAAAAATACGAGCTGCGTTAATTGTGCCCGCTTTACTATTGCAATTCCTAAACTTATTGGAGGATTCTTCATGGGCGGAGACTATCCGACAATCACTATGGTTATATCCTGCACTGGAGATTATACACATCATCGGTATAGTGATGCTAGTAGGTGGGGCGCTTTTTTTTGATCTTCGTTTACTCGGTTTCTCGAAAAACCTGCCTGTTAATGGTTTATCAGCGTATTTATTACCCTTCTCCAGGCGCGGTTTGATCCTGGTCGTTCCCTCGGGATTATTGCTATTCATCACCAATGCAAAGAGCCTTGGCGTTGACCCTACTTTTTGGCTAAAGATGAGCTTGCTGGTAATTGCTTCCCTCAATGTATTGGTTTTCCACAAGTATATTTTTAAATCCCCTTCATCGGTAAGCGTTGAAGGTAAGGTGGAGAAAGTCCCCTTTTCAGCCAGAATATCTGCTTTAGTATCTATCATGGCCTGGGCGGCGATTATTGCCTGCGGAAGGTTGCTGGCTTATTAATTTGGATAGTGAAAAATTATGTACCTTAATTCACCTTGTTAATTCTTAGCCTGTTATACTGCTGCAGAAAAATCGGACAAACATTATAGACCACATTGCAAAAGGTGGTTAGCAGTGGAATCATAAAGTAATGTTGAAAAAAACTCAGCAAAGTGGTCATCAAAAAAAAGATAAAGCAGGTAAAATGATACCTTTCATACATTAAAATTGTATTGAGGTAATTCTGCATTTTACGTACATCCTGAATCACTTTATAATGTGGATCCCTTTTTCTGAATAACATGTTGATAAAGTCGCCATTTTGAACAATTTTCTTTATCGTTTTTACACCATACTTTTTGTAAAAATCAGGGTTGTTGCTCAATTGCAAAGAGTCAAAGAAAGAAGAGGGCAAAAGGCCGCATAGGGTACTAATTGCAATTGATCCATAAAGTAACACATCCGGATATCTGCCCATCCAATACCATAACACGGGCAGGAAGCTGAGCACTGTCCAGAACACGTTGAGTAGTTGATTGCATGCCTGCGTCTTAAAGTCAGGTTTTGTCCTTTCCATACCTTAATTTGTTTGATAACAATTGTTTTAAGTCAATTATTCCAAAAAAAGGAATCTGTATCAGCTTCGGTGGATAAACCATTTTGGAATTGAATATTATCCGTATTAATTTATTTTAAATAAGTAAATTTAAGGAAGCGGATCTCCAATAAATATAAATAAAATATTTAAAAAAACAGCACCTCCATCCTCCTAATCAATAGTATGCCCGTACACCAAACACAACAATCAGCAATGAAATTTGAAGATGATGAAAGCAATAAGAATTACATTTCAGACAGCGCTTTGGTTGACATTAGGTTTGATCTTATGTTTTAATAGTAAGGCACAAACGAAGTACATCAAAGCAAATAATATTAACATTGCTTATGAATCATTCGGTAATACGGATGCAGAAACTATTCTTCTTATTCATGGAACAGGCGCCCAGCTGGTCGACTGGCCGGTGGAATTCTGCCAGGCTTTGGCTAACCGGGGCTATCGGGTAATCCGGTTTGACAACCGGGATGTGGGCTTATCTACAAAATTTGATTCACTTGGCGCACCGGATTGGGGAGCGATCATCCCCTTCGTTAAAAAATGTGAGCCTGCCCCTCTCCCATATACTTTAGTTGATATGGCCGAAGATGCAACAGGCTTACTGGAGGCTTTAAATATCGAAAAAGCCCATATTGTGGGCGGATCGATGGGCGGCGCGATTGCTCAATTAATCACAATTAACCATCCGGAAAAAGTACTTACACTCACTAGTATCATGGCTTCATCAGGAAATCCAGACTTGCCCCAGGGGGACGAAAAAGCCCTAAAAGCGATGAGCATGCCACCACCAAACACTAAAGATCCGGATATCCTGGCCACTTACCTTGTCAACATTTACAAAGTACTGGGCAGCCTGGATGATGAACCCCTTTTGAGGAAAAGAGCATTGGCACACATCAAGCGATCATGGTATCCAGAAGGGACAACCAGGCAGGTTGCCGCTGTCTTGATTGGAGATAATTGCGACCGCAGAACAGCACTGTCGAAGATCCAGGTTCCGACCATGGTGATACATGGTGACGCTGACCCCTTGGTGAAGTTGGTATGTGGTGAGGAAGTTGCTACTGTGGTACCTAATGCAGAACTATGTGTAGTTGAGGGTATGGGGCATGTGGTATCAGAGAGATTTATACAAACAGTAACGGATTGTATCCTCAGAAACGTAAAAAGTATCGAGGAGGAGTCTGATAAGATAAGTTATTATGCAAAACAATAGGGTGATCAAATCGCTAAGCAAAAAGCAGATCTGACACCCTATTGGAATTACGGGAAGTAATTAGTTTTTATGACTGAATTAAAAATCGAAGAAATCATTCAAAAAGGACTTCTTCTTTTTATACGGATATCTTTTATCATGATGTTGATCACCAGGATGCTGGTTATATCCATATTGTTTATAATCTTTTTCGTAATTATCTCTGCTGGAATAGTGCTCTGCTGAGCTCTCCATTATCTTCTCGAGTTCACCCCTGTCCAGCCAGATTCCCCTGCAGTTTGGACAATAATCAATCTCTACACCGCGTTTGTCGCTCATCAACAACGTTTCATTACAGGAAGGACATTTCATATGGTTTGTTTAAGTTAAAATGTTGAAAATTAATTTGACACTTATACAAAGTTAACGATGTTACAGCTGTTAAAAGTATCTTGAAATAATAATGTGACGTTACATTTTACTACCTGACCTCTTTTATGACTCCATCAGCACGCTTTTGTCTTTTAACAATGATGTCACTCAAATCATTATACATTTGTCTTTGTGATTCTGATCCCTTAGACATTGCTAACCAGGCGCCACCACCCTCATAATAAGCAACGGGTTTGGTATCCCAAACCCCACCATCTTCGAAGGCTTTTATATAATCATAAAACCTTTTTTTGAAAATTGGTTGAGTTACCTTAAAATCAAATTCCATTTCAAGTCCCATATGATGCTTATTACCCATATCAATTGCCTTGGTTAAAAGTGAATAAGGTCTATCTGCTTTGAAAAAGTAGTTTGGTTGTTGGTAGGCGTGATCAAAACCACTTTTCTTCCAGTCAGCTGCCCCTTCTGCATACATATACGGAATCCAATAAAAGTCCAGACCTTTACTTTTAATGTATTTACTGAGCTCTTGAAGAATTTCCCAGCTATCACGTTGGGTTTCTGCTACCCAATAAAAGCCTTCAAATTGCAATTGATCAAAGCCCTGTTTATTCCATTGTTGTATCACATGATCAACATACCATTTACATGCAGTTATACGATCTTCAGTTTTATTAAAATCCAGCTGTTTGCCATTTACGTAACCCCAGGTATTGCTACCTTTAATTGGATCAGGCAAAGTTAAAACAACCTTTCTCTTCCGATTGGGGATTACATTCTTATTTGCAAGCTTCTTAAGAGAAGTATTTAATGCATTTACACCTTTTCCTCTCTCAAAATTTCTCTTGGTTAACCAAATCCATTGATCTTTATTAGCAGGTTTCTGCCCATAACCCTTAGCATATTCATATCCAAGATTATCTTTGAATTCCAAAAACAAAAAACCATCGAATAACCATTCATGTTTAACATTTTTAGTAGTTCTATATAGATAAGGCTGGAGCTGCGCTTCAGTATAATTCAAACGATGAGTTCCGCCATGATAGAGAAGCACTAAATCACTTATTACTCCCGGGCTTACTTTTGCTGCATCATTCCTGCTTATTTCATTTTCTTTTTGTGAAAATAAAATATTAAACAACATTACTCCAACAAATGAAAGTGTCAAAAACATTCTCATCATGCTTAATTTAACCTTAAAGTATCAATCTTACTGTAAAATGTGTCGATAGATAAAGAATCCGGTTTAAATAAGGTCCGGTAATAAATTTGACCCGGCCGCTTAACGGTTGTTAATGTGGTCACATTTTCGGTAGTGGGTACCCGGTAATTAGTTACCGTACCATTAGTTTTTGCATAGGTGATGTCAACACCTAAAGCTGTCCCCTCCACTAGTCCCCAATTTATCCTGTAACCATTATTCGTTAGATAGGTTGTACTTTGGATCCCTCGGTTAAGTAAGGTAACTTCATAATTCTGGCCGTAGACCCGTCCGCTTATATAAGCAGGAACCGAACGGATCTGATCATCGTGTATGGTGATCACTTCAAAACTGTAGTTGCCTTCCTTCATTTTCTCTAAAATTACATTGATGGTATCAACCCCAACAGTTCTTTTGATTGCTATTTCCAGAGAATCAGCTTTATTATTCCAATAAATTCTCGCTTTAGTAATTTTCGGGTCTGACACTAACCTCCAAGATAACTTAATTCGGTTTTTTCCTGGAAAAGCCCTGAGAGAATCAGCTTTTCCAGCATAAGCAAGTTCTTTTCCATTCGTATATTTTTTGTAATCGTCCATTTTCGTGCATGCTAATGTCGCAACAACACTAATGAGCAGCAGTAAAAGAATATTTTTTTTCATCCTTGAATTTTTATTTGTTTAACATTTACCGTTCACTGCCCCATAAAGTAACTTCTGCTATTGCCATATTTGAATTCCCGGTCCAATTCAGCAGACACTTTATCCTTAGATACTTTATTGCCGGGGCGTCCGCAAGTAGGTTGAAATTATCACCTGCTTCCCAAGCTTTCTTGTCTTCTTCAGAATATTGTCCAATTGGTAATCCAGAAGGTTTTACTTGTTCATGAGTTCCTAATTTTATCCACCCGTCCCAACTCCCATTGCTTGGAGGAGTTCCAGGATGTCCCCAGATTTCATATTTCCTCATGGTGCGGTTTTGATATTGGTAGTAATTACTCACCCTCATTCGGCTTAACCGTGCTTTATTTGCTAAGGCAAAAGTTACATGCAAAGGTTTTCCATCATTAGGACCTTGAGTAGTCATGCTTAGGCCAGGATTGTAAGGATTACTAAAAACTGTCGACCATCTGCCGTCCCACATAAAATGCTTTGCTATATAGCTCAAGCCTTCATAAATAGGAGCATCACCGGGTAAGGTGATGTCTGTATATGGCTTTTTAATCATCTCCTCATGCAATGGTGTTAGTTCATTAATTAAAGTATCAGAAGAGTTTTCCCAGCGGTCTCTTATGAATACCCCTATTTTAGTTTTTTCACTACGCATGCCCCTAAAAGAATGGCTTACATTTTTTGCCTTGGAATAGTAAGTTCCATACTGCTTAAATACGCCCGATGAATCAGTAGCGTATAAGATCACGCCGAGATCCGCTTCACTTTCATTCTTAAATTTGATATTTATCCCTCCAAAATCCTCGATGACCTCTACCGTTTCAAAAACCGTACGGAAGGGGGGAGTAAAGGGTTTAATTTCGACGCTCAAAGGCGCTGACCGCTGTTCGCTTTTGTTAACGGCATATACTTTTACCTCATAAGTATCCGTATCTCCGAGTCCATCAATTTTAAGTGTATTAATATAATGAGAGGCTTTAAATTGCCTTACTTTACCACCTTTAGTATTTACCTCAGCAAGTACATACAAGAAGCTTGGATCAGTGGGAATTGAATAAGTAAGAACAGCCCCACCAGGTAAATTTTCCACTGAAACATTGGAAATGTTTCCAGATTTAACTGAATCCTTTTCAAGTGGTGAATTAATTTCGTCCTTACACGCTCCAACAAAAACGGCAAGAATTGCGAGTAATATTATCTTTAATTTCATATGAATAATTTTATGTTTACCAACCAGGGTTCTGAACTAAATTTGAATTAACAGTTAGATTTGACTCTTTTATGGGCCATAAATAATCCCTGGGAGATACAAATTGCATGTTATGTAATGTTCTAATCCTGTAATAATCATTTGTAGTACTTCCGTTTACATCCCAGCCTCTTACTGGCATATTCTGCAGAATTTCGGCTTTCTTCCATCGCCTTAAGTCCCAAATCCTTGAGCCTTCGAAAGCCAACTCAATCATTCTTTCCTGATGAACTATTTCACGTAGTCCTTCTTTTGTTGAAGGCTTATTAGGGCTTTTAGAATGCGCTTGCCATGACTGAAGAACCCCTTGCAGACCAGCACGTGATCTAATTTTATCTAACCAGACAAAAGCTTCAGTGCTATTCCCTGCTTCATTTAAAGCTTCTGCATATAACAGATAAAGGTCAGCTAAACGCATTTCCGGTCTTGGATATTTTTCAGTGGTATAGCTCCCTGCATTAGTTTGAATGTATTTCCAATTCACTAATTTTTTTGGCCAATAGCCTGTTACATTGTAATATTGATCTCTGATTTTTCCGTTATTCTGGCCGAATTTCGCATGTACATAAAAAGATGTATTTTCATCACTTTGGTTAGGGCTATTTTGCATGAACCATTTTGCGCCATCAAAAGCTACACTGCCATAAAATCTATTTTCGCGGTTAAAATTTAGCTTTGCTGTCGTAAAACCCTCTAATATGTTAAAGCGTTCTGCACGTGTAGCAGTTGCCAGCTCAAACCGTTTATCGTAAGCCCAATTTTTATCTTCATTTATAGGAACACCCTTGTCACTATAAAATAACTCTGCCATACGCATCGTTACCGATAAATAGGAAGTCCATTGTGGAGCAACAGTTAAACGATGATCAATTTGACCAGCCATAGCCCCATTCTGAATACCTGCAACCGCCGTTTCCTGGTGGTCTGTAAATCCCCATATTAATTCACTATTCCACTTTTCTGTTACTGCACCTCTGATGTTCATTTGAATTCTGGTAGAATCAGAAATTTTTCCTATGTTTTCAGAAAATTGATAAAGAGAGAACCCGCCTTCTTCTGCAGCATCTAAGGCTGCTCTACCTGCGTCAACGGCTTTCTGCCATTTGGAAGGATCATAAGTCGGATTTATTAACTGTATACCATCTTTGTCTTTGAAGTTCGCATAATCTGAATTACCGTTAAATAATGGACTTGCAGCCATTACTAATAAACGTGCCTTCAACATTAACGCGGCAGTTTTAGTGGCTCTACCAGATTCTGTAGATTTATTCTCGATGGAAGCTGGTAATACAGCTGCTGATTCATCTAATAAAGAAGTGATATAACTCACAACTTCATCGAAAGGATCGCGTTTTACTTTTACTTCAGCCGGAGATGCGGAGATGGGTAAGTTTTTATCTGTAATTGGAATTGGACCATACATCCGAAGAAGCACAAAATGATAATAGGCCTTCAGAAATTTTACTTCTGCAATCCATCGCTGACGCATTTGCGGGTCAAGATCTAAGATCTTTGATTCATCGCTTACATGTTCAAGGAAAATATTACAATCCCTTATAGCCTTAAAAGTAGGCCTGGCATGATTCAAACCATCCCATGCGTTCACAAATGGGTTAACCTTATTCTGTTCACCCATAGCAATTTTCCAAGGAGATTCTAATCTATAATTATCACCGTTGTAAGTCCATAATTCATCACCACCAGTAAACATAATATTTGCTACAACCGGGTCATTACTTCCTCGGTTAAAGGGGTATGAGTAGCAAGTGTGAAGATATTTTTCTGCTTCGAACCGATTGCTGAAAGCATGGTCTATTGTAGCCACATCATCAGGAACTACATCTAAAAATTTCTTACAACTTCCAAACGTTATTAGGGTTGCTAATAGCATACAAAAATTGAATAGGTGTACTTTCTTTATATTGAATATATTCTGTTTCATTCTCTTTTATCTTAAATTAAAAACCAACATTGACTCCAACATTTATAACTCGTTGAATCGGATAACCTAAACCATTGCCTGCCATTTCAGCATCCCACATTTTGAATTTGCTGATGGAGAATAAGTTAAGGGCATTAGCATAGAGCCGGACGTTTGAAAACTTCACTTTATTCAAAATACTTTTTGGAACATTATAGCCTAATTCAACACTTTTTAAGCGCATAAAAGATCCGTTCCTCATCCACCAGGTTGATGATTGCATGTTATTTGTAACTAATTGATCAGACAACCTTGGCCAGAAGGCATAGGTATCACGATTATCTTCTGACCAATGGCTATTAGCCACATGAGTTAAAAGGCCATTTTGATTTCCTTCATTCTGAGCAAGATTTAATGGATTCTGAACAAAAGGAGCAATATTACTCGGATTTATCCAAAAAGATGAACGGGCAGATCCCTGAAAAAAGGCGCTGATATCAAATGCCTTATAACCATAAGAAAAGCCAAAACCAAACACAATTTCTGGCATTGTTGGATGGCCAATTGGAACATGATCCAAATTGGTAATTTGACCATCGCCATTAACATCTCTGTACTTGATGTCTCCTGCCATATAATTACCGAAATTCTGGCGTGGTGAATTAGCGACTTCAAACTCATCTACGAAATATCGTTCTGCAATCAAACCAAATACTTGATTTACTGGATAACCAATCTTTGACAACAATTTCTCACTGGCTGTGTAATCAGGTTCCTCATTTACCAAAAGCTTACTTTTCGCATAAGTGAAATTCCCTCTGAATGAAAACCATGAGGCGTTTGAAAAAGACTTAGAATAATCCAATGCTACTTCAAAGCCCTTGCCTTCTGCCTCTCCCACGTTAGCCTGGATCGGCGCATTTAAGCCCATGGTAGTTGGAATAAAAGCTCTTGACATTAAGATATTTTCCCTTTTCTCATGAAAAACATCTATGTCCACGTTGAGCGCATTATTGATGCCTATTTCTAAACCTAAATTGGTTTTATAAGCCTTCTCCCACGTAATTTCCCGGTTTTCATATCTTGTGACATTCACACCCGAGTTATATTCCGTGTAGTTTTCACCAAAGGAATAGCCTTTGCCTGCGAAATTCATGTTAACATTGGACAAATAAAAGAAACGGTCATTCTCTTCCCCGATCTGATCATTACCAACAAGACCGAAAGTTCCTCTTAATTTTAACTTCGTGATGGTTTTCTCAAATTTCTCAAAGAAAGGCTCATTTACAATATTCCAGGCTAGACCCACTGATGGGAAAAAACCAAAGCGATTCTTTTCATCAAATCTTTCAGATCCATTATAACCAAAATTGAATTCAGTTAAGTAGCGGGTATCATAACCATAGGTTAAACGCCCTGATATTCCCTGGTTTCTATGTGGCAAAGAGTTTTGTAGTGTAGCAGCATTTCCTGTTAAATAGTTACTCGCCAATCCGATTAACATGGCACTCAAATCATGTTTTTTACCAATCACTTTATTATAGGTAGCTGCTGCCTCTATATAATTATATGTGTTTGAGATTTTATCTCCCGGACTATACGTTAAATATTCGGTTCCACTCCCCTCATTTAACAATTGTAGGCCCATGAAACCTTCCTGGGGGTCCATGTTTGCACCGTAAAAGAAAGGTTTATACTGACGGGATAACGAAAAAAAAGAATTTCTTCTTGTATAAGCCATTAACCGGGCTTTTAAACCGGGTATAAAAAAATCAAAGTCCTGCTTTAATTCAAACTGAAGAGTAACTTTTGAATTTTCCTCCTGTTCAAATCCTGAAACTGCATTAGCAAAAGGATTGGAATATAAACTCCCATTTTCCCGATGAGCATTGCCAAAAAGTGTATGTTTGGCATATGGCGAATAATCTTGAGAATAGTAAGCTGGAAACTTCACCGGATTTGACCATAATGCTTGGGAGAATATCCTGCTCCCCCCTCCTACAGGTCCGTTATAAGCGTTGAAATTCCCAGTTGTTCTGATGATACCTTCGGTTGTTGGAGTTAGTTTCACGTTAACATTCGATCTCAATTCATAGTTAGTTGCCTTGACATTACTGTTAAAATTATTAGTTGCAACTGTTTTCAACACACCATTATCCTGATTTACAGTACCGGCTATATAATATACTGCTTTAGCTCCCCCACCATTTAAATTAAAATTTAAGCGCTGGTTGTTTGTATAATCTTTAATCATCAAATCAATCCAGTTATTGTCCGGATAAAGCAGCGGATTGTCACCAGCCATCGTATAATCAATTTTTTCTCTCGGATATGGCGTGCCCCTAAGTGGATCACGTGTAGCGGAAGCTTCATTTGCCAGTTTCATATAAGTAATGTTATCTGCTAATTGAAAATTCTGTGTATTGGCAGACAAGCTGTTTTCGAAACGAACATTGAATTTTGTTTTGCCTTCTGTTCCAGATTTGGTAGTCACTAATACCACACCATTTGCCCCTCTAGCTCCATATAGCGAGGAAGCAGTAGCATCTTTTAGAATTGAAAAACCTTCAATATCATCAGGTTGTATTCTTGCCAAATCACTTGAAGATACCTCTATGCCATTGATAAGGATCAGTGGATCCTTTTTCCCTGTACCGAAAGTGGTTACCCCACGGATAAAAAAATCAGCATTGTCTCTGCCAGGCTCCCCACTACGTTGATAGGCAATCACACCCGCAATACGGCCCGCTAGCATTGTTGTTAAATTACTGGTGGGTCCCTTCAATTCCTTAGGATTTATAGTGGTTACAGAGCCAACCATGGTAGATTTTTTCTGGGTTCCAAAGGCTACAATAGCGACTTCATCTAACTGACTATCTGCAAAGTCCAATTCTACATTAACGATGTTTTCTCCTTGAACAGGAACTTCTTTTTTAACATAGCCAACCATGCTAAAAATTAAGACACCATTAGCGGGAACTTTTATAGTAAACCTGCCATTAACATCAGTCGATATTCCGGTTGCTATATTGGACTTAACCGTAACAGAAGCTCCTGGTAAAGTACCTTGCTTATCTCTTACTGTACCTTTGACAGTAATTTGGTTGATTGCCTGATTTGGCGTTGCGGATTCCAATTTAGCGATGATCACATTTCCACCGCTTTTTTGGGCTGAAAACCCCAATTCCGACAGCATGGTTAACAAGGGTACATTCTGGTAATTTCGATTTAAAACCTTTGTGGTAGAAATTTCTTCAGGATTATAAACAAACTTAATTTTAGTTTGCTTCTGAACATCAGAGAGTACCTGCCCCATGTTTTTATTCGAGGTATTAACCGTTACACGTGCAGACAAATCTTGTGCTGAAGCTATTTCAAAACATAAGGAGAAGTAAAGAAATAGCATAACGGAAGACCATTTGATAGGTAAATTTTCTTTCATACTTTAAATAATAAGAGGTTTAGTTGATGGTTTAATTTGGTCATTAGGTTTGTGGGACTGTTATAGTGGTTATTTAAATACGATGATCTTCTCTGATGAAATTTTGTAATGTAAATGATGCACTGTGCTGATCGTCATTATTATTTCTTCCAAAGGTTGGTTAGAGGAAAAAGTCGCAGTGTATTTCAAGCCTTCTGGTACGCTTTTATCAATTACGATCGATCGTCCATAAATTTCCATTAATTTAGAAGCAACTATCCTTAAGTCCAGGTTATTAAACTCGATGTTTTCATCTGGTGTTTTCCTTGCCTGACGTTTTATTTCAACAGCATCGTTACCTCTTTTTATAATTTTATCACCTGCAAGCAGTATAGCATAAACCTTATCGCCATTGCTTACCTGCACCTTTCCGGTTTTAACTTCGACTTTTTGTAAGGTGTTTTTGGTCGACATCAAAAATGAGGTTCCTAATACCTTGGTAACCAAGCCATGTTTGGAATGAACTATGAATGGTTTTTGCTTATTGGGTTTAACATCGAAAAAACCTTCGCCATCCAATTTAGTTTGACGTACAGATCTACCATAAGAAGCAGCCAAATAGAGTGAGCTGCCTGCTTTAAGAACAACGGAACTGCTGTCTGGAAGCCAAATCAACTGGTCTGTCTTTGCAAAATAACTTGCCGGACCTTTTTCAAAACTTTTAAAAAACAAAAAACCCACACTTAATACAGCCACAATGATTGCAGCATAGCTCAGGTACGAAAAAATCTGAAGTGACTTGCTAGTCTTAGAGGTTTTAGCCTTAGAATTTAATACATCTAATTTATTTAAAAAAAATGCCAGTTCTTCATTAGACAAAGCCTCAATCTGTGCATGGATATCATCGAAAATAGAATCAGCTTCTTCTCTGTCACCTTGAGTGATGGAGTAATAAAGTTTTAAAAATTTCTCCCTGTCATGATCCGTTAAGCGGTCATTTATAAAATCCTTAATAAGGTTTTCTGAATCAGTATATTTCCCCATCTAGAACCTATACGTATGGAAAAGAAATATCCCCCTAAATAATTAAAAAAGAATTAGCAGGTGAAGATCAGAAAAGGATAAAGTAATGCTTTTTCAAATATGCCTTAATGAATATTGAAATTTTCGCAATATGACGCTCTACAGCTTTAGGAGTGGTATTATTTGCAATCGCAATTTCGTTATAAGATTTCCCATTAAATCTGCTGCCAATGTACATTTCTTGTTTTTCCGCTGAAAACGCACTAATGGCATTAAAAATTATTTTATTTAATTCTTTAAAAGCAATGCGATCCCTTGTATCAAATGAAATTGGTTCAGCAAGTAAGTTATTATATACTTTTTCTGTTTTATTTTTACGAACATGATCTAAAAACAGATTTTTACTAATGGTACGGAGATAGCCTTTTAAAGATTGATTTTCATTCAGCATGCTTCGGTTTAGCCATAAACGCAAAAATGACTCTTGAACTATATCTTCGGCCAGTGCCTTATCATTACATAAAAAATACACCGTAGCAAGAAGTCGTGGTCCGTATAATTGATAAAAAGTGTTGTACGCATATTGACTTCCTGCTTTGATTTTCATCAACGTTTTTAAATCTTCAGGCTGCATTTTAGATTCGTTCTTTAAACTTATTATTTGGCTATTAATGTATTATTTGGTTCTTGACTAATTATTAAATCAGTCATCGT
The DNA here is from genome assembly GCF_037482985.1 of Pedobacter immunditicola. Classification (NCBI taxonomy): domain Bacteria; kingdom Pseudomonadati; phylum Bacteroidota; class Sphingobacteriia; order Sphingobacteriales; family Sphingobacteriaceae; genus Pedobacter; species Pedobacter immunditicola. The sequence goes on along the minus strand of NZ_JBBHKC010000001.1, from coordinate 289,813 downwards.
TGACGTACCCGTTATTTTTCGGCTTATAAAAAGCAATTTTATAGGTTGCGTACTGTGCACAATAATCTCCTAACATAGGAGGTAACATTATAATTGATTAATAATAATTGAATATATTAAATTATTATTAATTCCTAGTGTTTACCCAAAAGCTTTTAAAGTATTTGTTATTAAAAACTTAGTGTTTTGACATTATCAAAGCCTTATAATTTCACCATAAGCGTAGGTATTGCACATTTTTGACTTATAATTCTTAAAAATCCAGCTTTCTATCGTTAATTTTGTATAGCTTAAAATCTAAAAAAAATGTTATGGGATTAATAGGTTATTATCTTATTGCGGGGATCATGTTTATTATTGGGCTTATTGTTAGCAACAGGCTCAAACGTAAGTTTAACGAATATAGTCAGATTGGCCTTAGGGTTGGTTTGAGCGGGAAGGAAATTGCAGAGAAAATGCTTTCCGATAACGGCATTTATGATGTTAGCGTGCTTGCTACTCCCGGTCAGTTAAGTGATCATTACAACCCGGCAAATAAAACCATTAACCTGAGTCCTGATGTTTATGAAGGACGGAGTATAGCTGCAGCTGCAGTAGCAGCACATGAATGTGGCCATGCGGTGCAGCATGCCACGGCCTATAACATGCTGAATTTACGCAGTGCAATCGTTCCTTTAGTGAACATCAGTTCCCAACTTTCTCAATGGATCATACTTGCAGGAATGGGATTTTTAATTGGCGGAGCAAATCCTACTATTTTCCTTATCGGAATTGCATTGTTTTCCATCACTACCCTATTTACGCTCATTACATTACCCGTTGAATATGATGCCAGCAACCGCGCATTGAAATGGCTTGAAAACAATAACATGACCACTCCTACTGAGCATGATAAAGCCGCTGATGCACTTAAGTGGGCTGCACGCACCTATTTAGTAGCCGCAATCAGTTCAATTGCTACTTTACTTTACTATATCCTTCTTTTTGTGAATGGCAGGAGCAGCGAATAAGGGTTGAGCTTAAAATACCATGTAGATCCTGGTCACGAAGATGAGTACAAACTTGCATAAATGTTGCTTATGATTGCTTCTTTACCTAGGTAAATCAATCTCTAAACAAATGAAAACTCGTGTAGGATCTAGCTTAATTTTACTTGGGTTAGTTTTCTCTTTGAACTGTTATAGTCAAAAGGATGCTCAGGTAAATCCAACAATCTACAAAGAACTGACATATAAACCCCTGAAAACCAATGCCATTATTATTCCAATGGCATTCGTAGTCTATGGGTTTAGTTCGCCACAAGTAAGGCAGCTTCATAATTTAGACGTCAATACGCATACCGAGTTACAGGAAGATTTTCCAAGTTTTAGCTTTAAAGGAGATGATTATCTCCGCTATGTACCCATAGCTGCAGTTTACGGGCTTGATCTTGCAGGAGTAAACAGTAAACATAATTTTACTGACCGCACAGCCATGCTATTAATTTCTACTGCGATGATGGGTGCGACAACGGACCTTACAAAAGGAGCTACAAACAGGCTGCGCCCGAATGGCGCAAATGATCACTCTTTTCCATCGGGTCATACAGCTATGGCATTCATGGCGGCTGAGTTTATGCACCAGGAATATAAAGACGAGTCGGTATGGTACACGGTGATCGGTTATTCGGCTGCGATAGCTACGGGCGGCCTGCGCTTATATAATGGCGCTCATTGGTTCAGCGATGTTGTTGCAGGCGCTGGCTATGGAATACTTTCCACGAAAATCACTTACTGGGCCTACCCTTTTGTCAAAGAGAAATTGTTTAAGGGTAAATCAAACAATACAGTGCTTGTACCCATGCACCAGAACGGGCTTACCGGATTTACCTATATCCGTAAATTCTAATGCATTACCTCAATTATTTAACCAGGACGTAGCTGGTGAGTTGTTTGATTTTTTCGTTTTCCATATGGAACACGTCACAAAATACGGCATCCAACGTTCCGCCATCCTTTCTTTGACTTTTAACAGCTCCTTCTGCCACGACAATATCTGCTTCTTCGACCAATCGGGTGACTGTAATGTTCGGCCGGCCTACGAACGCTTCATTTTCAATTTCTTTGTCAAAGGCCTCTTTGCCGGTATGGTAAAAAAATCCAGGCATTTCCCAAATCACATCGTCGGTTAAACAAGATAAAATCTTGGAATGGTCACTGTTTGAAAAGCCCTCCATATACCTGGTTACAGTTTCTTTATTAGCACTCATTTCATTAAGTTTTGAGTTACACCATACAAATCTGAAGGATAACATGAAAAGCAATAAGGTGTTTTTATTCTCTCATCTTTTTTACGGTGATGCCATTCATTGATGAAAACATCATAAGTTTACTCAACAGGTGTTATCGTATATTTTCCTTTTGAACCAAGGAAAAACACGGTGTGCTTACCTTCTTCAACCTTAACATTGAATTTCACTTTACGCTGGGTACCCGTGATGTTCCAATCACCGGCTTTCATTCCGGCAAGAACTACCTGATAATTCCCTTTGACAGGAATATTCAAAATAAACTCTCTGTCGATTAAATCATTATGCTTACTCATGCTCACTACCCGATCAGCCAGGATGATCACGTGGCTCACTTCGGTCTCGAAATGTTTAACCGGCAAAGGTTTAGTTTCATCAGCAGCTACCTGCAATACCGTCAGAAAACGATCATTCCCATTTGAAATATGAGGTGTAATCAGGATCCGGCTTCCTTTTGCCTCTGCTAAAGTCTCACTTGGCACTTCGTATTTAAAATTAAAGGAACTGTTTGCATCCTCACCGCTTCGAACCTCAATTTTGCGGTCTTTCGCAGCCGGAAGCAGCATTTCAACATGCGTCTTTCCAACCTTCCCTTGATATTCATTATGGAGAACAAAACCATTGTCGGTTATTACAGGTGCATGGTGTGCATTGATTTGCCAGTATTTCTTAAATTCAGGATTGCTGGTCGTCATGTTATCCGTTAAAATAATGGCTGCGGGGATGTCCTTTCTACCTAAATTCAGAAACATGAAATTCCTGTGGTAAGCACTTATTTTGGAAGAATAAGCACCGGTCAGGTCAACGGAAAAATAACTAAAAAGGGGCTTAAGTTTTATGGGGCCGAAATCTGCAGACAAAACCTTTCCGTTACTGAACATAGTGTCCGTTAGCGTCTCTTCAGGTGTTTTTGGATTCCGCTGAATAAGGCGAGTACCACCGTCATTGGATTCCGTGTTCAGAAATTTTTCTTTGGGATCTACCGCCAGCATCATGCTATGGGAAATAGACCGCTTATTGAAATTCATATCGTAGGGCGTGCCGTAAAACTTATATAATCCAATATCACCGAACTGAAATCCACGGAAATAAAGTTGTATGGAACCGGCATCACTATGCTGATGATTACCAGCATGATAACCCCCGCCTTTAATTTCAGCAACTACATCGTCACTATTTGCTGTGAAATCCCAGCCCGTACGGGCGATCATAGCACCCAGAACAGGACCAAAGTCTTTAGTTAACGGTAAAGTTTCGCGGCTCGTTTCTGCTTTCAGTTTCGGATCATTCAAGAGCAGAAAAAGTACCGGATTATTTGGCACTCCGCCCTGGCGCTGAAAATCGGCTTTAAGAACTGGATCTGCGGCATAGGAATAGGCCAATAACATCGTGGATGGGCTACTCCAATAATAAGGTTTGCCTGGCGCGCCGGAACTAAAACCATCACCATCACGTAGCATTTGTCCATCTGGGGTACGCATATAAAGCCATTGATGATGTACCTTTTTGATATTGTCATCGAAAACAGTTTGACCTGTCATCCCATAAAACAACCATGCGGCATGCATGTCCCAGTTAAAACGATAGGCCCCATAATTAACACCCTGGTTATGACGCGGCGACTGGTATTCAAATTTACGCATTGGCACTAATTCTTCCAGAACGGCATAAGAAGTGTATTGATAAGGTAATGGATTTTCATCATAAATAGCAATACTCATCGATAACAAATCGCGGCACACCTGGGCTTCGTTACCATGTCCGTTTACAATTTTCTGCAGAAATGGCGGCCAGCCTATTTCCATATCATCTGCTAACCTCATCAGGTTATCGCCAAACACTTTTTTCTCTTCCGCAGTGAGGAGGTCATAGCACCAGTCATAAACTTCAGACGCTGTAAATATGGCTCTTCCAATTTCTCTGGTAATATCCAATAGGTTACCGAACTCTACATTCGACAAGTATGCTGACATCAGGGCTATTGATTCGCGGCCTACCGTTTTATCACCCGTCATCAGGTAATAAAAAGCTTTATTTTCTGCTGCACTTTCCAAGTTGGCATCGTGGGCCATTTCAACAAGCGGATCGTACTTAAAAACAAAAGGTGTAAGCGCTGCCTTTTTTACTTTGGCCCAGGCTGCCTTATGCTCCTCCTCATTTAATGCCGCTTTAACTTTTGGTAAAGTCTGCTGATTAACCCACAGACGTGGCCTTGAATTGGGCGGCACAATTCCCGGTTTATAATTTTGCGCTGCCAATGGTATCCCTGGTGGCGTATAAGGTAAAAACTCAATATATTCCAACCTCACACCCCGAGGTAACCAAATCCTAACTTCTTGCTCCTGTCCGGTAAATTCAAATTTCCCTGAAGTCTGCAAAGGCCGGTCCCAGGGAACATAAACCACTCTTTTTGTAGGGCGGATATCGTCAATCTGGATTCGCATGAATAAAGACTCGTATTTACCTTTGGCTTTTTTCATGAGTGCAGCGCCTTCCTTATCGGTCACTGCATAAGAACGCATGATATAGCGACCTGCTTTTGGCAATTTAACCGTAAACACTAAATCAGCAGCCGAACGCTCGCCATCCAAGGCGGCTTTAACACCAGCTTTTAGAGTCATCCCTTTACCATTGCTTAACAATTGATCAGCTACGATTTCTGTGGATGATGAATTGATTTTTACAGATTCAGCCCCATAACGCTGTTTAATGACTTTGGCTGTTATTTCATTTGCCGGCATTTTGGGAGCACCATTTGCAAAACCAGGTGTTGTGACCAGCAAAAGCACCAACACATTTAAGTAACAGGCCTTCATTTTAAGTACACTTGTCGCTTTAATTTTCATTAGTATATATATTGTTTTTTAATGGTAATGAAGCTATCATGAGCAATTCATTTCTGTTTATGAGCGGTATGCTCATGATGGTTGAAGAAGCTTATGTTGCTGATGATAGGATCATCAGCAACATAAGTTATTGTATTATATCGGTTTGAAAATAACAGCATCTGCTGTTACCAAACCATCGGCATGCTCAGTGGAAACTTCGACAAAAGCATTTTTACCTTTTGTTAGTTGATAAGTACCTAAACTTACCCATTCACCAGAAGTTAATCCTAATTCCATGATATCAGCAGTTTTTAATAAGGTGGTACGATTTGATTTGCCATCAAAAATCTTATACTTGGTTTGGCTGGTTCTACCAGTAATCTTAGGAATATATACATACACCTCATGTTTACCGTTATTTTTAATCTCGGGAACAAATCTGGCAGTGCTCACCTTTGTAGAATTGGCATCAAACAGCAATAAACTACGACTGTAGCCACCCCCAACGCGCTTCCAGTCGCCCGCTATTTCCATATTTAATTTATCATCATTATCCACCAGAACTTCCAAAGGTTTATTGTTAAGCAAGGGATTTCCAGTCAAACGTTTTTGAAGTGTTTTAACATTTACCTGTTGAACCGGAAGTCCGGCATCAATAGCCATTACCGCAGCGGTAGCAGCAGATTGCCCCATTACCATAAATACAGGCTCCATGCGGATGGAACCAAAGGCAATGTGTGATGCAGATAAACAGACAGGAACCAACAGATTTTTACATTCCGCTTGTTTGGGAACAATTGCCCGGTAAGAAATAGGAAAAGAATTCCTGACTGGCTTTTGGACATCACCCTCATTTTTAACCATCCCATTGATGACAATGCGTTGAATGTTATGGGAATCCATGCCATAGGCCGCCATACCCACTGCATCATCTACCACCTCTACCCCTTCACAATGTTTTTGAGTCATCACCAGATCACTAACCATTCTACGGGCCTCGCGGACATATAACTGGTTCGAAAATCCATTCTGGTCCTTGAACTCATCTTTGGCATAACCCCAGGAGCTCATGTCTTTTCTCACAGACTCAGGTACAGCTTTGTCGTTAGCCAGGAAGTACAACATCCCCTTTGTATAGTCTTCATGTGCCTTCCATATTTTTTTCCTGGTATCATAATCACCCTCAGGGTACTGATGGTTCGCACCGATCATATCAGTAGAAAAGCCACCAAAATTATTAAAGTCAGTTTTACCGTTGGGCATGTGTTTAATCAGGAAATTTCCCTTATTCTCTATTTCATTTTTACCAGTCAGTTTTTTAATGGTGAATTTGCCATCAATTCCCACCCATTTTTCTTTTTCAATGACCCTCGTTAGTAAAGCATAATCCTCAGGATTATAGTTATCCGGACGGGTGAAATCAATTTTATTATCCTTATTTTGTGTTAAGCATAAACGGAAATTATAGGCCTGAATTAATTTATCACCACTGCCAATAGGTTTCAAGGTAGCGTCACTGATGCCGTATAGCAAACCACTTTCAGGTTTCCCAGGAATTTTATAGGGGTCAATGCCATCAGGAAACTGGTGAAAATCTGAAAGCTGCACACCATTATAAGTCTCCCCATACATGCTGTTTGCCTCCCTTCCAATAGTGTAAGACACACCGGCCTTTGCCATCAGATCACCTTCATAGGTGCAGTCGATAAACATTTTAGCCTTGATGGTTTTATTAGTGCTTTTTGAAGGCTGATCAGAAACCTCCAGGCTAATTTCTGTAATGTAACCATCCTTTTTTGTCACCCCAGTTAATCTCAGGTTTCTCATTACATTTAATTTGCCTTCCTTAATCATGTCAGCATAAACTTTATCTGCCACATGTGGTTCAAAAGTCCATTGTTCTAATTTTCCGTAATGGTTACCCAATTTCCGGTAAAACTCCCTGGCTAATCCAGTAATGGCGAATTTATTACCAATATCTGTTGCACCAAGGCCACCGGTGGTTAAACCGCCGACATACTTGCCAGGTTCAATGACGATCACCGTTTTGCCCAATTTCTTTGCTGTATAAGCAGCAATGATGCCCGCTGAACTCCCACCATACACAACAACATCAACTGATTTGATTTCTTCGGCTTTAACGTTTAAATGGATGAACATTACGCTTACGACCAGGAGTAGCATTTTGAATTTTTTAATTAGCGATTGATTCCACATAACATTCATTTTGGTAATTCTTATGCAGAAAGTTTGTTTCTGCTCAATTATAATAATAATGATTAAATACAAGACTAATATATAATTAATTAGATAGTCCAAAGTATAAGTTAGCAAATTTTTAATTTTAAGGGTACGTAAACAATACACTAAGGCAACTGATTTATAGGAATCCGAGCAGCCTGTCAGTGGTACTTACCTGAAGTAAAAAGGTCATTTACTCAGGTACACATCCTATTGTATTCACTCTATTCAAATAGCATGCAAAAGAACATTTGGCTTAAATGCGGGTTATATAAATTAATACTGAATTAGATCAAAAACATGAAAAGGCTGGAAAACAAAGTCGCCATTATCACAGGAGCTTGTCAGGGAATGGGAGAATCTCATGCAAGAATGTTTGTTACTGAGGGCGCTAAAGTCATCATGACTGATATCAATGAGGACCTGGGATTGAAAATAGCATCCACTCTGGGAGAAAACGCCATTTTTATCAGGCATGATGTCACAAATGTGGAAGACTGGAAAAGAGTCATTGCAGAAGGGGAAAGCAAATTTGGCGCTATCAATGTGCTGGTAAATAATGCCGGGATATTGGGCCCGATTAGCAACACCGCAGATTTAAGTGAAGATGACTACCTTAAAGTTTGCGCCATTAATCAGCATTCAATTTATTATGGAATGAAATACATCATCCCATCAATGTTGAAAGCCGGAGGAGGTTCTATTGTAAATATATCCTCCATATCAGGGATCATCGCGATTCATGGATTTCCAAGCCTGGCTTACATGGCCGCCAAGTCTGCAGTCAGGGGCATGACAAAAGCTGCAGCGGTAGAATATGGCGCCAACAACATCCGTGTAAATTCTGTACATCCCGGCTATATTAAAACGCCGATGAGAGCGGCAACTGTAGTTGAAGGCGGCGAAGACGTCATCAAAATGATACCACTGGGCAGGCTGGCCGACCCTAAAGAGGTAAGTTGCCTGGTTACTTTTTTAGCGTCTGATGAATCTTCTTATTTAACCGGCACAGAACAAGTTATTGATGGCGGGATGAGTATCCAGTAAAAAAGCCTTTAGCAAAATAAGTTAAAAGGCAGCCTGCGGCTATCAATAAAGTCCAGAGAATGCGCAGTACGGACGGATTAACGGGTACCCTTTCCCGGTGATTAAAGCTGTTTTCCATTCTTCATCTTTTAAATAAGTTAATCAGGAAAACTGATATATTACTACACAATTACAAACAAGATTTTACACTTTTATAATTCTCTTTACCCGGTCAAATATCAATTAAAAGACTAATATTTGTATGTAACGCTCCCACCTTAAAACAATATGAAACAACTGCTTATACTTTTTATGGTCTTCCTTTCCCTAAATGCTTATTCACAAAAGGAAACTGACCGATGGGTAACTTATATGACTCCAGGAAGCTTTCATCAAAAATTGGAAAAATACACTGGAGATTTCAAAGTAGAGATCACCATGTGGATGAGTGCCGACAAAGTGCCAATGATCGATGATGGGCATAGACTATCAATCTATCAGTATACTTGGCTTCAACACCATTAATCAACAACTCAGCCTCACTTCGTTGACAAATATGGGAACCGGCACTTTAACTTTAGAAGGTGCCTGGGATGAAAAAGCAATGGCAGCTGATCTTTAAAACTGACCTTCCCAGATGATAATTCAATATTAATTGAAAGGTATGACACCATGGAAGGTATGAAAGAGCGAAAGACCACACAATACTTGCTGACCAGGAATTAAGAATAAAGAGCCTTAAATTTAGTTTATATTTAGGGAATTGATACATTAGCAACCTTTAAATGTCTTTATGAAGAACCTATTCCTTTGTATCTTAATTCTATGTACCGCTCAGCACGTAACCGCCCAACAAAAAAAACGAGCAAGGGATTATGGGTTGCAATTTGGCGTTATTCCTACAGGAAAGCAAAATGCGATAATTGATGTTGCAGGTGTAAAAGTTGGACATACCACCTTAATTAAAGGCGATCATATCAGAACGGGTGTCACTGCGATCCTGCCTTTTGACGGGAACATTTTTCAAAACAAGGTTCCAGCGGCCATTTTTGCCGGAAACGGCTTTGGCAAACTTACTGGCAGTACCCAGGTGGCAGAACTTGGTAACCTGGAAACACCCATCATTTTAACCAATACCCTCAGCATTGCTGCCGGCATTGACGGTGTGGTGGAATATACCCTTGGCCAACAAGGTAATGAAACCATACAATCAGTAAATGCTGTTATTGGGGAAACCAACGATGGTTACCTGAATGATATCAGAGGCAGGAACATTACTAAAAATGACGTATTAGCTGCCCTTAAAAACGCAAAATCAGCCGTTACTGAAGGTGCAGTTGGTGCCGGTACAGGAACTGTTTGTTTTGGATTTAAAGGTGGCATTGGCACCGCATCGCGCCTGTTGCCAAAAAGTCTTGGCGGCTATACTGTAGGTGTATTGGTTCAAAGTAACTTTGGCGGTGTATTGCAGGTTGATGGGGTTCCGGTGGGCAGGGAGCTTGGAAAGTTTAATTTCAGCGATAAGCTGATGAATAATGCGGATGGTTCCTGTATGATCATCGTTGCGACAGACGCTCCACTGGATAGCCGAAATTTAGAAAGGCTTGCCAAACGTGCATTTATGGGCCTGGCTAAAACTGGCGGCATCGCATCTAATGGCAGCGGCGATTATGTAATCGCCTTCTCAACAGCAGAAAATTTGCGTGTCCCCCATCAATCTAAACAGTCACTGAAGCAAGTTGAAGAATTATTGAACGACCAGGTTTCACCACTTTTCATGGCAGCTATTGAAGCTACAGAAGAAGCTATTATAAATTCTCTGTTTGCAGGGGTAAGCACGACAGGCAATCAAGGGAAGGTAGAAGCGCTTCCGCTTGAAAAGGTGATCCCTATATTAAAAAAGTACAATGCAATTAAAAAACAGTAATTTTATTTAACGTGAGTAAATACATTATCGTTAACGACGACTTTTTACCTGCAGCAGCTGCATCGGTATTAATTACAGACCTGGCCATCCAAAGAGGCTATGGCATTTTTGATTTCTTTAAAACGATTGATGGTCAGCTGATGTTTATAGACGATCACCTGGATCGTTTCTTTCATTCAGCAGCAGAAATGCACCTGCCCATTCATAAAAGCAGAACGGAACTTGAAGCCTTGCTGCTCACCCTGATGGAAAAGAATGACTTGCACGATTCCGGTATCCGAATTACCTTAACCGGTGGCTATTCTCCGGATGGTTATACCCTGGCGGAGCCCAATATGATCATCACCCAGTCTGCATTCAGTAACCCAGACTTCAATTCAAAAGGGATTAAGCTGATGACCCATGAGCACCAGCGCCAGCTTGCTCAGGTTAAAACCCTGGATTACCTGATGGCGATCAGGTTACAACCGCTAGTGAAGCAACAAGGAGCAGACGATATCTTATATCATTATAACGGGATAGTGAAAGAATGCCCGAGAGCAAACTTTTTCATCGTAACCAAGGATAATGAAGTGATCACTACTACTAGTGGTATTTTAAAAGGTGTGGTAAGGAAGCAGCTTTTGAAGATGAGCGACAGCGGATTTAGCATTAGTGAAAGAGATATCAATTTGGAAGATTTACGTCAATGCAAAGAAGCATTTATCACTAGTTCAACTAAAAATATTCTGCCAGTTACAGCAATCGACGGACAACTCATTGGTGATGGTACTGCGGGCGAAGTGACGACAGCTTTAGCGGAGAAGTTCAAAGAAGTCATCATTACCGGTATGTTGAAGTAATTAAGAACATAGGATAATGGGCTGCATCGCGAAGGTGATGCAGCCCATTTAATTTAATCTCTCGCCAGTAATTCGTCAAGATTACCAAGGGCAGCTGTAAAGCCTTCTTCAAAGCCCATCTCCACAATTTTTTGCAGATCAGCAGCAGAGTCAAAAGTAAGTTCAACAATTACTTTTGCACCTGAATCCGTTTCTAAAAACTCATTATTCCAGTACATTAATGGAAAATCAGGTGTGCGAACACCGTTCTCATCACAAAATGCATCAACCGCCGTAATAGATTGATGGGGTATGATGATCTTGTAGTCGTTGCGACACCAGGATTTCTCCCCGTCAGGACCTTCCATCACATATAGCCAATGGCCTCCCTCTCTGAAATCCATATATTTTGTTCTCGCTTTCCAGGGCTTGGGAGCCCACCATAAATCTAACAACTCGCTTTCTGTCCACGCTCTCCATACTTCCTCACGTGAGGCATCAAATTCCCTTACCACATGAACCTTGTTGTTCGTTAAATCTTTAGAGATTTCTGTTTGCTTAAGTGTTTTCATGATTCTTGGTTTTTAGATTGTGTAATACATCATCCAATTGATTAAACCTGTCCTCCCACATCGCTCGAAACGGCGCTAACCAGCTATCCAGCTCTTTCATTTTCCCGGGATCTAGATGGTAAAAAATCTCTCTACCCGATTGTTCCTGTTTCAGGAGCTGGCATTCTGTAAGGATCTTGATGTGCTTTGATACGGCTTGCCTGCTACTGCCAAAGTGATCAGCAATGGCATTAGGTGTCATTGCCTGCAGTGCAATTAAGCTCAGGATAGCTCTGCGGGTCGGATCAGCGATTGCCTGAAATACGTCTCTTCTCATTTTAATTCGCTTTACTAGCAACCAATCAGTTGCAAATATACGCAATTAATTAGTTGCACAAAAAAGGGCTAAATAAAATTAGAAAAAAAAACTTTACTTAAGACTTCTGGCTGCCTTAATTTCCGCTGCAGTTATTTTACTTCCCTGATTTCCAAAATTGGTCCTGACGTAGGTCGCTACATCTGCCAATTGTGCATCGGTTAAAAAATTAAAACCAGGCATATGCTGATCATATTTTTCGCCCTTCACTACAATTGGGCCCGATAAACCCTTTAAAAGAATTTTAATAAACTGATCTTTTTTGCCTATAAACTGCGGCGCATTTTTTAACGGAGGAAACATCCCGGGAATACCTTCACCGTTTGGTTTATGACAAGAGCTGCAATAGTTGTTGTAAACTACAGCACCAGAAGATGTTTTAGTGACTCCGGACTGGGTTTTGACTACAGGTTTCTTTTTTACAGGGATCGCCTTAGCGTTTAAAGGCGCCTTTTTAGCAAAAGAAATCCTGATGATTTTATCATCGGTTAATTTTGGATAACCAGGACCTGGATTCCAGTCCCTGTTACTGGTAGAAACAAAGATCTCTCCTTGAGGTGACACACAAATACTTCTTAATCTTCCGAATTTTTGTTCCAGGGCAACGGTTTCTGAAATCACTTTATCGCCTGCAGGATTAAGTTTTAGAATTCTTAAAGACTGCGATTTTAAGGTAACCATCAGTAAAGCATTTTTTAGTTCAGGAATGGCATCGGAATGATAATAAGCCAAACCTGCCGGGGCAACAGTAGGCGTCCAGGCAAAAAGCGGATCTTTACTGTTATTTTCTTTGGCAAAGGCCAGCTCCTCTTTAAGATCCGCTTTCCCCTCAATGTGAGGCCAGCCGTAGTTTGCACCCTTAAGAACAAGGTTCACTTCATCTCCAATGGCATCGCCATGCTCTGCGGTGTAGAGTTTACCGCTGGTAGACAAAGTCATACCTTGGGGCACCCTAAATCCATGAGCCCAAACCGGATTCCCTTTTATCGGGTTATCGTCTGGTATACTTCCATCAATATTTAAGCGCAGCAATTTCCCTTTCACACTATTCAAGTCCTGGGCATCTTTACGATACTGGCCATCACCAGTAGCCCAAAGCAGCTTCCCATCAGGCGCAATCAGCATCCTTGATCCCATATGACCTGTAGACGCAGGATATTCCATCAATACCAATGGATTAATTAAAGTATCAGGCGCATAATCATACCTGACCAGTTTATTAAAAACTAATGAATCCTTTAAATAAATATAATTTACAAATACTAAAGGATGCTTTTTAAAATCCGGATGGATAGCCATACTCAATAGCGCCAGTCTTTTCTTATAAACCTCACGGATATGGATCAAGTTTGTCCTTTTCCCTGTTTTAGGATCAACTTTACTGATCTTCCCATCTTGTTCAGTAAACCACAGCTGATTATCCGGTCCCCACAGTAACTCCCAGGGACCATTTAGCCGATCAATTATCGTCTTTGTTTGAATGCGATTGGTATCAATTACATTTCCAAAGGCGTATTGCTTAAGGGGCTCCATAGTTGCGTTTTCAGTCTTATGAATATAGCTGATGAGCGGCAGCAATAAAAAAGGTGCAGCTAAAACTAAAAGAATACGAATGGTTCTATTCATGTCGATTGTGGGATAAAGGTTTATCGTCAGGAGTTTCATTCCTTAAGGCAACCTGTGTACGTACCCGAAATTACAATTTAATTCTAATTAACAAGCTATTTTTCTGCAATTTCAGCGTTGGTTCGTCACCCTTGACAAAACAAATTCGGTTACCAAACAATTATCTTCGTACTTTTAAATGTTCTCCTGCAAACCAGTAATTACCCGTTTTTAAACTATGAAACTGACCTTAAGCATTGTGATCACCTTTCTATTGACTGCATTAAACGCTTATCAACCCGGCACATTTAAACAACTTTATCCCTTAATTGGGGGGACCTGGGAAATGCAGACAAAGACTGGTAAAATTTGTGAAAGCTGGATCAAGGTAAATAAATCTGAACTGGCCAGTAAAGCTTACCGAATTAATGGGAAGGACACCATTCCTGAGGAGAATGCCCGCTTGGTATTAAATGGAAATGCAATTTACTTTACTCCAATTGTAGAAAACCAGAATGCAGGTGAAGCAGTTCAATTCAAATTAATTAGCGCCGATAACCGTAAATTCACGTTTTCCAATCCAGCGCATGATTTCCCGCAAACCATTGTTTATCATTTTACCGGCAAAGACCAGCTCCACGCCTGGATTGAAGGCAAAAACAAGGGAAAGGAACAAAAGATCGACTTTTACTATAACCGGGTTAGATAAAAAGCGACGGATGACTCATCCCTTATTGTTCCCTTGACTTTCTGGTGTTCCTTCAATTTACCTTAAGGCTGGAGCAAGGTATTTGTTAATGCCGCGTATGGAATAGCCTGATATAAATATGGCCCGGCAATTTGCCGGGCCATATTTTAACTCCAAAATTTATACGTTCCACAAAGCTTTTTCGAGCGGAACTTATTTTGGAAAGTTCACATCAGCTTTTACTTCATCTATTTGAGCCGTATGTCTTGCGGTATGACCAGCAAGAAACAACAACGCCTGGTAAGAATCTACAGGCCCCATAGGCGAGTCGCCGATGTGATTACGTAAATCTTCTACAGAAACACTGTCAAGATACCCCAAAACAGCCTTCCTGCTATTTTGCAAATCAGTAAGCGCAATGTTGGCATCAAGGTATTTCCCTTTCAAAACTATGTTTTCCGGAGCTTTTGCTTTGAAACTTCTGTCGGTCACCCCTTTAATGACATCCTCGTCTTTCATTTTAACATCCTTCTTACGTTCGGGATTTGCAGGTGCTTCCATCCCTTTTTTGGCAAAATCAAAAATCATTTGTTCTGTCATCACGATATGTTCCAGGCACTGGCTAATGGACCATCTATCTGCTGCAGGTTTGAAATTTAACTGAGCTTCGCTTAAACCTTCCACACTTTTTTGAAGCGCATCAAAAGTTTGCTGGTAATAGTTGAGCAAGAAATCCTTTCCGTTTGCTGGAGCTACCGTTGTTGTACTTTTTGTATCAGTTTGTGCCGACAGATTACCAACAGCGAGTAGCGATGTCAGTAAAAGAAGAAATAACCGTTTCATAATCTGATATTTAAATTTCTAAAAGCATTTGTTTGAGCTTAGTGGATGGAAGTGGCAGCGGTGTTTTTATCTGAAGCTTGTTGATCAACTGATTTATTATCAAAGTTAATCATCCAGCATACACCGTACCTGTCTTTGAAAGAACCAAAATAATCTCCCCAAAACATATCCTCCATTGGCATTTCAACAATTCCTCCTTCAGAAAGGGCATTGAAAATCCGATCTGCTTCTTCCCTGCTGTCAGGAGATAACGATATGTAATTGTTATTACCCACCTGTAATACATGGCCCTGAGATGATACACAATCTGAGGCCATCAAAAACTGGCCATCGCCGATAGGTAAGGAAACATGCATCGCCAGGTTTTTTTCCTCTTCAGACATGTTTTCGGTACCAGGAGCAGTGCCCATTTTTTGGATAAATAATTCGCCACCGAAAACGGATTGGTAAAAACGGAAAGCTTCCTCTGCATTTCCGTCAAAATTAAGATAGGGATTGAGTTTCATAACGTTAGTTTTAAATTTAAAAATGAATTGATAATTGATAATTGATTTTATAAAAGTCGCCGGTTTTTGTTGTTTCAACTTTTTTAAGCACTCCCTCGTCATATCCCAACGCAAAACGGGAATAAGGCATGGATAAGTTAAGGTGTTCGATGTGAACAATTGTAGCAATTGCACCATCTAAAATAAACATAAATACAAGTAATAGTGCTCCAATAAAAAGTGTTTTAGGAATGGCATACAGTAAGACGCCTACCAATAGAATGATACCCAAAACAGCAACTACACTTTCGGGGTTCCGTAGTTCAACTGTACCATTAATAACGATACCGGATTTCACTAACTTCCAAAATACATCAAATAGCAAAAATATAATTTCACGTATTTCCATAACTTTTGTATTAAGGTATTGAAATCAAAATTAAGGCTAACTTCTTCCAATCTACTTGCCATAGGACAAGAAATATACGTTAGATCTCTTTTACAAGCTCTTTTCTGATACGGCTTAGTGAAGTGTCTGTAATACCTAAATAACTGGCAATAAACTTTAACGGGGCTTGTTGTAATATTTGAGGATGCTGACGGTGTAACCTCTTATAACGTTCGCTGGCAGAATCAGTAATCATGGAAATGGTGCGTTGTTTCAATTCAAATAAACTTTCAGCCATCCAGGATCGCCCCCATTCGTTCAGCCCTTTGATTGAGTGATACAAAATCTGGAAAGACTCCAGATCAATGGCATAACATTCACAATCAGTTAATGCCTGGAAGTACTCAACCGTAGGAACCCTTTGAAATAAGGAAACCATGTCAATGGCGATATCATTTTTACCAATAAATCCCGTCGTGATGTCATTACCGCTATAATCATACACATAGGACCTGATTAATCCGTTTTCCACACAAAAATAAGCGTTTGCCACCTGTCCGCTCTTAAGTATGAAATCACCCTTGTTAAATCTATATTTTTTATGGGCCTCAAAAATTGTTTGAAGTTCCTTTGTGGTTAATAACGGATGTTGATATATGGCCTTTAAAGCTTGCATTTCCGAGACAGAATTTGGAATTCAATAACCTAAACAATAATCACTAAACTTACCATTTTGTTTAAACTATTTTGAGATTTATCTGTTTACAAGTGTTCATGATATTTATCTTTAAATTGTCTGTTTATGAATGCTGCTTTGACACTTTGATGCTTTTATACTTATCTTGGCCGCCTAATACGCGTGACAGTGTTACCACCCGGCTATGCAAAACAAAAATGAACAGATCAGTGCCCTGATCGAACTCAATGAAGAACTCGAAAATTATTTTCGAAACACCATCATCCCACAGCTTTTTGTGGATGCACAGCTGGTGCTTCGTAAATTTACGCCTCCTGCGATGAAGCAGTTTAAGCTTAAAAAGGAGCATGTAGGGCAACCATTGGCAGATGTCGCCGACAATTTTCGTTTCCCGACGATCATTGACAACATCCAGCAGGTAATGGAAACCGGAGAAATTTTAGAGAAAGAGATTCAGACGACCGACCTGCGCTGGTACCAAATGAATATTATTCCATATCTGGTCCGTAAGGAAAACAAGGCTAACGGCGTAATTATCACTTTTGTAGACATCAACACGCGGATTAAAGACCTTAAAGAACAGGAAAAGCTGATCGCAGAACATGAACTGCTGCTTGATACCATTGCCCACGACGTCAAAAACCCACTTACGGCTTTAGGCATCTCCATTGAACTACTGAAAAAGGTACCGGAAAAAGGAATGGAAAGATTTCCCACCCTGCTAAAAAAAGTGGAAAACAGCCTGGATAAGATGAAACAAATTATTCATGAACTGGTGGAGTCGCGCTGGCATGAATACCGGTATCAGGCTGTGGAAGAAATGCTTGATTTAGAAAATATCCTGGAAGATGTAAGGCTTACCCTGGCCTCGCAGATCCAGGAGTCTAAAGCTATCATTAAAGCAGAGATCGGCCCTTCAGAGATCACCTTTGCCAGGCGAAAACTGCGCAGTATCATTTATAACCTGGTCAGCAATGCACTCAAGTACTGTTCTCCAGACCGCACGCCTGAAGTACTCATTAAAACCTATACCGAACCTGGCTATATGGTCATTAGCGTAGCTGACAACGGGATTGGTATTGACCCCAAAGACCAGCATTCTATATTTAAAAAACACCATCGGGTAAAAAGCGCAGTGGAAGGAAATGGCGTTGGGCTTTACCTGGTGAATGAAATCTTAAAATTTTCTGGCGGAAAAATTACTGTGGAGAGTGAACCCGGTAAAGGTTCGATCTTCAGGGTATTCCTGCAACTGCCTGAAAATACGGAGGCGTCATAAAGCATCGTCTGCAGCATCCAATAGCGTTAAGTATTTGTCTATATACTCATTTTTGTATCTCAATTTATATTGCTGTATGAAGCGCGGGTGTTCCAAGGTAATGAGTTGACCAAATAGTTTTTCTGTCTTGTTGATCTTGTTTAGAAACAATGCATTTCGCTTACCCAGCACATAAACTTTTTTTGTGATCAAGCCAAATTCGATTTGCTGTTTGAGCATCTCTGTCATAAAAGGTTTCACCATCTCAAACAACGTATTGTCGTCATAATAATTTGCGTTCAGCAGTTTATCTTGATGGTTTGCTTTAACGATTGCCAGCGGGAAGGGAGAATTAATGTAAAACCGACTATAAAATTTATCAACTCCACCATATTGAGCAATCATATCGTACATAAAGACCGAAGAAATCTCATGGGATGCTACGGTTTGCATCTGGATACCGCATACTTGATCCAGTCTTTTTGTATCTGTAAAGGGAACACCTGTCAATCCGGCTCCATGTCGGCTTGGATTAATTCCTATTATAAATTTCCTGTTGTGATGATCATTGTAAAATTTGCGATAAAACTTCTCCATAACCAGCACTGCTTCAGAGTTTTCACCAAAAGGATTAAGCACACCATATCCCTCAGGTAACTTCCCAGTATAGTTGATCTTCTTATTAAAGGAAATTATTTTTTCACCTACAGTTTTCAATATTCCTCCCTGCCTTTCTATTCCCCACCCTATTTAGTTTTGAAAAGCCCTTTAACGTATTTACCTGCTTTTCCAATGGCATCAATCTGATCAGAAATTGTTTCAATCAACTCACTGTTCGACTGCTCTACATCTCCCATATTGATCCCCGACTCCAGTTGTTTAGGATACAACAAAATCAGACTTTGTTTAAGGAAATAATGAGACAGGTAATAAGGAAGTTTGTTAAACTGAGGCACATAAGAACTATATCCTTTACGTGAAGAAATGATGATAAAGAGGTCATCCGGTTTCAGTTCCCTGCTAAAAATGAGAAAATCATCCCAATTGTGGAATTCGGTGAAATTTACATTGATCACCTCTGGCGACCGATCCATAATTCGCTTGATTAAACGATTAGTATAGTCCGTAGCATAGAAATTTAATGGTATACCAGCCTCTTTAGCGATCATCATGAGTTTCCTCAACCAATGTAAAAAGCCGGGTTCAGTTTCTGCTTTAGGCGGTACGGCAACAACAATTCTTTTAAAAGTGTTAAGCGGCTGTGTGGGTTTATAAATGTATATGGTTTCATATACCCTTTTGATGATGCTTTCGGCTTTAGTTCCAAGAAAAGTATGTTGATCCGCCTGGTTGTGCAATCCGATCACCACATCGCTCACGTTGTGTTCCTTAATGGTGTAAACAATGCCATTACTGATACTTGAATCATACCTGGTAATTGGGATGACGTTATTTTCTGATGCAGCAGCATGGCTAAGGGCCTTTCCAAGGATTTTCTTTGAATTGACAGCATTACTGGCCTCATTTTCATCATCAATGATATTTAGTCCATAAATGGAAGTAATGTCTTTTTTCTGTTTCAGCATGATGCCAAAATCAACAAGCTGCGTAACCATGTCAGGATAAGCCAATGACACTAAAATCTTTTCATCCAACTGCTCCGTACTACCGTTAGCCCCCTCCTGGTCCTGATCCAATGCCATTCTTTTTGAAGCATCCTCAACAATAAAAGAACTTACACCACAGCTCACCAGTATCAATAAAATTGTACCGTTAAGCACATCTTCATTCAACAGTCTGATCGGTTCACCTGAAGCCGTCTCCCCGGTAATAATGTTATATCCTACTAAAATAATCGCTAGTGTAGCAGCGGCATGAGATGAACTTAATCCGAAAATCATCTTTCCCTCCGTCGCACTTAACTTGAAGATTTTTTGGGTTAACACGGCGGCCAGGTACTTGGTCACCAGGGCAACAAAAAGAATCACACCGGCAACCTTTAAAGCCGCCCAGCCTTTCACCAACACGGAAACGTCTACCAGCATCCCCACAGAAAGCAGGAAAAACGGAATAAACAGGGCATTACCTACAAAGTCTATTCTGTTCATTAATGGTGAGGTATGCGGTACAAATTTGTTGAGTACCAAGCCAGAAAAGAATGCGCCAATGATGGCTTCAATACCTGCAACTTCAGCAAGGAATGAAGCAAGAAAGACCATGGCCAGCACAAATATATATTGTGAAATACTGTCTTCGAAATGTTTAAAAAACCACCTGATGATGATTGGGAACACGGCAAAAACAGTGCCCACGAAAATTCCGGTAGATAAGCCCAACTGCAGCCAGAAAGCGGAAGACACACCTTCTTTGGTCATCCCCGCAATTCCCGCCAGAATGAGCAGGGCAAGAATATCGGTAATCATCGTTCCCCCCACGGTCATACTTATCGCTCTGTTGCGCGTTACGCCGTATTTACTAGCAATAGGATAAGAAACCAGTGTATGGGTCGAGAACATACTTGCGAGCAGCAGGGAGGATAAAAAACCATAGCCAAGCACAAAATAACTTGCCAGTGTACCGAATACCAACGGAAATAAAAAGGTGAGTAAACCAAATATCAGGATCCGTTTCCGGTTCTTTTTAAATTCTGCAAGATCAATTTCCAATCCGGCAAGAAACATGATATACAACAAACCCACGGTGCCAAACAAGACAATGCTGCTGTCTCTTTTCAGCAGGTTTAAACCATAAGGCCCCACAATAACCCCGGCTATGATTAAGCCGATGATATGAGGTACTTTTATTTTGTTGAAGATGATCGGTGCAAATAAAATAATAAACAGAACCAGTGAAAAAATGATAACAGGATTCTGTAAGGGTAAAGAAAAATCTATGGAGGATAATAAGATCATAAGCATTTAAGCGAGTGTTATTTTACTTTTCTGGCATTCAATGCATAAACTATTTTACAGTCATCATTCTGGACTACTTCTCTGTTTCCATCCATCCTGTCTTCACTTGTGAAGTTCAGATTTGCAATGATTAAAGCACCGGCATTTGGCTTCTCATCAAGGATCTGCAGCACCTTATTTTTGTAAGTTCCAATGTAGACCCTGGTCAGTACCGTTCCCGAATAAGCATTAACGACTACGGTATTCTGCATATAACTGATGGCCCATGTCTCTGTTTTGGTATCTCCTATGGCCGATCCACTACAAGAGGTTTCAATGCAGCTCATTTTAACATTCCATTTACCAACAATCGCTGGATCGTAGGTGGATACTGTATCGGTTCCTTTGTTGGTGCTATCCAGGGATTGTTTCGCAAACTCCAAACTGTCTTCTTTCATTTTCAAACGCTGCTCCCAAGCCAATAACTGTTGTTCTTTCCTGGTCGTTTCCTTTAGCCGTTTTTTCAGTTTTTTTTCACGCTCGTTCAATCCGCAGCTTTGCAAAGAAATGGTCAACATCAACAACAGTACAGGAATCAGCCTTGTATTCATTACATCAAAAATTAAAATCTAATGTTGCAATTTACAAAATTAGCCCTCTAAATCAATTAAACTTACGGAATAGCTGATTAAATGGCATTCTGAAACGTTATTAAGTGCTTGGTACCTGTGTAGTGAAGGAAGATAAAATTACGGCGTTTATCATTGCCATGAATAGTTAGTGATTGTTGACCAAAAGATTTATACACAGCTTTTCATAGATTCCGGAATATTATTGTAGCTTTAGAAACTCACCATGAAAAAGCATTCATTGCTACTTAATTATCCAATTCTATTAAAAAAAACACCTTTAGTAAAGGGATATGAAAAAAAACGATTCGGATGAATTAATTATTGCCTATAAAGAACTGGCTTTTCAACACCAGGAGAAAGAAAACCGCGCCGCAGAACTCATTATAGCCAACAAAGAACTGATCTTCCAGAACGAAGAAAAAGAAAAAAGAGCTGAAGAACTCATTATTGCCAATATAGAACTGGCTTTTCAAAATAAAGAAAAAGAAAAAAGAGCTGAAGAGCTCATTATTGCAAATAGGGAACTTAAGCATGCGGAAGATGATATCCGTAAATTAAACGATGAACTCGAGCAAAAAGTAATTGAACGCACCGCACAGTTAGAAGCGGTGAACAAAGAACTGGGATCCTTTTCTTATTCTGTATCTCATGATTTACGGGCCCCGATCAGGGCTATCAATGGCTATACAAAAATATTGCAGGAAGATTATGCTGAAAAATTCGACGCCGATGGTTTAAAGGTTCTTCATACCATCATTCGGAATTCAAAAAAAATGGGCGAGTTAATTGATGACTTGCTGGCCTTTTCCAAATTGGGAAGAAAGCAGGTAACAGTTTCAGCCATTGATATGAATGAGCTGGTGACATTGGTCCGGGAAGAACTCTTGTTTGAGGATGGAGAGAATATACCTGAATTTGATGTGAAAATTCTGCCGTCAGCACAAGGCGATAAGTCCTTAATTAAGCAAGTATGGGTCAATCTGATTTCCAATGCGATAAAATACTCCAGAAAAAAAATTAAAACGACTGTCGAAATCGGCGCTTATGAACAAGACGATCTTATTGTTTATTATGTAAAAGATGCTGGAGCCGGATTCGATATGCAATACTATGATAAGCTTTTTGGCGTTTTTCAGCGGCTCCATTCCCAGGAAGAATTTGACGGTACAGGCATCGGTTTAGCCATCGTACAAAAGATTGTTCACCGGCATAAAGGAACAGTATGGGCAGAGTCTGAGTTAAACCAGGGAACCTGCTTTTATTTCAGCCTGCCAAAGACAAAACCCGTAAATTAAAAACACATGAACTACAATAACGTTGAGATTTTATTAGTTGAAGATAGTACAGATGATGCTTTACTCACCATGAGGGCGCTAACGAAAAGCGGTCTTACCAACAAACTTCATCATGTCATTGATGGAGCGGAAGCACTGGATTTCATCTTTTGCAAAGGGGTCTATGCTTCAAGAAACTTAAAAGAACACCCGAAACTTATTTTACTTGATTTAAAGATGCCAAAAGTATCTGGGATACAGGTACTGGAAAAAGTGAAATCCGATCCGGACTTTAAATCGATCCCTGTGGTGATGCTTACGTCATCAAATGAAAGTCCTGATATAGAAAAGTGTTTCGCTCTTGGCGCAAACAGCTATATTGTCAAACCTGTAGATAGCGACAATTTTTTTAAAGCCATTAAAGAGATCGGGTTATTTTGGATCAAATTAAATCAACCCCAACATTAATAACATGCAATTTATAACCATCTTCAGATAGCTTGACATCATCATGTTTGAAAATGGATTCACCAGTTTAAAGTAATGGCCCAAGATCTTAATATACTTATTCTTGAAGATAACGAAAGTGATGCAGACCTGCTTCGCCGGGAATTAAAGAAATCAGGATTGAATTTCACTTCTCAACTCGTCCAGACACGGATCGAATATGAGCACGCTCTTCAAAATTTTCATCCTGATCTAATATTATCTGATTATTCCCTTCCTTCATTTGACGCTGTCAGTGCTTTTCGCATCAAACAAAATAAAGACCCACATATTCCCTTTATCATTGTTTCTGGCACTATAGGGGAGGAAAATGCCGTTGAGCTGATTAAGGAAGGTGTTACGGATTATGTATCCAAGGATAAATTATTTACCCTATCTACCAAAATAAACAGGGCGCTTGACGATACGGAGAAAAGGAAAGAAAAGGAGAAGCAAGAGATTGAACTTCGCAGGGCCAACAAATTGCTGATTTGTCAAGAAGAAAAGGTGAAGTTGATCAACCGGGAACTTTCTGACCTGAACCAGGAATTGGAAGTAAGGGTGGTTAAACGCACGAAAGCACTGGCAGAAAGCGAAAACCGGTTCCGGAACATGATGGAAACCATTCCCCAGATTGCCTGGACGAACACAGTTGAAGGAGAAGTAGTTTTCTACAACCAGCGATGGTATGACTATACGGGGTTAGACGAAAAGCAAACCAAATCAGGAGGTTATAACCAGGTCATCCATCCTGAAGACCTGAGGTTAAGTTTTTATCAGTTCAGGGTGATCCTTAGAACTGG
Organism: Pedobacter immunditicola; assembly: GCF_037482985.1. Lineage (NCBI taxonomy): Bacteria > Pseudomonadati > Bacteroidota > Sphingobacteriia > Sphingobacteriales > Sphingobacteriaceae > Pedobacter > Pedobacter immunditicola. Next base: position 265,706 of record NZ_JBBHKC010000001.1, on the reverse strand, counting down.
TAGCGGCGGCGAATTCCAAATTCGGGCTAAACGTGGCGACGGACTTTACCGTTGGCACCTGATCCGCTTGATGCCAATTATGGATGAACTGGGAAAAATGCAACTTTGGGTAGGCACGGCTACAGACATACAGCAGCTCAGGATATTGCAGCAGCAGAAAGATGACTTCATCAGTATTGCGAGCCATGAGCTAAAAACCCCCATTACCACTTTAAAGGCTTCCTTACAGCTTTTAAATAGAATAAAGAACAATCCTGCTTCCACGATGTTCCCGAAGCTCATTGAGCAGGCTAATAAAAGTCTGGATAAAGTGAACACCCTTATTGAGGACTTGTTAAATGCAAGCATGGCTAATGAGGGGCAACTTCATATCAGTCCGCAACAGTTTGTACTCGCGGAGATGATTGAAGAATGCTGCCTTAATATAGCTGCCGAAAGCAAAATAGACATCAGGATAGAAGGAGAAAAAAACCTCAAAGCTTATGCAGATCCCATCCGGATCGGGCAGGTGGTGATTAATTTTGTTAATAACGCTATAAAATACGCTGGTAAATCAGAAATCCTGATCAGCATTGATAAGGTAAATGAGATGGTCAAAGTATCGGTTATAGACAAAGGTCCGGGTATCATGTCTGAAAAATTACCTTTCATTTTTGACCGTTATTACCGGGTGGACAATAGTGGAAGTCAATATACGGGCCTGGGCCTTGGACTTTACATTTGTGGCGAAATCATTAAAAAGCACCAGGGTGAAATTGGCGTTGAGAGCGAATTAGGGACGGGCAGTATATTTTGGTTTACCTTGCCTTCGGTACTTTAACCAAGGAAACGAGTAGAACTCTTTAGCGTAAACAGCTTGTTTTTGAATTGCTGAAAGCGACTAATCAACTCCTGTAATTCATTTTTCAGCTGCGGATTCATTTCTGCCTGCGGATTTGGAAACATTTGTATCCCGCCAATCGTATAGGATTTTAATCTTTGGAAATAGGTTGACATTTCCATTTTTAGCGCTGAATGATTTTGTTGCAGGTGGGAAAGATTTTGAAAATCCTGTTCCGCCAAAACAAAACTAGCCCTAACAAACAGACTGCTCAAACGGTTCAGTTCCTCCTCCAGCGCTCGCATCGCCGCAAGACCTACATGATCAGTTAAAGCCTGTTCATGAATCCTGGTATTTAATCTTGCCATTTTATATATCGTTTCCATGCCTTTTAATTGAGCCATAAAGATCCGAAGGCTATGCTTCAGTTGCCATGACCATAAGCATAAAAGAAAATGACCTACATCACTATATTGCTGTATATCAATATCTTTAAGGAAAAGATGGTCATTAGAATGTAGTGTTTTAATTGGTGAGATGCCATCATGGGCATCAGCACCTATTTGTTTAAACTCCTAAATTTGTTTAACCCCTTCATAAAATTCTAAATCATCAATTGTCTGGTAAAGAATTAAAGCCTCCTGTTCCAGGCCTTTTTTGTATTTATGTATTAATTCAATAGTTCTCAAAAGCGCCGGTTCAGTGGTTTGATCAAATTTAAAACTAATTTTTTGAACGTCATATAGTCTTCTACTCCCGACCTTAGCAATCAGCGTTTCGAGATGACTTGGAATAAAGAAATGAGCACGATCCAAGAGAAAGCGCTTATATTCATGCAAATAAATACCGATACCAGCAAAATCAAAATCACCAAAATGTAAATATGGATTGGGAATCTTTTGCAGCCATTTGATGAGGTCTTTACTTTGTCCCTGGGGATAGCGGCATAATTTTATATGTTTTACTAATAATAGATCGGTTTTTATTACTTTTACTACATTAAAATACATTTTACTGCAATTGTATGGCAAATCAACCGGCAGGCAGCGAATGGCTGAGGCAACATCTGGATCTAACCTATTTCAGGCTTTCTCATCGTTCCTTTATAGGTACAAAAAATAAAATTGAGGTTAATTTTGATGGCAGCGTCGACGAGACTTATGGTTTCAAGTATGCCCCAGCAGCAGATTCTGTTCCCGCACATATAGAATTCTCACTGAAATATGATGACCTCAGTTTGGATTTTTTGTCCGCGGTATTTCATCTGTCGGATGAGCATGAACTGACTTCTTTTATCTCTGCCCGTCCTAATGGACGTTACAGTAGAAAAATGGGTTTTTTATATGAATGGCTAACTGGAAGAAAACTTCATTTGAAAGTTGAATCAGGTGGAAACTATATCGATCTTGTAGATAGTAAGCGATATATTACTGGAAAAGCGAAACGTAATAGCCGTTGGCGGATCAATGATAATTTAATAGGTGGACCTGAATTCTGTCCAATCGTACGTAAGACAAAAGCGCTTGAAAAATGGCTAGATACTGATCTCAAAGCACAGATCCTACAACTCAAAGAGAGATATACGTTGGAAATATTCAATCGCGCAACACAATACCTATATCGAAAGGAAACCAAATCATCCTACGAGATTGAGAGTGAAAACCCGTCACTTGACCGCATGAACAGATTTATTACCATCCTACTGCAAGCGGGAAAACAGCCTGCTGCAGAAGTGCTGTCGGAAAAGAATCTGACCAACTTGCAAAATGCGATTGTCGATCCACGCTATGCACAAAAAGGTTATAGGAATTTCCAAAATTATATAGGTCAGATCAATTTCAGGATGGAAGAAATTTATCATTATATCTGTCCGCCACCTGATATTGTAAATGATCTTATGGACGGTTTAATAGCGGTGGAAGCAAGAACCATCGGAAAACCGGCTGTTGTACGTGCAGCCATCATAGCTTTTGGATTTGTTTTTATTCACCCCTTTCTTGACGGTAATGGAAGAATACATCGTTTTTTGATACATGATATGCTTACTCGCGATGGCTTGGCAGATCAGGGACTAATTATCCCTGTATCTGCTCATATGCTCAACAATCTTAAAGATTATGATTTAGTGCTAGAAGATTTTTCCAAACCATTGATGCAACGAATTCAATTTAATCGCGGTTCTAATGGTGAAGTAAATATTATTAACACTCGTGATGTTGTATCCTATTTTCGTTACCCAGACCTGACTGTGCAGAGTACTTATCTCGCAGATACTATCCATTCAACTATTAAGCATGACCTTTCGAAAGAACTATTTTTCCTCGAACGCTATGATGAATTTAAAAGAGAGTTGCAAAATCTTATCGACATGCCAGATAAGAGGCTTAATGAAATAATAATTTTCATACATCAAAATAAGGGGGTATTTCCTAGCCGTCGGAAAAAAAATTATGCAGAAATTACAGATGAAGAATTTGCTGCAATGGAAAAATTATATGATGAAGTTTTCAGTTAATTTACATCTTGTCATCTCATTTTTTTTAACAAATTCCAGTCCCTCCAGGTGAGTTGTCAATTTTGAAAGATTACTGTCAAAAAATCGTTACCCTTTATAATACCAAAGACAGAGTTTTATCTTTGCCACCGCATGTTCATCAAATTATTCCATTTCCTGGGGCTATTTGCATACCTTAACATCATAGTTTATGAAGCTGGTACTAATACAGTGAATAAATATACGATGTTAGATGGCGGTTCCCTGGTTGAATATTTTGTTGATGACCTGCTCGACCTTCCGATTAACGAAGCGGAAGACCTTGAGATCCAAAACGAAGATTATCGTCGTTTTCAAACTGGCAGTCACCTCATTACGGCTACCATATTATTTTGTTTTTTTCTACCACGACGAATACTCCGTACCCCAGTCATAGCACACCCATTCTATAGAACCAAAAGCTTCTGCTTACCTGGTTACTATTCATTCCTTTTCCGGTTTAAACCGTTCTAAGTCTCTTTTTTCTTTTTACGTATTATTTTATGATGCGCTGCTTTGCCTTGAAATAGCTTAGCAGCCTGGTTTTGCTGTTTATTCGGCAGATCCTCCTCCTATCGAAATATATCAATCATCATTTCTTTTAGTTTTATTTATATCTATAGATCACCATGAAAGTTAACCATTTAGCTTATTCCCTTTTTTTTATTGCCGCCGCATTTGTGGGCTGTACTGCTCAAAGTCAAGACACCGCTGAAAAAACACAGCCAAGAACTGTTCCTGTAACCGCTGTAACAAAGTTGGATACGGTAATTTATAATGAATATATAGCCGACATACAAGCGGTGAAAAATGTAGAAGTGAGGACCAGGCTTTCTGGATTCCTTGATAAAATATATGTAGAAGAAGGTGCAGCTGTAAAACCCGGACAGGTTTTATTTAAGATCAACGATGAAGAGTATAAAGCAGATTTCGCTAAAGCCACAGCCGCATTAAATAATGCCATTGCTGATGCTAAAACTGTAGCGCTTGAAAAAGCAAGAACAAAGATCCTTGTGGATAGCAATATTGTCTCTAAAACAGATATGGACCTGGCAGCAGCCAAGCTAAAAGCCGCGGAATCCCGTGTTGCTGAAGCAAGGTCAGTTTTGCAATATGCCAAAACCAGGCTTTCCAATACCTTAATCAGATCCCCTTTTGCCGGTCGCATTGACAGGATCCCGCTAAAAGCAGGTAGCCTGTTGGAAGAGGGCGCATTACTGACCTCTGTATCTGATTTAAGTTCGGTTAACGTTTATTTCGGCATATCAGAAAAAGAATATTTAACCATTGTGAGTGATTCTGCCTTTAACAAAAACAACTTCAAAAAGCGGGTAAAGTTAACCCTGGCGAATGGAGAACTTTATCCTCATGAAGGCGATGCTCAGTTTGCAGAAAGCGAATTTGCGCAAAATACAGGCTCTCTTTCATTGAAAGCGAGATTCCCAAATCCTAAAGGTTTCTTAAAACATGGTGCCTCTGGTAAAATCAGTGTCCCCGTAGAGACCGGTGAATTGCTGGCTGTGCACCAGAAATCTGTTTTCGAGATCCAGGACAGAACCTATGTGTATGTATTGCAAAAAGATAACACGATAAAAACGACCCCTTTCCAAGCCGGACAACGTGTTGGCCATTTCTATACGGTGCTTGATGGTTTGAGTACGAACGACAAAGTAGTTTTTGAAGGCAGTCAAAATCTGCGCGATGGTTTAACGGTAGTGCCTAAAGACATCAGCATGCCAAAAACAACCGTTCTGGCTAAAAACTAATCCCTTTACTAACAAGATTTTTTGCTGTGAAGCCCCATAGGGTTTCCATTCCTATTACTATGCACAATTATGTTTGAAACATTCATAAAAAGACCCGTTTTATCGCTGGTCATATCCCTCTTTATCACCTTGTTGGGTTTACTGGCCTTATTTACCTTGCCCATCACCCAATTTCCCGACATTGTTCCCCCTTCGGTGGTGGTTACCGCCAATTATACGGGAGCAAATGCTGAAGTAAGTACCAATGCTGTGGCTATCCCCCTTGAACGGGCCATTAATGGCGTGGCAGGCATGACCTATATGAGTTCTGTTTCCACCAATAACGGAACAACGTTGATCCAGGTCTTTTTTAAAGTGGGCACCGACCCTGACATTGCCGCTGTAAACGTACAAAACAGGGTAACCACCGTGCTCGATGAACTTCCTGAGGAGGTGATCAAAGCCGGTGTGACCACCGAAAAAGAGGTGAACAGTATGTTGATGTACCTCAACATCTACAGTGATGATCAAACTGCTGACGAACGTTTTATCTATAATTTCACCGATATCAATATCCTGAAAGAACTTAAACGTATTGAAGGTGTTGGTTTTGCCCAGATCATGGGTTTAAGAGATTATGCCATGCGGGTATGGCTAAAACCCGACCGACTGGCTGCCTATCAGATCTCCAGTGATGATGTGGTTACCGCATTGAGAAAACAAAACGTTGAAGCTGCTCCCGGACAAACAGGTATTGGTTCTGATAAGTCGATCAATATGCAGCAGTATGTATTGCGTTACCCTGGTAAATTTACTGAAGCAGAAGAATACAAAAATATCCCAATCAGAGCAAATGCCGATGGTTCCATCATCCGTATCAAAGATATTGCTGATGTAGAATTCGGCTCGCTGGATTATGAAATGGTTTCTAAAACCGATGGAAGGCCTTCTGCCTCCATCATGATGAAACAGTTGCCGGGTTCAAATGCCCAGGAAGTTATTCAGAACATTAAAGACCGCATGGCTGAGTTGCAGGAGACTTCTTTCCCACCGGGCATGAAATATACCATGGGATATGATGTTTCCCGCTTCCTGGATGCCTCGATCTCCAGTGTGTTGATTACTTTACTGGAGGCATTTATTTTGGTGTTTATCGTGGTTTATATCTTCTTACAAGATTTCCGTTCCACGCTAATCCCTGCCCTGGCCGTTCCCGTATGTTTGATCGGGGCCTTGTTCTTTATGCAGATGCTCGGTTTCTCCATCAATTTGCTGACGCTTTTCGCCCTGGTACTCGCCATAGGTATTGTGGTTGATAATGCCATTGTGGTGGTAGAAGCGGTTTATGCAAAAATGGAAGAAGAACACATGCAGCCCATGGAAGCTACCCTTGCTGCCATGAAAGAAGTGGGAAAGCCAGTGGTAGCCATCACCCTGGTAATGTCCGCAGTTTTTGTGCCGGTGGCCTTCCTTTCTGGTCCGGTTGGTATTTTCTACAGGCAGTTCTCCTTAACGCTGGCCTCAGCTATTATCATCTCCGGTATCAACGCATTAACCTTAACTCCAGCTCTATGTGCTCTTCTCCTGCGCTCGCCGCATGATAAGCCTGCTGCCAACGGATGGATTTCTAGATTTTTCAACCGCTTTAATACCGGTTATAATAAAACGGCTACGGGCTATAAAAACCTGATCGGCAGAATCGCAGGAAGAAGAGTTTTAACCTTTGGCTTGCTGATCGGTTTCTTTATCGCTACCTGGGGCATGGGAAGCCTGGTACCCGGCGGATTTATTCCCACAGAAGACCAGGGGATGATTTATGTGAATGTGAGTACGCCACCCGGCGCTACGGTTGACCGTACCGAAGCGGTATTGAATGAAATTGATGAAATCAGCAGGAAAATGGGTACCGTAGAGACGGTATCTACCCTCGCAGGCTATAGTTTGGTGAATGAAGTTTCCGGCGCTTCCTATGGAATGGGCATGATTAACCTGGTGGGTTGGGGCGACCGTGAAGAATCGGTATGGGATGTCATTGCTGAACTTAAAAAATCAACGGCACATATTTTGGATGCGGAGATTGATTTTTTTCCACCACCTACGGTTCCCGGTTTCGGTAACTCTTCTGGAGTTGAAATGCGGATTTTGGACAAAAGCGGTGTGGATGATTTAAATAAAACAGCCCTGGTACTGGAAAAATTCATGACAGACCTGAAGGCTACCCCCGAAATTGAAAATGCGACAAGTTCATTTGACGTCAGCTTCCCGCAATACCTGATCAATGTAGATTATGATCAGGCGGCAAAAAAGGGGATCAGCGTAGAGAATGCGATGAACACCCTGCAAACTTTAATGGGAAGTTATTATGCCACCAATTTTATCCGTTACGGACAAATGTATAAAGTGATGGTGCAGGCCGGACCAAATTACAGGGAAAAACCTGAGGATGTGTTAAAACTCTTTATCAAGAACGACAAAGGGGAAATACTGCCATTTTCTTCCTTCGTTACCATGGAACGTGTCTATGGACCGGAGCAAATTACGCGTTATAATATGTATTCATCAGCCATGTTAAATGGGGAAGCTGCAGCAGGTTATAGCAGTGGACAGGCCATTGAAGCTGTAGAAAAAGTAGCGGAAACCCTGCCGCCGGGCTACGAAATTGAATGGTCGGGTATGACCAGAGAACAGAAAATATCAGGAAACCAGGCGGTGTACGTCTTTATATTGTGTTTAGTATTTGTGTATATGATCCTTGCTGCACAATATGAAAGCTTCCTGCTACCGTTACCCGTATTGCTTTCGTTGCCTTCTGGTGTTTTCGGTGCCTTCCTTTTCTTGAAAGTCGCCGGATTAGAGAACAATATCTATGCACAGGTAGCCCTGGTGATGCTCATTGGTTTACTCGCCAAAAACGCCATCCTCATTGTAGAATATGCCATTTTAAAACAGAAAGAAGGCATGGGCTTTTTACCGGCTGCCATTGAAGGTTCAGTAGCCCGTTTACGTCCTATTTTAATGACCTCTTTTGCTTTTGGCGCAGGTTTAATTCCATTGATGTTTGCCAGCGGTGCAGGTGCCATCGGTAACCGTTCTATTGGTACAGCTGCTGTCGGCGGTATGGTGATCGGTACAATCGTGGGTGTGATCGTTATCCCGGGATTGTATGTGCTTTTCTCCTCAATGATGAAGAGGAAAAAAGATGAGCCTGATGCGAATTCTGGTCCTGATACTGATGGACCACTGGTCAAGAAAAAAACACCGGTTGAACTGATCGTTATTGCCCTGGTTGGTTTCAGTATATTCTTAAGCAGTTGCTCTACTAAAAAAGACCTTCCTAAATATGAGCACAAGGCAGTTCCTGAGGCGTATCAGCAAAGTCTGGATACCAACACCGTGGCCAATCAACATTGGAAAGATTTCTTTAAAGATGAGCACCTGATCGCTTTAATCGATACGGCATTGGCCAATAACCCGGATATGAAGCAAACTTTACACCGCATCAATATCGCCAAAGCGAATTTAAGGATGCGCAAGGGTGCCGCTTTACCTGACCTGGATTTTGCCGTGGAAGCCGGTCTTCGCAAATTTGGTTTCTATACCAGTGATGGTATTGGTAACTACGACACCAATTTCTCGGAAAACCTGAAAGACAATGAGCGTCTGCCAGATCCCCTACCCGATTATTTCGTAGGCATCAGAACTTCCTGGGAAATAGATCTGTGGGGAAAACTGAAGAATAAAAAACACGCTGCATTGAACAAATTTCTGGCTTCTTATGAAGGACAAAAACTAGTTCAAACAGAACTGATCAGCAATGTAGCTGCTGCTTATTTTGAATTGCTGACCCTCGATGAAGCGCTTGAAATTTTAAACAGGAACATCGCTTTGCAGCAGAAAAGCCTGAAAATTATTGAGGTGCAGAAGATGGCCGGCGCAGCAACAGAATTGGGCGTGCAGCAGTTTAAAGCCGTATTGTCTAATTCAAAGGCTAAACAACAGGAAGTTTTACAGCAGGTCAGTATCCTGGAGAATCACCTTAATTTCTTGACCAGTAAATTCAACAGCCCGGTTGTCCGCCAGGAAAATGGCTTGGAACAATTCATTTCGGCTGATTCTTTAGCAAGTGGCACACCGATACAAATGCTGGCTTTAAGGCCGGATATCAGACAGGCCGGTCTAGAATTAATTGCATCTAAAAAAGAGGTGAAATCGGCCAAAGCAGCATTTTTACCAGCCCTTGTTTTGGCTCCTTATATCGGTTTGCAGTCTTTTGATGCCGGTAAATTATTTAACACCTCATCATCAGTCGCCTATGGTCTGTTGGGAGGACTTACAGCACCTATTTTTAACAAGCACCGGATCCGTGCGGAGTATCAAAGTTATGCTGCAACTTATGGCATTGCTTTCCAGGAGTATGAAAAAATTGTTTTGAAAGCTTACCAGGAAGTTCAGGATGCTATAAAATCAGGAACCTTCATTGAGCAGAAAAGAATTCATATCTCTGATGAAGTAAAGGCACTGAATGCATCGGTTAAAGCTGCGAATGACCTTTTCTTAGCCGGCCGGGTAACATATCTAGATATCCTGACTACGCAAAGAAATGTTTTGGATGCGGAAATCAATGAGGTTGAAGCTAAAAAACAACAAGTACTTAACCAGATTTCTTTATACAAAGCGCTGGGAGGCGGTTGGAAATAACAATCTAAGTCATAAAACGGTTAATGAAACAGGGCAGCTTCTGGAAAGAAGGTGCCCTGTTCTTGCTTAATGTGTAATGTTGACTTCATAATTAAGATACTTTCTATGAAGTGATTTTTATTAACTGGAATCGTGATACTTATTTTATAAAGCACTCAGGAACAACATTTGCTGCTATAATTTCAACAAATCCAGAAGATTATTGTTAATGAAACATACGACCGCCTATTGAATTAGAAGTCAAATGTCAGTCCCTGTTACTTATTACCCCGATCCTGAACTTACCAATTGCATACTATCCTATAGAATTGCGGAGGAGGCGGAATGTATAGAAGCTTATGACAGCTTCATTACTATAATTAACAAACTATATACCGATGAAAACAACAACACAAAAGTACCTCCTGTTGGTACTGTTGCTTGTAACAGCAATTATAAGCAACGCAACTGCACAAAAGTTGGATAAAGACGCCCTGGCATTCACTAAATCATATCAGGACAATTACAACAAGGGCGATTTAGCTGCCCTGATGGAAATGTATGCCAACGAAATCACCTTGGTGAACAGTGATGGCACAACGGAAAAAGTGCCTAAAAGCTATTTTGAAAAAGATTACATTCGTGATTTTGGGGAGGCCGCCGGCACTTACCTCACCTTAAAAGTAACCAATACAGAAAAACTTAGTGATGGTAAAGTAAAGATAACAGGCTCATTTGATGGTTATGATTTTGACCGGAAATCAAATACAAAACTAAATCCTACTATCGGCACTTTTGAAAATGTGATCATGAAGGATGGCGGAAAATGGAGGTTTACGCAGGTAAAAACTGTCTTTGCCATGGAGCAGGTTTTTAAAGATGTGAGGACCTTTGTTCAAAACTTTCAGGATGCGTACAATAAAGAAGATGCGTCGGCCATTCAGGCACTGTTTACTGCCGATGGAACAAGAATGATGGCCGATGGAAAAACCACGAAAGGCGCTGAAAATATAGCAAACGATTATGCCGAAAACTTTAAAAATGCTAATGCCGCGCTGACCTTGAAATTGTCAAATGTACTGCCTCAGTTTGATAAAAGTATGATTGTCACAGGTACTTATCAAGTATATGGTACTTCTTTAAAAGGCGACAAAGTTTCCCTTAGCGGTAGTTATGACAATAAACTGGTGAACGAAAATGGCCAGTGGAAATTGGCCGAGGTAAAACTGGGTGGTTTAGTAAAAGTTTTTGCCTACACCAAAATAGCCGATTTTGATAAATGGAAAACTAGTTTCGATGCTTTCAGGCGTGTCCGTCGGGATGCGGGCGAACTCACTTTTGAGGTCAGCACCTTGGCAGATGACCCAAATACAGTTTGTGTCATCAGCGAATGGGCAACTGTTGAAAAAGCCAAAGCTTTTTTTGCCCTACCTGAATTGGCGGCACAGGGGAAGAAAGCGGGGCTAACCGATGAGTTGCATATTATGTACCTGAATAAGAAATAAAGTTCATCCGAAATGTAGGCGTGTAATAACACAAACGAGGTTATATCGTAAGATTGATTTTGGTGCTGAACTAATTCAGCATGACAAACCTCTTGATGATACAACCTCGTTTTTAAGGCGCAGAAATTTTGCACCATTTATTTGTGACGAATAACCGCCAGAACCTCACCCTTAGGAAGTTCCCTTGCGCTATATACAAGCATAAGTTCATCATCCCCATGTTTTTTTTGCAATTGCAACAGTTCCTTTACGGCTATGGTCATCTTGAAATCCGAGCCGGTAGCATTAGCAAACACCCATTTCTTCAAGCTATTTCCCTTCTCATCTTTTAGGACGATACTACGGTCTGTACCGACTCCATTATGCGAACAATGTGTATACTTGATGCGCAACTGGTCGTTTTCCTTTGCCTTATCCAGTTGCAGCATTCTTAAACTTAGAGGTTTGTCAACCGTCTGCTTCATGATCAGCGTGTTATTGAGATAGATCTCGTAACTATCCAATCCAAATTTGGTGGTGAAACTAAATGCAGTGAAGCATAGGGTAATCAGCGTAAACACCTTGATAAACGACTGATTTAATTTAGTTTTTTTCATGGGATTATATTTTGTTTTTTAATGTTGGTTAAGCTATCATGACCAATAAATGATGGTTAAAGCTAAGCTTAGCTTAGCTTGTATTCGATCTAGGGTGGATCTACGATCCATACAATCTTACATCTCAAAATTAAGCTATTCAGAAATGAAGCAGAAAAATAGTAGACCAACAACCGGAATAATAGACGTCAGTTTTTTATCATTATATTCATCTACTATTTGTGCCGTTTGTCGATATAATTTCCTGATTTTAATGCTTTTACTTTCTTTTACAGTGATTATTACAATGCGTACTAATAAGACATTTTAATTGATTGAACCATCATCATATACCGGTGAAAAATGGACATTCTGGACAAATCGCTTAGGCTACCGTTTTCAAATCGCAGCGTTTCAGTGAAATACGCCTTAATTCATAGCCTTTATTGGCTGCTGATTACAGGTTTCTTCATTTACGAGAAGAAATACCTCATACAAAAAGCGAGTATGCCTTATTTTGTAGCTTGTGTAACCGTTCGAATTGCGCTGCTCATCGTGATCGCTTACCTTAATCTCCAGTACTATTTACCTCAATACCTTTTGAGAAAAAGATACCTTGCCTATTTTACTGCAGTCATCCTTTCGGTGATGGGGTATCTGACTGTCCAAAGCTTGTTTGACTATTACCTATATGGGTATGTGGTTGGCCCAATGCGTAACAGCGATTTAATGGAATCATTATCCTTTAACTTTTTTAGCACCTTATGGTATCTCGCTCTAATGCTCGCCCTTAAATTGAGCTTAGACTGGTATGAGCAGCAGCTCACCATTCAGCGAATTACGGTAGAAAAACTAAATGCCGAGGTTAATTTTCTTCGTGCCCAGGTAAACCCGCATTTCCTCTTTAATATCTTAAATAACCTGTATGCTCTGACGCTTAAAAAATCGGAGCTTGCACCGGATGTCGTCCTCAAACTTTCGGATATGATGGAATATATGTTGTATGATAGTACCGATGAAAAAGTCTTATTGGAGAAAGAAGTGACCTACCTACATAATTACATCGAACTGGAGCGGCTCCGGTTTAACGGTGAGGCGGCTATTAAATTGAATATTAAGACAGGGCTGAACGGCCATGAAATTGCACCGTTTCTATTGCTGCCTCTTATAGAAAATGCATTTAAACATGGATTGAGCAAACAACCTGGTCACAGTTGGCTGAACGTGGACATTGGGTTGGAAAGATCGACCTTGACGGTCATTATAGAAAATACGAAACCATCCGCAGTGATTGGTATGTATAAAGGTGGAATAGGACTTAGCAATTTACGAAAACGTCTGCAATTGCTCTATCCAGACAGACATCATCTTGAGCTTGAAGATCGAAAAAACACTTTTCTGGCTAAACTAGTAATTGAACTGTAATTAACATATGAAGACGATGCTAAGATTTGTTGTTGTAGACGATGAGCCCCTTGCGCTGGAAGTAATGGACGGCTATATAAAAAGATTAGATGATGTACATTCCATATCCTTGTTTAGCGATGCAAGAGCTGCGCTTCGCCATTTGGAACAGCAGCCGGCCGACTTACTGCTGCTCGACATAGAAATGCCGGAAATGACCGGCATTGAATTCTTAAAACAGCTCTCAGACCCGCCCCTCACTATTTTTACAACCGCCTACCGTAACTATGCCTTTGAAGGATTTGAGCTGGGGGTAATTGATTTTTTATTAAAGCCGATCTCTTTTCTACGATTTTCAGCCGCTATGGAAAAGGCCAGGGACTTCCTTTCCCTCAAGACACAAGAAACTCAGCTTGATCCTGCTGAGCTTGCTCCGGAATTCATCTTTGTAAAAAGCGGCGTAAAAAGGATTAAACTATATTTTGACCAGGTTACACATATCCAGGGTTTAAAAGATTACGCCATCATTCATACGCCACAGGAAAGAATTGTGATCAAGGGCTCTGTAAAGATGGTTCAAGAAATGTTTCCGTCGTCATTATTTGTCAGGGTACATAAATCCTTCCTGGTGTCCAATAAAGAAATTAAGAGAATTGAACGCAACAGGATCATCATCGGTAACTATCAGATACCGATTGGAAGAAATTATCGTGACGAAGTGGAGAAGAAAATTAAATAGGTACGTCATGCTGAATGTAGTTCAGCATCTTATTTTAACCCTAATAATGGGTAAGTCGAAAGGATGAAAATTCCGCATGCGCTCCTTCAGGACCGTTATAATGAAGTCCGATACGCGGACTTCTATCCCATTGCGGAAGAAATACCGCCAATATTTTCTCTTTTGGAACCAGACTTTTCCAATCGCCATTTTCCTGCTTGTAAGCTACCTCACAGCTAAGATCCGCTAACAGGCTGATCTTAAGATCAACCATTTGCCCCGACTTGATTTTGGCAGAAGCAAGATTGCTCTTCATATTGTCCTTTACGATCCATAAAACCACAGAATCACCGGCCACCCCTATCCCCAAAGCTGCATTTGCGTCACCGTAATAAGCTAATCCTTTTAATCCGCTATTGGTGTTAGTTACGGTTACCTTTGCCTCAAATAGATTTGTTGCCGGCCGCACAGCCAGCACAAGGCCTGTCCTGTTATTGGCGTTAATCTTTCCCGAAAGATATAATCTACCGTGGAGCTGTTTAATTCGGGGATCAGCATGACGAAAATCCCATTGCCAGTATTTCTGCAATGATTTCGTATTAAAATCATCCTTGATATCCGTTTTTTGTTCAGGACCGGAGTATTCCGTTAAGGTTGGCCATCCTTCTTTACCCGACCACTTCAATTCTGCCAGCATCCCCTGTCTGCCAACAAAAACATTTGATTTTTTGTTATAGGCGTGGTACAGGTAATAGTTTTTACCATCAGTACCTGCAACAAAGGTACCGTGACCGGCACAATCCCATGCCGCATTTTCCTTAAGAATTGGATTTCCATCAAAATCCACATATGGTCCCTTAAAATTCTTTGATCTTGCCACCCGGACGTTATAACTACACTTCAACCCACAGCAGCCACCTGCTGAATAGAACATATAATAATAGCCACCTTTTTTAAGAAAACTCTGCCCTTCAATACCATTTCCCTGGTTATCCTTTAATAAAGAGAAGACTTCGCCTTCCAGTTGAAGACCATCTGAAGAAAGCTTGCTCCCTAAAATTTCGATAGGCCTGTCATCAAGACCATAAGCCTTATAAGTCATATAAAGCTGTCCATTATCATTGAATACGAATGCATCAATAGCTTCTTTGCCATGCTCAACGATGATTCCCTTGTCCATAAATCCCCGATCTGGGTATGGAGATGTTGCCACCCCGATGCAAGAGATATTGTCGCTTTTTCTTCTGGCGGTATAGTATAAAAAATACGTACCATGATGAAAAAAGTATTCAGGAGCCCAGAAAGAACCCGATGTCCAGGTGGGCGTTTGATCAAATATATAACCTGTCTGCGCCCAATTTAGTAGATCTGTTGAAGCATAAATAGGGAAATGAGGAGCCCATTCTGAAGATGTGCCTGTTGCATAAAATTTACCTTGAGCTTTGATGACTGTAGGATCTGCAAAATCAGCGGAAATTACAGCCCGGCTGTCTTTCTGACCGTAAAGAAGCCCTGCACAAAAAAATTGAAGGAAAAACAAGTTAAATATACATCGCAACGCGATAGGAACAGGTAATTCGTACGGAGTCATTTGGTCAGGTTTTAAATTCGAAAAAGCATTATCGTAATTTATAATGCTTTTTCGAAATAAATCTTAGCTAAAATAATCGTATTGAGGGACTACTTATTTGGGTTAAGCGTTAGCCTTTGTTTCTGTTTTAATAGAAGCTGTTTTAATTGATCGTAATCGACCTGTTGTACGGATACATTGCCATCTATTGCAAGCGCTGCTGCTGTTGCAGCCGACTCTCCCAATATCATAAATACAGGTTCCATTCTTACTGATCCATAAGCGATATGAGATGAGGACAAGCAAATTGGAACAAGCAGGTTTTTGCATTCAGCTTCTTTTGGTACGATGGCATCATAGGAAATCGCGTAAGGCGTCGGTGCCTTTACCCCGATATCACCTTCATTTTGAACAAATCCCTCCGGCGTTACGTAACGCTGGGTATTATGAGAGTCCAGCGCATAGGAGCCCATACCAACGGATTTCGGCACTTCCCTTTTCCCAAGAACCTCGTGTTCAGTCATCACATAGTTGCTAACCATTCTTCTGGCTTCCCTCACATAAATCTGATAAGGCCAGTTCCCATTATCCTTAAATTCATCTTTTGCCAGTCCCCAGGTATTCAGTTGTTCTTGAAATTGCTTGGGTATTCTGGGATCCGTAGACATAAAATACATCAGTCCCTTCTGGTAATTTTCATGATTTTTCACAATCACCCTTCTCTCTTCATAAGAAGCTTCCGGATATTTATAATTCATCCCAATGTAATCTGTGCTGAAGGGGCCATGGTTATTGGTATCCGTTTTGCCATTCGGCAAAGGATCATACTTGTCAAAAAGCTCATTCCAGCCACTGTCAAATACCCTCACCAAGAGTTCATAATCCATCGGGTTATAACGCTCCGGCTTAGGAAAAGCGATTCTGTTAGCCTCCACATTAGTCAGGCACATCCGATAACAATAAGCCTGAAGCTTATGATCACCCTCACCATTTTTAGCAATTGGTTCAGCAGATATGCCAGCAAGTAATCCGCTGTTTTTGTCGCCCGGAATTTTATAGGGATCAACAGGTTTTTTAAAATGGTGACCATGTTGGAACACCAAAGCCTGCACCCCGTTCCATTCCTCAGCATAGGTGCGATTAGCCTCTCTGCCTACATGGTAGCTTACTTTCGATGCAGCCATCAAATCACCTTCATAAGTGGCGTCAATAAACATTTTACCTGAAAACTTTTTCCCGTTCAAGGTGGTGATGCTGATGATTTTACCATCCTTCATAACTACCCCTTTTTCCCTGTCCAGCCACTCGTTTCGAAACACCTTGATATGATGTTCTTTAACGAATTCCTCCATGATCTTCTCTGCCACATGAGGTTCAAAAATCCACATGGTTCTATCTGCACCGTCAATTGCAGGCGTGCCTTGTCCCTGGTTGCCATAAGCTTCTTTCTTTTGCCATTTCCAAGACTGTGAGTCCTGGTAATTCAGGTATACCCTGTGGTAAAACTCACGGGCCAAACCACCAATCACTTCCTTATTTCCTGTATCGGTAAAGCCCAATCCAGAAGAAGACAGGCCCCCCAGGTGTGTATCGGGGGAAACCACAATCACAGATTTACCTAACCTGCTGCTTTGAACTGCAGCAGTTATCGCTGCAGAGGTGCCTCCGTAAATAATCACATCTGCCTGTTCAGGTTTCCTGGCTGCCTGCCCCAGAAAAGAGGTGAAACACATCAGCAGCATTAAAAAGTAAAATTTGTTTCTAAAATTTCTCATGTCATTAGGTCTTTAAGGTATATTGCAGCCCATTTGTCGTTAACGGAGAATACCCATCCACACCAGGGTATAATTTCTAACCGTTAGTAAACAAAATTACTGATTTGAAGTTACCAGATTTAATCGAAACATCTCAATAATTAACCATATCGTAGCAATAAAAAAAATTTATTTCTTTATCTCCTGCTCATTAATGCAAACGCTTGCGCAGAACCTGAAAAAGTAGCCTACACTAACTAAGTGATTAATTATTAAATTAGAAAAAGTTTACGTTAATAAAACTAATGAATTTATTGAAGATGCCTATCAACCTGCAAAAAAATCTTGCACTTATATTCCTTTTGATTGTAATAAATCTTAATGCCTTTGCTGCAACACCTATTAAAGTTGCCTGCATTGGAAATTCAGTGACTTATGGTTCTGGCTTAGAAAACCCTCAACTTGAGTCCTACCCTGCCCAGTTACAAAAGTTGTTAGGCAGCGCTTACCAGGTGGAGAATTTTGGACGAAATGGCGCAACTTTATTGAAAAAGGGCCATAATCCTTATTATAAAACAGCGGAATTTAAGAAAGCATTGGCCTTCGATGCTGATATAGCGATCATACACTTAGGCTTAAACGACACCGACCCGCGGAACTGGCCCAATTTTAAAGATGACTTTGAAGCTGATTATGCCTGGCTGTTAGATACCTTGAGAAAACAAAATCCAGCCATCAAATTATATATTAGTCGTTTAACTCCGATTTTCAGCGAACATCCACGATTTAAATCGGGCACAAGAAACTGGTACTGGCAAATTCAGCAACGCATTTCTGAGATTGCGAAAGCAAATAATGCGCAACTGATTGACTTACATACTGCGCTTTATAATCGCCCTGACTTGTTTCCAGACAATTTGCATCCGCTAAAAGAAGGTGCACAAATTATTGCCAGAACTGTCTATCAAAATTTGAGCGGGAATTACGGTGGTTTACAGTTACATCAGCTATTTGCCGATCATATGGTGCTGCAGCGCAAGCAACCAATTCCAATTTATGGGAAAGCTGACGCCGGGGAACCAATAGAGGTTACTTTTAATAACAAGCACTTAAGTGCAACAACAGACGCCAATGGCCAATGGAAAGTGGTTTTTCCTGCTATGCAACACGGCGGTCCCTATGAACTTCTGGTTAAACAAAAGGATAAACAGATCAGACTTAAAAATATCCTGATTGGTGATGTGTGGTTATGTTCGGGACAATCAAATATGGCTTTTTCTTTAAAAAGTTCAGAAAACGGCATGTCAGCAGCAGCCATTGCGAATAAATATCCTAACCTACGATTGTTGAAACTAAAGGCCTTGCGTGAAACAGATGCCACTGCCTGGGACTCACTCAGTTTGGCTAAAACTAACCAGTTAGCGTACTTTTCAGGAAGTTGGGAAGAATCAAATAAATTATCGGCAGCTGATTTCTCTGCCATTGGCTTTCACTTTGGGAAGCAGATCAATCAAGCAGAAAACATACCCATCGGATTAATTCAACTGGCCGTGGGCGGTTCAACGCTTGAATCATGGCTTGACCGTTCTACGATGGAACATGATGACCGATTGGTAGCTATGCTCAGCAACTGGCGTAAATCTGATTTCATCATGCCCTGGGGTCGGGAAAGGGCAGATTTAAATCTAAAAAACGCTAAAGTTGCCAAACAGCGGCACCCCTACGAACCCACTTACAACTACGAAGCGGGCATCAGGAATTTGGTTGAATCACCCATCAATGGTGTGATCTGGTACCAGGGAGAAAGTAATACGCATCATGTAGAAGCGTATGAACACCTTTTCCCTACCTTGGTTAGCAGCTGGCGTCAAAAATGGGGATATGATTTTCCATTCTATTTTGTACAACTATCGAGTATAGACCGCCCCTCATGGCCATCTTTTAGGTATGCACAATACAAATTGTCAAAGCAGATTCCAAAGAGTGGTATGGCAGTAAGCTTAGATTTAGGCGACTCCCTGGACGTTCATCCAAAAAAGAAGGAGGAAATTGGAAACCGTTTAGCAAAATTGGCTTTGCGTGACACTTATCATCGTTCTGTGGTCGCTACAGGGCCTGAGGCTGTGAAAGCGGAAAAGAAAGGCGAACAAATTGTGATCACTTTTAATGGTGCAAAAAGACTTGATACCGATAATAAAAAGGTTTTACAGGGTTTCAGTTTAGTCAATGTAAAGGGCCAAATCATTCCAGCCAGTGGGGTAATCAGGGACAACAAAGTGCATCTTACTATTCCAACGGCAGAGCAGTTCAAAGCTGTGCTGTACGCCTGGGAACCATTTACGCGAGCTAATCTTGTGAACGAAGCAGGGTTACCGAGTTCAACGTTCAAATTGCCTTTGCAATACAATTAGTGGTCTGGTGAAAATGTGCTGAACAATTCGTGTGAATTGCTCTTAGAATGTTCTATTCAAAATAGCATACATTTGCTTTATGGAAAAAATTGAAATGAAATTGAACAGTGATGAATTCAATGCTATCCTGCAAAATGGCTCATCCATAGAAGATTTCTTAAGGAGTATATTCACTAACCAGGATACGGGATCATCTCGACTGATAGGTGATCAATTGCTCCGATATTACTCCGCCGAGGGCGGGAATCCCCAAATAGAATCCTTTTCTCTGCGTGCCGGGAAATATGATCATGTAACTAAAACAGGGTCTGTTTCCTTTCAATTTAAAGTGAAGTTTTGGTTGAGTTGTTCAAGTTTGGAGCAAGAACAGTCTGGACAAGAAACCATCAAATTCACGGTTAATGCGGATCAAACTTCGATCACCCTGGTGTTTCCTCAGTTCGAAGAAAGAAGTACACATGATGAGTTTTAGCTTATGATTTTACCTTTTTCACTGATCATCAACGGAAAGAAAAATTACTTCATTGCAAAGATTTGGCGTTCCATTCTCGACATAAATCAGAAGACAGATGAAGAATTATTTATTTTTTTTCAGAAACTCAATGAGGAGGATCAAGCTAAGATTGACCAGGTAAAGCCAAAACTTCACACGATAAGAAGAGATCAATCAGACCTTTGGCAGACAGGAATGGACATTGAACCGGTTGCTAACGACGATTCCCCGAGCCAACCGCAATTCGCTCCCACGATAAAATGTTTAGCTATCCAAATGATTAGTATTGAACATCGTCACGAGGGAAAAGTTGTGGTAACAGTAGATGGTAAAATCCTGTCATTTGAGGCATTAGAAACCCTTGCCATAAATGATGGTTTCGATAACCTAGACGATTTTTACACCTATTTTGATTACAACTTTAAGGGCAAACTCATCCACTGGACAGGATTGAAGTATTAATTTGCATTAATGTCAAGAAATTCACTTAAGGATTATCTCGTAAATGACAAATTTGCTCAAGCGCAACTACATCAATTTTATCTTTTGGGCGATTAACAATTTTCTTATTCTCGATCAATCTCAGCCTTATCGAATGTTTGTTCTCTATTTTTCATAAAAACCGGCCTTATACCTATGTCAAAAATACATTAAATGCTTTCATTAACAAGTGGAGGCACATGCACAAAAACCAAATATAAAGCCACTGCTCAAAGCTATTATATTAGCTTTAACAAGAGGTCTTCAGCACCGTTGTTGCTTACCTGAGAGTAGAGGATGCTTTAGCCGTTTAATAAACCCGCATGAAGCGCAAAGGAACATTCAAAGCTGATAGCATCAGCACTTTTATTGCATTAACTCAACTTCCAGTCAGGTCTTTCGAAGTGGCAGGTATAACCGTATGGGTTCTTTTGCAAATAATTCTGGTGTTCCACTTCGGCATTCCAAAAGTCGGCTGCAGGGACAACTTCCGTAACAATTTTGCCCGGCCATACACCAGAAGCTTCCATCTCGGCGATTAAAGTATTCGCCGTTTCCTGTTGGGTTTCATCCAAAAAGAAAATAGCAGAACGATAAGAAGCACCAATATCGTTCCCCTGTCTGTTCCTTGTGGTAGGGTCATGGATCTGGAAGAAATATTCAAGGAGTGCACGATAGGATAAACGTGTGGGATCGAATGTGATCTCTATGGCTTCGGCATGGTTACCATGATTCCGGTAAGTAGCATTTGGGACATCCCCACCTGTGTATCCAACAACCGTTGAAATCACACCTGGATAATGTCG
Organism: Pedobacter immunditicola; assembly: GCF_037482985.1. Classification (NCBI taxonomy): domain Bacteria; kingdom Pseudomonadati; phylum Bacteroidota; class Sphingobacteriia; order Sphingobacteriales; family Sphingobacteriaceae; genus Pedobacter; species Pedobacter immunditicola. The sequence continues at coordinate 244,215 of NZ_JBBHKC010000001.1, read as the reverse complement.
TATCAGTTCTTCTACCCCCCAAAAACAACCGCCTGCAAGAATAGCTTTTTCAGTATTCATATATCTCTCCTTTTTGTTGTGCAAAGGTACTGCGTTGATTCGGAAATGACAAGGGTTTTTAGTATGCCTCCTTGCTGAACTTTTTCAAGATCCTAAAGTGGGAACGCAAGGCTGCTGAAAAAGTCTTATTTTCATTATAAGGGAGGTTGAACTCCATAGCAGTCTGTTTCACGATCCGGGATATCATCCCATAATGAATGTGACAAACCTTTGGAAACAGGTGATGTTCAATCTGCCTGTTTAACCCACCTAAAAAGAAAGCAGCAAGCCTGCTATGCGTTGCAAAATTGGCGGTCGTACGCATCTGGTGTTCTGCCCAGGCCTCCTCGATATTACCCTTTGCATTGGGTGCAGGAAAAGTAGTGCCTTCCACTACATGTGCAAGTTGGAAGACCAGCCCCATCGTCAGACCTTGTGCCATATGCAATGCAATAAAGCCAATTATAAATTGCCACCAGCTGATATCCAGGAGCATCAGCGGCAATATGATGAAAAGAAAGTAATAGAGTGCCTTATTAAAGAAGAGTTTAAAGTACTCCATTTTTGGATGTTTGGATCTGGTAGCCCCTATCTGATCCTGAAAGAATTTTTTAAAATCCTTTCTAAATACCCAGGAGAGCGAAGCCATGCTATAAAGCGGAAAAGCATACCAATGTTGAAAGCGCTGTATTGAAGTTATTTTGTCCTCCTGCGCAATCCTGATTAACCCTGGTGCAATTTCGATGTCTTCATCATGTCCCGGAATATTTGTGTAGGTATGGTGCACAACGTTGTGCGTAATACTCCAGACGTATGGATTTGCACCCAAGAGATTAAAAGTAAAACTGAAAAACTGGTTTACTTTACTATTGCTTGAATATGCTTTATGAATGGCATCGTGACAAACGTTGAAACCTACAAACGCGCTGAACATGCCTAAAAGCACACAAAGCATCAGCATAACCACGGGAGAAAAAATATTTAAGACGATCAGCAGGTAAATTCCCAGAAGCCCTGTCAGGAAAAAGATGGTTTTGGCCCACATTCCTACATTAGCGTGTTTACTTAACTGTTGTTCAGCAAATAAATCATCAACTCTACTGCGGATTGTGGCATAAAAAAGGGATCCCGTACCTGGGCTAAATTTGAGCGGCTGCGACATTGATATTAAGTTTGATCAACTTAAAGCGAACAAACGATGGGCTAATATCAATGCTGAATTAAATATGATGGATGAAAAAGACCGCAATACGCAGCCGTGACGAATATATTACATTAAACGCAAAAAAGAATGAATTGTTTCCTTAATAAACTTTTAATTTTAGGTTCTTTACCTTAAATTAAAAATGTAAGTTTCTTGCAATACGGAATCCAAGGTCATCAATTTTAAACGATGTCGGATGACTCCGTCTGCGGTTAGTCGCCATACAACCCCTGGCTTCATCACACCATCCTCCCCCTCTGAAAATTCTATACGATCCGTAAACAGTTTCATCATAAATGTCTGAACACCACTCCCAAACATTTCCTAACATATCGTAAAGTCCCCAGGCATTAGCAGCCTTCATCCCTACAGGATGCGTCTTTTTTTCTGAATTGTCTTTATACCATGCAATCAAATCTAACTCACCGTACCTGATCCCCATAGTTCCCGCTTTACAAGCATATTCCCATTCTGCTTCTGTTGGAAGTCTATACCCTTCTGCAGTGGTATCAAAAACGATATCACCGCTCGCCGCATCAAAGGTGTAACAAGGCTTTAAGCCTTGTTGATTAGATAATAAATTACAAAAAGTGACCGCATCTTTCCAGGTAACAGTTTCAACCGGAAGTCTACTGCCTTTAAAAGTACTCGGTGCTTCTTTGGTGATATCAAAATATAAATCCTGGGTTACCGGCAATTTGGCAAGTAGAAATGATGGAATTTCAACCGTCCATTTCTCCTTGGTTCTATCGTCTCTCAATTCAATACTTCCACCAGGAATTTCAACCATGACTTCATTCAAGTTTGAAATGCCAGTTGGGTTGGCCACATCATTTGCGTTTGTCCGTTCCATTTATTCTTTCAATTCCATTTTAAAATTCTTCATCAGCCTTAACAAACAAATATATGCCAATGAAAATAACCAGTCAAAGGGGTAAGATGAGTGGAAATAAAGATAAAGTAATCTTTAAGTAATCTTTTTGACGGAAGTTGTTTGGATTCAATCTAAATAAAAATATCTTTGCCGGCAGTTTAATCCTTTACACTAATAACTTTATGCAAGATTCCCCGATCAATACGCATGCTGAACCTCAATCGTCTTTGTTAATTCATCGATATAAATTATTGCTGCTTTTATCCGCTCTGCTTTTGCTGGTCGCACCTATGGTTTCATTCGGACAAAACAGCGACGGGTTGAAAGCTAAATTATTGGGCATGGTCCATGATACAGCAGGTCAGCCACTAAAGTATGCGACTGTTACTATGAACGGTGGTAAAAGCACGACGACCGACAAGCTTGGGAGATTCCTGATTAAGGACCTTTCTGCCGGCGTTTATCGTATCAGCGTCAGTATGGTTGGCTATCAGACTGCTGTCAAAGAGGTAAAACTTATTGCTGATACTGCGCTAGAGGTTTCATTTGTGCTTGAAACTGGAAATGAACTTTCTGAAGTCGTTGTTACTGCCGGCAGAAAACCAGAAAGCCTTAAAGATGTTCCTTCTTCGGTTACTATTCTTACCGCAAGAGACGTTAAGGAGCAGCTGAACATTAATCCTTCCGTCACCGCCATCCTTGGAAATACCGTTCCAGGACTCGGAACTTCCAGTAATAAGGCGACCAATTCCGGACAAACCCTCCGTGGTCGTCAGGTACTGGTGTTGATTGATGGCATTCCTCAGTCTACGCCGCTGATGAACGGAAGCCGGGACATCCGTACACTTGATCCAGCGGTCATTGAACGGGTGGAGGTCATTAAAGGAGCAACTTCCATTTATGGAAATGGATCTGCTGGTGGGATCATTAACTTCATCACTAAAAAACCTACTGCAGATAAAGCGTTTAGTGGCACGACCAGTGTCGGGATAAACGGGAACCTGGTACATCCATCAAACACGGGGGGATACCGGTTTTCGCAAAGCTTTTCGGGGACGATAGCTAAGTTTTCTTATGTGGTCAATGGCACCTTTAACTATACGGGCGTATTAAGGGACGCAAAAGGAAACGTCAATGCCCAGGCCGACGGACTTGGCGAGAATTCACTTTATAATACCTTTGTCAAACTGGCTTACAAACCGGATGAGCATAGCGAGATTACTGCTTCCTATAACTTGTTCAGAAGCGTACAAAATAGCGATTATATCAATGTAACAGGTAAGTACGGCGAAAACCCTTCCATTGGTCAACTAGGCGATGATCCGGGAGAAGCCGCCGGAACACCTTACAACCATAATGCCCTCGTATCCTATCGCAACAATGCGCTGCCATTGTCCAGCTCCCTTGATGTTTCAGCCTATTACAATAGTTTCATTTCTATGAACAGGTATGTGGCGAAGGCTACAGCCTGGTACGGCCCCGGTCAGACGAAAATACAGTCCTTCAAAAAAGGTGTTCGCCTGACATTGAACACCCCATGGAAAATGGGTGATCTTGGCGATGGAGAACTGACTTATGGACTTGACCTGCTCAACGACCGGACCAACCAGGTCCTTACCGATGGCAGGGTGTATATTCCGGACATGGATATGCTCAATCTAGCCCCGTATGCCCAAATAAAGATGGACCTGATGACCAATTTTGTATTGAAAGCCGGAATCCGTTATGAAAATGCGAGCGTTAAAGTGCAGGAATTCAAAACTATTGCCAAAGGTCCGAACGGCGAAGGCAGCATTGCTGTCAACGGCGGAAAGATTCCTTATCATGCCACAACCTTCAACGCGGGTTTGCGATACAATAAGTATGAGATCTTCAATCCTTTTGTGAGTTTTTCTCAAGGGTTTGCGATCAACGAACTGGGCCGTATACTGAGAAGTGCAACCAGCAGTACGCTGGAAAGCATTGCTACAGACCCCATTATCACCAACAATTACGAAGCGGGCTTCAGCAGCAGGCTTGGTATTGTCAATTTAACCGCAGCCTATTATATCAGCACATCTAAGCTTGGTGCTAACCTGGTTGATATTGGAGGGTTTCTTGTACCTCAGCGAGAGCCGGAACGGATACAAGGCTACGAGCTTTCAGCTGATATTTACTTTAGCCCGAAATGGACACTTGGGGGCAGTTACTCCTTTGTGGAAGGTAAAGCCGAACAGGCAAGTGGCACCAAAGTATATATGAACGGTTTGCGAATTGCCCCACCTAAAGCAACTGCTTACCTCGGCTACCGCCCCTTGAGTTCGTTTGATATGAAATTATATTGGGTACATACCGGAAGCCGTGATCGCTTTGATGTTCGTTCAAATGGTTTGTATGCCAATAGCGAGGGTTTCGTGAAACCGGTAAATATTTTTAACCTGTCGGCCGGTTACCGGCTTAATAGCAATTGGTCTGCTGGCCTTGGCGTAGAAAACCTATTGAATGAATCTTATTACCCAGTGGCAAGCCAGTACCGGGCTATCGATGCAGAGTATGTACGTGGCAACGGTGCGACCATGAACCTTAATGTTTCTTACAATTTCTAATCATGCTGCGGAAAACATTTCTCTGGTTGCATAAATGGCTGGGCCTGATCACAGGCCTGGTCGTTATGATTGTTAGTTTGACTGGTTGCATAAATGTTTTTGCGGATGAGCTGAAGGCCTACTTTTATCATGAACGGTATTACGCCGAACCTGTGGGAAATGGTAAGCCTTTAAACTTTAGCGAACTGCGCGATCAGGCGCAGAAAGCCGTTGGCCCAAATATTAAGCTTACCCGGGGGGAGATCTATCCCGCTAAAGGGCGTACCTGGGTATTTCGTGCTTCGCTGACTGATAAGAAAGCCATTGGGCACTGGAACCACCACAAATATTATTATAGGATCTACGTTAACCCCAGCAATGGGAAAGTGGTACATGTAGAAGATACACGAAATGAATTCTTTCAACTGATGCTGAACCTGCACATGAACCTGCTACTGGGTGATGCGGTGGGCACGATGGTCACAGGAATTTCAGCGCTATGCTTTTTTGTGTTATTGCTAAGTGGCCTCGTCCTGTGGTTTCCGCGAAAATGGAAGACAAAGGCCTTCAAAAAAGGACTTGTATTTAAGCGAGATGTAGGAATAAAACGGCTAAACTATGATTTACACAACATTTCGGGCTTTTACATCCTGATTCCCGCCATCCTCATCTGTGTAACAGGCCTGGTTTTTGCCTTTCCCTGGGCTGACCAATCTGTTCAATTCCTGGCTAATGGCGGAAAAACTATTGAAAAGCGGGTTATCCCCCTGTCCACACCAAATGACACCTTTCATCCGCAGTCGACCGACAGCGCAATAGCACATCTTTTACACTTGCATCCTCAGGCTGATGTACTTGCGGTACGCTTCAGGGAAAAGAATACCGATCCGCTGGATGTTCAGGTACGGCTTGCCAAAAATCGCACACACCTGTTCGAATGGTATTATTTTGATCGTAATAATGGTAAACTGCTGATGAAGTTTGGGGATCAGGATGTAAAGGGAGGCGAAAAATTCAGAACGATGAATTATGACCTTCATACCGGAGCTTATGCCGGGATGCCGACCAAATTCTTTGGTTTCTTTGTTTCGTTGATTTGTGCCACATTACCAGTCAGTGGCTTTTTGATCTGGTACAACAAAGGAAAGAAAAATAAGAAACAAAAAAATAAGAACTCACCTCCGGAAAAGACCTCAGAAACAAAAGTCCGCTAATTTACTGCTGTCTGCTGAACTTAATCTCCATGGTTTTCATTTCCTTGCCATCCATTGTGCAATACATTTCCATAATTTGATTATTGTCGTCTACCAGTTTAAATACTTCCCGAATTTCCATGTCCTTGCCGGTAGCGGGATCAACGCTTGTTCCTTTAAAGTTGATCGTTTTTGTAGCTTCATCCCAGGTGCCTTCCATATACATGAGGCCGGTACCCATATTGTCAATCCAGCTCGATATAAAGGTTTTCTTAGCATTGTCGTAGGCTAAAAGGCTCATCCCTTCAAAGGGCTTTCCCATCACTGTACCTTTATGAAGAGATTGCTGGTAGCGCCCGCCCAAAATCATCTTATTTTCGCAAACAGTCGTGCTTTTTTCAGGTGGAGCGCCGGGTTTCATCCACATGCTTATATCAGCATTCCAGATGCCGTCACTTTTTGCAATCATACTGTGAACATCACCTGGCGTCATGTATTTTTCCCAGGCTTTCATCATGGCCTCGTCCTGCGCTTCAACCCTGGCGGTTATGGTCAACATGAGCATGGCCATAACTAATGATATTAACGTTTTCATAAGAATATAGTTTAGTTTTTAATGGTAATGAAACCATCAAAAGCTTATTATGGTTTTCATCGCGTTAGAATTTTGTTGTAATCACCAGGTCATTACCGTTCAAATCTTCGCATCCTGGAAATGAAAGTCAAAGAAATAAAGTAAATTGTCAGGTCACCAGATTGAAGAATTAATTCCCTAACAGAGGGTTAGATCTAAATTACCTCATCAATCTCATCTAATATCCAGTATCATATGAAAGCAGTAATCATCACAAACCATGGCAAAGCCGAAGTATTGAAATTAGAGGAAAGAGAGATTCCCACAATCGATAAAAACGAAGTCCTGATAAAAGTGAAAGCAGCGGGCGTCAACCGTCCGGATGTGATGCAGCGGGAAGGGAAATACCCGGCACCTCCAGGGGCACCGAAAGATATACCAGGACTAGAGGTGGCGGGAATTATTGAAAAAGTTGGGACCGATGTGAAACAGTGGAAAGTAGGCGACCAGGTATGTGCTTTGGTTGCCGGCGGTGGATACGCAGAGTTCGTCAATGCTGATGCGGGTTCCTGTCTGCCAGTCCCCAAGGGCTTTACCTTTGTTCAGGCGGCTGGCTTGCCTGAAACCGTCTTTACCGTTTGGAGCAATGTGTTTCAAAGGGGTAAGCTGCAAGGAGGCGAATCTATTTTGATTCACGGGGGCAGCAGTGGCATTGGTATTACCGCTATTCAATTGGCTAAACACTTTGGCGCTAACGTGACAGTCACTGTGGGTTCAGATGAAAAGGGCCAATATTGTTTAGATCTGGGTGCAGACAAATTTATCAATTATAAAACTCAGGATTTTGAAAAAGAGCTGTCAGAACAGAAGGTTGATGTAGTTCTGGATATGATCGGTGGCGACTACTTTGATAAAAACCTTAATATCCTTCGTCCTGAAGGCAGGTTAGTTCATATCAATGCCATGAAAGGGAATCATGTTTCCTTGAATTTAACGAAGGTCATGCAGAAACGCATTACCATTACAGGCAGTACCTTACGAACCAGGGAACTCTCTTTCAAAACCAGCCTGGCTGCAGATATCCACAAAAAGGTGTGGCCAGTAATGGAATCTGGAAACTTCAAACCGGTAATTTTCGCCACCTTCCCACTAAAGGATGCTTATAAAGCGCATGAACTAATGGAATCAAGCCAACATATCGGAAAGATCATATTGGAAGTGGAATCTTCTAATTAGGTTTATATTTCGTTAATTGATCCTGCATCTGTTTTAGCGGTCGGAACCGCCAAAACAGATGCAGGATCGAATTATTTTAATACCAGTTTAATTTCAAGGTCATTCACCATAGCATCATAATTGTTGAACAACAAATCGATACCCTGTTTAATCTTTGCATTAAAAGTTCCGACATCATTTCTTCTTGTAAAAGTTGAAATGTTAAATCCGCTTTTTTGCAGGTAGTATTTGGCTGTTATGGGATATACATCGTGCATCACATCCATTTGGTCATTAAAAAATTGCTGCACCCTACTCACTTCAGGTGCTAATTGTTCATTGTTATAATTGTTGCATAACCATACCACCAATTCAGGGAAATAATTACCCTGGATGCAGGAAAGTCCGGCTGCCCCAGCTTTCAATGATTCAACTGCATGTGCCATGTAAGCATCATACAAGCCAAAATGAAAACCTGTGGTGGCTGCTATTTTTTCCTTGACCTGATTGATGTCCAGGCAAGTATCTTTATGATAGGTTACTCTTCCTGTCGAAACCAGTTTACCTAACTGTTTCGGCGAAATCAATCTTTTATAAGGAACCGGGCATTCATAAAAACCAAATGGGATATTTCCGGTAAGCTCCAACAGTTCGGCGACATTTGCGTCGAAAACCTCGTCTGTTTCGTGTTCTTGTGCCAGCAGGCTGGTGATTCCAATCACGGCTTCAACACCACAATCATAAATCTGCTTTGCAGTATCTGCTTGCAGGGCAATGGGGCCACCAAAAGTACCGGTGGCCACCACTGGCACCCTTCCCTGCGCAGCTTTGACCACATGTTTCACTAACATTAACCTTTCGGTTTCCGAGAGTTCAAACATTTCACTCGAAAGACAGTTTGCAAATAATCCAGCTGCACCAGCTTCTATGTACAATTCTGACAATTTGGTCAAGCCATCAAAATCTATTTCACCATTATCTTTAAATGGTGTAAGCATTACGGGTATAAACCCTTTTTCTGTTTTGTTCATTTCAATATTTACCTTTCATTGATACCTGCTTGTCAGCGATTAAAGCTGATTAATTTGGTGCCTGATTAAAATTGTTTTGCCTTGTTTCCTTAAAAAACCGGGACATAATTATATAAACCAGTGATCACTACATATACAAAAGTAGGCTGGTATTTACGGGATTATATGGCACATATTTGCTAGCTTATGTAGTATATTACCAACATTTCTAAGATCATTTCAAGGCGGTTGCCCAAGCACTTTTTCTTTTATTGAATCGTGCCAGAATTGTGCCTGTCAAGAAAATGGAGAGGGTTCCGATCACAATAACCATATTGGCATGTAGTGGATTTTTGAGGTAAGCATATTGCGCTGGAATTAAGTAAGAAAGTGACATCCAAAGGATGACCATTATTCCAATTATGGTAGCTGCAAAAGCTTCCATATTACCCGTTTTTTTACTGATGATCCCTAATAGGAAAAGACCGAGCATTCCACCAGCAAATATGCCGGATAATTGCCACCAGATATCCAGAATACTTTGTACGCCGATCATTGCAATACCGCAAATCATACCTGCAAGTCCGAAGACTACGGTTGACAGGTGCAGAAGACGCATATTTTGTGCATCATTGATGTTAGATTTAAAATAGCGTTTATAAATATCCTCGGAGAATACCGTGGCCGAAGCATTCATCCCGGAACTGATGGTGCTCATTGCAGCGGAAAGGATAGCCGAAACAATAAGACCAATTAACCCTGTAGGAATCATGGTCACCATAAAATGTGGCATCACCTTATCCCCATAATCGGCGGGCTGAAGCGCAGCAGCGAAGTTTTTAATATCCATGGACGATGCACCGGCCCCTAGCCGTTCGGCGGCTACCTGAAGTTTGATCGGTTCAATCATTTCCGGATTAACCTGATAATAAGCATAAAGGCAGCTTCCAATCACAAAAAACAATAAAGATGCAGGCACATAAATCCACACACACAACCATACTGACTTGGAGGCCTCTTTTGCCGATGAAGCTGTATGATAACGCTGCACGTAATTCTGGTCCATTCCAAAATTATTGAGGTTGATAAAAAACCCATACAACATGATTACCCAAAATGTAGACTGGGTGAAATCAGGACTAAAACTTCCCAGGCTAAACTTATTATCCTTGTTTCCGATTTCAATAATTTTAGCTATTCCCCCTGGCATATTAGTGACCACCAGGTAGATAATCAAAATGGCACCAAGTGTTTTCAACACACCTTGTATCACTTCAGTCCAAATTACCGCCTCAATACCGCCCATAACGGTGTAGATGATGATGCAAATCCCTGTAACCAGCATGATCATCTGCATGTCGTAACCGGTAAGCGCTTGTAATGTTAAGGAGATACCGAAAAAGATAGAGCCCATCCGTGCCAATTGTGTCAATAAAAAGCAAACCACGGCATAAGTGCGGGCCCATGGGCCGAAACGCTTTTCCAGATTAGTGTAGGCAGAGACTTCCCCCGTATTTCTATAGAAGGGAACAAAGTATTTTGCTGCAACCCAGGCAGCCAGTGGCATAGAGATACTGAACACAAAGGCATTCCAGTTTGAACCAAAAGCTTTACCGGGCACCCCCAGAAATGTGTTACTGCTTAAAAAAGTAGCATAAATTGACAGTCCGATTGCCCAGCCAGGTATGCTACCTGAGGCTTTGGAATATTGTTCGGGGTTTTTGTTTTTACGGGAAAAGTAAATGCCTACCATGACCATCCCCACCAAATAGGCAAGTATGATCGCTAGATCCAATATTGGAAGGTTGTTCATTATTCGTAGATGTGGTTATATATTTGGTTATTAGCAAATGTATCAACATCAGGTCATTCTGTTGTTATACATTTTATTTAAATTCTATACTATTTATCAATAATTACAAATTCACTGTTGCGACCCTGTGATATCATCTCCCCTAACTCCTCATACTTGGCATATAACTTATTGTAAACCGCTACCCTTTCCGGATTAGGATGATATACCTGATCGAAACCGCTTGTCATTATTCTTTGAGCGGTATGGATGTCAGGATGAATCCCACAAACCGTGGCTGCAAACATGGCTGCGCCTAAGGCGCAGACCTGCTCACTCGTGGCCACGGCGATCTTAACATTTAACACATCAGCCAGTGTCTGCATCACATAGGCCGATTTCTTCGCAATTCCACCAATGGCAATCACCTCATAAATGGGTATATTTTCAGCTTCAAAGCGCCTGATGATCGCTTTTGAGCCAAAGGCCGTGGCTTCTACAAACGATTTAAATAACGCAGCAGCATCTGTACCAAGGTTCAATCCAGTAATCGCAGCTTTTAGCTGAAGATTGGCATCCGGCGTGCGCCGTCCATTGATCCAGTCTAAGGCAACCAGGTCATCTTCTGTGACTGGTATCTTGCTGGCTTTCACTGCCAGCGCAGGAATTATTGCTGCTGTTATCTGGTCGATTTCAGCGGGGGATAAAAAACCCGAACTGAGCTCCCTTAAGGGAAAGGAAAGTATTTGCTGAAACCAGGAATAATAGTCGCCGAATGCAGATTGCCCTGCCTCCATCCCGATCATCCCCGGAATAATTGATCCGTTCACCTGACCGCAGATACCTTTGATTAAATTGCCTTCAAAACCTTGCTCAGGCACAACGAGCATATCACAGGTAGAGGTACCCGTGACTTTCACCAGGGTAAAAGGCTGAATTGCGGCACCGACTGCACCAAAATGTGCATCTATCGCACCAACACCAATTTGGACGTCATCAGACAAACCCAGTCGTTTTGCCCATTCGGTAGAGATCATGCCGGCAGATATATCAGCTGTATGGGTTGATGTAAACAGCCGCTTTCTAATTCCCGCTAAGCGAGGATCAAGCTCCGACCAGAAATCCTGTTCAGGCAATCCATCAAAATCCGCATGCCACATTGCTTTATGACCAGCAGCACAGCGACTACGTTTCCAAGTCAACGGACTTTTATTACCGGTTAACAACGCGGGCATCCAATCACAATGCTCCGCCCAGGAGAATGCTTTCGCTGCAACCTGCTCATCATGACGGATGATGTGTAGTATTTTTGACCAGAACCATTCCGAAGAATAAGCTCCGCCCGAATATTTAGTAAAATCAACTTTCCATTTCTTTGCGAGCGTATTTATTTCCTGAGCCGCTGCGTTTGCAGTATGGTCTTTCCACAATACAAACATGGCATTTGGATTTTCAGCAAAAGCTGGCAGTAAGGCTAGTGGAGTTCCGTGTTCATCAATAGCCACCGGTGTCGAGCCAGTCGTATCAACAGAAATCCCTTTAACATTTTCAGCGACTTCAGGCCCAACTTTAGCAAGCACTTCTTTAATGGTCAGCTCCATGGCCTCGATAAAATCAAGGGGATGCTGCCTGAACTGCGAGATTTTGGCATCGCAGTATTTGCCGCTTTTCCAATTGCTATAAAAGTGAACAGCTGTAGCCATTTCCTTCCCCGTATGAGCATCCACCAGCAATGCCCGGGCAGAGTCTGTGCCATAATCCAAGCCGATCACATATTTTGATGGGAGCTTACGCATGTTATTTACCATCATGAATTCAATCCTTCATGATCCACATCACCACAAAAATGAACCCTTATGCTCATTTCTTCCAGGGCTGCTGCCTTTATACGGCAGGCCTGCTGAGCAGTGGCCTGGTCTGTAGCATAAACTACCTGGATATGATTGGCCTGGTGACGAGCCATCATCTGATCACGAGTTACTCCGCTCAGTGTGGCATGCATAATTGGCCATTGTGGCGTGGTGTTCTTCCAGCGCCTTTCTGTTTCTTCTTTTGGGAGAAATACGCATTCACCAACGCCGAGGTCAGCATGCAATTCATTGTTCATGACATATATCCGGCTCCACACCAGGCTTCCAGGTTTGCTGACCCCTTTGAGGCTTCCACCACCAAGATGAAAAAACATCGGTGGTTGTCTTTCGCTGCTGGCGCCGCGATATCCGTCAATAAAATGTGCAGGCGGCGCTGCGCCTGAAATCAGGAAAAGCCATACAAAATCGTCAATACCATTTCCGGTAAAGTGTTCGCCCCATCGGATGTCGTGCAAGGTATTCTCGCCCGGCATACCCAGTTCTTTCCATAAATGGTAAGTTACCAAAGCATCAATTCCGGCACATTCATCGACTTCATTAAAATGCGGTAGGGCCTCATTTGCATACAACTCTTTACCAGATTCTGAGAAGACTGGCGGCCGGTCCTGATTATTTAACAACCCTTCTGCCAGATCACTCGTTGCCGTTAAATCTTTCAGTCCTTGCTGGTATTGAATACCAATGGTATCGCAGCCAAAATCATCTGCTATACGCATTGCGGCGATATACATTTTACATTGATCCAGGGTTTGTTCTCGCGTCAGTTCGGTTAAACTCTCTGTTCCCCACTTAAAGGTCATTCCTTTTTCTAATAACCAGTTGAGTACTTCCTGGGCTTCATCCTGGGTTACGGTCAACATCCTGGCATATAACGCGGATTGGCTCAGGCGTTCTTTAAATATCCCTGTTTTATGCAGCAGATTATCCGGAACTATTGCATTAAACATGCCCATACAACCTTCGTCAAACACGCCCATAATGGCTTTATTGGTGCGTAATTTCCGACCAAAAGCCCTCCCCTTTTCTTCATCCGCAGCAGGAATGTTCACCGCTTTAAAGTCCTTTACATGCTGATCATCATGTAGGATTGTGCCGGTAGACAGCCATTCTGCCACGCCATTATTAAAAAAATCATCGGTAAAATCTTTGCTCCACAGACTGCTGTAAGGTACCTGCGCTTTGGTGAGGGAACCATTCAGGTTCAGCATACCCACCAGGCCTGGCCACTGTCCGCTCCAGTTGGCAACAGTTAAGATAGGCCCTTTGTGAGTGGTGAGTCCTGCCAATACATGGTGGGAATATTGCCAGACGCTTTCAGCAACAATCAGTGGTACATCAAGCGGAATGTTTTTAAATACTTCGATACCCATCCGCTGCGAATCAATGAACCCATGTTTTTTAGCTTCATCATAGCCGTGGGCTCTTTTTATTTTCCAGCCCTGCGCTGCTAATGCGCTGGTGAGCAATTCTTCCATTTCTTGTTGGGCGGCCCAGCAATCCAAATTGGCTGACAGACGTAAATCGCCGCTGCACACCAGGTAAACTTGCTTTTCAGTAGTTGGTATCATGGTCAAAGGTTTAAATCATATTTGGTTTTCACACCTCTTTTTTACTGATCATATATTGCATACGATCAGCGAAAAAATCAGCATAACACAAACATAGCAAGCCTTTAATTGAAATCCCTACGACTTCTTACCTACTTTATATGAAATCTTACCATTATAACGCTACTTAATTTTCAACAAGAAGATTTGTAAGAACTTTCCCTTGTCTTGATTCACATAGCGATTATAGGCCAGAGTTTTACTATCGGGCGACCATATCACACATCCCATGGGTTTAGTATCATCGGAAGTCCGCTCCGTTAATTTGTTAGTTTCGCCAGTCGCTATTGCTGTGGTATAAACAGAATTGTCAGCCACATACGCCAGGTGTTGCCCATCAGGACTAATATTAACTCCCGATTGGATATCAAATTGATGGTTAGTTAGTTGCTTAACGATTCCACCATGAGGAGAAACAGAGAAAGCATTAATAAAACCTGTATCATCTTTGGAAAGAAATACAATCTTTTGACCATCCGGCGTACTTCGCAGCCAATGCCTTGGGCCTTCAATGCCGTGCTTAAGATGAGTTATCCGCCTTTGCTTGACGCCAATAGGAACACCCGGACGAGTAGTTAAGGTGCCTTCCAAGGGTTGGCCGGGAACACATTGCGTTAAATCCTCCGGAAGATCAACTATGAAAATCTCTGTTTTGGAATTCCCTTTTTTATCCCTGACATTTCCCTGAAACGCTAATGCCTTTCCCTGCCAACTGCCATCGGATTTTAGATAACCATTTGTTCCGATCCAACCTTCATCAAAAGCTTTGTCAATTTCATCAGTATCAGGCACAGGATTTTCCGTCACCTCAGAAATGATAACGGCATACATTTGGCCGCTATTGTTTTCTAAATCCCCCACTTCTTTAACTTCAACCACCCTTGGAAACATTACCCCCACCGTTCTTAAGTCCTTAACCGTTGAATCACATTGACTCAATTGTTCGATAATATAGTCGTTATAAGTAAAGCTGATCCAGTTTCCATCACCACTCCATGAATGTGCATGAGTGCCACCACGTAAAGCGCCAGGTGTAAAGGGTGCTTTAATATCTCTGGCATCCATAAATATTGGTTCTCCTGGTTGATGAATATTGACTGCTACACCCGTGCGACGGGTAAAGCTATAAGGCTTTGTTTCATTGGCATTCCTGATTCCATGAATAAAAATCACTTTATCTGCTGCAGGTGAAAGGGAAACCGCACCCACTCCCGGACCAAACTCTGTTTGGTTCTGTGTTCGGTAGAGCAGGCTGACTTCGCCCGTCTGCACGTTCAACATTTCTATTTCAGCAGTGCTGCCAATTTTAGTATCGTCATTACGCGTATCATAGACTATCCACCCTCCGTTGTGTGAAAAACATTGATTGTTGTTTAAGAAATGTCCTTTGGGGTCAAATGTTAATTGTCTTTCTGTGCTATTCATGTTTATATTCTCCTGGTGTTGCAAGCCTGAACCGCCATCCATTAAATAAATCTGAATTCAGTTGCTACAACAAATATCAATCAGATTGTTGGAAACTCTTTCAAAGCTCTTATCAAGTTCGTGTACAATCTTATCCTAAACCCCTGAAAAACCGATAATCTCTGCAACCTTTCTTTAAAAAATGTTTAAAAAGTCCGTGAATTAATGGAAACAACTCACCACATGGAGAGATCATATAGGAAGTAGAAAAATAAATGTTAGCACGTTTTAGAAATATAATTTTTATTATTGCAACCGGACATCAAATAACAAAAGCACAATGCACATAGGTGAAATGAATGTATTACAAGCGATAATAGAGCTTGAATTAAGAGTAGGAACGTTAGAAAGAGGATTAGATTTTATTTCAAAAAACAATGCCAAGCTTGTACAACCAAGTCAGGCGCAAATTGAGCGCTTCCGCGAAGAAACTATTGCACAGTTGCAAAAGGTTTATCCTTCATTGGGTATCAATTCCAAATAGAAATAATTCACCATCATGTGTCATCAGCTCATGATGGTTTAATTTGCCCTTTTCTTTATAAAATTCACATACACTGAAATACCGGCAGCTAAAAAGAAGCACACAACAGTTAATATATCAATTAATTGCGTGTTTATAGATTGGCCGCTCACCTGATCAGCAAAGTATTTAATGAATGAGTTCGGTAAATTAACTTCTCCCAATTTTTCTTTGATCTGCCATTGCCAATCTGTAATCGGGCAATAACCCCAGCCATACCAGATCCCAAGAACGAACCAGGAACCCGCTGTTAAAAGAATACAATAGAAATGGAATCTCCTTGTCTTCCCCCATATCCAGCCGGTCAGGTTAAATCCAATGATCACCAGGTGAAGTAAGGTGAAAAATACATCCAGAATTTGAAGCATATTACAAAGCAAGTTGATACATTGTAATATACAAAAAGTTCCCATCTGCTGAGCAGATGAACATTACTCCCGACTTTTAACGCGCTTAAACAGTCCAAACTCTGAAAGTGTCGGGTTTAGACGCGATGCAGATATTTTAACCCTAACCTTAGCTGAAGTTATTGGCTCAAACCTAAGCAGGCGCTTATAACCAACCGTTGTTCCATGGGTAAACTCATGCCATGCCCCTTTTGACCAGTATTCGATGGTAAACCTTTCTATTCTTTGGCCAACCATGATATTCTCCTGCAACATCACTACATCAAAGGTTATTGGAACAGGCATTGCAAATTCTATGATGGCTGTGGTGTCTGTTCCTTTTGTAGTCCAATAACTTTCATAATTTCCGTCCAGAAGCGCTTTTCCATTCACGCCATTTGAAGATTTAACTTTGGCCTTTGAGGCCAGGTTTTTTTTGAAAGTCTCGTTTCGGATCCTGGACCATTCCTTTAAACTGGCCTCATCACTTTTATTAATCAATCCGTTTGTATCGGGAGGAATATTTAACAACAGCACACTGTTTTTACCAACCGAACTGTAATAGATATCCAGTAGTTTTTCAGGGGTTTTCACTTTATCATCTTCCGCTGGATGGTAAAACCACCCCGGTCTGATGGAAACATCCGTTTCTGCCGGATACCATACTAAGCCTTTTGCCTTTTTTATTTTATCTCTTCCGCCTATATCTGCGCCTTTTAAAAAGCCGGTTGGTTTACTGTTCTGCTCTTGTTGCGACTCCGCAGATATTTTTTCTTGAGATAAGTTATTTGCCGGTAATACACTCCATTCCGTATCCCTACCATAACCGGTTTCAGTTCCCACCCAGCGTACATCGGGCCCCATAATTGCAATGGTTGCTTTTGGCTGCAACTTACGGATGTGAGCATACCAACGATCAAAATCGTACTCTTGCTTTTTACCATTGGGCCCTTCCCCATTTGCGCCATCAAACCAAACCTCATCTACCTGTCCGTAAAGGGTAAGGAGTTCAGTTAGCTGATCTATAAACAAATCATTATAACTATCAGTGCCATAAACAGCTGAATTCATATCCCATGGAGAAAGGTAAATTCCAAACCCGATCCCATACTTTTTGCAAGCAGCCACAACCTCTTTCACAACGTCACCTTTACCCATTCTCCAGGGGCTATTTTTTACAGAATGTGCTGTTGTGTTTGTTGGCCATAAACAAAAACCGTCGTGATGTTTAGCCGTTAAAATGACCTGCTTGAAGCCTGCATCTTTTGCCACCTTTACCCATTGCGTCGCATCAAACTTTGCGGGATTAAAAATCTTAGGATCTTCCTTTCCAGTTCCCCATTCTTTATTTGTAAATGTATTTATACCAAAATGAAAAAATGCCGTAAGTTCCAGCTTTTGCCAGTTCAATTGACGCGGAGAGGGCGTAATCTTTGCAGCCTTAGCGATAATTTCTGCCTCATTATCATCAGTATTGATGATAGCATAATTGTTTTGTGCTTGCACTGCCTGAGTTAAAATCAAAAGTGATGCTACGATGTGGTAAGTTTTTATTTTCATACTAATTCTTATCAGTTTGTGTGCTTATCAGTTTGCGTTTTTAACAGTTTGCGTTGCTTTTAAAATCTTCAAGGCATCCTGATCTTCAAACTTCTCTACTTGTCTGTTCAGTTCTCTGTATAAATTGGCAGTAATCGCTTTATAGCCTTTTCTACCATATTTATTGTCCATTTCATGCGGATCGGTCTCCAGATCATACAGCTCCCAGCCCGCTACCCGTTTATAAAATCTGATCAACTTGTATCTTTTCGTACGGATCCCGAAGTGCGGCGAAACCGCATGTTCACCATTTTCATAATAATGATAATACAATACTTCTCTACCCTTATCTGTTTTATTTTCAATGGCTGGTAACATAGACTTGCCCTGGATATCTTCAGAAATAGGAAGTCCGGCAGCATCAAGTAGCGTTGGCGCAATGTCCAGATTCATCACAAAACGATCTGAAACAGCACCAGGCTTAATCAAGGCTGGATATCGCATAACCATAGGGGTACGAAACGACTCTTCATAGATCCATCGCTTATCAAACCAACCATGTTCGCCCATAAAAAAACCCTGATCAGACAGATAGATTACTATTGTATTCTGGCTTAGACCATTTTTATCCAGATAGTCCAGTGTGCGTCCAATATTTCTATCAAGAGAAGCCGCCGTACTTAAATAATCACGCATATAACGCTGAAATTTCCATTCTGTAAGTGCTTTACCTTGTAACTTTAAGGCTTCTAACTGTGCCTCAATAGGCTTGTAATAGGCATCAATCTTAGCCCGTTGCGCCGGGTTCATCCTATTAAAGCTGGCATCCAGGCTTTTATTTTCGTCGGAGCCGAACATCTTTAAGTCGTAACCCATGACCATCGTTTTTTCGATAGACATATCTTGCAATCCAGCAGCACGTCTATTCTGATAGGTATCGTAAAAATTAGCTGGAAGCGGAAAGTTAACCTGATCAAACCTGCCTAAATCACTTGTATCCGGCAACCAAACCCGATGGGTAGCCTTGTGTCCAATGACTACACAAAATGGCTTTGATTGATCTCTTTTATCTAACCAGTTCTCCGCTTCATCCGTAATGATATTCGTCACGTAGCCTTCAATTCTCTTTTTGCTCCCGTCCATCAAATCAAAGTCCGGATTAAAGTATTGTCCCTGGTCGGGCAAGATTTGCCAGAAATTAAAGCCTTGAGGCCTGCTTTCTAAATGCCATTTGCCAATCCACGCGGTTTCATACCCACCACGTTGCAATTGCTTGACGAAGGAGTCCTGATCCCCATTAAAAACGGAGCTCTCATTATCTTTGAAACCATTTTTATGACTGTATTTACCCGTAAGCATCACCGCCCTGCTTGGGCCGCAAATGGAATTCGTCACATAGGCCTTGTCAAACCGAATACCTTCTTTGGCTATTCGATCAATATTGGGCGTCTGCATCAGTTTACTCCCATAAGCACTTATGGTCTGATAAGCATGATCGTCCGAAATGATAATCACAATATTCGGCCGTTTTGCAGCAACTTCTGTTTTCGATGTTTGTGCAAACAGAAAAGCACGGCAAGTGACTAAAGTAATTAATAGGAGTGTTTTAATTATTTTCATCTGACTTCCATGTTGTTATATAAGAATGGTACTGAATTAAACACACTCCTTCCTGACTCACCTAATCTTCTGGAATGGAAATACAACTTCTTGTTAAATTTCATCCAATCTTTTGCAGCTTTAGGCGACCACAATACTTCAGACAAGGCCAGCAGTCTAGGCAGGGCCATTTTCTCAAGCTCCGTAGGCGAACCGATAAACTCTGTCCATAGGCATGCCTGTGCCCCCAGTATAAAAGCAGACTCAGCTGGATTTAATTCAAGCGGGATAGGATCATAATCATAGACCTCTTTTAAGGTATTGATAGAGTATTTAGCCGCAAGCGGTTGCTGAATGACTAAAGTATCCGCCTGGTAGCGATTTAAATAAAGTGGTTCAACGGGGGCCATAACCACTGGATGTTTTAACTTGGCCGCCTGAATACCACCTTTTTCACCTCTCCAGCTCATCACTGTAGCCTCGGGGGCAAGTCCGCCTTCCAGGATTTCATCCCAGCCAATAAGTCTTTTATTATTTTGGTGTAAAAACACACCCATGCGTTTAATGAAATAACTTTGTAGTTCGTACTCGTCCTTCAACCCTTCTTCTTTAATTCTCTTCTGGCAGGCACTACACATTTTCCAACTCGTTTTATTTACCTCATCCCCACCAACATGGATGTACTCAGAAGGAAAGATGGTCATCACTTCCTTCAACACGTTTTCCAAAAATTCAAAACTTTCATCTTTGCCTGCACAATAATTTGCCAGTGCATTTGGTTCGCCACCAGAAGAACTTCGCACTTGTTGCGGCAATCCAGTACAAGATAGTTCGGGGTAAGCGGCGAGGGCTGCATCGGAATGCCCTGGCATTTCAATTTCCGGTACCACCATGATATTTCTATCAGCTGCATACTTTACCACGTCCCTTGCTTGTTGCTGGGTGTAAAAGCCACCATAATTGAAAGTATCGGTTGGCAACTCCTGGTTTTTTTTGTAAAATACGCTCCCCGGAATTTCCTTACGCCACGCTCCTACAGTGGTCAACTTAGGGTATTTCTTTATTTCCAGGCGCCAGCCTTCAGAATCGGTCAGGTGCCAGTGAAAAACATTCATTTTATACATCGCCAGTAAGTCTATATAACTTTTTACCGCTTCAGCAGAAAAGAAATGCCTGCTTACATCCAGCATCATTCCACGCCATTTAAAGCGTGGATAATCGACAACTTTTAACAAAGGCAATTGCAATTCAGCATTGGTACGATACACGGGAAGCAACTGAAGCAGGCTTTGGAGGCCGTAAAAGATCCCCTTATCCGTATTTGCTGAAATGGTGATTCCATTTAAATTGATTCTCAAATGATAACCTTCGTCACCAATCAATTTGTCTGGTTCAATGAGCAAGCGGATTTGGCTTTGTCCTTTATTCTTACTTTTTTCTGTTCTAAAACCTGAAACTGAAGCTAACACATCAGTAAGATAGGTGGCATGCTTGGCAAGCAAAGGATTCTTGGCATCAAAATATAATTTTGCACCATCGCTCAGGATAAACTTACCCTCATAAACCTCCATATTAACCGGTTCGGGTATGATACTTATTTTAGTGGCAAAACTGCTGTTTATCCCAGAAAATAAGCAGATAAACAGCAGCATTTTTATTGTGTTTTTGATATTCATAGATAGTGTTTATAGTATTGACTAGTATCCAAAGTTTTGTTGGCCATCAGGGATGCCATCATTGGCATTGAGTTCAGCCTGTGGAATTGGTAACAGCAAATTCTTTTTGAGCAGATCTGGCGTGGCTGGTAACAGCCTGTCTCTGAAAGGAGTGGTATTGTTATTCGAAGTAGCAGCAGCCACCATAGCCTTGGTCAGGTGATGGTTGTTGTGTCTGTCTATGACCAGTTTAAAGAAATCAACACCACGCCTGCGCACATCAACGAACATTTCATATTCACCTGCGAGTTCAAACAACCTTTCATTAAAAATAAAAAGACGCAGCGCACTTTGAGACATGGGCACCACTAGATTTTTCGGAAATAGAGAAGCTGTATTAGCTGAGTTGCGTGCCCTGGTTAGCACCTGGTTAATATATTCCATTGCTTTTCCGCTGTTGCCCAGTTCATTTTCTACATCGGCCATCAGGAGTAAGAAGTCGGCATACCTGTAAACCATCACGTTTTTATTACTGTTTTGTGCAGTAGAAGCAACATCCATTTGCTTCACATAATAAGGCCAGCCTTGATGATCGCCAGTTCTGTTGACAAAAGCATTTTTGAATGCAACAGATACCTCTTCCAGTTTAGGGTTTGTAGGATCCGCTAGATTCAAATATTTAATGGAATCTATCGCCACTGCATTAACGCCGCCAGCACCGGCAACATAAGGATAAGCATACATTCGGAAGTTATTGGTCTTAATTTGTGAATAACTGGTGGCAAAAGTGATTTTCAACCTTGGGTCGTCCGGATAGGTACCCTTAAACTGATCGTAAAAGGCTTTGGAAACTTTAACTCTTCCCCAGCTGATTCCAGTAGTGGCATTTGAAGGTGCAAATATCCAATTCCCCCTGTTTCCTACATAGGCAGATGTAGTGGAAAAATTCAGTTGAAAAATTGATTCTGTCGAATTGTTGACATTCCTGGCAAATAAAGCCGCAAATTTTGGTGCTAAGCTGTAATTGCCCAATTCAATCACCCTGTCGCCCATTTGCTTAGCCTTTGCCCAGTACACTGAAGAACTGCTGTTCTCCTGACTACCTAACATCCAGTACAGTTTCGCCAAATAAGCATAAGCAGCATACTTGCTAGCCTTACCTGCTGCTGTCGTGCCCAGTTGTTCTTTCGTAGAAAGATCCTCCGCAGCTTCCAGCCAGTCTTTTTCAACCTGATCATAGACTTCCTGCCTGTCAGCGCGCTCCTTGGTGATGCTTAAAGATGAGGTAGGTTCGGTTCTTAGTGGAACACCCCCAAAAACATTTGCCAGATTGAAATAACATAATCCTCTTAAAAATTTAGCTTCAGCAATAGCTTGTTTTTTGTAAGCATCACTCAGCGTACTTTCCTGAACACTTTTGATGAAATAGTTACATTCGCCGATCACTTTGTACCAGCCTCCCCATATCATATTCACCAGTCCATTGGTGGTAGGAACGGCCAAAGAAGCATAAGTATCCTGGTCTGAACCATTGGTTTGTGCCCAGCCTAATCCCGATGCCCCGACCATAACTTCGGGTATTCCCTGTCCATAAGCATTATAGCCCGTCATATAGCCATAACACCCGGCCAGTGCCAGATTTGCTGTAGTTTCAGTCTCAAAAGCCGTTTTACTGTTTACCGAATATTTTGGATCCTCGTTTAGTGCTTTTTTACAGGACGCCATCGTTAACGCTATGGCTATCAAGCCTATATATGAAATGTAATTTTTATTTTTCATGGCAATTTTTTAAAAGGTAATGTTAAGTCCCAGTATGAACTGACGAGGATTAGAATAAGAATTCAGGTCAATCCCTGGTCTGAGACCATCAAATGAAAAAGTTCTCATTTCAGGATCATATCCAGAATAATTGGTGATTACAAAGGCATTCTTTACCGAGGCAAATAAATTCAGGTTACCAATACTATTTTGAAAGGTTGTTTTAGGAAAGGTATAGCCCAGGGTAATGTCACTGCTCCTCAGAAAACTCGCGTCCTCTACATAGCGATCGTAAACCACATTTTGCAATACACTGGTTATTGATGGAAAAAGGTTCGAAGGAGCATCTGTACGCCAGGCACCATGATATGCCTCACTGATCATATTAGAAGTTTGCTGTGAAGGCATTTGTTCATAGCGAACATTGCCATTGATCACCTCTCCGCCATGGACACCATAAAACGCTGCTGAAAACTTAAATTGTCTATAGGCTAATTCAGTTTGAAAACCATAGTTAAAATCAGGATTCGGATTACCAATAATCGTTTTGTCATTTACATTGATTACGCCGTCGCCGTTGACATCAACAACTTTGATGTTACCGGGTGTCTGCGTAAAAATGGTTGATGCGGGCCGCGTATCACCAGTTTGAATAATCCCATCTGTTTTGTAGCCCCAGAACAAGCCCGGTGCTTTGCCAACAATGAAAATATTAGCCGGCCCGAAATGATCGCCGATGGAATTCCCCAAATAAGCCTTGTATATTTCGCTTCCAAACTGCGTTTCCGGTAAGCCAAGGTCCGTGATTTCGGATCTGTTTACACCAATATTTCCTGATATGCTCCAGCTAAACCGTTCTTTGCTGATCAGTTCTGATGCCAAGGATAGCTCCAGACCTTTGTTACTTAATGCCCCCTGGTTCATGGTCATCGTATTGAATGATGTAGAGGCCGGCAGGCTCTTTTCAATCAGCAAATCATTTGTCTCTTTGTAATAAGCATCAATAGTTCCACTCAGTTTTCCTTTCCAAAAGCTAAAATCCAAACCTGTATTGTAAGCTGAAGTTGTTTCCCATTTCAGGTCGCTATTTTGTAAATTACTCACGCCAACAGCCATAGCTTTAACACCATCTGCTGTAGCGTAATCTACAATTTGTCCGTAGTCATAAAAGCTATTGTATGGCGAAATAGACTGGCTACCAGTTTTCCCATAACCCGCGCGTAACTTCAACTGATCCACCCAATTTAAATTTTTGATCCATTCTTCCTGATCGGCACGCCATGCCAATGCAAATGATGGGAAAAGTGCCCAGCGATTGCCCGACTTAAACTTGCTACTGCCATCAGCTCTTGCCGTTACGGTAGCCAGGTACTTCCCGTTTAAAAAAGACAGGTTTAAACGACCGAGGTATGACAACAACTGATAATCTTTTTGTATAGGCTGCAGGTTATTAATTACCGAGGCCATATGCATGCCGTTCGTCCTTAAATTTTTGAACTGAAAGTTGGTGCCGGTTGTTGCCTTGCTTAACCAATTATAATCGTCATAAGTTACGCCTGCTGTAGCACTGATGTCTACAATTTTGCTGATCGAGCCTTTGTAATTGATCAGGTTCTCTATGGTATAATTGTTGCTATTTAAATTACTCAGGCCAAGCAAGCCATTATTATTTAAGCCTTGAAACAATTCCACACCATACCACCTGGAGCGATCCTGCAGCATCAGATTTCCGCCACTACGTACATTATAAGAGAAGTTTTTAGACATTTTCCAGGTTAAATCTGCCGATGCACGTACAGATTTTTCGTCGGTAATATCATCGTAGTCGTTTAGCCAGGAAAGTGTGTTGGTTTTCGCTTCTTCGTTGCTGAGTAAAAGCGGATCATCTGAAGGGATCTCGAAAGGTGCCGAATCGATGGCAGTACGGGTGATTGAACCTGTTACCCCTCCCCTGGTGTTCCCCCCTGACATCATGTTGTTCTTTTTCAGCGTCCCACTCATGGAAGCATTAAATGTTAAGCTTTTTGAGAGATCACCACTTAAATTCAAACGCAGGCCGCTTTGTTTTAAGCCAGTTTGCTTCACCAGACCGCTGATGTCTTTATAATCAGCAGATAAGTAATATTTAATGCGGCTTTCCCCACCACTGATAGAAACATCGTAATTCTGCGAAAAAGCGCTTCTGTAAATCTCCTTTTGCCAGTTACGTTCACTGATCAGCCTGAAAGATTCCGGATCTGCAGCATCATATACCTCTCCAGAAAAAACATAGCGGGTCTCATTACCAACCTGAAAAAACTGTGCCGCTGCTGCCCCTACCCGTTCATTGCGGTAGGCCGCATAATCCTGAAGACTAAGCATATCTCTTAAGTTAGTGGCCTGGGCGGTGGTAAAGTTAGCACGGGCATTGATCACCGCTTTTCCTTGTTTACCTTTTTTTGTGGTCACAATAATAACCCCGTTTGCACCTCTTGAACCATAGATGGCAGTAGCTGAGGCATCCTTCAGAATCTGGATATCTTCAATATCAGAAGGGCTTAAGTTGGTTAATGGATTCTGCGCAATCTGGAAATCAGATCCCCCCAGGGCACTTGCCGGAAAGGCTCCGGTAGAGGCTTGCGGAATATTATCTATAATATATAACGGTTGATTATCACCACGTAAAGAATTTGCTCCCCTAATGGTTACAGAAGAGGCCGCCCCCGGAGTGGCTACAGACCCACCTATTGCAACACCTGCGACTTTGCCCTGCAATAAGTTCTCAACAGAAAGTGATTTCGAGGCCTCATTTGCGTCTGGTTTTATGGAAGTAATTGCACCTGTTACATCACTTCTTTTTACTGCCCCATAGCCAATAACGACCACATCATTTAAAAGTTGAGCATCTTCGTTCAACGTTATGTTGATTATACTCTTGCTACCTATCGTGATTCGTTGGGTCAAAAATCCAGTATAGGATATTTTTAAGATCTCGTTGCCCGTTGCCGACTGGATACTGAAGTTTCCTTTTTCATCAGTTGTTGTGTAACGTTTTGTTCCCTCTATCTGTAGGGTGGCTCCGGCAATGCCCTGTTTGGATACATCTGTTACCTTCCCTGTAATGTTACGGTTTTGTGCAAACACCGCAACCTGCCAAAAGAAAGAAACAAAAAATGCACCCATAAAAAATAGCCGGGATAAATTTGTTGTAAAATTACCTTGCATAATGATTTGATTTGGTTAGCTTTTTCTTGTTAGTTGATTAAGAATAATGTCATTTGAGACCTTTATTCTTAGGTCAAATCTAGTTGCAGAAGCCCATTGAACATGTTTGTTATTGTCTGAATTTATTCCAAAATTGTCCAGGAGGCTCTAAAAACGCATAAAATCAAAAGTACTTCTCGAATTATGCTGATTATTATTTATCAATGCGGTCGTTCTTCCATATATTTAGGTCACCGTAATTCATAACCAGTTTGGCATACAAATACTCAAAAGCGATCTTCCTATTGCTTCTTCTATTTTCGATCATTAGTAAGGAAGTCCGGGCAGACCAAGGCTATTATTTTAAACAAATATCTTTAAATGAAGGGCTGAGCCAATCTACGGTGCGCTGTGTATTAAACGATCGTAATGGATTTATCTGGATCGGGACAAGGTATGGTCTTAACCGTTTTGACCGGTATAACCTAAAGAGCTACGTATACAAAAAGAACGATCCGAAATCTATTCCCGGAAACCAGATTAACTTTATTCTGGAGGATAAAACCGGTAACATCTGGGTAGGTACAGAGAATGGCCTTGCTTTATATAACGCTCGTACAGATAATTTTGATGTTATAAAATACCACAATAAGGCTCTTTTAGCACGCTCGGCAGTTGAGCTGCCTGGAGGTGTGCTATTCGGTGGGGAAGGAAAACTTTTCGAATTCACCTTTAATAAGAAACGTTTACAGCATATCTCTACAACAGGTAAAGAGACTACTTTGGAAATGTTTACCGGCATGAAACTATGGGAGAATCAAAAGGTTCTTTTGTATACCCGGAGAAGTGGAGTATGGCTATTCAATCCGCAGGACAAATCGTTGGCGCCTGTTTCTTTCATTAAAGACCGAGAAATAATGGATCTTTATATAGACAGCCGTCAGCAGATTTGGGTTGCTCCCTATGGTCAGGGAATTAAAGCTTACGACCATGATGGTAAACAACTTTACCAATACAACAGCCGGAATTCGGGACTCAGCAATGATATTGTGCTGGATGTCCTTGAACGCGACCACAAACTATGGATCGCTACTGATGGTGGAGGAATCAATATCCTGGACCTTAAAACCAAAACCTTTTCTGCACTGAAACACGTGCCTGGCAATGCGGCATCCCTTCCGGAAAATTCCATTTTAACTTTGTACCATGACCGCGAAAACAACCTCTGGGCAGGAAGTATCAGGGGTGGTCTTATTTCCATTCGAAAGGCTTTCATCAATACCTATAAGGATGCCCCGCTCAATAGCGTACATGGACTTAGTGAAAAAACAGTATTGAGTATTCATGAAGAAAAGACGGGCATTCTATGGATTGGCACCGACGGGGGCGGAATAAACCGTTTTGATCCAACGAAAATGGTTTTTAAACACTATATATCTACTTACGGTTTAAAAATTGCTTCCATTTCAGGCTTTAACGATAAAGAACTGCTCATCTCTGCATTTAGTAAAGGTCTGTACCTTTTTAACAAGATAACGGGCACCATCCAACCCTTCCATAGCAATAAAATAAATTATCAGGGTGAAATCATTAAGTCTTCCGGCATAGCGGTGAACGTAAAGAAGGTTTCAGCTGATGATATCTACCTTTTTGCAAATCAAATTTTCCGATACCATATCCCAACCCAGAAATTTACAGCGGTCAATTATAACTCGGCAGCAAATGCCTATAGCGCCATGTTGAGGATATCTTCAGACGCTGTACGAACTCATCTTTTTGGGCCTTATGGCGTCTTCGAGCTCAATCATGCACAGCACAAGATCAGGAATGTGTTTCGGCTTCAGCCCAACAATAATCCGATCATGGCTGCAGCCCGAGACCAGCGAGGGATTTTCTGGATTGGAAACCGTGACGGACTAATGCAGTACGATCCCCAGCAAAAAGCATTAAAAAGAATAAAAACCAGTCTATTCAGTGAAGTTTCGACAGTAGTTGCCGACAGCGCCGGGCGGTTATGGATCGGCGCAGAGAACATGGTATTTTTATACCTCATTAAGGAAAACAAGTTTGTAGCCTTTGGCGAATCGGACGGCGTAGTGCCGAACGAGTTTTTTTACAAGCCCTCACTGATTGCAACTAACGGAGATATTTACCTGGGCGGTGTAAGAGGATTGCTTCACATCAAAAAGAATATCCCTTCTATAGCTGCAGATGCTCCTGTGATCAAGTTACTGGGTCTTGAACTAAATGGTGCTGTTATGGCTATTGATCGGGCCGCAGCGACTAATGAGGTAACCATACCCTGGAACCATACCTCATTGGTGATCAAAATTATGGCCAGGGAAAAAGATGTTTTCCGAAAAAAGATGTTCCGGTTTAAAATAGTCGGCCTGAATGCACCGACCACGGAGACCTATGACCACTCTTTTGCTATCGGTTCCTTACCCATAGGTAGTTATAAAGTTTTGGTGTCATGTGGTCTTAAAAACGGAGGCTGGAGTGAATTTTCGGAAGTATTAAATATCAATGTGCCACCACCATGGTTCAGAAGCTCCTGGTTTATAGGTTTGATTTTGCTTGTTACCTCGGCCTCCATCGTGTCGTTTTACCGGATGGCTATTGCCAAAAGGGAACGCATGCTGCGATGGAATATGAAAGAGCATGAACAAAAAACTTACGAAGCTAAGATCAGGTTCCTGATCCACATCAGCCACGAATTAAGAACACCGCTCACCCTTATTTACTCTCCTCTTCAAAGAATTTTAAGCAATAAAAAACTTGATGAAGACCTTGGCAAAAAACTAAGAAGTGTTTATCAGCAGGCAAGCCATATGAAAGAAATCATTGATATGGTTTTAGATGTCCGAAAGATTGAACTCGGACATGAAAAGCTTAAATTAGAACGTCAACACTTAAATAACTGGCTAAGCAAAATAGCTGGTGATTTTTCCAATGAATTTGAAAGTAAAAACATACAAGTAGATTATCAGCTTGACGAAACGATTGGAGAACTTGTTTTTGACGAGAAAAAATGCAAACTCATTTTATCAAATTTATTAGTCAATGCCCTTAAATTCAGTCGGCCTGATACCACTTTAAGCATATCCAGCCGCCGACTGGAAAAATTTATCCGTATTGCTGTGGCTGATGAAGGTATAGGCTTGGACCATGCAGATATCGGTCAGTTGTTCAAACCATTTTACCAGGGCTCACATCAACAACACGGAAGCGGAATCGGGCTATCGTTTTCCAAAATATTAATAGAAATGCAAGGCGGGCATATCGGGGCTGAGAACAACAGCAAAAAAGGGGCTACTTTTTATTTTGATTTACCTATTGACCTGGAATTGAGTCATTCAATTTCCATCGCTGAACCTGGGTCCTTTCCACCTGGCAGCGATTTCACGACTACGGGCAATTCGATAATGATCGTAGAAGATGAACTGGAACTGCGTTTGTTCCTGGTGGATAGTTTAAAACCATACTTTAAAGAGGTGTTTGAAGCAGACGATGGCCTGCAGGCGCTGGAGCTAACAGAAAGGCACCATCCAGATATTATATTAAGCGATGTAATGATGCCTAAACTAGATGGATTTGAGTTTTGTAAACGCCTCAAAGAAGATGTAAATATCAGCCATATTCCTATTGTGTTGCTAACCACACAAGGGGATGCCGAAAGCAGAAACCTGGGCTATAAACTTGGTGCAGATGCCTACATGGCCAAGCCATTTGAACTGGATTTTTTGCAAACCCTGTTGGGTAACTTGTTAAAAAACCGGGAAGCGGTAAAGGCAAAGTATAAAAGTTCGAGTCCATTTACCGCTGTCAAAGAAGGAACTTTTAGCAGCGCTGATGAATTGTTTATGAGTAAACTGAACCAATTAATTGCCAACAACCTGGATAACGAGAACCTACATGTAGATTTTCTTACGGATAAAATGGCCATGAGCCGTGCCAGCTTATACAGCAAACTGAAAAGCATCGCCGATATTGGAGTTAACGATTACATCAATAAATTCCGTTTGGAGAAAGCGGTTTATCTACTAAGTCATACAGACAAAAGTATCATGGATATTGCAGATGCAGTAGGATTTGCTAACCAAAGATATTTCAGTACTGTTTTCAAACAATTCTACCAAACCACGCCTACACTTTACCGGCAAAAAAACAAAGTAAAAATACCGTGATCGAAATGAGAAGGACGGTACAGCGAACCGAAAACTGCGCCGGCCTTAGGTTTATTTAAGCTTGTAAATCCTTACCCAATCCACTTTCATTTCGAAAGGGAGGTCTGCATTTTTGATTGCACCTGGCCAGCCTGCACCGCCAGCCTGATTTAAAATCAGGTAAAATGGTTTGTCAAAAGGCCATTGCAGCGGCGTCGCATTTGCAACTTTTGAATAAGTATATTGGAGCACATTATTTACATAAAATTCGATAGCTGAAGGACTCCAAATCACTGCATAAGTATTATAATCTTCAGTATTGTATTTAGTCGCGTGTGTGGCGGTACTTGCACCTTTCGCATTGGTTACCGAACCGTTATGTATGGTTTGATGAATGACATTTTCATAATTGACTTGTTCCATAATGTCAATTTCACCGCTTTTTGGCCATCCACCATAAGCAGTTGGCAGCTCAGGCATCATCCATATGGCCGGCCATGAGCCCTGCCCTCTCTTGAACTTTGCGCGTACTTCGACCTTGCCATAGCGGAAGCTGAATTTGGTAGAAGTTTGAATGCCACCCGAATGGTAAGGAATAGGATCTCCGTCAATGACAGCATTATCCATTTTCAATACTACATTACCTCCATCCTGGCAAACATAATCTGGGTTTGAAGTTAAATACTTGTTCCATGCAGACGTTTGGCGTTTGCAGTACATCCACTTACTGGTGTCAAAATTCCCAGTCGAATTAAATTCGTCCGAAAACACCAGCTTCCATGCTGTTGGTGAGACAGTAGAATTTTTGACCATTTCTGACTGAACAGCCCGTTTTGATGACGATTTTTTTTTCGTCAATGTAGTTTCTGAACAGGAGCACAACACTAATAAACAAAGTGTCAAGAGGTATAGAGATTTCATGGGATTTGGTTAAAATAAATACTGGTTATTTGCGACACAATATAGGATGAAAATAATATCGGTGTGTTCGTTTTTATCTGTTAGAGATTCAATCTTATCTAAAATGTGAGAGCAAACAATGAATTGACGCCAGCAAAGAAACATTGTTCATTTTCGCTTGATATCTATTAAAAACCATATGTACGCTGATCAAAATAAATGTTTATTTTAGTAACGATTACACTCCTATAATCATTTCAACCCTAATTCAAACTAACTTCTCAATTTAACGTTGTACATGCCCAAGCTTAGGCACTGGTTCAAATTTGGGAAATGTGCATAAGATTGTTCAAGAAGAAGCAAACAAAAAACTGTACATGCTGTACTAAGTGAGTAACAAGTCCAATAGCGAACAATTAAAAAACTGTATCATCATCAAATCAAGACAATTATGCAGCCCTCCCTATCCCAAAAATTATATGCGATTACCGCAGTACTGTGCTTCGTTATCATTCAAAGTGCCTGTTCACAAAGCATAGAAACCAAATATTTTAAGGATGTTACTACGACCCATTTACCCTTAGCTGCGGAAGCACATACCTTAGATGTGGTAATTGCAGATGTAAACGGAGATGGGCATTTAGATGCGATACTGGCTTTAGAAAAACAGCCTAATCGATTGTACCTGAACGACGGCACTGGAAAGTTCACCTGGAAAAAAGGTGTTTTTGCAGAAAAATCGCACGATACAGAACACGTACGTGTAGCAGATTTTGATCAAGATGGAAATCTAGATGTCATCTTTGTCGCTGAAGACGATCAACACCACGAGTTCTATTTAGGGAATGGAAAAGGAACTTTCAGCAATGTAAGCGAGCGCCTGCTTGCAAAAAGTGAAGCAAATGGCCTGGACATCGGTGATGTCAACGGAGATGGTTTGATGGATGTTATCATCGGTAATACAGGACCTACAAAACAAAACTTCCTATGGCTTAATAACCCAGAAAAACCTGGACACTTTTTAGAGGATACCAAAACGGGTTTGCCAGCAATCGATCAAGAAACGCAATCCGTTAAGTTAGCTGATTTAAATGGGGACAAACACTTAGATTTAATCACAGGAAACGAGGTTCCGCCCAATCGTTTATTTTTTAACGATGGAAAAGGACGTTTCACTGAACAGGCAGAAAAGCTGGAACTATTGATTCCTTTACATACCAGGGAAGTTATAACCTTCGATGCCAATGGAGATCAACACCCAGACATCCTATTTCTTAACTTAACGAGCAATGGTGGTGCTTTTGAAAAAGATCCGACCGCTCGTTTATTGATCAATGATGGCAAAGGAAACTTTAAAGACGAAACGGCTAAAAGAATCCCTAAGCAGGACTATTCCACTTACGCTGGAGCAATCATTGACTTCAACCACGATGGGCATCCAGATATCATCTTAAGCGCGCTTAAGATCCCACCATTCGAAGCGATGCAAGTACAAGCCTTGCAAAACGATGGCCAGGGAAATTTCAAATCGGTAACCAGCGAAGTTATGCCTGAATCTACGGTAGGCAGAAGCTGGGGAATTGCGATTGGTGATGTAAACGGTGATGGTAAGCTGGACCTTTTTATCGGCCAATGGGGAACACAAGCGAGATTACTTTTTGGGAAATAAAGTCGTAATTGATCTATTGTGGATAATCCACGATCAGTAGGCGTAATGCGTAATGACAAGATCAATGATGTTCTGGGTAGAAATTGATTAACTATAAATAAATTCGGTAAAATTCCTATATTTATTTCAGGCGAATGCCTGATCAATCATCTTTTACCCCTAAACAAAAACACATGGGAAAATTTATCATTACCAAAAGAACCAATGGAGAGTTTCAATTCAATTTAAAGGCAGGCAATGGCCAATCAATCTTGAGCAGTGAGGGCTATACGACGCGGACAAGCTGTGAAGCAGGCATTGCATCTGTAAAAAAGAATGCGCAGATCGACACCCGGTTTGAACGTAAAACATCCACTAACGGTAAACCATATTTCAACCTGAAGGCAAGCAACGGCCAGGTCATCGGCAATAGTGAAATGTATGAAAGTGAAAGTTCAAGAGAGGCTGGCATATCTTCTGTGATGAAAAATGCTGGAGAGGCGGTCACTGAAGATCAGACCTTGGAGCAAGCTGCAGGGTAATCCTGCTCTAAATAATTAAAGAGGTTCATCATTTTATCCTCATGAACCTCTTTAATATTGTTTTTTATTCATAGCTACCCAATAACAATACATTATTTACTATTCAGTTAGCACATCGTTAAGTCGTTTCGAAAAAGAAGTGCCGCCAAACCAAAAACAGTTTATTTAGTCGTAGCAAACATATCCTGATAATGAGCTGATGGCTCAAAGATTCCCCCGCTTCGTTCGTAAAAATCTTTATTTAATTCAAAGACCCCATTTTTCACCTGCATCCATGAAGCGCCGGCAGCAGGATGATAATTCACCATATTCTTCCAGTTACGATAATTCATATCGCCGTTTGTTTCCATAAGACCCATACCAATTTCAGGGAATGGAGCTAAACGGCTCGCCAGATTTTTATTCCAGTCAATTAAAATCGGGTTAACCGTTAAATCAGCACACAAGCAAGGAACATGACGATCATGAGCCAGCTTTGCGATTTTCATACTCATACTCAGGGTTTTGGCAATACCTTTCAAAACCATGGCCGTGTAACCCTGCTCTAATCTGCTGATTGCGTCTGCCTCATTATGCACGCTTTCATCAGCTGCAATTCTTATTCCTGTATCCCTTACATCCTCCTCATTACGTTCATTCAGAGGCTCTTCCACTAACTTGATCTGATCAAGGGCCCCTATCTTTTTTGCATGATCCAGGTACCGCAATAAGGTTTCCTTCTTCTCATAACGCCCATTGGCATCAAGGGTATAAATGAGCTTCCCATCTGAAGTCTGATCAGTTCTCAAACCCTTAAGGGTATCATGGATCAGGCTGAGCCGTTCCATGTCGGCAGCCAGCATTTCGGACTGTGATCCGGGTGCACCAGTTTTGATCTTAAACACAAAATACCCCTGATTGGCGGCATTCTTCACATCCATCATCGGCATCCCATAAGGGATCTGGTACATCACAGCGATCTTATCATTTTGATGAGACAAAGCTTTTTTGTAAGGCCCGGGGATCATTGCATCAAAGGTGCCGAAGTTGTTCTCTGCGCCATACAAAAGCCAGGCAGCATTATCCACGCTCACTAAGGCATTATAGACGAAGTTGATGTTCAGATCGGATTTGCCTGTTATTTTTTTCCCTTCCTCCATCACTGCCGGCAATATTTTATCCAGCAATTCAACCGGTGTCAGAAAAGGAGTTTGTTTGACCAGTTCCAAAGCCTTATTCATCAGCACATACATCAGTGCGTTCCCATTAGCTTCCGAATGAGCAGCAAACAAATCAGCATCACCGTATAGCACACTTTGAGTGGCAATCCCAATCTTAAGTTTACCAGAACCTGATTGCATCCCGGACGCAATTTGCCATAACTCCGTTAAATAACCTCCTTTAACGCCGAAGGGGCGTATGAGTTTTTCGCGTTCAAAATCTGAACGTGTATTGACTACACGGATCATCTTTGCAGCCTCCTGAGCAGCAGACGTTCTATTTGTTAAATCGAGTGAATTCATTGCAGCCATCATACCAGCAGTTTTTACAAATTTTCTTCTGTTCATATAATTCCGGAATTTAGGTTGCCCCGCAGCATTCTCTTAGCCATACCCTTATTTCCTTTAGTTATAAAGGTCTTAATTTCATTTCGCCTCAGACGCTTTAGCTATTACGAGCTTATTGAGGGTGTAACAAATCAGTTTATTAGCTAGAGGTTCTCCCTGAGCAGTTTTCACATCGCCCAGGCTTAACTCATAAACATATCCGGGTTTCAAAGCACTCAATGTGAGGGAAACTTTTTTCCGATCGCCGGATATTTTAATGCCCCTAACCGGTATCGCCTGAACATCAACCTGGTCGGAGCCGTACTTTTTATGGTATTGATAATAGTAATGCCTGAACTTGTAATTTGCCAGGTTGGTTGCAGATGCGGCATCCATCGGCTGCGTAAATTCAAGGTCAAAGCCCGTAGCCGTAAGCTTCATGCTATATATATCCGCCGGTGTCTTTCCGGTGAACACAATCCTTTGAATTCCTTTGGCGCCTGCCCAGCCATGTGCAGCCTGACCAATCCATAGGCTCCCATCTGGTGCGAAAGCCAGGCGATTATTCCCTTTCTGCAAGCCGTTGTCGTCTATAAAAGGGATACAGGCTCCTTGAATTGCCCCGTCAATTTCCTCAAGCATCACCCTTACGATCCTCGGACTGTTCATCTCTCCAACAAATAGTTGTCCCGCAAAAGGCCCAAATTTTCCGTTTGTGTGATCAATCAGCGGTTGAGTTGGCGAATTTGCCATGATACCATGAGGAAACAAAACGCTCGCTTTCGTCCGCATGCTATCCAATTTCCCTACTGGCAATGTTAAAGGATTCTCGTTTTTCCATGACTTCTTCCATACCAAACTAGAAGGTTGTCCATAAAAATTACCCTCCTGAATATGATATAATGCACTGGTACCCACCCAATCGCCCTGATTCTCGGTAACGAACAAGTTGCCTTTCTGATCAAAACCTATACCGTTAGGAGAACGTAATCCACTTGCAATGGGCAATAATTCGCCTTCGGGTGTCAGTTTCATCATCCAGCCCCGGTAAGGGACAGCAGAAAACATTTGTCCTTTATGCCCCATCGTTGTGGTATCCAGAACGCCTCTTACCTCTTCCAAAATCCCACCGCCCGACGATGCGGCGTTAAGACCGATGAACAGGTTACCCTCTCTATCTTTTACCGGTCCGTAGTTAAACTCATGATAATTTCCAGTTATACCGAAATCATCTGTCATTGTTTCATAAAGATCAGCCAGTCCGTCGCCATCTGTATCTTTGATACGGGTCAACTCAGGGCGCTGCATCACGATAAACTCGGAAGCATTGACCGGTAAAATACCCAGCGGTTCCTGCAAGCCTTCAGCAAACAATTTCCACTCTTTTGTTTTGGGATTATAAATCATCACCTCTCCCCTGAGGAAACAAGCAACCAGTCTGCCGTCAGGCAAAAAATCAATGGCTCCTACTTCAGCGGTCAACCCTTCAGGCAGTTCAATAGACGCTACAGTATATGGTGTTTTTGCCTCCACTTTCGATGCTTTGCCACCAAAACCGTTCTTGTTGTATATTAAAAAAACAGCAAACAGGACTAAACCACCTAGTAGCAGCGCGATTATTAACTTCATCCTATTCATATAATCCCCCTTTCTTTTTCGTCATGGTGATGGTAAACTTTTTGGCTTCGGCAGGCGTTAATTCCAATTTTCCTCCTGACCATTTGCCTGCAGAAGAGGAATACTTGATGCCATCATCCGGGCGGAATACAAACCAAACCGGCTGCTTTGCCTCAGGAATCCTGAAGGTCCTCACCAATCCTGTTCCATCAGCTTTTTCTTTGATCAGTTCATATACACTGGTACCGTTCATCAGGTAATGAAATTCGGGGTAACGCGCGATTAAACGGTAACCTTTAAATTGTACCTCAGGAATATTCCCGACGCTCCCCGTACGAAGCGGATATTCGGTTCTGTCACGATAAAATACGGTGCCCAGATTTTTTGCTACGGCTTGCCGATGACCGGCCCATAACTCTTTCATATCCAAAAAGTCGCCTTCGGTGGCAAAACGCAAGCGGCTGGTACCAGCATCCCAGAAATAGGATAAATTTTGAGGTAGACGAACTGCAATAGTAGCCGGGCCGCTATTGGCAACAAAAGTCCGGTACAAATAAGGCGGTTTTTCTTTGTAGGGATGAGCTGCAGCTTGATGACCTGCATGTTCCGCAGTACTGCCCTTATCGACAGTCCCCCTACGGTTTGGCGGTATATTCAGGTCATCCTTTAAGGCTGGAAGCGGGCCTTCGGTAACATACATTGCGCCGAACATCACAAAACCATGACCCGGATAAGTACACACAAAAGGAAAAACGCCCGGCTTTTTGGGAACGGTGAAAGTAATGGATTGGCTCTCCCCTGGTTCAAGCGAAGGAATGGACCATAAAACCCCTTTATGATTAGGTATATAACTCAATCCAGGACCTTTATCGCCCATTTTCAGCGCTGCATCTACCACATTTTGTCTTTCACCCGGAAGTGTAATGATCAGGTTGTGCACCATGTCGTCGCTGTTTGTTAAAATGAGCTTTACTTTAGCCCCTGGCTTTACATTGAAACGGGCCAGGTCATATTGCAAGCCTGTAATGGCCTTTAACTTGATGATGACAAGTTCTTCTTGAAAATTAGACCAAACTCTTGTAGGCGCTGTCATCAACAAGATCACAGCGAATAATAACTTCTTTTTAGATAACATTAAATTCTATTTACTTGGAGATATTTCAAGAGGCTTTGTCCATTCCTTTCGAAGAAGCGCCCCCTTAAAAACGATCCGTGTACGTATACGTTTATACCAAAGTAAAGTAATTTCTTTAAAAATTAGAATTTTAGCCTAATTATATTGAGATGAAATACGGAGTTATAAAAATTAAATAACTGAGCGCGGAATTAGGGATTTGGTGCGGAAGGTTGTTATAATAATAGCTGATGGAAATTTCATCAAGAATGGACCTACCCTTGATCTACCTTTTTTGAGTAAAACGTAGATACAACGTAGATCCATGGTACATCCACCCTAGATCCATTATCACCTATCACTAACTTGTTTTATACTGAACTCTAGAAAAGAGAGGTATCTCTACCTTAATTTTCCTTAACGTCTAAGTTCACTTGTTTTTCTGCATTTTTAGCTTTCTTTTCCTGCGCCTTTTTCTCTTTGCGCTGCTCTCCTGCTGATCTCTTTTGATCACGTTTCTCTTCGCGGATAACCTTGTTAATTTTCTTATTATACACGGCAGTTAAAATCCGCTGACCGTTTCTGCTGAAAAACTTGATTTTCGGCTTTTCACTTGTTCCTGTTACTGCAACCGGAACACTGACCCAACCAGCTGGCGGCAGCCCTACTTTGACCAGGACATCCAATAATCCGTTGAAACTTGTAGTTCCACTGATGGAAGGCCTGAGAACGGAGACTTTAAATTTGAATTCATTAATGTAGATCAGATTATTCTTGATGTGTGTGACAATGTTGACCCCTGCCATATCAGGATTATTGAACGCATCAGCCCCTACGTTATCGCCGATCACTGATAGCATTTTTAGGTCTTTTACTGCTACATCCTGTAGGTTTACTATTCCTCCGCCCTCTAAAGAAGGATAGATAGGATTCATATTTTGATCAAAATCACCTTTTAGCTTATAATCCAGCGACACAATTCCGCTCACATTCTTTGCAGAAGTAGCCATTTCCCGCACCATGTCGATTTCTTTGTATGCCCTTTGCACATTGAAGTTCTTTACTTTAAATGCAATATCAAAGTTGGCGGTTAAGGGCGATTCATCCTGATAACGGGCATCCACCTTCATCCTGCTTCCAATAATATCGAATAACGTGTTCTTCAAAAATAGCTGGCCTTTATTTATAGAAGCCACTCCCTGAACCCGATTGATATCCAACCCTTTAAAACCTACCTTTTTTGCATTGACCTTTAAGGAAACATCCAGATTTTTCGGAATGATTACGACACCGCTGCTTTTAGGATTTTCAGCTTTCGCATATTCCACTTCTAAAGATTTATCATTATTGTCACCACTCTTCAGCGCCATAAATTCATCGACCAAAATATAATTAGCATTTAGCGTAAAGTTTCCACTAAGGGTTCCTTTGCGGTCGATAAAATAATTCATCGTATTTAAGAGATGACCATTTAGCGAAAAGTCAGATTTTCCATAAGTGGCATAAAACTTCCTAAACCGCATTTTTTCATTCTTAAACTCGAAGCTTCCCTCTTTAACATAAAATGTCTTCGGCAGGTAGGCAGTATGTGCTTTTATGTTTTTCAGGATCAGGGTGCCTTTGTGATCAAGTTTGCTATACTGACCAGTGGTGGCATAACTTTGTCGCCCATTAAGAGAAAGGTCCGCCCTGATTAATCCACTGACATCCAACCCTTTTCTGGCAAATACCTGGTAAATTCTTCCAACATTCAAAACCCCTTTAGCGCGTACTTTATACAGCAGATCTTCGAAATTCTGTAAATCCACGTCAACAAACACCGGATTCCCTTCGAAATCAAATTTGAAAGGAGCAAGTTTCACCCCAAGGCTACTGAAGGTTCCGTCAGTATTTTTGATGTTAGCTGTCAGATTGATATTCTTTATCGGGTTCGGATAAGCTGTTGTTTTTAACCAGCCGTCCTTCAGCTTAAGAAATCCATTGGTTTTCGGAAATAGTTTTTTATCCTTGCTGAAGATGCCGTTTGCCTTCATGTCGGCATTCACCAGACCTCTGATCTCCATATCTTTTAAACCTAAGGCCTCATCCAGTGTCTGCAGGTTGACAGCACCTTTGATATCAGCATTTACTTTCATTTCGCTCAATCCTTTGGTTTTAACAACCGCCCGGAAAGTGTTTTTCTCTCCCAGGTCGAAGCTTAATTTCTTTAGATCCAATCCCAATTTTTCCGGATCTAATGCGGGGAAATCGATATTCAGATCAACATTCAGCTTGTTCATCGGCACGGGCGCCTTTTTGCTGGAAATGACACCATCCTCAACCAGCAGATGCGCTGTAAAATTCGGCTTCAGGTTCCTTGGTTTACTAAACTTTCCTTTCAGGCTGAAAAACAGATCGCTGTTACCCCTTAGCTTGGTATCCTTCGCCCAATCGAGATATTCTGGTGGCAGCACAGAAATCATTTCACGAATGGTGGTTTTTTCCGAAGCAGCTTTGATATCGAGGTCATAACCATCCTTAAGGATACTCACTAAACCAGTGAATTTTAAGGGGAGATCATTGATCTTCAGTTCATTTTTTTTAAGTACAAAAGTCAACGCATTGGTATTGATTCTTGTAATCAGGTGAGCACGCAAGGATTTTTGTTTGGCATAATAGACTCTGTTGAGGCTAAAATCCAATTGATCAATTTTAAGATCAGTTTTGAGATCAAAAATATCCTCACTCAGTCCACCTTTCCCTACATAATTAAGTCCTTTTGCATCCACCAGTATTTTAGCCGTATGGTCTTTATATTTAATATGCCAGTTCTTTAATTTAACGAGGCCGAGCTTAAGGGAGGTGCCCTTTTCGGTGGTATCTGCTGGACTTTTAGCGGGGCTGGATACATAAACATTATAATTGGCCTGCCCTTTACTATCGACATAAACATTTGCATAAGCATCATTTACGTAAATCGCGCCGATTTTAACGTCACCATCAAAAATCATATTTATCAGATTGATTCCTACTGCCACTTCTTTTGCTGACAGTAATGTATCCTGCTGATAGGGCTTTGATCCTTTAAGTAATAAGTCATCAACAGATACCGTAAGGGCGGGGAAATGCCGGAAAAATGTAAGGTGCATTTTCTTATATTCAAGTTCCCCCGCCAGGCGCTTATTGGCTAATATTTTTACCTGCTTAGAAATAGTCTCAGGTAACAATAATGGAATAATAAACAGCAGAAATAATATAAATGCGATAAAGATCCCAACCCATTTTAAGGTCTTCAGAACCAGTTTTTTAATCGTTTCCATACCTTGAAATATTGATTCGATTGATCAGCAGATATTACACTTCTAAGCTATCTAAAATCAAGCCAGCTTCTTATCGAAATTTGCATGGTTTGGCCACTTTAATCCAAAGAGGACATCATAGAACAGCGGTCTTTCTCTCAGCTCTGCTTTGGCCTCACCCAAAACTCATCTGGATATTCATCCTTAAATTTGTGATCGTCAATTTCAAGTTCATCATGAATGGAGCTTAAAGTTTGTTCATCTAGCAGCTTCTCCAGCGTAGGAAAAACGACCCGTTCCTCAAACCGAATATGATTATTGAGCATGTCGATAAGCTCAATAAAAATATTTGGGTTGATTATAGAAGAATGATTGATCGTCTGAATATGATCCTTCAGTACTGCATGCTCTTTTTTGGCTTGAAGACAAAAAGGCGCGTCGACCACGTCAAACAGCAGTCTTTCTTCTTTTTCAAAATGGGCGATCAGGTGTCCGTTCATGAAGTAGTTTACATAATTCTTTAACCTTTCCACTGAAACACCAATTCCAATCCCTTGTTTTATCTTCCAAGAGAACAGTAGTCCAGCATGATGCTCTCTGGACAGGCTCTTTAGTTGTTCGCTGCGTTTAAGCGGCTCGAGTTTATTTTTCATCTTAAATAAATTATAGATTATCTATCAACACGGCTTCATTCTGTTTTTCTTTCAAAGCCATTTTAGTTTTCTTTCTAAATGATATTTCAAAAACAAAATAACACAGCGCTAAAATTCCAAAGCCGAAAATGGTGTCACCAATTGCACGAAGCCATTTTAGCATTACCATTAAAGGTTGCTGCATCAATTCACTGGAACGAGCGTACCACATTCCATGTTCTATGCTTGCTATGGCCTGCCAGATGCCTACCGGCAACAGGCTTAGTAACGCCATAGCCAGGAGACCGATATTGGTCGACCAAAAAATAAACTTCATCAACTTCTCGTTCCATATTTCATGTCTGTAGAGACTTCTCAAAACGAAGAGCATCAATCCTATCCCCAGCATTCCATAAACGCCAAATAAAGCGGTATGTCCATGCAACGCTGTCGTATTCAATCCCTGAACATAGTACAACGCTATTGGCGGATTGATGATAAAGCCAAAAACACCTGCTCCCAGGAAATTCCAGAAAGCGACTGCAATCATATAATAAATTGGCCATTTATAATCCCGAATCCACACTGTGGATTTGGAAAGACGGTAATTATGGTAGGCTTCATACCCAATGAGAACTAGGGGCACGATCTCCAG
This sequence comes from Pedobacter immunditicola, assembly GCF_037482985.1. NCBI lineage: Bacteria > Pseudomonadati > Bacteroidota > Sphingobacteriia > Sphingobacteriales > Sphingobacteriaceae > Pedobacter > Pedobacter immunditicola. The sequence continues at coordinate 202,087 of NZ_JBBHKC010000001.1, read as the reverse complement.
CGCACTGAAAGTAGCACCAATTGCCATGACGCCAACCGGTGTTCCCGAAAAATATAAATGATGACAGGTTCCCAATATACCTCCCGACATAAAAACGATGGTCGAAAAGAGTACATTCAGGGTTGCAGTTTTGGTCTTAAGTAAGCCCAGACGTACAAAAAGAAATGCGATAACGACCGTGGCGAATACTTCGAAGAACCCTTCCACCCACAGGTGAACAACCCACCAACGCCAATACTCAGCAATCGCTAAATTGGTTTGCCTTCCCCACATTAACCCTGCAGCATAAAATAAGGCTATTGCCGTGCAGGAAATCAGGAACATGATGATCAGATTCTTTTCAGCAGTTTTTTTCCTGAGTACGGGTAACAAAGGTCTGACCATCAAAGCAAGCCATAAAAACAAGCCGATCAGCAAAAACACCTGCCAAAATCTACCAAGATCAACATATTCGTAACCCTGATGACCAAACCAGAAGTTCTGAATCAAATCAAGTTTTTGCATTACGCCGAGCCACTGTCCGGCCATTGACCCCAATACAATAATGATCAAGGCAATGAAGAGAAAATTAACTCCAAAAACCTGAAATTTAGGATCCTTACCAGATACGGCTGGAGCAATATATAATCCTGTTGCAAGCCATGCGGTGGCGATCCAGAAAATTGCCAGCTGGGTATGCCAGGTCCTGGTTACTGCATAAGGCAAAAACTGATCCAGTGGAATCCCATAAAAGCCATTTCCTTCAACGCCGTAATGTGCCGTGATTACCCCTAGTACTACCTGGAGCACGATGAGCAAACTGACCACAAGGAAATACTTTTTGATTCTGAACATAGATGGCGTCATTCCCTGTTTCAATAATGGATCGGCTACTGGTGTTTCGAGGTGTTCATTTTCACCTGATTTTACATGATAAAAAACCAATATCCCAATACAGAAAATCAATAAGATGATGCTTACACCCGACCAGATTAACAAACTTGAGGTGGGTACATTTCCCACCAGTTCATCAGAGGGCCAGTTGTGTGTATATGATACCTTGGAATTGGGCCTTTCGGTTACTGTTGCCCAAGTTGCCCAAAAGAAAAAGGCATTCATCTTATGCATTCGTTCCGTATCCTTAATCGACATTTTCGGAATTGCATAATCATGACGAAGCTTGTCAAAGCTAGGATCATCCATGAACAGTCCCTTATAATAATTGCTCAGGTAGGCAATTGCTTCAATCCGGTCCTGGGAGACGGTTATGGTATTGGTCTGCGCATTATAGGTGTTTTTCCGCAGATCTTGCTGTAGCCGGATTTTCAATCCTGCTTGTTGTTCCTCTGTTAATGTATTGAAAAGCTTATTAAAATCCTTCTTTGCATAGGAGTCTAAAATAAAAACAGCTTCCCGGTGTAGCCAGTCGGCTGTCCAATCTGGTGCCACATATGCTCCGTGACCCCAGATGGTACCTACTTCCTGCCCTCCCATACTTTGCCAGACATTCTGGCCATCTTTTATCTCGGCTTCTGAAAAGATAGTTTTGTTATCAACTGAAACAATTCGTGCTGGTATTGGCGGGGCCTGCTGATAAATTTCATAACCAAAATAACCCAGTATCGCAAAGGATATGCCCATTACCAGGGCAAATCCAAGCCAAAGTTTTCTTTCTCTATTCACCTTGTATTTTTTTAGCTTATTCTACAATCAGTTTACCTTTCATCATAGAAACGTGGCCAGGAAAGGAGCAGATAAAATCGTATGTACCTTTTTCAGTAACCGTAAAAGTTATGGTATCTGATTCCCCACCACCAAGAAGCTTTGTGTATGCAATGATACTGGCACTTTCAGTTTTTGGAATGTATTCATTGTCTTTAGCCTCCATCGCTTTTTTCGCGAAAGCAGCCATATCAGTACCGGGCTTCAGCAAAACAAAATTATGTCCCATCGCATTCTTAGCTAATGTGCCAGTATGCTTAAGCGTTAAGGTGACAAGCTGTCCTGCGGCAATTTTAAACTCGGTCTGACTGAACTGCATTTGATCATTTCCTTCCAGGGACAGCACATTGCTGAGTTTAGCTTCAACCGGCTTTGTTGGTTCGGCTTCTACTGTTGGGGTTGCTGCAGGTGTTGTTGTCGCAGATTCTTTTTTCGAGTTTTCTCCACAAGATAAAAGCACGATACTCATGGCAATGGCAATTACTGTACGATTTAATAGCTGTTTCATTATAAGTTATTTTGATGATAATTATTGGTTTTTAATTATCATCAAAGTTATCAGCTCCAAAGGCTTTGCTTTATGATTAAGATCATAAAGCGATCCATAAAGTCACATTATATAGAAATATCTGGCTTATCTTCCTTCGGATGAATCTCTACAGCTGGCTGCATAAAAGGTTTCAATAAATCAATTGGGACAGGGAAAATGGTAGTTGAATTATTTTCTGTCGCAATTTCACGAAGTGTTTGCAGGTAGCGTAGTGTAAGTGCACTTGGCTGTTCGCTTAAGATTTTTGCAGCGTCAGACAAACGTTGTGAGGCCTGGAACTCCCCTTCTGCAGAAATCACTTTTGAACGTCTTTCCCGCTCGGCCTCGGCCTGTTTAGCCATTGCCCTTTGCATTTCCTGCGGAAGGTCTATTTGTTTCACCTCAACAGCTGTTACCTTTATCCCCCATGGCTCCGTTTTCAAATCGATGATCTGTTGTAAGTTCAGGTTTATTTTATCCCGCTGCGAGAGCAGATCGTCCAGCTCCGACTGCCCCAGCACACTACGCAGGGTTGTTTGCGAAAACTGAGAAGTAGCCGTTAAATAGTTCTCCACCTCCACTACAGCTCTTTGAGGATCTATTACCCTAAAATAGATTACGGCATTAACCTTTATAGACACATTGTCCCGTGTAATCACATCCTGTGGTGGCACATCCATCACGACAACACGCAGGGATATGCGTACCATCTTATCTATAAAAGGAATCAAAAGAATCAGGCCAGGTCCTTTTGGCCCCCTGTCAAGCACCCGACCTAAACGAAAAATAACTCCCCTTTCATATTCACGAAGTATACGGATCGCACTGGAAAGTATGATGACTGCAAATAAAATGAGCACTATAATAAACACATTGTAATACATAAACACCTCCTTTTATTGAGAAATAAATTTATACGGCATGCTCCAGTGGCTCCACGAATAAAGTAAGCCCGCTAACCTTGATTACCTTTACCAGCTCCCCTTTGCTAATTTTTCCTTTGGTTGATTCTGCAGTCCACACTTCCCCATTTACCTGAAGTTGTCCCTGAGGGTCCAGTTGTGTCAGTGTTTCTCCAATTTGTCCAAGTAAGATATGGATCCCCGTCACTGTTTTTAGTCGCTGTGCCCGCAATCCTAAGCCAATTACAAAGAGAAAGAAAGCTGTGCTTATACCAGTAACCGAAATGATGATTCCGGTAGATATTTTGATCATATCCAATGAAGAACTTGATTTGAATAACATGACAGAGCCAAGGAAAAGAGAAACTACCCCTCCAATGGCCAACACCCCATGACTAACCACTTTAATTTCAAGCAGAAATAACACTAAAGAAAAGATGATCAACATTAAGCCGGCATAATTAACCGGTAAGGTATTCATGGCAAAAAAAGCAAGGATCAGACTAATCACGCCCACCACCCCCGGCAACACAGCCCCTGGGTTGAACAATTCAAAATATATCCCAAGCATGCCGAGCATGAGTAAAATGTAAGCAATATCAGGATTACTGATAAAGTCAAGCAGCTTCTCAGACGTACTCATCTCCACATATTGAATTTTTGCTCCTTTTGTATGTAAGGTCACATTCCCAGTGCTTAATTCTACATTTCGGCCATCTATCTGGTTAAGCAATGTAGTTTCATCTGGAGCGATATAATCGATCACATTATTTTTGAGTGCTTCATTTGCGGTAATGGATAAACTATTTCTTACTGCATCTTCCGACCATTCGAGATTTCGTTTTCGCTTTTCTGCTATACTTCGGATAAAGGCGGCGGCATCATTTGTGGCTTTTATATTCATCACTGAATCTGTCTTGCCGCCCATATTTATGGGGTGTGCAGCACCAATATTGGTTCCGGGTGCCATGGCGGCAATATGAGCTGCAAGGGTGATAAAAACTCCGGCTGAACCTGCATGTGCACCGGATGGGGAAACGTGAACCACCACAGGAACCGGTGACATCAGCATATCGCTAACAATAGCACGGGTAGATTGCAGTAAGCCTCCTGGTGTATTGAGTTGAATAACCAGACATGCTGCTTTTTCTCTGCTTGCCTTTTCAATTCCATCATGAATAAAGGAGGCTGAAACCGGATTGATTGTACCTTCAATCTTTATCACCACAACCCTTTGTGCGCTCAACATCAAAGGGAAACAAATGAGAAAAATCAAGAATAAAATCTTATTCTTCATACGATGAAATTCATTGTCTCAAACCATATGAATATACTGAAAATCAACGAGAAACAATGTAAAGCATAGAAACATTAAAAAGGCGTAACCAACACAAGATTTCAATAGCTGGAAACTTATTCTTTCACTATATTTATTGCTGCTTTAATCATATTGGTCATATTTACCAGTATGCTTGGTCTAGTTAGTGGTGGGGTTGCATTGCTGTTTAAGAAGGAAGATCAAACCCTTATAAATCAGAAGGTCAGGCGCGATGCAAAAACAATGATATGATTTCAAATGAAATTAAATATTTACTAGTTGCAGTTGTATTGCCCTTATTTGGGTGTAATATGATAAGTGCAGGCAGAACTATATTTTATCAGCATCATCGGTAAGTTTGTGATAATCGCAATGTCCACCTGTATGGAAAAACAAAAATAAGGCTATGGCAAAAAACAGATTACTGCGAATGGACAATGTCGGCATCGTTGTAGAATCCCTCGATAACGCGATCTCTTTTTTCACCGAGATAGGCCTAAAGCTAGAAGGGCGAACAACGATCGAGGGAGAATGGGCAGGTCGCGTTACCGGACTGCCCACTCAGCGCGTAGAGATTGCGATGATGGTTACCCCCGATGGTCATAACCGGCTGGAAATCTCGCGATTTCTCACCCCGCCTACAATCTCAGATCACAGGACTGCTCCAGTGAACTCGCTCGGCTATCTACGCGTTATGTTTGCCGTTGAGGATATTGATGAGATGGTATCCAGGCTCAGCAAACATGGCGCTCAGCTCGTTGGCGAAGTGGTTCAGTATGAAGACTCCTATCGACTCTGTTACATTCGCGGAACCGAAGGACTGCTCATCGGTTTGGCGGAACCACTCGGTCATAAATGAGTAGCAGATACACTAGATTAGAGCACATTGTACAAATTATGCTCCAGTCGTATAAAGAAACCGTTGGGTGCGGTTCGGATCATGGAGCTGGATAGTTCCCTCCGGTAACCAATATCCACCCTGCTTCGACTGTTAATTATTGCCTGAACAGCGGGAGCAATATCCACATAAAATTTTTCCGAACCGGTGTTGTACTGACTTAATATCTCCAGCATCAGGTTTATATTGGTTTGATTGTAATCTTTGTATTCTTTTGGGAGCACTAATTTACCCACAGACAACGTATGGTTAAAGGCTTTGCTTTCTTTTTGGCCATAAATAAACTTGTTGTTGTTGCCATTATCCGTGGCCTTTAAAAAGGAAATTGCGGAAGATAAAGCAACCTTGCGTATTAATTGAGTTGCTATTAATCCCAGTTCAAAACCCGAATTGTGACCATACATATTAATGTCCTGTTGATGAATGTCACTGTTGTTATAACTTATTCTGCCGAACCCAGCCATACGGAAATGTGTGTGCTGGCCATCATTACTCAAAAAACGGTATTTTGCGTACACGCTTCCCCCTTCGGTGCTAAGGGCTTCACTACGATTACTTAAAAAGACATTTCCCTGTACCATCCATTTTTTTGAAATTCCGACCAAAACCTGGGGAATGATGTGCAGGTTTGTCTTGGATGAGTTTCTTTCATTCATGACAGAGTTATCAATTCTCAAAGCAATCGATCCGGCGGCGATATTACTGGCCGGTTCTGTAACCGAATATAGTTCCTGTCCTTTGATCGTAAGTGAAACAAGAAACAGAATTATTGAAAACACAAGCTTCATTTCTGTAAATTTAAAGGATTCTTATGGTTATCAGATGCTTACGTGATAGATGCCGGCTGAAGTTTGCACTAAGGCATTACTTTTATATTCCTTTGGAGAAACAAAGCCTCTATTCAAGACTTTGATTCGTTTTTCACCATTCAAAACAGGATCAGTGATGTTTTTGAAAAGAAATACCTTATCACCGATGCGCACCGGTTGGCCTCTTTTAACTGGTACATTATTAAACTGAATAATCGCTACAAATTCATAAACGGAGAAACCGGCTTTCTCAACTTTCATTTTCATCTTATCAAAATCAACAGGATTGTCGTGTTTAAATGAAATTTCAAATGAACTGTTTTTAATATCAGCCTCTACTTTATCGATAAATGGGAGGGTTTTTAAAGCCTTGTTAATCGAATTACTACACATGCTGCATGTTAACCCACTGGCCGTTAAAGAAACGCCTGACACCTGGGCAGATGCTGATAAGGAAAAAATGACGGAGATAAAAAGAAAGAACTTTTTCATATTTTTAGGTTTAAAATGGTTTACGAAGTTTATTTGAGGGCTGCTTTTAGCCTGACACCGACACCCAATTCTAAGGTGGTATTTTCTACAACCCCCACTAAGCCGTCCTGAAGAGGCATGTATAGCCGGCTGCTTAAGAAATATTTTTTTCTTCCGGATTTCAAATTATACATTACTCCATAATCCGCAAAGAAACTCTTTGTACTGGTCGTTATACTTTCTGGCAACTGTTCATTTTTAATAGCGCCTGAATATGCACTATAGGTTAGCCCAGTAAGAACAAAAAAGGCATTCGTTGCTCTTTTGGTATTAAATGATGTTCCAAATCCAACTTTTTGAGAGAAGGAATAACTATAGTTTTGCCTGACGTCAGGTATATAACTGACATTCATATCAGACGAAAAAGCGGTATGGGCTATAAAACTTATTTTTTTCTTATGGTTGTATTGAATGAGATTTGCAACCTGAAGATTTGGGTTTCCCATTAAGGAATTGAGACGAGTTCCAATAGCAGGTTCAATTGTGAACTTACTTAACGCATCGTTTTCGGTCACCGGGATTGTCTGGGCGATACCCAAATTTATCGAAACGGCAAACATTAATGTTATGAATAGTTTATACATCCTATCTGTTTTTAAAGTAAAAGTTAATAGCGTTTTCGATATCTGTATCGCGAGATGAAGTATGGCCCTTTCCCGATACCAACTGAAACCTTGACTTTGCCAACGGATAATGATCAGCTAAACGTTGGTAGAATAGATCATTTGCGGGCAATAAAGCAGTTTCTCTGCTTCCGGCACCGATGAAAACCAGCTGTGGATCGTTTTTTATAATGGGCCTGTTTTGCTGCTCATATTGCAGAACAATGGAGTGGTCATAGAACATGGAGGGACTCAATAGGAGGTAGTTACCGAATACCTCATTATGCTTAGCGAAAGCGTAGGCTCCAAAGAGACCACCATAAGAATGACCAATAATTACCCGGCTATTCCTGCTCAAATCAGCCCTGAAGTCCTTTTGGATATGGGGAATAAGCTCCTTTTTAATAAAACTCATAAATTCAGGGCCGCCTCCTTTACCCATACCAGAACTGGTAGGGGTATAATCTACGTTGCGGTTATCACCGTAGTGAATACCAACTATGATCACATTTTTTGTATTTAAGCTTCTACTTACTTCATCGCAGGTTTCAGCAACATATGCTTGGTTTTCTTTCGCATCAAGAACATAGATTGTGGGATATAATTCTGTAGATGTGTTATAATCCTCAGGTAACCGGACCCATATGTCATAGGATTTGCCCTTTTCTACAGAGGCTAGAGAAAATTCTCTGACCAGGCTGGGATTTGTCTCTAACTCTTTTTTACAGGAGAATAAAGTCAGGACGATGACTAAACTTAACAGTGCTTTCATAATAAATTAATCTTTAATAATTACAACCTTTTAGCAGTGATTAACGGCGAGCTCCTTTCAGTATCAAACGGACAAACAAATGACCATATAGACTATAGATGCCTGGCTGCCTAATTACAATTGGCACAGGTGCAGGAGGCTCCGCAATTGCAATTCACGCATCTGCAATTTGGGTTTTTACATTTTTCGTTGGCGACATTCTGAGCGCTTTGACTTTTAATTTTCATAATTGTTTTTTTAAGTGATTCAATACCCAAAGGTATCCCGCACAGCAGGGCTTGCCGTTATAGAATTCCGGAAAAGATTTGTATAATTTTGGAGTACAGCGACTTACGGTGGATGGTAGTGATAGTTCTGCCATTACGTTATTTTAGTAATTGAAGATTTCACAGGAGTGACTTAAAACATTTATTTTTAGCGTAAACTATCTTAATAAGTTTCAGATATGAGAAAATTAATCGCCGCAATCAACATGACGATAGATGGGTTTTGCGACCATACGGCAGGTATTGCAGATGAAGAACTACATCAACATTATGCTGACCTTTTAGATAACGCAGACGCTATTTTATATGGAAGGATAACCTTTCAATTGATGGAATATTGGCGAACTGTAGTGAAAAATCCTACCGGTACCCCATCAACGGACGAATTTGCTGTGGTGATGGACAAGATTACCAAAATTGTTTTTTCCCGCACGCTAAAAAATGTGGAATGGGAAAGTGCAAGGTTGGCAAATCGTGACCTAGAAGAAGAAGTTTTAGAACTTAAGCAACAACCGGGTAAGGACATTTTAGTAGGCAGTCCGAGTTTAATTGTAGCTTTAACGCAACTTGGCCTGATTGATCAATACCAACTCTGTGTTCATCCCGTTATATTAGGCAAGGGCTTGACCTTATTTAAAAACATAAACGATAAGATTACGCTTAAACTCTTAAAGACAAAATCCTTTAGCTCCGGTGCAATCATACTTTACTATGAGGGGCTATAGATTACTTTCTATAGCGCCTACTTTTTCACGATACAGGTCTAACGGCCCATCCAGGTTCGATCATTGTACCTTCGCCAACAATTCTAATTCTGCTGATCTTGTTTTTAATATCTTTCAGGGCGATTGGGCCGGTCGGTGTGCCTTCAACAAAAAGATACAAGGGAAGCTAAGATATATAAGTAGGTCATGGTTACCTCCTTTGTCTAGGGTGCAGCATACACTTCCGAAATCTGATTGGTAAGGTACTTAAATGAAATTGGGATATCCTTACCAGGATCATTCGTATTTCCTTCTATAAAAATGAATCCCCGATAGCCTATTTGTTTCAACGCCCGCAAGTAAGGCCTGAAATCATCACCTGCAACACCCGGCAAGGAGCGTTTCTCCTTTTCCGCGATTTCACAGAAACTAATCAAATCGCCGGCAGCTATAATTTCCGCTGGAGACTCTCCTTCGCGCATCATGTGAAAAATATCTGCGTTGAGCCTAAAATAGGGTTCATTCACCCTCCTTACAATATCGGCAGCCGCATTCACAGAAGTCAGGAAGTTTGTTTCAGATTTTTGCAGATTTTCCAGCAATATGATTACTTTATGTTTTGCTGCAACCTGACCCATTTTTTTACATAGCACAACAAAATCATCTTTTGCCTTGTCCAAATCATAATTTTCGGGAATGTTCCTTGAGCCGGAACTTCCTAAAACGATATATTTGATACCCGCTTTATGAGCCATCATAAGGACAGAATCGACGTAACCCAGTACTTGCCTTTCATTCACTGCCGGGCCTGCAATCTTAATGCTGCCTGGAAAGAACAAATTACACATCAGCACCTTACACTTTGCTGATTTTATATCTTCAAGGTTCGTGCGTAGTTCACGCTCAGACAATGAAGGAGAAATCATTTCCCGAACAGACTCGCCGATCGAACGGAAGCCTGCTGCATAAGCAATGCTATCTTGTTTCAAACCGGTCACAATACCAATGCGTGGATAATCTGGCTTTACAGATACAAACCCTAACGACAAAAAAACGATTACAGTTAGCCATACTAATCCTTTTATTATTTTCATATCCATTAGTTTACAAGTTGCTGCTGTGACCGGAAGTTGCCGTTTTTCCATGCATACATGACATATCACGAAAAACTACTTTTAGCTAAAGTAAGAATACAAATATGCTTAGGCAAATAATAAACCAATTTGAATGACTTAGCCGAATGAGCGACAATTCAGGACTTTTGAACAGTACTTTTCCTGGAAGGGATTATAAGCAAAAGTACCAAAGGTGTTATGGTTATCATTTGTTTTTTTTGTGACCCTTGCCTTTTGATTGCCCTTTTCCCTTTCCTTTTCCTTTTCCCTTACCCTTAGATTTTCCTGGAGATCTTTCTAAGTTAGGATTCTGTACGGGTTGAGCAATTAGACTTTCTGCATGATCAATTGAATCTTTCAACCTTTCGTTCTCTAAATTAAGCGCGGCTGAATCGACTACTTCTGCTTCCGGTTTATTTAAGATGGAGTAGCTGCCAAACAAGGCTAAACAGGCCAACAAAATTCCTAAAACAATCACTACCGGCTTTATTTCACGTAAGGCATTTGGAAAGAAGGCCTTAAAACGGTTTTGACTCAAGAGATGGGGAGCATGTTTATCTTCTTTTGTCTGGGGAAAATCTGCCAACCTCCCTGCACTTGCTGCAAAGACGGCGGCAGCACTTTCCGGAGTATATGCAAAAACATCATTTGAAGAGATGCTGTTTACAATAGCCTCATGTAATTCAATTCCAGAACCAAATCGGTTTACAGGGCGTTTCTCTAAACATTTGGTAATAATAGCAAGCAACCAACCGGGCACAAGCATTTCTAAGTCCCGTTTGTCCTGTTGCCAGTTTTCAGGCAAATTCTGCTCCCTCAATTCAAGTATATCAGGAACCGGTTGCTCCATATGGGAAACCATAACCATATTTCTGGAGGTTTCGCTTTGGTTATTTAAAGGAAAGGGAACAGTTCCCCCTAAGAGTTCATATAGAATAATGCCAAAGCTGTACACATCAGACTGTAAAAGCATCTCTCCTTCGTTCTGTTCGGGAGCCATAAATTCTATCGCTCCTGCGTGCCTTAAACTGGTACGTCTTTGCTCGTCAGTCATGACAGACAAACCAAAATCCAGAAGCATGTAGTTACCCGATTTGGTGTCAAACTTTACATTGTTGCTCTTGATGTCGCCATGTTTAACAGCTACCTTATGGCAATGGGCTAAGGCATTGGATAATTGTTCGGCAACTTTGATGGCCTCACTTATGGTAAACACTTTATCTCGAGGAGACTGGATGAGTTCTTCCAGATCGGGACCTTCGATGAACTCCATTTCAATATAGGGAAGAGAACCGCTCTCGGTAATACCAGAACTTAAAATCTTGACAACGTGTGGATTTGGTTCCTCGTTTACTTTTTTAAGTTTGGATACTTCGTTTTGAAAGTCTCTATAGTTCTTGTCGTTTTCGTCCTCGCTGTGTAAAGGTGTCGGCAGAATTTTAACAGCTGATATCTGCTCACCACGCCTGGCTTTGTAAACAGAGCCTTGTCCACCTGTGCGTAGCGCACCGAGATTTTCAAGCCCTTCGGTTATCGTGAATACTTTAGCCATTTGAGGTAATCATCTTACTTAATATAATCATTTGTTGAAATTCACAATTTATGTGAGACCGGGGTAAAGGTAATAAACATCCCCAGAGATCGAACCAATTTGTGTATTACAAAATTTTCATATAACGTTGTATAATTAGCATATGATTAGAACGAATCTTTCCAAAGCTCCGCGTCCACAAATCCTGCACCTGGGCGAGGAGATGGTGTACACATCGTTACATGAGGCATAAAGATTATTTCTGTACCAAGTAAGGTCGTTGCCCTAAAGTTTTTTATTACGTTATTGTCATAACATATTAAAATGCCACATTTCCAACCCTTAATTTCAAAGATTGTATATGTTGTCCCTGGCAATAGGTTAGAATTGATGGTATAAGGTCGTCTTTCGTAACTACTGCATAAGACCCAATGATAGTATTTAATTTTATAGACCCTGTAGGAGGCGGCTGCTATAGATTACTTTCTATAGCGCCTACCTTTTCACGATACAGATCTAAAGGCCCATCCAGCAATACTGCAATTACGGTCAGGTCTTTATCTAAGCGGGATTGCGGTATTGGAATATAAATGATGCCCGGAACGGCACTCCAGTAAAGCTTATTGAAGAGCTGAGGTTCGATCATCGTACCTTCTCCAACAACTCTGATTCTACTGATCTTGTTTTTAATACCTTTTAAGGCGATTGGGCCGGTCGGTGTGCCTTCAACAAAAAGAAACAAAGTTTGCTTGTCTGCCGATAAGGCGCTAGCACCCTGGTAATGACCGCCAGGTAAGCCCTTGCTGGTTTTATATAGCGCTTCCGCATTTTTTGTGATCCAGTTGTACACTCCCGGAGATAGGGTATTTTTCTCTTTTTCAAGTCCTATTCCATCCACTGCAAGTGAGGTGTTCAGGAAAGGATTATTGCCTCCATGCAGTGAGTTGGCCAGTTTTTTAAGTTGAAGCTGGTCAGCAGTGCTTTTATCTTTCAGATTCGCAAAATTGAGGTTTGGTGTCGAAGGCTCTTGTAATTGAATCGGCTGATCAAATCTTAAAGCAATAACGGTTACATCCTGATCTACAGCTGAAGAAGGAACTTTGAATAAAAGGTCATTCCCTTTTCTGCTGAAGGTTGCCGCCATTTTACTTCCTACAATCTTCGCACTAACAGGTTGTGATTTGATATTCCTTAACAGCAATTCCTCATTACTTTTTGAAGCCCAGTCGGCATAAAGATAAAGTGTCTTTTTATCTTTAGATAAGGCTGTTTTTCCGCTGAAATGCGAGGCAGGAATACCGGCTCTTGTGCCATATATTGCTTCAGCATGTTTATTTGTCCAGCGGCCCAGTTGTTTAAGGATGTTAACCTGCTCCTCTGGAATGGTGCCGTCGGCTTTAGGTCCAATGTCAAGCAATAAATTACCACCCATACTGATACAATCCACTAGCGTTCTGATGATCATATTGGGTGATTTGTATTTATCATCATAAGGTTGATATCCCCACGAATCGTTCATTGTATAACAAAGTTCCCAGTAATCATTATCTGGTTTTAAAACAGGAATTCCTTGTTCAGGTGTTTCGTAATCTCCATGGTGGTTTAAGCGTGAATTGACAATGATATTGGGATTGTATTTTCTTAGATTGCTTAATACTTTTGCGCTTTGCCATTCTTCACCACTATGCTCCCAGTCTCCGTCGAACCACAAAAGGTCAGGTTTAAAAGAGGTTGATATTTCATTTAGCTGCGTATGGTAATAGGTGATGAATTTGTTCCAGCGGGCAGGAGATTCAGCTAAGGTATATCTTTTTCGCTCCCTGGTGAACACATCATAATCAGGATGGCTCCAATCTGGCAGAGAGAAGTAAATACCTGTTTTTAAGCCTGATTTTTTTAGTTCCGTTACGAAAGGACTGAGCAGATCTTTTTTTGCTGCAGCGTGTTTTAAAGTTGTGGTTGGGTTATTGGCTTTTGTATCCCATAAGGCAACACCATCATGATGCTTACTGGTAATTACCGAATACTTTGCGCCACTTTCCTTAATCAGTTTAACCCATTCCTGCGGGTTGTAATTGGCAGCATTAAAACCATTGAGCTGCTTCATATAGTTGTCGTGGCTCAGGTAATTGTTAAAGAAAGACCAGGATTCAGAAACCCCATTTACTGAATAAATACCCCAATGAACAAAAATACCAAGTTTGGCGTCTTTAAACCACTCCATTTTTTTAGCCTTTGCAGCGGGATCTTCTTTGGTTATGTTTTGAGCAGACAGCTTGCAGAAAGGTAGTAAAAGCAATAATAAAAATAGGGTTTTGTTGGGTAAGGTTTTAGGCATGGTCATTTTCTAGGTTAATGCTAAGGTATGAATTCTGATAATTTATATACTAATTCACCTTTTTATCGGTATTTCTAAATGGCATTAGAGGTATTTTGAAACTACCTTCAATAACTGCTTTTTCCAGGTTTAAGATTCCTTGTAGTGAAGTGAAATCAACCTTATCGGCATCGTCGGTAGGTTTGTGGTAATCGGGATGTCCACCTGTATGGAAAAACAAAACAGGAATATTCTTTTCATAAAATGAGGTCTGATCCGAGCCTCCACGCCCTTCATAACCCGTATAGAACTTTACAAATTGTTGAGGATTGATATCATTAAAAATCGTTTCAAAAGCAGGTGAAGTTCCAAAACCAATAACCGAGACGCCGGTTTCTTTATTCAATCGCCCAATCATGTCCATGTTTAACATCCAATGAACATTGTTTAAATCATAAATGGGATGTTTCACGAAATAGCGTGAACCGACCAGTCCTAATTCCTCCGCACCGAAGGCGATGAATAAAAAATTCACCGGTTCTTTCACTTGATTTTGACTATAAACGCGGGCGAGTTCCAACAAACCTGCTACACCAGAAGAATTATCATCGGCGCCATTGTGAATGATCCCGTAGCTGTCTTTAGCTAATGAACTTCCTTGTTTACCTTCTCCTAAATGGTCGTAATGCGCACCAATGACAATGGTTTTTGACGCCTTATTATCCAAAAAGCCGATCACATTTCGTGCAGCGCGGATGCTGTCCGGAACTTTTACTTTTCGGACTTTGGCCTCAAATTCTTGGAAATATCCTTTATCACCCAGCGGTTTTAACTTATAGGTTTTGAACTGTTTCTCAATATATTTTGCAGCTTTCAGATTTTGCTTACTCCCTGTTCCCCGCCCTTTCATCTTGTCGCTTGCTAAGAAATAAACATGCTTTTTAAGATTTTCAGCTTCAATTTCTTGAGCAACAGCGTTTAGGCCAACAACTAATAAGAGGACTGCAATGATATACTTCATAAATTAATCACATTAACATAATTATTCGGCCCTAAAATAGAGAAAAGAAAATAGAATGGAATCATTCCTACGGCCGGAAGATCTTCGGTGTACTCCTGATGAATTTAGGGGCTTCAGAAGATAAAGCCGATACATTTAAAGTATCCCCAGGCACTAAAAACTGCACACTTTCGAAAGTAAGTTTGCGTGTACCCAATAAGGTGATGTTTGGGTCTTTTGTTTGGATCCTGGCATTTTTAACTTTAAAATCATTGATATCAGCTGCTGTAAAAAGCTTATCTGATTTAATGTCTGCGTTTTCTATGAGCACCTTGCTTAAAGGAGTTTCGGGAATGCCTGTTACTTTTACAAACTGACTAGAGCGTTCCACCACTATATTTCGGGCCACAATATTTTTAAATACCGGGGTAAGTTCATTAATTTCTCTGGCCGGCAGCCTGTTTGCCAGCTCGCCTACATGTTGAGCACTACCCAGCATATCCCAGTTAAAAGCATTGCCCGTAAGCGACATCCTGATCCGGTTATAATAAATGTTTTCGGCACCGCCACCGCGTGGCCTGCGGGTTTTAAAGCGAATACCGCTGCCTGTTTCGTCAAAAACGCAGTCATGTACATATACGTTACGGATCATTCCTGCTGTTTCACTCCCCACAGTAATCGCACCGTGGCCTTGCATGGCTAAACAATAGCGGATTACAATATTTTCGGAAGCTTTATTTACACGGATTCCATCCTCGCCCCTGCCGGCTTTGATGGTAAAACAATCATCGCCGCTACTTAGCGTACTGTATTCGATCAACACGTTTTTTGACGACTCTATATCTATGCCATCCCCACGAGGAATCCCCACAGAATTTACGGTTACGCCACGAATGATTACACCCTCGCAATAAATAGGAACGATATTCCAGAATGCGGTGTTCTCGAGTGATACCCCTTCTATATAAACATTTTTACAATTGATCGGTGAAATGAACATCGGCGGAAGAATGGGACTACCATTTTGTCCTTCATAAATGCGCTGTGAAACCGGTTTACTAAGATCCACAAACTCTTCAATCACCTGGGTTGTCATGGTGCGTTTACGGACAGATCCATTTTGTGCAGGACCTATTAAACGCCCTTTACCCGTAAGCGCAATATTTTCTTGTCCGTTGGCATAAATACAAGCGCCAAGCGACATCACCTCTATGCCTTCGTTCCTCGTAAAAACAGCAGGCAGGTAATCATTTATCTCCCCGCTAAAATACAGTTCAGCTCCTTCTTCCAGATGAAGGTTTACATTACTTTTTAAACTGATGCGGCCGGTTAGCCATTTCCCTTTTGGAATAACGGCGGTTCCTCCTCCCTGGCTATTTATATCGTCGATCGTTCCCTGAATCTCCTTTGTGGCCATTATTCCTTCTTTTGCTCCCCTGTCTCTGATGCTCCTGGTCAAGGCAGGAAAAGAAGGTTTTTTGAACTGGGGCATTAAAAAAGGTGCATCAACAGGCGCAATATGATCAGGAAGATTCATGGCCCCTACCTGGTTCTTATACGGAACAGCGTTCAATTGGTCCTGGGCAGCTTTTTCTTTCTGAGCTGAACAGGAAACGATAATAAGGGAAAGAAAAGCAAGTGCTAAATAACGTTTTAAATTTATGCTCGAAAGGTGGTTCATTCCATAAAGATCGTTTTCCTTATTTATGTTTCCTATTTGTAAAGGATACTTTACTTAATTTTCGGAACCAATAATGTTTTAGGCTAGTTTGGTAACTCTATTGGTATAGGCTTGAGATTAGGATGAATGCCGAAATTTGTGGAGCAGGGATATATTTTTTACATTCCTTTAATCGCCTGCACTAACTTTGTTCGATTTCTTTTAAGTTATCCATTTTCTTGTAGGCAAGGAAGCCTTTGATATCCTCAAAGTGCTCGCGGACACGCTTATTGCCAAACTCGAATACTTTTTGCACAAGCCCATCCAAGAAATCGCGATCATGGGAAACCAGAATCAAAGTACCATCAAAATCCCTAAGGGCATCCTTGATAATGTCTTTGGTCTTCATGTCCAAATGATTGGTTGGCTCATCCAGAATTAACACATTTACAGGTTCTAACAGCAACTTGATCATCGCTAAACGGGTTTTCTCCCCTCCTGATAGCACCTTCACTTTTTTAGTGGTATCATCGCCGCTGAACATGAAGGCGCCCAACAGATCTTTAATTTTTACCGTGCCATCGCTTAATGGAATTTGGTCAATAGTTTCGAATACCGTTAAGTTCCCGTCAAGCAATGCGGCCTGGTTTTGAGCAAAATATCCAATCTTAGCATTGTGACCTAGTTTTAAACTTCCTTCAAAATCGATCTCGTTCATGATGGCTTTGATCATGGTCGATTTACCTTCACCATTTTTACCAACAAAAGCCACTTTTTCTCCCTTCTCGATCACCATAGAAGCTTTTTCAAATACCACATGATCGCCATACTTTTTAGTAAGTTCTTCTACGATTACCGGATATTGACCAGAACGTGGCGATGGTGGGAATTTCAACCGTAACGCTGAAGTATCTACTTCATCGATCTCAATAACTTCGAGCTTTTCGAGCATCTTTACACGAGATTGCACCTGCAAGGTTTTAGAATAAGTCCCCCTAAAACGATCTATAAATTCCTGGTTATCTGCAATAAAACGTTGTTGTTCCTCGTAAGCTTTCAATTGGTGTACACGCCGATCGGCCCGCAACTGAAGGTAATGGCTGTACTTAGCTTTGTAATCGTATATTCTGCCCATGGTCACTTCGATGGTACGATTGGTAATGTTATCTACAAAGGCACGGTCGTGTGATATTACAATAACCGCCTTAGCCGAGTTGATCAGAAAATCCTCCAGCCACTGTATACTTTCGATATCCATGTGGTTGGTAGGCTCATCCAATAAGATGAGATCAGGTTTCCTTAACAGAATTTTGGCCAGCTCGATACGCATGCGCCATCCGCCCGAAAACTCAGAAGTTTGACGACCAAAGTCCTTGCGCCCGAACCCTAATCCTTTTAAAACCTTTTCTACCTCTGCATCATAATTGATCTCTTCAATCGAATAAAATTTCTCACTCAGTTCCGAGACCCGTTCGATCAGCTTCATGTAATCATCACTTTCGTAATCGGTACGAATAGTTAACTGCTCATTCAATTCCTCAAGCTCTTTCTGCATCTGGCTGACCTCTTCGAAAGCTTTCATCGTTTCTTCAAAAACGGTCACCTTATCCTGGGTGAGCAAATGCTGTGGCAAATACGCTATTACCGCGTCTTTTGGACCAGTCACGCTACCTGATGTGGGCTTAGTGACATCAGCAATGATCTTCAGGATGGTCGACTTGCCTGCGCCATTCTTGCCCATCAGGGCAATCTTATCGTTCTCGTTTATCGGAAAGGTTACGTCGCTAAACAGGGTGGTTCCGCCAAATGAAACGGAGATGTTATTTACGTTAATCACAGTATGGGAATATTGAATTTTGGCAAAGATAGGAGATTGGATTAATATTCAAATACTTCAGGAAACATGGCGTATCCTTGCTGGTATTAGGGAAAAACTTCGCTCATTTTACAAGAGGCCATTTATCATCTCTTTCACTTCGTCCGTTCCAGGAAAGCCTGTAAATTTTTTGATGAGCACCCCTTCTTTATTATATAATAGATATGACGGAATACTATCGAATCCAAAATGGTTCATGATGTATTCCCACTGAGCGGCTGTCAGATAATAATGTTCACTTCCTATTCCTTTAATTTTTTCTTCCCATAGCTTTCGAGGTGAAGACCCGTTTGTTAGATACACAAATGCAACGTCCTTATCCCGAAAGTCGCCCTTTGTGCTTTTGAATTGCTGCATTGCATCCAGGCAAGGCGCACACCATGTTGCCCAAAGGTCAATAAAAACAACCTTGTTTTTATGTTTAGAGACAATTATTTCCATTACTTTATCGACAGAAACTGACGAGATATCATTTACAACAGTAGGTGATTTGAATTTGTCTAATTCAACAACCTTTTGGTTTTTTCGAAATAGTATCTTTGCAATTTCTCCGTTTTTCCAATAATTTACAATATTCTCTTTTTGATTTTCGGTTAGCGGTTTTCCTTCTTCATTTAACTGTCTGGCATAGGCATTGGCCACTAAAATATCATAGTATGGACCATCGTGGAA
The DNA here is from genome assembly GCF_037482985.1 of Pedobacter immunditicola. Taxonomy (NCBI): domain Bacteria; kingdom Pseudomonadati; phylum Bacteroidota; class Sphingobacteriia; order Sphingobacteriales; family Sphingobacteriaceae; genus Pedobacter; species Pedobacter immunditicola. The sequence continues at coordinate 182,884 of NZ_JBBHKC010000001.1, read as the reverse complement.
TCCGACTAAATCCGATAAAATAACTTTCACACTTGCTAACCAGGAGGGAATATCGTTTTCACCTATCACAGGAAGCCCTAATTTTTCATTTTGAAAAATTTCTTTTTGAAATTCCTGGAATGTTAAACTATGCAAATATTGAGGATCATTAAGATTAAAATCTTTCAAAAAACGAAAATATGATCTATCAATTTTTGGGATATCAGGCATTTTACTTTTATCATCATTTGTATTTTGATAATTAAGCTGCATATATCCTTCGTAATCAAAGACGAATGCATTATATAGGTATATACGAATTTCTTTAGACAGAACTCCTTTTAGTTCCTTTGATATCAATGTGTCATTTTTTACAATCTCTAATCTTTCCGATAAGATAGTCTTAGCATAATTCAGAAAATAATCAGGACTTTTATTATACAAAGGTTCCGGTGTCCTGCCCGATCTATATCCAATCATTTTATTCATAACCACAAAGCCTTGGGTCATATCATTTTGATTCATAGCAGGCATAACGTCAATACTTTTGATATCATTATCCGAATTATAAGCAATATCAAGGTTAGTAACACCACCACTTGTCAATCTAACAACAAGGTACTTCTCTGGATTTAAACTTGTGTTAAAGCTAATCAGAGAAATAGCTGTTTCAACATCAACATCAATAGCGAACTTCCCTGATTGATCAACAAACGCTTTATATTTAACATACTCTCCCGAAATTGGATATGAAACAGTAATATTTACAAAAATGCTATTCTTGTTGGTGTCGTTTGGACTTAATATCCTTCCTGTTAATTTAGACGTACCTGCTACTATAGTAGGTGTATCTATCACCATTCCAAAAGACTGTTTAGATGATAACAAGAACAAAAGGCTGCATATGCAAAGAAGATTTAATTGTACTTTTTTAATCATAAATATTTTGATTTGCTTCTAGCAGACCTTTCTCCAAGATCTCCTACATGAAGTGATTATTAAATAAGCGTTGGGCAAGCCATTCCTCAATAAAACGACTAGTCTCCTAAAGATAATAGAATATCTTTATCATTTATAAAAATTAACTCCTAGAAGATTATCAGGAGTTCAATGCCCGCGAGACCCGCATGAAATTTTGCGATATGAATTGGCCTGTATATAGATCAAATATATAATGAACTCACCTCTATAACCTTTAATAATACCTAAGCCATGGGCAGTCATTCGGCATTTTTATCTAAGGTCTTCGACATCGGCTTGTTTGAACGGAGAAAATAGCTGAGTTTATAAAATTCGTTGTCGCCGCCAATATTATAATGATATATTTAAAATATAATGCTCACAAAAATGAAAAAGGATGAATCATTCCGATAAATTAGGCTCGCTTTTACTGCAACTGGAAAACCTTCAGGTAAGACAAGAGGGCTTCGGCGCTGAGATCAAGGCGCTTAAAGTGGAGATCAGGAACATACAGTCTCTATTAAGCGCAGATGCAGACCCAATACAACAGTCGACACCAGTACCTGCGCCGGTTCAAAAAGCTGCCGTGGCCGCTCAGCCTTCTTTCTCTGCTCAGTTTAGCCGCAAAAACATGGGTAAATCTGACTTTGAGAAATTTGTCGGTGAGAATCTGATCAGTAAGATCGGGATCCTTATCCTCATTATCGGTGTGGGCATTGGTGCTAAATACGCGATAGATCACGATATGGTCAGCCCACTAACCCGCATCATATTGGGCTACTTCGTCGGTGCCGCTCTCTTGGGCTTTGCCATTAAATTGAAAGCAAAATATGAGAATTACTCTGCAGTGCTCATTAGTGGCGCTATCGCCATCCTGTATTTTATCACCTACGCTGCCTATGATCTTTATAGTTTAATGCCGCAATCGCTCACCTTTGCCACAATGGTTGTCTTTACTGCCTTCGCGGTAATTGCTGCAACGCAATACAACAAGCAAGTGATTGCACACATTGGGCTCGTAGGTGCCTATGGCGTACCATTTTTGCTTAGCGATGGCTCTGGCAACGTACTGGTACTGTTTAGCTATATGGCCATCATCAACATCGGAATTCTAATTGTAAGTTTTAAAAGGTATTGGAAACCGTTATTGTATGTGTCTTTCGGACTCAGCTGGCTGATCTTCCTCGGCTGGGCGCTGAGCGCGCCTAACTCAGGTGATTATTTCAGCATCGGGCTTGCATTCTCCACCGTTTTCTTCCTGGTTTTTTATGTCAGCAGCCTGGCTTACAAAATCAGCAAAGCGGAAAACTTTGATTTAGGTGATGTTACCCTCATCCTGCTGAATGCTTTCATTTATTACGGCATCGGCTACTTTATTCTCCAAAGCCATACAACAGGTGCACAATTACTTGGACTATTTACATTAGGCAATGCCATCATTCATTTTATGGTGAGCCTGGTCATCTATAAGAAGAAGCTTGCAGACAAAAAAATATTTTACCTCATTCTGGCCATGGTCATTACCTTCATCACCATGGCGGTACCTGTTCAACTGGATGGCGGTTATGTGACCGTTTTATGGACTGTCGAAGCTGCCTTGCTTTTTTATCTGGGCCGGATCAGGAATATTGCCATTTATGAGAAATTATCCCTGCCACTGATTATTCTGGCTTTCGGAAGTCTCCTGCATGACTGGCAGAACTATGATACCTATACGTATAGCGAGGAAATTGTTAGACCATTGCTCAATGTAGACTTCCTGACTGCCTGCATCTTCATCGCTGCATTTGCCTGGATGTACCAGATCAGCAAAACGGTAAACGACAATCCGGAAAAGTCAGTTCGGATAGAAAGCATGCTAACCTATCTCATTCCAGCCATTTTGCTGGTGGCGGCTTACATGACTTTCAGGCTGGAGATTGTTAAATATTTCGATGGACTACTTGTCAAAACGCAGATCAAAATTGAGACTGCAGGAGCGACAAATTATCCTATTAGACGGTTTAACTTTGACTATGAATTATTAAAGACAGCATGCATCTACATTTATACTTTGTTTTTTGCTGCGCTGCTCACGGTAGCTAACCTCAAAAAAATCAAGCTGGAGACACTGGCTACGGTTTGTATGGTGATTAATCTTGTAGTCCTACTTGCTTTTCTGACACAGGGATTGTATTACCTGAGCATGTTGCGCGATAATTATTTATTTCAAAACAACGAATTCTTTACCAGCGGAGGCATCAATATTGGTATTCGCTATGTTTCATTGGCATTCTTTGCACTGCTCCTCTTCCAATGTTACCATTTAAGCCGTTCAGGTTTACTCAAAAGAAAGGTTAAAAATGGATTTGACTATGTGTTGTACATTTCCTTACTGTGGATCCTGAGCAGCGAGTTGATCAATATCATTTCTCTGCAAAGACTAAGCGGCAGTTATAAACTCGGCCTGAGTATTCTTTGGGGTTTATATGCTTTATTTTTAATCATCATGGGACTGGCCAAAAAGAAAAAACACTTGAGGATTGGCGCAATTACTTTATTTGCAGTTACTTTGGCGAAGCTGTTCCTGTATGACATCGGCCACCTAAACACCATCGCAAAGACAATTGTTTTTGTGTCACTGGGTGTATTGCTGCTCCTTATTTCTTTCCTGTATAATAAATATAAACACCTGATTACCGACGATGCCGAGATTAAAGATTAGCTTAATTGTCCTGCTTTGCACCATTGCGGCTCAACTGCATGCACAAACTGCAGGTTATAAATTTAAAAGATCAATAACTGGAATTAGTACGACATGGCATATTGCGGAATTGCCAGATGAACTCTTTGCACATACCAAACCTGGCTTTGAAGACCTGCGGATTTTCGGGATAAAAGGAAAAGACACTGTCGAAGTTCCCTACCTCCTGAAACAACGCAGTGATCAGGTGAGCACCAAGGAAGTTCCTTTTGCACAGATCAACCAGAGTTCCGGAGAAAATGGATATTACTTTACTTTCCAGTCGCCTGATGCCAACCCCAGCGTGATCAACCAGATCCGCCTGGATTTCAAGCAGGATAATTTTGACTGGAAAGTACTTCTTGAAGGCAGCAACGACAATAAGACCTGGTTCACCCTATTGAAAGATTACCGAATTTTGTCGATTAAAAACAGCCATACGGACTACCAGTTTACCGTCCTCAATTTCCCCGATTCCAAATACCAATATTTTAGAATTTCGCTAAAGAGTCAGCTGAAACCCGAGCTGGTCTCGGCCAAAATCGCAAAGACTGACACCGTAAAAGGCATCTACAAGGAGGTTAAGCTCAGGTCCATGCGGATCAAAAACAACAAAGAGACCAAGGAAAGTACAATAGACCTGGTCCTGAAGGGCCTCGTTCCGGTATCGGCCGTTAAACTTAACATTTCTAGTACATTTGACTTCTACCGTACTTTCCGCATCGAATACGCTACGGACAGTTTCCAAACTGACAAGGGAATGCAATACAACTATGCCGACTTGTACAGCGGTACTTTGACTTCCCTCGAAAAAACAGAATTTAACTTTCCAAATACGGTTGCTGTCCGGCTGCGCATGATTATTGAAAACAATAATAATACTCCCCTACAGATCGGCCTGGTGCAACTCCAAGGAAATACTTTTGACCTGATCGCGCGTTTTGACGATTCGGCTTACAGCTATGCCTTATACTATGGTGATCAAAAGGCCAGTAGCCCTAATTATGAGATCGGCAAGTTTGAGGACAAGATTCCTACAGTGTTGAATGCGGCAGATATAGAAAGAGAAGAAAACAACCCTGCCTATCAGTTCAAAACAGCCAAACCGCTGTTTGAAAACAAAATCTGGCTTTGGGCTTTAATGACAATAATAATCATTGTTCTTGCCGGATTTTCTTTTAAAATGCTGAAAAGCTGAACAACCGCACCCCGCTAGTCTTTTACCCTATTTTTTTCGGCGTCCGCACCAGACCCTTAATGTTTTTTCGGGGTTGAAAAAACTTTTCCAAAACGGTAGCTTAATAAAAGTACTAGGTTCCTCGAATCACTTCTGTTGATCCAGTTCGCTTCTGTATGTGCCAGGTTATTGATAATACCTTTATTGATCTTTGTGTAAAACAGGTCGTTAACACTCAACTTCAACGTTGTTTTCGGAGATAGTTTTTTCTGTGCAGTAACATTCGCCCGCCAGATACTTTGCAATATGAATTGTGCATTTACTAAATCAATGTGTTAATCATTAAGTAAATAGCTGAGTAGTGTAAGGCCAATCCTAAGGATTGCCTTTATATTATTCGGATGTATCGACCTAGTATTAATACTGGTATTTACAACAATTCCTCCAGTATCTTTTCTGCCTTCGCCCTAAAACGATAATCTTTAAGGATGGTATTGAACGACTGCAATAAGGTCTTGCGATAGTGTTTGCTAATATCGTCAGTACCCTTTATTGCTGTATACGCGCCGACAATGAACCTTGTGAAATCTTCATCCTGCCGCATGTGCCCCATATTTTCACCATCAAGATTCACTCTTAAAATGGCGCAGTTAAAAAGCTTAATACACTCAAGGGGAGAGGAATTGCATTGCTGGGTCAGGTAGCTTAGCAGACTTGATGAAAAGCTAAAACTCTTGGAATTAATATAGGCCTCTATAAAATCAAAAATATCTGATAATTTGATGTGGTCTATGTTCAGAAATTTTATTTGTAGCGGGTCATTTGCGTCGTTAGCAAACTTATTGATCAGGTGCATTAACAGTGGACGTGTTTTGGCGGCCGACTCCTCGTTAAAGTAAAAGTGTTTACACGCTTCACTCAAAGCCCAGGAGCGGCTTTTGACATTTTGATCGAGTAATCTGTACAGTAGTTCTTCTGCTCCAGGCTTGTTGAATAGGTAGAAAAAGTAGAGTATAGAAAAAAGCCAATGCGTGTCATCAGAGCCGAGGTTGTCCGCTAGAACTAACTTATCATATACTGGTTTGAGTCCGGAAAAGTCGTAATTACCCATAAATTGAAGCGACCATAGTGAGGATGCTATGACGTAGACATCTGACTCCTTAACCAGCGATGAACGGAAAAGCTCATAAGCACGGTGTCGGTTCAGGTGGTTGAGGTAAGCAAATCGAAAATAAAGTGCCGCGCGTGTTTCTCTCGGGCCGGATTGCAGCAATTCTTCCAGCGCAGCAAATACGCGCTCTTCCATTGCCGGATCCTGGATGAACAGTAAGGCCTGCGCTGCAGAACCGTGTATGGTATTGATCCCCCTGGTAACAAGTCCACCAATTTGAGTCTCTCCGCTTGACGCTTCCCTTACTTCCTTGAGGTCTTCATAATTTTCGGACTGTTCAATTAAGAAATCGACAAGTTCTGGGTCATCCTGATCATTCCTGACCAAAAGTTTTGCAATGTACAACAGGTTCCGAACTTCTTTTTTGCCTTCTGGAACTGCGAGTAGCCGTTTGAATAAGGAAATCATGCGGGACTGATCTACTTTGGTCTCAGCCAGACCCCACAATCCTTTAATGGGGTAGATAATTTTAATATCCTTTTCAGCCATGGCACGCTCAATAATCGAAAATATTAGATCCGCTGGTCGTTTCCGGGCAACATCTTGGAATGCGTTGGAGTGCTCTTCAATGCCTCCCTTCAAAAGATCGGGATTGAATCGGTCCCTGTCGTCGTTATATTTACGAAAACTGTTCAACCATTGTTCGACTGACATTTTTGAATAGGCTTCGTTTGACAAGGGGCTGTGAACGATGCCGGCCATAACCAGTCCCAAACTTGATTTATCATGATAAGAACCAAATTTTCGTGCCAGCTCCTGGAACTGTCGTTTCAAGGTCTTGTCATGAGCCATTGTTTCTTGTGGCAATTTCAAGAGGAAAGCGTATTTTCCACGGCCCCAATAATGAATACGATGAGGCTTCGCCCCACTTTTGAAAACAAATGCCTCATCCTTATTGACCAGGTTTCTCAAGGTATCGATGACTTCTGCCTGCTGATCTGAATTAAAATAGGGAAAAGTTTTTCCAAACAGCTTTCGAAATTCGATACTAAAATCTCCACCTTCCTTTAAATGGTCTATTTCCCGTAGGTAGATAAACAAGTCATATACCTCTGTGGTATATTCCAGTTCGTTTGTGTATAACGAAAATACAATCAGGCGGAGCATCGCTTTGTGTTTCGATCGCTTATATTTCAAAAGAAAAGCTTGGAACTCTTTGGCACCCTCTTTTGCAGCTTTTTTGAGGCAGACTGCCAGCAACCGGTATAGGTACTGCGGTCCGTACAAATCTTCTGAATCGGCTAAATCGACCCGGGTGAAGGTATAGTCACCTACTAGAGGTCGGTTTAGGGTGTTTTCCCAATGTAGGCTCTTTGTTATGATCAGGGACAGGGTACTGATCATTTGTTCTGGAATTTGCTTACTTAATTCTTTCAGCACTTGAAGCGCTTCGTAATCTTTATCAGAGGATTTGTCGCTTGACTCTGACAATAAGGGGCCTTTGATTTTAGACCAGGCATATCCAGGCCTGACTCCTGCAATTTTTCCCAATATCTGGAAATATCCGAAGGGATCAACAGTGACAAAATCTTCACAAGATTCTAGGATTTCATAGGCACGGTCAAGTTGCCAGTCATTGAAATCATAAAGGATCGCTCTGATAAACGCCTGATCTTTTATAGTTGGCAAAAAACACCAGGCTTCTGGTAGCTGCTTTTGTATGAAACGACTCATAAAGATTCGCGCCACGTGCCGGTGGTAACCTAGTTCCAATTTTTGTTTTTCGGCATCTTCAGCAAGATCTGTAAATCCTTTGCCATTAAATTCCGCTTCAATTTGCAAAAATGAAAGCAAACCGCTACTTATCGAAACCTTAAACCACTCGTCTGACCGCGTTTGTTCAAAGAAATGTGAGGTCAAATTAACGGATTGCGAAACAATTTTGGTGAATAGATGTTTTTCTCCTTCGCTTGGTTGTTCGTTAAAGGCAAGCATGGAAACCAGCATGTGTTTGATGTGGTAATAGGTTTCCGTATCGTCCGTTAAGCCACTCATGAGCCGCATGTATTTTTCATGGTCATAACCACGCAAGTAGTTCAAGATCATTTTCACTGCTGAACGGATCAGGATAGACTGTTCCTGGGATTTGATGTAGGTTATCAGATCATCGCGTTTCTCCACAAACCGCTTGGCGAAGACAAAGTCATAAAAGGTTTGGTGAAAGAACTGGATCTCCCCGGTTTCTTTTTTCAGCAGACGCTCGCTTTCAAGATACGAAAGCTCCGGACCGAAATCTTCGAAATGGTGTTCACTGACCGATATTCGCTGAGTCTTGAACATGTGTTTCACCAGCTTATAGAGCAGTTGCTTTATTCGCTGGGTTTTCAACGTCAGGGTACTGGGTTTGGTGATCACCTTTTGCCGCCAAAGCTCGTAGTAGAGTTCCTGGATATTGGTGATACCCAAACTTCCACTGAATGATGGGGCAATACGTGCAAAGATGTTTAACTGGTTCGGTACACGCAGCAGGCGTAATAGTTTAGTGGAAATTTCATCGGCTTTAATGCCAATCTTCAAAAGTAACCTGTGCACGGCGTTTTCATCCAATAACTCAACTTTTACGGTTTTAATGTTTTTGTACACTCGTAGGGAAGGGTCATAATGCAAATCAAATATTCGCACAGAAATGATCACACGAACATTCGGGTCATGCGTGTAATTATCAATCAAGGACTTATATACATTCAGAAAACTTCGGTCAGCTGACATAGCCTGCGAAAGCGCATCTATCTGATCGACAACCAATACCACCTGCTGGTATTTTTGTTTACACTGTTCAACAAACTGAAAAATAGGTATAGACAGACCTATTTTTTCCTGGAGTTCTGTTATGCTTGATGCATACAGTTTATCCGCTTTCAAGCCTAGCACAGAAACGTTTTTGCTGGTCAGTTCGTCATAAAGATCTTTGAGAATTACTGTCTTACCCATCCCGGCATTGCCGGCAAGCAGGCAAACATTCAGATTCTTTCCATTTTTGTCTTTTTCCACCGGGCTTTCCAACCATTTCAGCAGTTCACTGGTTTCCTGCCTTAGTATATGGGAGTCCGGAATTTCTTCAAATTCGTTTCGTTCATGTTTCAAACTGAAGGATCCCCTGGTTAATTCTATGCCCAATTGTTCTTTGTTTAGATAGTTGGTGCTGAATGTGCGCATTTCCCGTATAAGCTTCTCCACAGGTTCATTATCTATAAGGACGCGTACCTCAAAAAACAGGGGTTGCAAATGGGTACAAGCTGGTTCGTAGAGATATCCATCCAGATCTTGCGGCAAGATCTTCAACAGTTTGATTTTTGTTAGAATACCTCGGACTTCAGATTCTATGTTATCCAACTTTAAAGGGCTGAGTGTTGGATGCCGCAAGTTTTTAGCGATCCAAGAATTTAATTCCTTTTCTCCTGCAATTAATGTATTGAAATCATCGATAAAATCGCTGCATTCCAATACAAAGCCTGTGGATACGGCTATATAATAACTAAAGTCGTTTCGGTCTGCTATTAAACTAGGGACTAGCAGGCTATACAGAACAAACTTGGTGATTTCTTCACCAAGGACCTTTTTACTCAAATTATTTTTGTACTTCTTACATTGAATAAGTCCATAATTTTTCCCGCCTCGTAGCAATGCGCAGTCTCGGCCCTTTTCACGGACTCCGCTCATCAGGCTAATGTTGTCAAAGCCCTCAAAAGTTCCCGCTTTGATTTTAGCTCCAACCAAGTTGTAGAGTATTTCTTCAAAACGCCGATCATCCGCCAAGTCATTATAAGGGAAAGATTTATTGGCCAACGGTTCGGGTTTTAATGCAGTATTGGCTTCGTCTAAGGGCAGATTTTCATATGTAATCAATTGATCCATTTTTTATGATGATGGGCTAATAAATTAGAGGTAGATTGCTCTAAGATACTGCTAAAAGTCTAGTTTAGTAATGGGCTCTATTAGCCTATAAATTGAGCAAATGGAGTATTCGATCTCATTCCGGGATGTGGGGATGCCGAAATATCGCGAAAATCTGCTTTCATCAAGACTTTACTACTCCCAATAAAAAACCAGTTCCGGGGCGCTAATAATGCTTAGTGTTGGTTTTTGATCATTTACCACTAGAAGAAAATTATACTTTCCATTTTTAATATCTTTAACAAACTCCGTTTTAAAAGCGTTATAATTGGTTTTAGAAATTAACTTCCTTGAATCACCTAAGATTTCATCTAACTCAATTTCTCTACCGACCATATCTTTTTTGATCAGATTTTGGATTATCCGAACGAATTCTAAATATTCATCAATCACTGTCTCTAGCTTATCTTTCATTAACTTATCATTTATAAAAAGGTTCCCCAAGAGATGGTTGATGATATCCACTAAAATATCCAATTGTTCCATTTTAGGGATTGCAATTTCATGCAGTGCACTATTCCCTAGGAACCTGATCGAATGCAATCTTCTAGATTCGCTTTTCGTTAGGTGACCTTTATCGTGCAAGAGATTAATTCTCTCTTCTAAATTGGCTTTTTTTATTTTCAAATGATTGCAAATCGCCTCAATGATTGCCCGGAATCCAGCCGCCGTTAGCAAAAGAGACTTGATTTTGAAAGCGTTAATCGTTTCTATATAGATATTCCTAATGTTCTGCGGAATCATATATTTATGAGTTAGTTCGCGGCCTTTAGTTAAATGATATGGAAAAATTTCTTCTTCATTGTAATAATCCGGCTCACCATGCTCTCCTTCTCTAATCATAGAACTGTCTCCGTAAACGTAAAGAAAGGAAATGTTTTCACACCCCAAGCATTCTATGACCCTATGATAATGTATCCATTGAAAAGAACCATAACCTTCCTCACCGGACTTCTTAAGTTCGAAGAGAGCCTTATGATTTCTGGCTCCATTACACTTTTGACAGAAATATTTTTTATTCATTTTATAAATATAGTAGAAAACAAGCAAAGCCACTAGACGCGTCTGTTTATCAGATGTTGATATTTTCTTGCATATGTGTAATTAAAAGCATCTTGAATTCGCAAACTGCAGTATATTGTAGAATAACCAAGCAATATTTACAACCATTTCTATGAGATCTATCAGCAGTTCAAACACCTCTTGATGAATTTTAAAAATTTCAAAAGCCATGAATTGGAATTTTAAGGGTGTCTTTTATTTTCATACCTTAAAAGTAATAATTTCACTTGTATTAACTGGATGGTTCATTTCTTTGTATGAAAGTTTGGCAATTAGGGAGATAATACTCATGTTCCGGAATAAACCGTCCTTGCTAGGGCCTCTATCAGTTCAAATATAATTTACACAGCCGCGCCTGCTTGAAAATAAATGAACCAAAGAAATAGGTATATCTAATTGAAAATTTACCGTAAATTTCGAGCTGTAACATTTCAATCTAAATTAACAAACTACCCATGGCGCTTCCTGAAAATTACAGTTGGGTTCCAATTTTAGCTAGCCTTGTAGGAGGTGGAGCTTGCGGGGCTTTTTTAAAGCAACTTTTTGACAACAGACGGAATAAAATTCAATCAATAACCCGTTCAATTGAAATCAAATCGTTCTTTGATGCTCAGGAAAATCAACTGTTAAACTCTCAACTCACTTTAAAAGAGTCATCCCAGGTTTTCACATTTTCAAATCTTTATAGCGGCACCATTGAGATCATAAACTCTGGTTTACACGATTATGAAGAGTTTGAGTTTGGCATCACATGCCCGCAAAACGTTAAATTAATTCATGTGAAAGCTGTCAGTACAGATCGACATCACGTTACTGAAATTAATCAACTTCCATCTCTAGAAAATCAAATAAGCTCGTTCGACATCAATTTGAAGCCATTTAATCGCAAAGATATTTACAAATTTGATATCCTCGCAACTACTACCGAGGGACAGTTTAACGCGCTCGATGTTACTATTAGTACATCTAGGCCGATCAAATGGATAAACCCCATGCATACACAAAAAATAATCGCTGAAATCGCGCTAGAAATGCCACTTTTTCCGCTTGGAATTTTAATGACACCCATAAGAAACTATCTCAAGATGAGAGAATAAAGACCCTTACCTAAGGTGAAGCAAATTTTGTATTGATGTAAATTCAACTTCAGAGACTATAACTGCTTATCCAGTCTTCGTAAAAATAACGCCTAATTAATGCTTAGCATAACTATTTAAAATCGTGGTATATTCTAATGAATTGCCTTGGGTCATTAAACTAAATATCTATGGCGGCATCCAGGCAAAATCCATCGGAGCTGGTTCATCACTTTTCAATAATAATACGGCTTCAGATAATTCACTTTCAAAAAGCCAATTGATTTGTTCTACACGTCATCCACCTCGCATCTAAACGCAAACTTGGGCAAATCTGATCCTTTGGCCTCTCCTATAGACCAAGCATCGCTCCTTTCGGCTCTCCAGCTTACTTTAGTTATGAACATTGATTTTGGGGTTGAGCGTTAAATTTTAAATTTACTAATATAAAAAATTCATTGTAAAACATGTTTAAAGCTGTGGATCTAACAAGAAGTTTATGAAAATACATTCCTTATTGAAAAGGACTAGCGGTATTGTTCTGTCCTGAAATTACGAGTGAAAGTGTTCAAATTGCAAATAACTGCCTTTTCTCCAAAAAGTAAAATCACCCCTCAAACCCTCTATCATTGTTAAATTAAATTGCTCCATTACACTTTAAAAGCTTAAGAAATTCAAAAGATTCTTCTTCTATCCATTGATCATTTTTTATAAGATCCTGTATAAGTGGGACATATGATTGACAAAATAATTCTGGCCTCAAACCAGATAGCTCCAGTTCAGGAATCCACCTACTCTTATGATACTCCATCAACACAGGTAGCCGCTCGTCAGGATTATCTGGATAAAGAAGTTTAATCTCACAGCCCTTTTTCAGTAATTTCTCTTTTATATTTTGATATATATGAAGCCCATGATAGTCCCAATCACAAGAGTAATAGATCGGCAATAGCAACTTATCATTAGAGAGATAGTCAAAATTTGCAGTATTGCTACCACCGACATACCATAGTTCAACATCATGCTCTCTAGCAATCCATGGCGTTTTCAGAAATGCCAGATTTTCACATAGAACTATGGTCCTTGGGCTTATGCAATCTACGATGAATCTCCATTGAAGATTCTTGGGATCCTTGTCTGGAAAGGCAGAAATATCCAAGAGCTTGCACACTGCAGAGTGCAGGCTTGGATGCTCCTCAAGATACTTAGAACCAAACCCCTTAAAAACCACATTTGAGAATTTCCTAACCGTTGTTAAATTGTCCTTTAGGGTATCCTTGTTTTGCTCGATAAACATTAGCGTTAAAATGTCCCGGGCTGTATATTTTTGTCTGGAATCAAGACTCAGTTCATTTGCTGATAAGAAATTATTGAAGCGTTCGAAGTCCTCCTTGAATTCTTTTTCATAATATTCTTTGTAGCCCCGTTGCGCTTCTAATATTTTAAGGTTCCCCATTCTAAACCGCAATAGTTTTTTTTGTCTGATCAGTACCGCAGCGATAAAGGGATTAGCGGATATCTTTGCAGAGGATTGCCCTTTGAGGTATAGTTCATTCAGCGCGCGGTAATGCCGCCAGATCAATCCCTGGTTTCCTTTCATATTCCTTTCTTAATATCATTATCACAAAATATCCCTACAGGGCGGTAATTCACTGGTGCATCGACTTCCATATTCTTATGTAGCATATAAATATATTGATCCCTTTCATTGAATTTTCCCACTGGGTTGATCGACATGGAGATAATCTGGTAATCAAATTCCCGGGCAATTTCGTAAAGCATATCATAATTAGAACCCAGCCCTTCGGCCTCATCAATTGGCATTACCCTTACAGCCTTTCCCTGGTTCTTTCCTTCTTCTCGGCTCATTACAGATAAACGGGCAATACACAAAAGCGCAATAGCCGCATAAGTCTGGCCAGTGCTTCCCTTATTTATCCTTCCGGAATCAGACTCCATGGTAAAGCTCAGGTCGTAATAACTTGCTGGGTCCAATAATTTAGCGACCTTGAGATCTGGAGATCTATTACCTCCACACAACTGGAAGGCATCGATCATCATCTCGGTGAGACCAACTCTTTTTGATAATCTGTTTACCAGTCCGTCCTCTGGTGCAAATAATCCAACTTCCTTTTCCACTTTTTGTTTAAAGGCATCCATCCATTCCTTTGGAAAGCCTAAGGCAAAGTTTCTCTTGAGCCTTGCATGGTAACCTCCGGCAATATTATGTCCTGTCTTTAAAAAATTATCTATTCTGCGGACCACTTCCATCTGTTCAGTGATTGCGTGATCCACATCATCTAAAATGTCCTTAATCTTTTGGATCTTTCGATCGTTAAGCTGTCTGTTCTTATCGTTGATCCGCATGAGGTACCGCCTGATTACCTCAATAGCATCGCCATCGATTTCTCCGGAAACCGCTTCGGCAAATGCTTCCGGGAGAAGTGATTTACTGAGCGAGAGAAAATCATCGTTTTCATGAAGCTTATAAGCCTCTGAAGGAATAAAATCCTTGATAATCTCTCCATAAGTTATCAAACAGGCCTGTTCTGAATTGATGTATTCTGTATTTGCTTCTTTTGGATCACGAAGTTTGCCAATCATTTCGATTGGATCCTGATCAGGATAATCTTTCTTATATTCCTCCTTAAGTCTTGTGAGTTCTTGTTCAGATTTGGTAAAATTGGTATGTTTCTCTTCCCATTCATTTACTTTCTGGAGCGCTCTGGTGATACGTCTTAAATCGAGTTGCAATAGTGAAATCTCCGGTTGAAGACCTCCATATGACCAGTCATCCCCACTGTGTTCACGGACCGGTGAATAATTTTTGATATCAGTTGCACCCTGAATATGAAACAGGTCCTTCGAAGATTCAGTCAGATCAACTACGATCCCCTCAACCTGGGTCTTATAACTCCTGGCATTAAAAATGTCCGTAGCTAAGTCACTTTTTTCAAGGATATAGGAATTATACTCTTCCAGAACTGCTTCTTTTCTATCAAAATAGCCAAGTAGCTTTTCCATTTCTTCATGAGCAAAGCTTAAGTCATCAATGGTATGATAAGCCTCTAGCATTTCTTTTTTGCGATAAGCAGACAAAAGTCCATTTTGATTATCCAGGGAGAGAAATACCTTTTTAAGATGCTCAAGATCTTTGACTTCGCTGGATAGCTTGCGGATGCTTTCAGCCGTTGATTTCCCGATCTGGTCGAAATAGCGTCTGATTTTTCCAGGGTCAAAAACTTCCAATATCTGTTGCTCAACATTTTTTATGTATTTTCTAATGCCCCGTAAATCGATCCAGAAACCGTTATCTTCCCGATCGGAAATCGATAATTCGAGGAATAAGGTAGCAGGCAAGGGAAGATAGTCTTCCTGGCTATCAGGCTTGTGGCGGGGTAGTTCCTGGAGTGAGAGGATGACACTCTCCTCCTCTTTAGAAAAGCTACGCTTTTGAGATAATGCCCAATAAGCAAGTGAGTCGGGATTATCGATATCCAGATACCTGCTGAGCAGCATCTGTTGGGCAAGAACTTCAGCCTTTGTAACTAACCTGCTGTCTAAATTGGCAAAGAAGACACCATTTCCATCTGCCATAATTTCCTCGAATAGAGATAATACTTTTTCAACAGAGAGCGTACTAAAACTATTTTTGAGGATTTTTTTGAGGGAAGCATTTGATATATTATTGGCATAGATCACCTTAAGCCCACTCAAATCACATTGTAGCTTAAATAGTTTGTCCTCAATGAATATTGCCCCATCATATGCCGGCTTTAGATTCAACAACTTGTTCTCTATGACCTGAAACCTTTCGGACAAGGTAGGCAAATTGCTGTCCGAATCTTCAAGTCCTTTCTCGATGATAGCCTGGATTTCCGGGATTTTTTTACTGGCATGAGTATATTCTTCAAATATATTTTCCAGGCGATCAAGATCCAGATCATATTCCTGGTTTAAATAAGCAATTTTTTTATTGCGGTAATCAAAGTACAGCAGGTCACGTTCTTTCATTTTTTCCTTCAAATCAATAAGGGCAGCCTGCTTTAGGGTCACCCTTTTGATCTCCTCAACATTATTACCATACTCACCGATAGTGGCTTCCAATTCATGAACGGCCTGCTTAAATTTTTCGTTTATCTCCAGCGCCTTTTCACGTCCGAACAGAAAGTCCTTGATACTCGCACTCTTCTGGGTATCAAGTGTCTTTCCCCTGGAGAAAGACTGCAGGATACTGGCATAATCTTTAAGCAATCTATCGCCGGAGGCCAGATCCATAGGAAGGATCTGCTCTTTGAAAAGGATCTCGTGGAACTTTTTGGGTTTAAGCCAGGATTCACAAAAATAACCGCGTTCAAGAACATGGTCTTTCAGAAGATCAATAGGCAAGATCTGATCATCCTTTAGGAAATCAGCATACACTATGGGATTGCTCAAAGGAATTATCGGATCATAATCAAACCCCTGCTGGATGATAAAACTGTGTGTCGAACGATTTCCTGTTTCTATGCAGGTTCCGATCACTAGGTACTTCTGAATTGCGACCTCAATGTTCAAAAAGGCATACCCTATGCTGTTGGAGCGGGACTTTCCAGATTCTTCAAGTACCATGCCGGTGGGTTTTCGTTCTCCTGTTGCTTTTGTAGCGGACTCAAATGCATCTGAGCCGACGAAGATAAGCTGCAAAAGATCGGCGATCATACTCTTGCCAGCACCGCTTTCACCGACGAAATCCGTACGGAATTCGTGGAAGCGGTAATCAAATTCCTGATGGTGGATAAGCCCAAGTGTAGATAGGCTAAAAATTCTAGGATAGCTTTTCATCTTTTTCTTCATTTAGCCATGATTCTATGTTATTTATATAGTCGCCATAAATCTTTGGCAAACGCTGAAATGAGGGCATAACATCAAATAGTTCGCCTTCAAAAACAATCCAGCCAATTTTGCGAAATTCATCCATTGCACCTGCAATTATCTTATCGACCCGTTCATCATCCATGTGGGTATTTTTGTCCCGTCTGGCTTTTGCAAGAGTTCTGTAGATACCAGGTTTCAGCTCCTCGTAATCCAACCTTAACATACGCTGGAAGCGACTGACCGTATTGAGTTCAATGTAGCCATCTATAAAAATAACCTTGAATAAGAGAAAGCCGATAATGACATACTCGTTTGGTAAAAAATGCCTATTGTCCTCAGGTATGCCCCCCCTTGATTTCGCTATAAAATCAATGAAGAAATATTTTTCAACCGTTTCACCACCATGATCTAGCACGATGTCGAAGTATTCTTCGTAATAGAGCCGCATGCTTTGAAAATTCTCGTTTATAAAGCCGAATATTTCAGTTTGGGTTCTATAATCCTGTATATGAATCCCATTTTTTAGCGCATAATCAACCTTAGAAAACAGACGAGGAGCATCCTCATGCATCAAAAACTTTAGTGCTTCATTCATTTCTTTTCAATTATCATCTCCCAAAGGGAAATATTTGTTCCTGTCCCTATTACGAGTTCATCGGTAACCGTTAGGTTATATCTGGGATGCTGACCAAAAACTTTTAGGCATCTATATGCAAGACCGATACCCAGAGCAATATCCTCTGTTTCATCTTCCCCCATGCACAGAAAAAAATAGTTGGAAAATTTCAACTTACCGGCGGGAACCAGATCGTTCATGATCTTATCGATCCAGATTGATATAGCGTCCTGTTGTTGAAGCTTGTTACTAAATGACCTAAACACTGTTGCCCTGGCTTCCTCGTCCTCTTCTGCTACGAAACGTTTTGTTGCCTTTAGGGGAAAAAGATCCCGTTTACGCTCAAAAATGCAGAAGTTCATTCTATCCTGGTAGACTTTTAAACCGGGGATTCCAGTTGGCAAGTCAATGGGCCGCTTAGTAGCCTTTTTAACTGTTGTCAACTTGCTGTAATCGATAAGGTGGGTTAAAAACCTTTCGATCCTGGCGTTGAATAGCGGTTTGTTAAGATTGGAAAACAGCTGTTTAACTTTGGGTTGTACCCTATCTAACCTACTATCTACCAGAGAGAGTGTCTGTTTCATTTCCTGAAAAAATGAGATCGCACTTTAGATAAGATCGCCCAACTTGTCATCTTCGTTTTCTATTGAGATGGATTCCAGTTTTCGTCTGATCTGATCCATCTCACTAAACCCCGCCCTGAGCTCATTGTTTTGCTTTCTGATGAGGTCAAACCGCTCATCGATCTGCTTTAGCATTAATGTAATATCCCTGCTCTTTGCACTTAAGTTCTGTCTCATTTCGATTACCGAGTGATCGATCTGGCGGTCCAAAAAATCTATCTGTTGGCGGAGCTGGGGCTGAAATGTCCGAAAATGAATTGCAAACCAATCCCCAAGATTATTGCGGATTTTTAGGTCTTCTAATTTCTCCCTCAGGGCAAGGCAGATCTTTTCTATGATTGTCGGGTCAAAGCTTGCCTTCAATGTATTACTGGCCCGCCTGCAGAACTCGTTTGCATACTCCTTTAATTTGTAAACCTGCCTTGTTTCATCATAGTATAAAAAATATTCCTGAAGGTCTGCGATCAGCCTATTATTGAATTCCCAAGAGTTCCTCTCGGTAATACCATTTACCTTTGCGGCAAAAGAAAGCGCCTGATGGACATCGTTTTCGGTAAAGGTTTTGTCCGGAAAAGAACCGCTCTCTATCCGCTCATATAGCCAGATCACAGCAATACCAGCCCTGGGGTCAGGAAAAAGAAGATTGTAGGTTGAGCCTTTTGATATTTCCTTTAAAAAATCAAAAGCCGTTTCATTAAAATTATCCAAGAGCGCAGATATTGATAAAAAATAAATTTACGATTTTAATTCAAAATATTGAACAGTTACCATTCAACGTGCGGCCTTTTTTGCCAAAATGCCTACCGATGTAAAGTATGGCTGGAAACTTCTGTCCATTTTCAAGGAGATGCGTATCTTTGTTCATGACACTCTCCGAAGTTTTCAATACTAGAGAACTTGCCTATATCTTTTTAGGCATCGTTTTTTTTATTTTTTCCTGCTTCAACAAGGGCATGAGCAAAGACTTTAAGCCAGTGCTTAGTGCTTTGTTTATAAAACACTTCTTAATTATTTATGCACTGACTATATTATATACTGGTATATGTGTTACGCTACTTTCTAAAATCGGGATGTGGGATTTTAGCCTGCTCAAAGACACGATTGTCTGGATGATTTTCGCTGCATTGCCCTCAATGTACAAGGCTGGACGAGCACCAGATATAAAGCAGTATTTTAAGACGACACTAGTCGAGCTGGGCCAGATAACAATCTTATTGGAATTTGTCATGGGGCTGCATACTTATGCTCTGTGGAAGGAATTATTGTTAGCGGCCCTTGTATTGTTTCTAAAAGGCCTGATCTTCTTTAGCCAAAAGCCGGAACAGGTGCAGGTTCATAAGATCTTCAAAAAAATCGACGCAGCAATTTCTTTGGGAATGATTTTGTTAGTTTGCATACATCTGTATGAAAATTTTTTGCAGTACTGGACATTCGCTTATTTTGAACAGTTTGCCTTATCTCTAGAGCTTACTCTGATGCTGATTCCATTTCTGTATTTGCTAGCGGTCTACATGAGGTTTGAAAAAACCTTCACCACAATCAACAGCCGAATCAAGCCCCCTCAACTCTTAGTTTTTACCAAGTGGATGCTTGTGCTTCATTTCATTAACAACCTTGCAGGCATAAAAAGGTGGGAGCAGCAGTGTTTCATTCGTCGACCTACAACCAGGCAGGAAGTTCTAAATTCAATAAAGGATGTTAAAGAACTCCAAACGGCTGAGGCGAATCCACCTGAAGTTCTCTTAACTAATGGCTGGTCACCGTATCTTTCCAGGGATTTTATGAAGGTCCATTTGCTGGGTGCAGGTCAATACGTAAATCATTACGACGATTCCTGGGGCGCCATATCATCGACCTTTCATCTTTCAGGTGATTATTTTGCCAATGACATCATATACGAGGTAACTGGAACTAAAACGGTGGTTACCCAAATTGAACTGATTTTAAAAGTTTTTGACCGCAGTAAAAAAGGAAATGCTCACAAGGTTTTTGTCAAATATTTTACGCTCCTGTTCGACGAAGTTTTCTCCGGGGATACTGTGCCTGTCGAGTTAATCAATAAAATTCTCAAAGGAAAGAAGTACCAAATGGCATACAATAATTATCTCCTTGTATGCCATTTGGACGAATACAACAATCACTTAAACACCTACAACCTTAAGGTCGCGATCCGGCATCCAAACCATGTTGTCTAGTAGCATTCCTCTTTTTCAAGCCTCGGAGTTTTGATTTGATCATCCTGTTTATGATAGGCAAAGAAATTAACGTATTACAAAGGTACATCTTGCAGTGATTAAAAACACTTTGTAATTTAGTGCGGTTCTTACCCTAATGTACGCATTGCCCTTGTCTAAATAATCGATAACAATATTACTATTTTTGTGTAACTATCTATCGTAATATTTTACAGATCCAAAACCTACGTGGCATGAATTTCAAGATTACACTTAAAGCTTCGTTTTTATGTAACTAATAACGTGTAGTTTTTGTGCGCTTGATATATCTACTTCCATACGCGATAAAGGATTATAGCATAAATTACGCACCCAGCTAACAACATTAAGCAGGTTTCAAATTGAGTTTCCGGAAAAGTAAGCGACTGCAAAACGTAAGCACCAAAAGACAAAACAAGTGCAGCAAATGAACTAAAGCTAAGTATCCATTTTCTGGCCGTGCTAAGCTGAGTCAGAGTCTGAACCACGGGTTCTTCCGCTACAGCTGGCAAAGATAGCGACAAGTCAACATGTGCTGCCAGTTGGTGCCAGGTATAATTCCTTGGCAATACATCAGCTTTTTCAATGCGCTGAAGCGAGCGGAGGCTGATGCCTGCCCTATCTGCTAATTCCTTTTGTGTTAGAGGTTTTTTTAGATGCGCTTCTTTAATCATCATAGCAATTTGTTGTTTATTTAACAGCGCAATTTCTGGTACGGCATTTAACGACATTTGGGCGGCATTTGTGGTGAAATTATTCAAATCAGTAACTAATATACTAATTTGCACCCTGGAAGCGACCTAGCTTATTCATGATGTTAGGGTAATCAATTAATAATCTTTAAAAGTTTAATCTTATCACAATGGCAGGAATTATAGGCGAACTAATCATTTCATGGCTCTTACTTTGGTTTATTTGCAAAAAGCATCTCTCTATTTTAGGGTTTAAACCAACAAAAAACAGGACGACCGATTTAGCCTTTGGACTTTTAATAGCAGGATTCTGTTGTACTATATATCTAATGATGACAACAGCATTTGTTAATAATAGCTGGGTATTAAATAAACAAGTAACAGGAAAAGGAATACTGGAGAGTTTAAGGTGGACCTTAATATCCGTCTTATATGAAGAATTAATTTTTAGAGGCGCTCTACTTTACATCGCAATTAAAAAGTTAGGCGTTATAAAAGCATGCATTCTCTCGGCGGTTTGCTTTGGTATTTATCATTGGTTCACTTATAACTTATTTGGAAATCCAATCATGATGACCGTTACTTTTTTGATGACAGCAATTGTTGGATTTTCGTGGGCTTTCGCATTTGCCAGGACAGGATCTGTTTACTTGCCAATAGGTTTGCATTTCGGGTGGAATATGTTTTTTACTGTTGTTTTCTCTAACAGTAACAATTTTCAAGCAATGTTTGTAAGGGCAAATGAAAACCAATTGCAAGGCGTTTTATCGTGGTTAACTTTTCTATTTCAGGTATTCGCATTACCAATTCTTACATTCTGGTATCTTAATGGACTTTCAAAAAAACAAAAGCTTTCTGCTCACAAGACCACTAACAGCTAACATCAATTTTAATATACCTACATACGTGCTGTAAAAAATACCTTCATTTTTGTGTAATGATATCTGTCTAATAAGAAAAACCAAAGTAAATAATCGCTATTCAAATTTTGACATTGATTCCATTGATGCTCATTAAGTTTTTCTATGGAATGGGCTGGCCGCTTTTAATCGACCAACTATCCGAAGCCTTTCAAAAGGAGGTGGTAGAAAGCCTCATCGAAGGAAAGTGCCCGCCCGAATGAACGGCCATAATGGCTGCGCTCCCGCTACGCCACCCTTCGAGACTTAAATCCCTTCATTTTCTTTACCGGCCCCTTATTCCTTGATTAGTTTCTTAACGCTCCTCCATTGCAAAACCATCCGGGGGGCTGGTAAAAAAAGAAAAACGTAAAAAATAATTAACAATTAAAAATCAAGAATCATGCAACAGGAAGATTAACAGCAGACGCAAAAGTTAAAACACTTGAAAACGGAAAGACCTAGTCAGATTAAGATCTTTAAGTGTTTGATAAGGTTGGATCCAAACCACCGACCAAAAGATTCTAAGTCTTCTAGCACACTATCCCTAGTATTAGATAATATATGCTTTTCTGACATGTAAAAGCACTTTACGAACTATTTTTGAAACCGCAAGACTTACTCCGGTACGCATTTATTACGGTTTTTATCGAAAATTGAAATTGTGTTTATGCAGATTATACTACAATAAAAACAAAAGGGCTACAAGAAAGTCGGCCGATTATGTTTCGAGTATTGTAAATATTCTTAGATTTAATAGTACTAGCACTGGTTCCATGAAAACAGATTTTATGACATTTTTTGAAAAACTGTCTCCTGAAGACCGGGATACACTAATCGGTGATTTTTTAAAGAATCTTGAGGGAGAACCCACTGAGCCAATCCTGATAAGGAAGACTTTTAAGATTTCAAACCAAGGCACTGAAGAAGAAATTAGGCAAAGAATCGCTGAGGTGTATGGTGTCTCTGTGGATCAACTTCCGCCTATGGATATAAAATCTGAATTTGAAAGGAACCGGAATAATTGGATGCAAGTTTCTGAACTTATCGCACCTTATAAGGCATTTCTAAAAGGCCAGGCTCATACGAGCGCAGATAAATTTGAAGAGTTAAAAGACATAGGGCGCTTCATTATAGCTTGGCCAGACAAGCTGGGTTTGATTATCCCAGACGAACCCTTGGAGTATCCGGACTTTACAGTACAATTGTCTGGCCGAACAATCGGCATTGAACATACTCGGCTAATAAACCCAACTTTAAAAGCTGCGTTTAACAGTGCAAAACAGCTTATAACAGAAGCGGAGATTATTTTAAAGAATAGAAATCTCGACTACAAACGGACAGTTAACATTTTCATTAATTTTTCTAAACCGGTTATCAACGGAAGTAATTTTCACAATCGGAAGTTCACACGTAAGGAAAAAAAGCAAATGTCAATTGCAATTGCTGACTATATCGAGAGTTTACTTTTAGAAAGAGCACTTGAAAAGCCAATATTTATTGAAGATGTTGTTATTACAACGAGTCAGGATTCGAGAATCGACCTGATTTTAGCCGAAGAATATATTGCCAAAGAGGGTTTTGTTGATTTACTGAATGCACGGATTCTGGCGAAAGAAGCAAAATTCGACAATTATATTTCGGCCACGGCACTGAACTCATGCTGGTTGCTGGTAATAATTGATGGAGTTAGCAGCTTCTCTGGCTTCGATCTTCAAGAGCTTAAGGAAATACAGACCAGTAATAAATTCGAAAAGATCATTCTCTTCGAGACTTTTGGCAGTAAAATCTTCATTTTATAAATCAAAATTGAAACTGCTACATACTATTTTATTATTACCATGTCTGACCACAAATTTTAATATTTATATCCCGATGTATTATAACTATAGCGACAACAGTACTGACATGAACAAAGAGGCCTTATATGGCCTCAACGAAATCATGAAGGTATATAATCCGGTAGCATCTTACCATATAAACGACGCCAGCATTAGACAAACTTTAGGTAAAGGCGTCTTTATATGCCGATACTGCGGGAAAACCAAACCTGAAGTTAGCTTCAAAAGTAAAGCTCATGCAATCCCACATTTTATTGGAAACAACATTTTATTCACAGATAGGGAATGTGACGGTTGTAATGGCAAGTTCGGCAGAATGTTGGAAAACCAATTCGCTGGGTTCATGCACCTTGAACATACCGTTTCTGGTGTCCGTGGTAAGAGAGGCTATCCAAAGTTCAAATCCAGTGATGCAATCATTGAAACCACCGGATCATTTGTGGATTGGAAAGATATTCCTGACGAAAATCTGGATTATGATCAGAAGACAAGAACGTTAAAAATTGAACAGAAGATGCCAACGTTTATTCCTCTTGCAGTGTTCAAATGCTTAGTAAAGATTGCTGTCACTATTATGCCAGAGGAAGATATTCTCGATTTCAAAGATACCATCACCTGGCTTAACGAAGAAAACCACCAGTCCGGCGACTTCAATTTAAAATACCTTTGGCTGGTTCACGGAAAGTCTTCCTCGATAGATCAATTTGCCGAACTATCGGCTATACTTGTCAAAAAAAATGTTACTGGACCGGCGGATATGCCCTATATGATGCTTAGACTCACTTACAGTAACTTCTTGTTCCAAGTTCCAATACCTTTATGTAAGAAGGATGATTCTTCTTTAAAGATGAATATCCCTTACATTCCAAGCTTGTTAGATTTAGAGCATGGGTTTGGCCGTATGAAACTTACGCTAATGGATATGCATTCTCCTGAGCCTTTTAAGGGAGCGGAAATTGACTTTACTTTCAATGATCTTGATGGTACTAGCACTTATGAAATTGTGGATGAATCATAGTAACTCAGGTCTAACCAATACGGTAGCCGAGATTACGCGCCAGATAAACATAAAATTGGCAATAATTAAACCAAAAATCCCTCTCTACTTTCGTAAAGAGGGATCTGTACCCAGCGCCGGAGTCGAACCGGCACGGTTTCCCACTGGTGTTTGAGACCAGCGCGTCTACCAATTCCGCCAGCTGGGCATTTCCCTTATTGCGGGGTTGCAAATATATTCTTTACACCCTGTATAAGCAAGATTTATTTTAATTATTTTCTTTCAATTTCTTATCAACGTAAAACGGTGCAAAAGGCAATAAAGAAGCACCTACAATTAACACACCCTTGCCAACACTCCATTTAGCTTCAACCCAGGCCATTATGAAAAATGCGATGTACAATACAAACAGCAAACCATGAGCCCAGCCAGTATACTTAACAGCAAGCGGCATATCAGCCCAATACTTAAGCGGCATAGCAATAAACAACAAAAGGATATAAGAGATCCCCTCTAAAATAGCAATTTTTCTAAAAACGGATATGGTATTCATATTTTGAATTAATTGTTCGGGTCGAAAATACAGTAAACTAACTGTTTAAAAATTAAAACTTCGCATTTTGACAATCAGCAAACCTGTAGTTTACAATTAACTAACCAAACAGCTAATTGAGCAAACCGACCAAACAGCTTAATTGATCAGCCAAACAGCCTATTTAATCCTATCCAGCGACTGCCGGATCCTTAGCAAGTACTTATTCCGGTAATAGATATCCTTAATAGAATGAAGCGCACTTTCCTGTGCCTCAGGCACCAGGTTTTCAAAGAAAGCAGTTAAAGCATACAGCTCATCAAACAAATCCTTTTCAATTTCGTCAACCTGTAACTTCAGCTGCAGCAGCTTACTGGGATCTGGTTCGAATTCCAATTCCATCAGCGCTTCATTCACGTCCATCATTTCCATTAAAAAAGTTTGGGGAAGAACATAGTTCTCCCCTTCCTTGATCAATCCTTTTAAATCCAGGATATATTGCAGGCGTTTTTGCGGATCGCTTAAAACCTGGTAAGCCTTGTTGTTGAGGGTGGATAACTCCAGCACCTCCTCTTGTTTCTCCGGACTTTCATTGATGTAAAAGTCAGGATGAAACTCCTTGCTCAACGCATAAAACTTCTGTTTGATGACGTTGGGATCCGGATTGAAGGTAACCGGCAGACCGTATAACTCAAAATAATCCATAAGACGCTACCCGGTGAAGGCTTTAAAGATATCGTTCCCCATCACAAACACCATGAGGGACAGCAGGATGATAAAGCCCACCATTTGTGCCCTTTCCATAAACTTATCACCAAGTGGTTTTCCTTTAATCATTTCAACTAATAAAAACACCACATGGCCGCCATCTAAGGCAGGAATAGGTAAAAGGTTCATGAAAGCTAAGGCGATAGATATAAATGCCGTAGAAGCCCAGAATCTGGCCCAGATCCATTCACCACCATACACCTTACGTGCAATCTCCACAGGACCTGAAAATGCTTTGTTGGCATCCACTTTACCCGTAATTACTTTGGCGATCCCTTTAGCATTGGTGGTAAATTGCACCCATGCTTGTTCTATCCCAATTGGTAAAGCTGCTAACAGGCTGTAATGCGTAGTTTCAATTTTAATTTCATCCAAATTAAAATTAATGCCGACCAAACCTGATGTATCTGCGGGTAGCTTTAAGGCTAAATTTTCTCCGGCACGGTTAACGGTAAACACCATTTCCTTACCTTTATTTTTCTTAAGCTGATCTCTTACATCTACATCGTATTTAACAGGAACATCGTTGACGGCGGTAACCCGGTCGCCTTTTTTTATCCCGGCTATATAAGCGGGTTTATCCTTGATCACTGTATCAATGGTGGAAGTGAGTAATGGCGTGCGACTGATAAATTCTTCTATCCCTAAAACTGATACCTCGTTAAGGATGTTATCCGGTACTTTGATGTATAAGGTCTTGCCATTTCTAACCACGGTTAGGTTGGTGTTTCCCAATAAAACCTCAGGACTGATCAATTCTTCAAAACGGATGACTTTAGTGCCATTGACAGCAATGACCCTGTCGCCTTTTTGTAAGCCAATTTCTCTTCCTATTGACCCCGGGTTGATTCCATTTTGAACAGAACTGTTCGGCACAAAAGTCTCCCCATATTTAAAGGTCATCATCCAGAAGATGAAAATACCAACAACAATGTTAACAAAAACGCCACCCAGCATCACGATTAAACGCTGCCAAGCTGGTTTTGACCTGAACTCCCATGGCTGGGGTTCCTTGCTCATCTGTTCGGTATCCATGGATTCATCGATCATACCGGCAATTTTCACATAACCTCCCAAAGGAAGCCAGCCAATGCCGTACTCACAATCACCACGCTTTATGCTGAATAATTTTACGCCCCAGGCATCGAAAAACAAATAGAACTTTTCTACCTTAATCCCAAACGCCCTCGCCGCCAAAAAATGTCCTAATTCGTGTAATATTACTAATATCGATAATCCCAGTAACAACTGGGCCGCCATAATCAGTCCGCTCATATATTATATTAATGTGTTTTTGATTTAAAATTTTTTACTTTGTTACAAGTTCGCCTGCGAATATACGGGTATGTTGATCAGTTTCTAAATAATTATTTAGCGTTGGCTGGTCAACAAACTCCATTTCTCCCATGCACCTTTCAATAATATCGCTCATTTCCAGGAAGCCGATTTTATCCTGTAGAAATGCGTCTACGACAACTTCATTGGCCGCATTCACGATGCAAGGCATATTTCCCCCTTGTTTCATCGCCGTAAATGCCAGATCCAGGTTCCTGAAACTTTCGTTATCCGGCTGGAAAAAGGTTAATGAAGGATAATCCATGAAATTGAACCGCGGAAACTTGCTTTCTACTCTTTTCGGATAGGCCAATGCATAATGTATAGGCAGTTTCATATCCGGCAGGCCCATCTGCGCCTTCATCGATCCATCCTGGAATTGTACGATGGAATGAATAATCGATTGGGGGTGAATAATGACATCAATCTGATCAACATGCAAGTTGAACAGCCATTTGGCTTCAATCACTTCCAGCCCTTTGTTCATCATCGATGCTGAATCTATGGTGATCTTTGCCCCCATCACCCAGTTGGGATGTTTTAAAGCCTGCAATTTTGTGACGCTCGCCAGAAACTCCCGGTCTTTACCCCTGAATGGACCTCCTGAAGCCGTTAAATAAATCTTCTCTAATGGATTTTCTTCCTCTCCGACCAGGCATTGAAAAATAGCGGAATGTTCGGAGTCTACAGGAATAATCTTTACGCCATGTTTTTTAGCCAGGTCGGTAATGAGTTCACCGGCCACAACCAAAGTTTCTTTGTTGGCCAGGCCAATGTCCTTCCCAGCCTCAATGGCGGCAATGGTGGGCTTTAAGCCTACGGAACCTACGATAGCAGTAAGCACCAAATCTGCCGACGGCAAACTGGCGGCTTCACATAAAGCAACTTCACCGCCCAATACCTTAATTCCGGTGCCGGCCAGTCCTTCCTTTACGCTTTGATATTTGCCCGCTCCGCAAATCACCACTAGCTCCGGCTTAAATGCCAAAGCCTGGCTAATGAGCAAAGCATCATTCTCCATGGCGGTCAATGCAACCACACGGTAACGCTCAGGATTAGCCTTAACCACTTCCAGGGCCTGGGTACCAATAGAACCGGTAGACCCAAGTATACTTATATTTTTAATTGTCAATAGTTTTATCTCCTATAAACGTCCTTTTCCAGACGATGTTATTTAATCGTAAAATTGCTTAAACTGTCTGCAATTTTCCTGTCGTTAGCTAAACGCGGAACTTTGTTTTGTCCGCCGAGCTTGCCCTCTGCCCGCATATAGTTGACGAAAGCGTCTTTCTGCAAGGTGCGGATCACCAGGGGCTGTAAAATTTTTCCTTCAATCAGGTCAAAATAGTAAATATTTTTCTTTTGTAGCGCCTCATCTACCTTTTTGCTGAATGCGCTAAGGTCCTGCGGGCTTTTGGAGAATTCAATAAACCATTCATGGTAAGGAAGGCCCCCATCAGGGTCATTAACTTGTGGTGCTACGGTAAATTCTGTAATCCCCACCCCTTCTTCATTGGCCACACTTAACAAGGCATGTTCTACTTCTTCTCCGATGACATGTTCTC
This sequence comes from Pedobacter immunditicola, assembly GCF_037482985.1. Lineage (NCBI taxonomy): Bacteria > Pseudomonadati > Bacteroidota > Sphingobacteriia > Sphingobacteriales > Sphingobacteriaceae > Pedobacter > Pedobacter immunditicola. Next base: position 153,905 of record NZ_JBBHKC010000001.1, on the reverse strand, counting down.
CAAATGCAGATATAAAATGTTTAATCCTGCCTGTCACCATGATCCGATAGGGATTTTTGGAAACAAACTTCACAGTATCACCAATGCTGTAACCCCAAAGCCCTGCATTGGTATTTAAGATCAGCGCATAATTAGTTTCCAGTTCAATCTCTCCCAGGCTTAAACGTGTCGGCTCATCATTATAATATTCGTCTGCCGGTATAAATTCATAAAACATCCCTGCATCGGCAAGTAAGAGCAGGCCTTTTTCCTGCTGACTGTCCTGGTAGGCAATGAAACCTTCAGAGGCGGGATAGGTTTCTATAGCATCAATTTTTCTGCCAATACTGGCTTGTATTTTAGCACGGTAAGGTTCGTAATTAACCCCGCCATAGACAAAAAGTTTAAAATTAGGAAAGATATCTTTGATCTTTTTACCTTTCGATTTCTCTGTCAGTTTATCGAAGTACATCTGTACCCAGGGCGGTATGCCCGAAATTAAGGTCATATCCTGGTGGATGGTCTCCTCCACAATGGCTTCTACTTTTTCTTCCCAGTCTTCAATGCAATTTGTTTTAAAGGACGGAAGCCTGTTTTTCTGCAGGTAAGCGGGAACAAGGTTAGCCACAATGCCGGATAAACGGCCGATTTTAATGCCATTTTTGGTATCCATCACCGGACTGCCCTGCAAAAAGATCATCTTCCCGTTCACGAAATCAGCTTTTCCTGTTTCATGGATATAGGTTAATAAGGCATTGCGGGCTGCCTTGAGGTGTTCAGGCATGGATTCTTTAGAAATCGGGATGTATTTTGCGCCAGAGGTAGTGCCGGATGTTTTTGCAAAATAGGCTGGCTTGCCTTTCCACATCACGTTTTCTTCACCTGCTACAACCCGGTCTATATAAGTTCTTAAGCCTTCATAATCCCTTACCGGGACCTGCTTTTTGAAATCTTCGTAGTTTTTGATCGCTGCGAATCGATGGTCTTTACCAAAAGCTGTGTGCTGTGCTTTGGAAACTAAGGCAGTGAGGGTGTCATGTTGTGCCTTAACTGCATTATTCTTCCATTTCTCTATGCGCCTTACGATAAAGGCGGCGAATGGCTTACTGATCGCTGCTTTTAATCCCATAAATTTTATACAATATTTGTAATGATACCGGGTTCTTCATCTCCTTTATATTCACTCATCATTTTACGGTAGGCAATGGTCAAGGCCACATTCGATAAGGGTACAATGATAAATGAACTTAAGATATTCACAAAAAAGGAGATCACCGGCCATTGCAGGTAACTTAAGAACAGGTACAGGATATAAAATGTGCCTAGTACCAGCGAAAGCATTAAGATCTTGGTGAAATTACCCTTGGTGATGGCTAAGCTAAATTTGATGGACCTAAATGGTGTCTGGTTACGGTCGATAATAAAAAACGGGAAAAAGGATATCCGCACCCAGGTAATAAAAATAGCGATCGTACCGATGGAAACGGCCACGTTAGTCACCACAGACATCTTAATGCCGGTGTAGATAAACGGAAATCCGACAAGGATGACCACTATATAAACACCTGCAATACAAAACATAAAATAGCACATGGCCACTAAAAACCGGATGATCTGCTGCCGGGTGGGCAAAGTGCTGACAATACTGACATCATTTTCTTCGTCATCCAGCAGGTGAAAAATGTATTTCAGCAGCGAGAGATTGATGGTGAAATAAAACATCACAAAAAGTGCTGCCATCAGCAGGCTCAACCCCTTGTTAACGTCCTTCAGGAAAAACGCCATCATTCCGGATGCGTTAGAAGTGAGAAACATCATGAAACACAAAGTGGCTAAAGAGAAGTAATTCCTTTTTGTCACCGCCCACGCTTTTCCAATTACCTCATTAACGGTAAATGTACTTTCTTTTAAATATTCTATCATTGTTGTTTAAGGACTACTCTTTTCACTAAATCTTGTATAAAGCCCAAGCCATAGGCTGTTAATTGAATAAAAGCAGCAATTACACTCAAATATGCAACTTTTATTGATTTGTTAATACTCCAGGAATGGAAAAATATCATCCCGAAGTACAACAGGATGAAGAAATTACAAATATATGCAATTGGCGGGTAAAGCACATTCAGCAGGATGGTGAAACCAAAACCCAGGGTAAAGATGGCCGGAAAAAAATGCACCGGTTTTAACTCCGAGGGGAAGTGTTTATAAATGTTAATCCTCGCCCTGCCAAAGAAATGCAATTGCTTGTAAAACTGGGCAAAACTGGTCCTTCGCTTGTGGTAAACCTTCGCCGCAGGGATCAGTCCGATTTTAAAACCATTTTCATGGATCCTGATACTGTATTCGATGTCTTCTCCTAAGCGGGTCAAAATAAAACCACCCACCTTTTCCCATACTTCACGAGACAGGCCCATATTGAAACTGCGGGGATGAAACTGACCAATATGCTTTTTATTTCCCCTAATGCCTCCGGTCGTAAAGGGGGATGTCATGGCATAACTGATGGCTTTTTGCACAGGTGTAAAACTTTCATGTGCTGCATCAGGGCCGCCGTAGGCATCGAGGTCATGTTCATAAAGGTAATCTTTTACAATTTCCAGGTAATCTTCCGGAATCAGGCAATCGGAATCGAAGATCACAAAGTAATCGCCTTTTGCACGTTCAAACCCGTAATTCCGGGTAAAACCCTGACCCTCATTTGGCTTTACGAAATAACGCAGGTCTAACTGATTGGCATATTTACCAACAATGTCCCTGGCATCATGCACAGAGCCATCTTCAATCACTAAAACTTCAAACTGTGTATAGGTCTGTTTAGTGAGTGTGGCTAATAATTCGTCAATCTCCTGCGGGCGATTATATAATGGAATGATTACTGAAAAAAACATCCCTTAAATGATTTCTTTTTCAATGAGGTATTGGTTGCGCTCCGGTGCATTACGGGTAACCAGTTCTGCCACAAAGCCTGTTAAAAACATTTGTGAACCGACTACAATGGCAATCAGGGCAACATAAAACAAGGGCTGGTCAGTAACTTCTCTTTTATAAGGGATATGTGAGGAGATATGGTACAACTTCACACCGATCATCCAGATGGCCATAAACAAACCCAGTAAAAAACTCAGCACCCCTAAGGTACCGAAGAAGTGCATCGGCCTTTTCCCGAATTTACCCACGAAAAAGATGGATAACAGGTCCAGGAAGCCATTGATGAAACGGCTCATGCCAAATTTGGTGACCCCGTATTTGCGGGCACGGTGTTCGACCACCTGCTCACCTATCTTTTTAAAACCTGCCCATTTAGCGATAACAGGGATATAACGGTGCATTTCACCATACACCTCAATGGTTTTAATCACATCTTTCCTGTAGGCTTTTAAGCCGCAATTGAAATCATTTAAATGAATGCCAGACATTTTGCGTGTGGCCGCATTGAATAATTTAGTAGGTATGGTTTTGGTAACCGGATCATAACGTTTCTTTTTCCAGCCGGAAACCAGGTCGTACTTCTCCTCCATGATTTTTTTATACAAGGAAGGGATCTCATCCGGACTATCCTGCAGGTCGGCGTCCATGGTAATCACCACATCACCTTGTGCAGCATCAAAAGCAACGTTCAAAGCTGCCGATTTACCATAGTTCCTTCTGAATTTTATAGCTCTAATGGCGCTATATTCCAATTTGAGCTGTTCAATAATCGCCCAGGATTCGTCTGTACTGCCGTCATCAACGTAAAGAAGTTCATAAGAAAAGTTATGCGCCGTCATCACTTTGGCTATCCAGGAAGTTAATTCTGGCAAAGACTCTTCTTCATTATATAGGGGTACTACAATAGAAATATCCATGTATAGTTATTACGCGTAATTAAGGTGCAAATTTTGTTAAATAAAATGACATAATAGGAAAAAATCTAAAACAAGCCAAATAACCACGCCCCTACTTGCCATAAGACATAGATCAGGAGAATAAATAGGATCAAGAGTATGATTCCCACTAAAAGAAGCACATTTTTTCCGCTGCCCTGGTGTTTTCCTTCCAAATAATATTCACTCATCAAACGCAGGTTCCTTGTATTGGATTTATAGAAGAAATCAAAGATCTGCCCTAAAATCGGGATAGCCCCAATGGTCGCATCCAAAAAGATATTGATGCACATCAGCACGACCAGTCTGTTACTTGCCCCTTTTTTTGCCATGGCCAGTAATAGTCCCCCGGAAACCAAAAAACCAGACATGTCCCCCACAACAGGAATTAAATTGAGCAGGGGATCGACACCAAACCTGAAACGCGTACCCGGCAACCTAAACTGCTCATCCATTAAATAGGATAAGTTTTTAATCCAGCCCATGCCGTGTTTTCGCAAAGCTTCTTTTTGGTAAGGATTATCGTAAGGGGAATCGGAAGCGCTATCAATAGGATTTTCTGACATGATTAATTAACGTGTTTTAATAAAAATTGTTTGAACGAAGAGAAACCAGCTGTCATGGTGACGGAATGAAGCGAAAAAGGCCATGTCAGTAAAGACACGGCCTTCTATAATATTTAAGATTCAAAGTTCATCTATTAAACGCTAAACCCAGCCCGGAATAACACCTACGAATCCGCTCAGCGCTTTGGAATGTCAGAAATTAAGCGTCTAAATTAAAATCAACAACATCCTGGCCCCGAACAATAACCTCGTATATGCTCCAACCCCTGGTAAATGCTAGTAATTTAAGCATATAAATCAAATACGTCAACAATAAACGCTATGCTCCAACCTTGGTAAATGTTGAAATTTTGGTTGCTACGAGCCGACATCCAAATGTTTGCTTCTTCAGCAAAGATTTGAGGAGACGAGTAGTAACCAAAATTTCCTTTCAGTAAAGATTTGAGGAGGTGAATAGTAACCAAAATTTCCCGTTAGTAACCAGAATTTCCCTCATCAAATGGCCTCACCTTCTTGATCACCGATGCGCCAACCAAACTTACGATCAGTCCGAAGAAAGTATACACTACCGCAGCACCGAAACCTATAAAGTAAACCATGTACGGGCGCATCATCTCCACACCCTTGATTTGTTGCTCATCATCGCCCGCATTTTCGATGGCCATGTTCATTACATCCTCATAGGATTTGGTGTCCAGCAATTTATAATAAAGGATCATCAGCACCGCAATAAACAAACCTGAATAGGCAGCAACCTTGAAGCCTGCAGAAAAAGCACGACCAAAAGTGATATAGTCACCCAGTTCTTTTTTATGTGTAATCTGTACAAAAACAATAGCCAGGATAAAAGGAATATACGACAAAGCCGAACTTACAATTTTCTCTCCCATGGGAAGGTCAGGATTGTTGGTGTCGATTCCAATCGCTTTGAAAATAAACAGCAGGGCCAGAAAATAAAGAGAATAAGCACCTGCGGCTTTGAAAGCCAGCATGTTAGGCTTTTTTTCCATTTCTACTAATTGTTGTTGCATCTTATTAAGGAGTTAATAAACGTTAATTAGCGTTAAATTTAGTAATTAACGTGTAAACCGCAATATCAAAACCTGGATTTGCGCTATATTCTTTTAAATCGTTCACCACAGCCTCATCAAATTTTGGCTGATAGAAGAACGACATAAAAGGAACAAACAGTTCTTCCATTTCTTCGCCCAGGTCAACCATCCCTGCGTGACTGCAAATATCTTCGACGCTGCTTTCTGCAAGTTGCTGGTTGCTGATCAAGTCCTCATAAATGTGGAATTCATCCTGGAACTCATCTTCCTCTACCAACAAAAATTCTTTTAAGAAATCTCCTAGCTCTGGTTTAATCTGTTCATCACGACATTCGTTGATGTACAATAAAAGATTTAAAAGCTCGGTACCGCGGTCAATGGTTTCTTCTTCAATGGATGCCCATTCTTCCGAATCAAGGTAATCTTCATCCAGTTTCTTCATGTCATTGGAGAAGAAATTGATCATTAAAAGATCAAAGGAAACTTCCCTGAGTTCTTCAAATTCCGGATGCTCGTCAAATGCAGCATCAAAAGCCTCCACTTTTTCTAAAAAACCCTGATCAAGGTCAAATACCTCCAGAAGGTTCTTTTTTAAATCTGCAGCTTCTTTTCCTGAATTCTCGGAAAATTTGTCTAGCGACGCAATTAGCGCACCTTCTACTTTATTATCCATATACTTGATATTTATTATTATTATACACCAACATTACCTTTCCGGTTAATGTTTGATTCAATAAGGGTGAATTAGAAGATTTTGAGGGATTACTGGCGGCATTATACAACCATTGCTGATCAGTATTGAAAAGGGTAAAGTTGGCCTGTCTGCCCTCTTCGATTACCGGAAGCGGCAAATTCAGGATCCTGCGTGGTGCAATCGCCAGTTTATCGGCAATCTGCGTCGCGGTAAGGCCTGCTTTTACCAACAGCGGCAAGGCGGTCTGCAAAGCAATGATGCCATAGGCAGCCATTCCGAATTCAACATCCTTTTGTTCGATTTCCTGAGGACGGTGCTGTGCGCTGATGGCATCAACTGTTCCCTCTTTTAAACCGTTCATTAAAGCTTCGACATCGGATTCGCCTCTCAACGGTGGTTTAACTTTATAATTACTGTCAAAGTCGTTCAGCAGTTCTTCTGTGAAAACCAGGTGATGTGCAGCCACATCACAAGTAATTTTTATGCCCTCACTTTTTGCTTTCTTAATTAAGGCTACTGAACCTGCAGTAGAAATATTATGGATATGTATCGGCGCATCATGATAACCTGCAAGGCAAATATCCCTGGAAATCTGCATTTCTTCTGCTAAAGGCGGTATGCCTTGCATCCCCAGCAATACGCTGGTGCTGCTTTCATTGATCTGTGCTTTTCCGGCAATGGATCTGTTTTCAGGAAAAACCATCAGCAAAGCATCAAATCCTTTTGCATATTGCAAGGCCCTGCTCATGAAGCCATCATCTTTAATGGGTTTTTCACCGTCAGAGAAAGCAACGGCTCCTGCCTGCTGCATGTCATAAAGCTCAGCCATTTCTATTCCTTCCAGATCCAGACTGATGGCCCCTATCGGATATACATCTACCAAATTCCCTTTGGATTTGTTAACGATGTACTCAATCTGAGATTTAGAATGTAAAACGGGTTGTGTATGGGGCAAAACAGCCAGTCCGGTAAATCCGCCAGCGGTAGCAGTTGCCGTAGCAGACTCGATATCTTCCCTGGTTTCAAAGCCGGGATCGCCTATGGAGCAGTTAAGGTCAAAAAAGCCAGGTGACAGGTAAGCGCCTTTACCTTCGAAAATCTCTTCGCCGTCTTTTGGCGTAAGTTGTGGTGCAATGGAAGCTATTTTTCCATCTTCTACACGTACATCACATATTTGTTGATTAAACTGGCTACTGGGGTCGGCAATGGAAACGCCTGTGATCAGAAGGTTCATCTTTTTTGTTATTCTTTAGTCGTTAAATAATCGCTCTTCAAATTTCAACCGCTAGTAAACAGCGCACAAAACTATACAATTTTATAGAAAACGCTTCAATTTTGCCCAAAGAACTTCATCCTGTCCGTAAACATCCGCCCGCTGCTGCAGCTTTCCGTTTTGCCACCAGGCGGTTACATAATTGATATACAAAGGAATATGCTTCTTCGTTCCAAACCAGGCTGGTTTTAATACAAATGCCGCCGTCGTGTCGGTTTTCTTCTGCATTTTCTTGTGAAAGACTTCCATTCTTGTGGTGTCTAATGGCGGTAAATTTACCTCCATGCGCAATTGGTCGTATTGGTGCTTGTTTTTCACCAGCAGTTCAGCAAACTCCAAAGGCTTTTCTATACGGATACAACCATGGCTGATGGCCCTGTTGTTGTAGTTGAAGGCTCTTTTATTATTGGTATCATGCAAGTAAATGCTCGATCCATTTTCAAAGATGAACTTAAATTTACCCAGGGCATTCCCTACGCCTGAACCTTGCTTAAATTGAAAAGGGAGCTTGGCCCTTGAATACTTGTTCCATTGAATGGTATCGGTATCTCCCACCAGTTTACCTTTATGATAAACCCTGATGTTGTTATTGGAAAGGTAATAAGGATCTCCCAGGGCCTGGTAATAGATCTCACTCTGGGCAATGCTCACCGGGATATTCCACACGGGGTTCACCTGGATGGAATTCAGCTTGCTGTATAACACCGGTGTTTCATGGTTCTTGGGTTTATCGTCCAGGTTTTTTGTTTTCAGGTATTGCTGGAGTTTCTCCTCGTACCCTGTTTCTCTTTTAGCGCCTACGCAGACCTTCATGTGGCTCAAAGTGTCTTTGCCATTAAACCAGGTCAGTGAAAAATCAGGAATGTTAACTTCAACATATTCCTCTTCCGGCGGGGGAAGCTTCCACCTTAAACGCTCCATGTTCACCAGGATGGTCTTCAGTTTCTCTTTGTCGCCACTGCCCTGTTGAAGTCGCGACAGCTCTTTTTGAAAAGCAATATATTGGGGAGTGGATGGCTGTATCTCTTTGAGGTAACGGGCAAGATCAGGCGTAGATAACACTTTGATCATATTGGCGCTATCTGGTCGCTCGACATTGATATAATACCTGCTCAGCAGTTTTCTCGGGTTCAGGCTCCCATAATAAACCAGGCTATGGTATTTAACCAGCGCTTCTGCAGCAGTGATTTCAAGGTCAGCAAGAACAGGGTATACCTCAGCTATGTTTTCAAACTGATTGGCATCGAGCCTGTTCTTGAGGACCGAAAGTTGTTTCAAGCCGAAATATTCCGGATTAAATCCGTGTTGACTACTCCTGCTGATATAGTTGATCAGGGTATCCAAATCGCCGTTTACATAGTGACGCGTCACAAATTCAGCGTTCCAGCCACGTTGCTGGTAAAAATTCCTGACGGTATTTGGGTTGGAAAGCCCTTTACTTAATGAATCAAAATGCCTGTTAAAAACCTGGGAATAGGCCGCTGTATCAAACTTCTTGTAAAGCTTATTGTCAAAGTGTTCGGCCAGTATCAATCCTGTCTCCGGTGTTTCTTTAAACCAGTTACAAGCTTGTAACGTCAGGCCGAACCATAGCCATAAATACAGGGTCTTTTTCAAATCATTAATTATACGCCAAAAATAAGCATTTAATACTTAAATACTTTTCCATTAACCATGACTTCTTGTGCCTTTTCATCAAATGTCGCTTTAAAGCCTGTTCTGGCAGCAGCAGTAGTCATAATATTCGCAATGGAGTGATAATAACCCACTTCCACCGGTGCATTTGTTTGTTTTCTGCTACGGATACATTCCATCCAGTTGCGAACGTGTGCCGTTACCACCGGATCACCGCCGGTAGTTGCCGCAGCACTCACACTAACTGACTTATCGGCCAGCACCACCTCTGGCAATAAATTCGCCTGCATGTTCATCGCTTTTGCATGACGTTCTGTTAAACCGCCTCTTGGTGATACCGTGTTATTGATCAGGTTCAGCTCACCGCCATTCGAATAATAGATCTCCGCCGGCCTTTCATCACCGTTGTGCATCCTGGAAGTGAACACTACCTGGAAGCCTTTGTCCTGGTTATCACTTGGGCCGTAGTCAAATACCGCTGTGGTGGTATCCCAGTTACTTCTGCCATCTTTCCATTGGTAGATTCCACCGTTGGCAACAACGCTCCTGGGGTGTTTTAAACCTGAAAACCAATGCACGGTATCAATCTGGTGACTCATCCACTGCCCAGGCATGCCCGAAGAATAGGGCCAGAACAAACGGTACTCCAGGTATTTTCTAGGATCGAAAGCTTCGAAGGGACGGTTCATTAAATAGCGCTTCCAGTCGATGTCTTCTTCTCTTAGTTTGGCTACAAGGTCCGGACGGCGCCACCTGCCTGGCTGATTCACATTCCAGGAAAGCTCTACCATGGTGATGTCGCCAAACTTGCCTGCCTTAATAAACTCATCAGCAGCCATATAATTGCTGCCACTGCGGCGTTGTGAGCCGATTTGAATGATGCGATCGGTAGCCTTTACTGCTTTCAAGGCTGCGCGGTTATCTTCCATCGTTTCAGCAAAAGGTTTTTCCACATAAGCATCACAACCTGCATTTACAGCCTCAATGGTATGCAAAGCATGCTGGAAATCTGCCGTAGACACAAATACCGCATCAAGATCTTTCATGCCGTATAGCTCGTCGTTATTGGCACAGGCCTTCACTTTATTTCCCAGTTTTCCTGTGAGAAAAGCCTGTCCCTCTTCTCTTCTGTGTTTCCATAAATCTGAAACCCCTACAATTTCAAAGTTCATTCCTTTGTGGAGTTGTAAAAAGGGCGGGAACAAGGATGTCCTGAAACGGTCGGAGAAACCGACTACCCCTACCTGAACCCGGTCATTGGCACCGATGATTCGTCCATAACTTTTGGCACTCAGGCCCATGGTGCCGGTATAAACGCCTGCGGCAAGGATACTAGATTGTTTTATAAAAGATCTTCTTGAAGTCGACATGTTGTTGATATTTTTAGATTATAATTCCTGAACTTTAATGCTTCTGAAGGAAACCGTGTCTCCATGGTCCTGCAGCAGGATATGTCCCTTTTCTGCCATTCCGAAATCCTTCCAGTCTTTATATTTACTTCCGGCCACCAGCTCCAGGTATTCAGGAGATCCCCTTTCAAATTCCAGCATTTTAAAGCCGTTAAGGATATAGACCACTTTATGATCCGGGTATACCATGATCACGCCCTGGTTCCACTCACCGATCGGCTTGCGGGCTCTTGGGTTTTTATCCGAAGGGATCAGGTCGTATAACGAAGCAAGCGTACGGTTACCGTTTTTGCCTTGTTTGGCATCGGGATGTTTACTGTCATCAAGGATCTGGTACTCCAGACCGATGGCAGAAGCCCCTTTTTCTTTCTCCGTCACAAAATATTTAACCCCGCTGTTAGCGCCTTCCGTTAATTTGAAATCAAACTTCATGATAAAAGCGCCATATTCTTTTTCCGTCACAATATCACCCCCTACGCCACCTTCAGCACCGTCAGATTTGTTAATGGAAAGTACCCCATTGTCGATTTTCCAACCTTTTGCAGGGAAGGTAGTTTTATAGGCACCACGCCAGCCTTTGGTTGTTTTCCCATCCCATAACAGCTTAACGCCATTTTTCTTCTCCTGTGCGGAAAGGTCATTCGGAATGGTATTCACCACATGGATGTCATCCATCGGGGTAGGTTTCAGGTTTGTGGTTTGTATCCTGATGTTACGCCATTGAATTTCTTTCCCCGGCGTCTCGGATTTGTTGATAGAATGTACTTGTAGTGCAATAAAGCCTTTACTGGTTTCTGCGTCTACCAGGTGAGCTGTGGCCACACCATTTACCCAGGTACGGATCACATTTCCTATACACTCTATCCTGTAGGTATTCCAGTCGTCTTTTTTATAGGCACTTTTTGCCTTAGGGTTCACCTCCATAGTATAAAGCCAGCCCCGGCGGCCTTCGTCATAGATACCACCGCTCCACTGTCTTTTCGAAGGATCAACTTCGACCTGGTAACCATGTACCCTGCCATCTTGAACTTCAGCTTTGCTTAAACTGCGGAACTGTACCCCTGAATTCATGGAAGTATCGGCTTTAAGCTCCAGCTCGAGGATAAAGTCGCCATATTCTTTTTCGGTCACTAAAAACGAGTTGGGGGTATTGGATACCGTGGTACCTACTAGTTCCTGACCACGGACTTCATATTTGGCTTTACCGTTGAGTTGCTTCCAACCGGATAAATCCTTTCCATTGAATAGCTTTGTCCAGTTTTTGTTGCTGTTAACATGAGCAGACTGGCTATAAGCGTTCATGGAACAACAGAGGAGCAGGACACTCCAGAGCATTTTAACAGGCATACATTTGGTTTAAAGGTTAATAATCTTGATTGTTAAATCTGAGATTGTTAAGGTAATAATTGTAATTCACATTTAATTGCAAATATTTTATTATTTTTTATATATATTTGCCATATCTTAAGATGCTCCGCATCACTCATTAGGAACTTTATAAAATGAATAAACACTTGAACCATCACTTACATTTGCACCATCGCCAATTGGCGATGTATATGTAATGTTTTGTACTTCAAAACTTGTTTCCGAATTTTATAATTTCTTGTTCCTTACTATAATCAATCATATTGAAAACACTAAAAATAGCTATCCAGAAATCGGGTAGGTTAAACGAAAAATCTGTAGAGATTCTAAAAAACTGTGGTCTTTCTTTCGAAAACTACAAGAGTTCATTGATCACTTCTGTAAGTAATTTTCCCCTGGAAATTCTTTTCTTAAGAGATGACGATATCCCGGAATATGTTCAGGACGGTATTGCCGATTTAGGAATTGTTGGTGAAAATGTGATCACCGAAGCTGGTGCAAAAGTTACCTATTTGCAGAAGCTTGGATTTGGAAAATGCACCTTAAAAATTGCTGTTCCCAGCCACAGTGAACTTACCGAAATACAGCAACTGGAAGGTCAGGCAATCGCCACTTCTTACCCTGTTATCCTGGAGAAATACCTTAAAGAAAATGATGTAAAAAATGTGCAGATCAGAACCATTTCCGGCTCCGTAGAAATTGGTCCGGGACTAGGGTTAAGTGATGCCATTTTCGATATCGTTTCTACCGGCGGAACGCTTAAAAGTAATGGCTTAAAACCATTCGCAGAAGTGATGAAATCGGAGGCTGTTCTCATCGGAAAAGAAGGCATCGAACTGAACCCGGAAGTGCTGGAATTAATGCAAAGAATCCGCTCAGTGTTGCGCGCTAAAGAAACGAAATACGTAGTCTTGAACGTCGCTAAATCTAACCTTGAAAAGGTAGTGAGTTTATTGCCTGGCGTGAAGAGTCCAACTGTAGTTCCACTGCACGAAGAAGGATGGGTAGCTGTTCACTCGGTCATTGCTGAACAAGACTTCTGGGAAAAAATCAACAGCCTGAAGGCAGCCGGTGCCCAAGGTATTGTGGTAATGCCAATCGAAAAAATCATCACTTAAAGAGCTGATTTTACCATAAACAACGTAAATCAACCATTAACTATTAGTTAATCACAAAACATAAAGCATTGAAAATCTACAGTTTTAAAGACTTATCTACACAAGCGGTTGATAACTTATGTTTGAGACAACTGGAGGACGATAAAAGCATTGAAGAGCGGGTGAGAACCATCATCGACCGCGTTAAAACGGCCGGTGACCAGGCCTTACTGGAATATGCTTTGGCGTTTGACAAGGTACAGCTGCAGAGCCTGTTCATCGGCAAGGAAGAGATCAAAGCGATTGCAGCAACAATTCCACCCGAGGCAAAAGCCGCTATAGAACAGGCATTTGAGAATATCAGCAAGTTCCATTCCTCACAAATCATAAAAGAGGCGGCAGTGGAAACCATGCCTGGTGTGACCTGCTGGCGCGAAAACCGTGCGATAGACCGCGTGGGCCTTTATGTGCCGGGTGGAACAGCGGTTTTACCAAGCACCTTTTTGATGCTGGCTATCCCGGCTAAATTAGCAGGCTGCAAGGAAATCACCGTTTGCTCCCCGCCACAGGCGGACGGTAAAACCAATTGTTACCTCGCCTATTGTGCAGTCCTGCTGGGCATTGATAAGATCTACCTTGTGGGTGGCGCACAAGCCATCGCAGCCATGGCCTACGGCACAGAAAGCATCCCTAAAGCAGATAAAATATTTGGTCCCGGCAACCGATATGTCACCTATGCAAAGCAAGTTGTGCAGTCGGTTACACTCACCGCTATTGACATGCCGGCAGGTCCTTCAGAGGTTTTAGTACTCGCAGATGAGACTGCCAATCCGTCATACGTCGCTTCTGACCTCCTTGCACAAGCTGAACATGGTGTTGATAGTCAGGCTATTTTGGTTTCTACCTCTACTCATTTTATAGCTGAAACAATTGAACAGATTGAAATTCAGCTGAAAGAGTTACCAAGAGCAGAAATCGCCGCACAGGCCATCGCCAATTCCTATGCAGTTAAAGTGGAAACCATGGAGGATGGAATGAACTTCTCGAATCGTTATGCACCGGAGCACTTAATCGTAGCCACAACGGCTTATGAGCCTTTAATCCCCCTGATCAGCAATGCAGGATCGGTTTTCCTGGGCAATTTAACGCCTGAAAGTGCGGGTGATTATGCTTCCGGCACCAACCATACTTTACCGACAAGCGGCTTTGCCAGAGCTTATTCTGGCGTGTCAATTGATTCTTTTGTAAAGAAGATCACCTTTCAACACATCAGTAGCAATGGATTAAAGGAAATCGGCAACACTGTTGAAGTTCTTGCTGCTGCAGAAGGACTGCAGGCACACAAAAATGCAATCACTATTCGTTTAAAATCTCAAGATGGATATCAATAACCTACAACGCGAAAACATAAAGAACCTACGCCCCTACTCTACGGCGAGGGATGAATATAAAGGACAGGCCAGCGTTTTCCTTGATGCCAATGAAAACAGCTATGGCTCACCGCTGGAACAAAATTACAACCGCTACCCTGATCCTTTACAACTGGATCTTAAAGATGCAATCAGCAGGATCAAGGGAGTGCCTATTGAAAACACCTTTTTAGGCAATGGAAGTGATGAAGCGATTGACTTGCTTTACCGTGCTTTTTGTGAGCCTGGAATCGACAACGTAATCATCCTTCCACCGACCTATGGCATGTATGAAGTTTCAGCCGAAATCAACAATGTAGAGGTAAGGAAAGTGAACCTTTTACCTAACTTCCAACTGAACCTGGAAGGCATCGCTGAAGCTATAGATGAGCATACTAAAATCATCTTTATCTGCTCCCCGAATAACCCCACCGGCAACTCCATTATCCGCACGGATATCGAGACCATTTTAGCCAATTTTCAGGGGCTGGTGGTGATCGATGAAGCCTATATAAATTACGCCCGACAGAAGACATTTATTACCGAATTAACCGAGTACGCCAACCTGGTTATTTTGCAGACTTTCTCCAAAGCCTGGGGCCTTGCGGCACTGCGTTTGGGGATGGCTTTTGCTGCCCGTCCGGTCATCGATATTTTCAACAAAGTGAAGCCGCCATACAACATCAATCAGGCAACACAAGACCTTGCTTTGGAAGCCTTGAAAAATGTAACAAAGGTGAATGACTGGATCAAATTAACCGTTCAGGAAAGAGACCTTTTAACCGAGGCTTTGACCGCCCTTCCATTGGTGAAAAAGGTATATCCTTCGGATGCGAATTTCATCCTCGTTGCGGTGGATAATGCCACCCAAACTTACAACGCCCTGGTAGAACAAGGTATCATTGTAAGGGACCGTTCCAAGGTTACCTTATGTGAGGGATGCCTGCGCATCACCATCGGCACTCCTGAAGAAAACGACCTATTAATTGAAGCTTTAAAATCGCTATAAGCCACATGAAGAAATTACTTTTTATAGACCGCGACGGCACGCTGATCCTGGAACCTGAAGATCAGCAGATCGATTCTTTTGCAAAACTGGTATTCTACCCGAAAGCCTTATATTACCTTTCTAAAATTGCCAGGGAACTGGATTATGAACTGGTGATGGTGACCAACCAGGATGGATTGGGAACAGATTCCCACCCTGAACTGAACTTCTGGCCGGTGCATAATTTCATTATGCAGACCCTTGCCAACGAAGATATCACCTTCAGCGACGTCATCATAGACCGTACTTTTGCGCATGAGAATGCCCCAACGCGTAAGCCCAACACGGGTTTATTACAGAAATACTTTAACGGCGAGTATGATTTAGCCAATTCTTTTGTGATTGGCGACAGGATCAATGACATCATTCTTGCGAAGAACCTGGGTGCAAAAGCGATTTATTTATGCAATAACCTAACCCTGGGTGCTGCCGAATTCCAGGAATCGACTTCCGAATTAGCGGATTTCGTAGGCTTGAAAACGCAGAACTGGATGGACATCTATACCTTTCTACGTGCCGGCAGCAGAACAGTAGTGCATGAACGCAATACCAATGAAACTAAAATCAGCATCAAAATTGACCTTGATGGCACGGGAAAAGCAGCAATCCATACGGGTTTAAACTTCTTTGACCACATGCTGGATCAAATTGCCCGCCATGGCAGCATTGACCTCGATATTGTAACCAAAGGGGATCTGCATATTGACGAACACCATACCATTGAAGATACCGGAATTGCCCTTGGAGAGGCTTTTGCCAAGGCTATCGGCAACAAGTTAGGCTTAGAGCGTTATGGTTTCTGTTTACCTATGGATGATTGCCTGGCGCAGGTGGCCATCGATTTTGGAGGCAGGGCCTGGATTGTATGGGATGCTGAATTTAAACGTGAAAAAGTGGGCGACATGCCTACGGAAATGTTTTATCACTTCTTTAAGTCCTTCAGCGATGCTGCAAAATGTAATTTAAATATAAAAGCGGAAGGCGACAACGAACATCACAAAATAGAAGCTATCTTTAAAGCTTTTGCAAAAGCGATTAAAGTGGCGCTTAAACGTGATGCAGAGAAATTAGTCTTACCAAGTACAAAAGGCTTATTATAGATGATTGGAATAGTAAACTACGGTGCAGGCAATATTTTCTCCCTTACTTCTGCTTTAAAACGGTTAAACATTGCCTATGGCATGATAGACACCGCTGCAGACCTGGAAAAATACAGCCATATCATCATTCCGGGTGTCGGCCATGCCGGATCTGCAATGAAAAAACTGTTACAGACAGGGTTAGTGGAGCCGATCAAACAACTCAAAAAACCTGTTTTAGGTATATGTGTAGGTATGCAATTACTTACACAACATTCTGAAGAAGGTGATGCGGAGTTAATGAACATCATCCCCTTAAAAACACGGTTATTCGATAAAGCGAACAACATTAAAATCCCACATATGGGCTGGAATAATGTGAGCTTTAAAAACAATAACCTGTTCAAAGGTGTTGATAGTCAGGCACAATTTTACTTTGTACACTCGTACTTTATTGAATATAATCCTACTTTTGATGCTGCCACTGTAAACTATGGTGTACAATTTTCCGCAGCCATACAAAAAAACAATTTTTATGGCGTGCAGTTTCATCCGGAAAAATCTGGTGCCGCCGGTGAACGTTTATTATTGAATTTTTCAACTTTAGAACTATAACATGTATATAATACCCGCAATTGATATTTTAGATGGAAAGGTTGTCCGTTTGGTAGAGGGCGACTACAATCAAAAAACCGAATACGATGTTTCCATCGCTGAAATGATTGAAAACTACCGCTCTAACGGCACTGAATTCATACATATTATTGACCTAAATGGTGCTAAAGGCGATTTCAGCAACCAAAAGCAACTATTTGAAATTATTCAAAAGACGGATATGCGTGTGCAATATGGTGGCGGTATCCGTACCATTGAACAGGTAACCAACTTGCTTGATGCAGGTATCCACCGCGTTATTGTAGGCACACAGGCCATCACCAACCCTGATTTTTTAGCCGAGCTCAGCAAAGAAGTAGGCAAGAAATATGATTATGCCAACAGGATCGTCATCGCTATTGATGTACTCGATGAGGTCATAAAATACTCCGGCTGGATGGAAAGCTCTCCGATAAAGCTGATGGATTACATTGACAAATGCTTGCAATTGGGCTTTTTCCGCTTTTTATGCACAGACATTAACAAGGATGGTAAATTAGGCGGGGCTGCCGTGGACTTGTACCGCAAGTTATTGAACCACTCTCCGTTCATTAAATTAATTGCTTCAGGAGGCATCAGTTCCATGCAGGATATTGAAGAACTGGCTAAATATGATATCCGCTCTGTAGTGGTTGGGAAAGCTATTTATGAAAACAGGATCTCTATTGAAGAAATTAAGCAATGGAACCTTAGGGCAATGACGTCTTTATAACCATGTTAAGTAAACGTATTATCCCTTGTCTGGACGTTAAAGACGGCCGGACTGTCAAAGGCGTGAACTTTGTTGACCTTAGGGATGCCGGTGACCCGGTTGAACTGGCCTGGCAATATGCACAGCAGGGCGCAGATGAACTGGTATTCCTGGACATCACCGCCACCAACGAACGCAGAAAAACAATGCTGGAAATGGTGAAATCAGTCGCCACACAGCTTAACATTCCCTTTACCATCGGTGGTGGCATCACATCCATCGCTGATGCCGAAGCCTTGTTAAATGCGGGTGCTGATAAAATAAGTATCAACTCTGCTGCCGTTAAAAACCCTGTCCTGATTGAAGAACTGGCGAAAGCCTTCGGCGTTCAGTTTGTCGTTTTAGCGGTAGACACCAAACTGGTTGGCGATAAAAACCTGGTCCATTTAAACGGTGGGCGCCTGGCGACCAGCATAGAAACGGAAACCTGGATTAAGCAGGCGGAAGAACATGGTGCAGGAGAGATTTTACTCACCTCCATGGATCATGATGGCACCAAACAAGGTTTTGACTGCAAGCTGTTAAGTAAGGTTTGCAGCAGTATTAATATCCCCGTTATTGCTTCGGGCGGGGCCGGAAAAATGGAACATTTCACTGAAGTCTTTACACAGACGGGTGTGGATGCAGCGCTTGCAGCGTCGGTATTTCATTATGGCGAAATTGCCATCCCGGATTTGAAGAGAGAACTAAAAAAACACCGCATACCAGTAAGGTTATGAATATAGATTTTGAAAAAAGTAATGGTTTGGTCCCTGTCATTATACAGGATGTACAGACCTTGGAAGTGTTAATGCTGGGTTATATGAACCAGGAGGCCTGGACTAAAACCCAAAATGAAGGCATCGTCACGTTTTTCTCCCGCACTAAAAACCGGCTCTGGACTAAAGGTGAAAGCAGTGGCAACTTCCTGCAGGTTAAAGAAAGCCATCTTGATTGCGATAATGATACTTTGCTAATTAAGGTGAACCCTATTGGCCCTACCTGCCATACCGGTAGCCGCAGCTGTTTCCAGACCAATTATAACCAGAATTTCATTTTTGAACTGGAGAATATCATTGCTGACCGTTATGCAAATCCATCCGAAGAATCTTATGTGAATAAGCTCCGGAAAAAAGGAATCAATAAAATTGCGCAGAAGGTAGGTGAAGAAGGTGTGGAAACCGTGATTGCTGCTTTGACGGAAACGGATGTTGATTTTGTAAATGAAAGTTCAGATCTTATCTTCCACTTATTGGTATTATTGAAGGAAAAAGGGAAAAATTTAAACGATATTGCTTTAAACCTGGAAGCCAGACACAAAAAATAAAACAAAATTACTGGGCAATGCTTAAACTCTTACAGACCCTTAATGGTCATCAAAATCCTATCTATGCTTTAGCACCTGCAGAAAATGCGGATGGTTTTTATAGTGCAGGAAACGACAAAGGGGTGGTGGAATGGTCGCTGGATAATATGACTTTTGTGAAGGTGATCGTGCCGGTACAGAGTTCTGTGTATGCCCTGCACCGCTACCAGCACCTGCTTTTCATTGGTCAACGGAGCGGCTCCATCCTGGTTTTTGACCTGGAAAAGCAGCAAATCGTAAAAACCTTAAGCTTTCACCAGAAAGGGGTATTTGATATCAAGACTGTCGCCTCAAAAGATGAAATATTGAGTACCGGTGAAGATGGTAACGTTGCGGTATGGTCTTTAAAGGACTTTTCCCTGCTATACAGCTTTGCCGTAGTGCAGCATACCATCCGGGTGATTGCCCTCAGTAATGATGAAAAGGAGATTGCATTTGGTGCCAAAGACGGCTTGATCCGGATTTACAACGCCAAAGATTTTACGCTATTAAATGTATTGGAGCACCATACCATGCCCATTACCTCCCTTCAATACGACCCCTCCGGAAGTTACCTGGTTTCGGGAAGCCGTGATGCCCAGCTTAAAATATGGGACCTGCCGGCTTATACCCTGCGCCAGAATATCCCTGCACATCTTTTTAGCATTTACAGCATCGCATTCCATCCTAAACTCCCCTATTTTGCCACCTGCAGCCAAGATAAAAGCATTAAATTGTGGAGCAGCACAGACTTCAAACTGCTGAAAATCCTGAGCAACGACAAGGGCGTAAATGGTCATACGCACTCCATCAATAAAATGATCTGGACTGAAAACGGCAGGTACCTGATCTCTACCGGTGACGACAGGCAGGTTAAAATCTGGGAATTCTCCTAAAAGAATCAATAAGTCAAGTACGATCATCTTAAGAAACAGCTAAAAGACTGCCGGGCGTTTGTCTAGTGTTCTTTAGCCGTTCTTTTAGGGTTCGCTTACCGTACCATTAAAAATGAGCCTTATTTGGTGATGGCCGAGGTCGGTAGCAGGTCCCTGTGAGACCGGTGCTAGATATATTTAATTGTTTATTAAAAGGTAACTTTTTCTTCAATGTTTTTTATATCTTCACTTATCTTAACCTCAACGCTCAGAAACAAGTTTATATGGAAAATTTCAATATGCTAAAGAAAGTGACCCTGTTATTTTTGTTAACTGTTGCAAGTCATCAATTACAAGCGCAAAGCGACGAGCAGATAAGAAACAAAAGTAATGGCTATTTAGAGAAGCAACAATCTAGACAGCGCATTCGTAGTATTAATCAAATAGAAATTGACAAGAACATGCCTGACAAAAAAACGCTCTACATTATTGACGACAAAATATTCTCTGGGACAGCGGAAGAACTTAACAAAGCGAAACTCGAGAAGTTGAACCTGGTTCACTCGGTTAAAGATACGACATCTACTTCCGGCATACATTATATCCTGATTTTCAGGACGAAAAGAGGTTAAGTGGTATGTGCCACCTGGCGGATGAAGTAATTTTAAAAAAACTAGAAATAAGCGGCAGAATGTTTAAATTGGTATAAAATAAGGATACATTATGGCTAAGGAACATCAGTACCAGACAAACATGGTTTGGACCGGTAATAAAGGCTCAGGAACGATGGATTACAGATCGTATGACCGGAGTTTTACCATTTCCATCAATAACAAGCCAAATATCCATGGCTCTTCAGATTCAGTGTTTCTTGGTGATAAAACCAAATACAATCCCGAAGATTTACTGGTAGCTTCCTTATCTTCCTGCCACATGCTTTGGTACCTTCATTTGTGCTCTCAAAACGGCATCATTGTGTTGGAATATTCCGACAAAGCGGTTGGCAAAATGCTGGAAAACCCTGATGGCAGCGGCCGCTTTAAGGAAGTTATTCTTCATCCCGTGGTCACCATCTCTGATTCTTCGCAGACAGAAAAAGCCTTAAGCCTTCATGAACAGGCCAATAGCATGTGTTTTATTGCTAACTCCTGCAATTTCCCCATCAAACATGAGGCTGAATGCCTGGTTGAACAGACGTAATCAATCGTTGAATCTACGTTCTTTTTGCAGTGCTAATGGATTATAAAAATACATTATTTTATACCCCGGGCTTTTAAAATTGTTTCCAGTTTCAATTGAAACAAATCGTTAACGTAATTGCCATACACAGGATTTGCGTAACCATCTTTTAGCGTATAAAATGGGTGCGGATAATCTCGTTGCATATAATTAAATCCCTGTCGCTTTACGGAAAATCGCAATTCTTCTTCAAATGGAATTTTCTCGGGTTTCACAGTAATCGAATCTCGATAGGGATGATTGTAGTCGGCAACAGCATATGGACTTGCCCACTTACCATTTTTAGCTTTGTATACATCGAAGTACTGGTACTTTTCATGATATAGTTTGCCATTGTAGTAAGACACAAACAACAACACATGCTCAAATTGGGAAAATGCTGGCTTCCCGTAATGGTCATATACTGTAAATTCGATAGTATCAGCTTTGTATGAACCATGTACAAGTTGCAAAACCTTATACTTCGCCTTATATCTTTGGTCCATACTCATCGGCACGTGTTTAGCAGTAATAGTGTCCTTCCCTCGAATCGTTATTGAATCAACGACCCATTGGCTTTTCTCTTCAGGATAGTATTCAACTTTGAGCTTTTGTCCGACAAATACGATTAAACTATCCTTACGGCTTTGGGCAATGGAATAAGTTGAAATAGACAATAATGACAAAAGGAGAAATAAACCTGACTTGAAATGCTTCATCATAACTTATTGATTCAGTTAGAAACTTTTTGAAGCACTACAGGATTAACAGTTTCGCTAATTTGTGTATACCGATTTACTGATCCCGTTGTTGCTTTTTGAAATAAATGATTGAGTTCTGTTAAGGGTACGATTTCACTATTCAGGTCCTCGCGACCATTTTCTATAAGGGCATTGTATTTTTTCATAGAAATCACCACAAATTCACCTGTATGCTTAAATGATACGCTTAATGATGCGCAGCTGGTGTGAGTATTTCTGGAGCTCCCTGTTGAAGATACCCTGATCGTCGATGGGATCAATTCTTACTTTGCCTGAAGAGTGGATAATTTCATTGCTTCCTAGTAGGAGTCCCACATGGGTAATCCGCCCTTCGGCGTTATCAAAAAAGGCAAGGTCACCCAATTGTGCTTCAGTCAGAAAATCTACCGTAGTACCCATCTCCACTTGTTGGGAAGCATCTCTTTTTAACTTCCTGCCAGCCATTTTATAAACGGCCTGTACAAATCCCGAACAGTCGATGCCAAATAAAGTGCGGCCACCCCACATATAAGGCGCATTCTGATAGAAAAAGGCAATGTCTTTAAGGGCTGACCGCGGCATTTCCGCATTAACGACTAAAGGCTGAAAGTCAACTTTAAACTTTTCTGCTCCTGCATAACAGTAACCATCAGCGTAACCGGGTAAATAACTGCTTGCGGCGAGGTATAATTTACTACCATCCGCTGCGATCAAGGTATTATTAACCGCCGGTGGTGCAAGAAAACGGTGGTTCTGCTCAATGGAAGCAATGGGGGTGAGTTGCCTGAAATCTACCCAGCCCTGGTAATCATCATACGCAGTTTGGATGCGCCACCATTTTTCCGTTTTTTCAAGAATGGTTACCGCATCACCGAATAACAACTGTGAAACGATTTCTGACTGGTCATTGGGCTCTCCCCGCATTGGGGAAATAGCGATTCTGCAAACTGCTGATTGTTCTTCCATAATTATAGCAAAGCATAAAAGTAAGCAGTTAAATTGTTATTTTTATAGATATCTAATCGGAAAACCATGAAGCTCAAAAAAATCTTAATTGCTGTTGATAACAGTACGTGTTCTGAAAAGGCAGCTAAAACGGGGTATGAAATTGCAAAAAATTACGATGCAGAGGTTGCATTAGTCAATATCATAGAACCTATGCCGGCAAATATCAATCCCGACCTGACTTTAGCCCCTGTTTTCCTGGAGACTTACGACAACAGTGAGGAAAACAGCCATTTACTTCTAAAAGAAATTGAAAGCAAATACAGCCTGGGCCTGAAAACCACTTACCTGAGTGTGGTAGACAGCGCTGCTCACGGTATTATACAGCAGTCGGACGAGTGGGGTTCTGACCTTATTGTGATAGGAACCTATGGAAGAACAGGTTTATACCACTTTCTAATGGGAAGTGTGGCGGAACATGTGGCTAGAAAATCTGCCTGTCCGGTTTTAATTGTACCCAACAAAGCAGACGTGTAGGCATACAAAGGCCGGTTTCATTTGCATGAACCGGCCCTCATTTTAAAAATAAAAAGGCAATATTATCCTTCCTGGTGCAACCAGGCTTTTTTCGCTAGTAATTCTTCTTCTGTTTCGCGGACATTCTCGTCGTCTATACAACAATCCACCGGACAAACAGCAGCACACTGCGGCTCATCATGGAAGCCCTTACATTCTGTACATTTATCTGACACAATGAAATAGACTTCATCAGAAACAGCTTCTTGCGGTGCCTCCGCATCAATCTGTTTACCACCAAAATCAATGATACCGTTTAAATTGGTACCATCAGAAAATCTCCAGGCAGAGCCCGCATCATATATTGCATTATTTGGGCATTCCGGCTCACATGCTCCGCAATTAATACATTCGTCTGTAATTATAATAGCCATGTCTTCGTGTATATCTTTTGCTAAAGGTTAACTTTGCATGCAAATATAACACTTATACTTTAATAATAGTTTCAATATGTCGTTCCTTACAGCAGAAAAAATAATTATTGCATTTAACCAACTCAGTACCTTCTTAAAGCACCCTGATGAGCATTTGAGAGACCTTGTGTTGCGTGCACCCAACCATAATGCATGGTTTACCAGCGAAGAAGTGGAACGCTCACTGGCATCATTTCATGCAATGTTGCAGGAAAATGACGTAAAAAAATGGTTTGAGGACATAAAAATCACTGCGCAAGCTAAAAAAGTAGGTTTAATTTTAGCCGGAAACATCCCGATGGTGGGTTTTCATGATATTTTATGCGTTTTGGCTACCGGTCATATTGCCCTGATCAAGCTGAGCTCTTCTGACGATAAGCTCTTGCCTGCTATTTTAGCGAAACTCATTGAAATTGAACCTTTATTTGAAGATCAAATTGTTTATACAGACCGTTTAAAGGATTTCAACGCCATTATAGCTACCGGTAGCAACAATAGTTCGCGGTATTTTGAATATTACTTCGGTAAGGTGCCCAACATCATCCGCAAAAACCGAAACAGCGTTGCCTTGCTCACCGGAAAGGAAAGCACAGCAGATATTCAGCAATTAGGCCATGACATATTTGATTATTTTGGCTTAGGCTGCCGTAACGTATCAAAAATCTATATTCCGGAAGACTACGACATCAAAGACTTCTTTGAGCCTTTAGAAGCTTTTCAACCAATTTTCAATCACTTTAAATACAACAATAACTACGATTACAATAAATCGATCTACCTGGTGAATGCGGCAAAACATTTCGATAATGGGTTCTTGCTGTTAAAGGAAGATAAGAACCTCGCCTCTCCTCTTGCCGTTTTATATTATGAAAGATACCAGAACCTGGAAGAAGTAGAACAGGAACTTGCAGCAGCAGAAAATAACATCCAATGTGTTGTGACTTCAGCCAAGCTGAACCTTAAATCAGGTGTCGTGGGTTTCGGAGATAGCCAAAGTCCGAAGCTTTGGGATTATGCAGATAACGTTGATACCATTGCTTTTCTAAATGGCCTTTAGAAAACTACATGCCTGTTTCTCATTTTGAAATACTATTTTTGAACAATGTATGTTATCAAAGTAAAAGGCATCGCCAAAATTCCGGATTATGTACAATTGCGTGATGAGAAATTTACCTTACTCGCATATTTCAGGGTCGACAGGCCAGACAAATCATTAGATAAATTGGGCTTGGGCGATAAGCTACCTTATATAATGGATATTATTAAAGATTTGCCTTTCGGACAAATCAAGAAACTAGATATTTAATCATGGCAGGAAACGCAGTTATAAATTTAAAAAATGTTGATGTTTATCAACAAAAGCACCTGGTTTTATCCGATGTGAACTTGAGCATTGATAAAGGTGAGTTTGTATTTTTAATCGGACAAACCGGCTCTGGTAAGAGTAGTTTATTGAAGATCATTTACGGCGATCTGCATATACGCAATGGTGAAGGAGAAGTTGCAGGATTTGACCTGAAAAAACTGGCTGAAAGGGATGTACCTTATCTAAGACGTAAACTGGGTATCGTATTCCAGGATTTCCAATTGCTTACCGACAGAACGATAGAAAAAAACCTGGAATTTGTTTTAAAGTCTACCGGATGGAGTGACAATAACCTGATCCAGGAAAGGATTAAGGATGTATTGGATAAGGTGGGCTTGCGCTCGAAAATAAAGAAAATGCCGCATGAAATTTCAGGTGGTGAGCAGCAGCGGATTGTAATTGCAAGGGCTTTGTTGAACAACCCTGAAATCATTCTTGCTGATGAGCCTACAGGAAACTTAGACCCTGATACTTCTGAAGAAATTGTGATGCTTTTAAAACAAATCAGCCAGAATGGAACCGCTGTTTTAATGGCCACCCACGATTATCACATCATTCGTACGATGCCTTCCCGAATCATCAAATGTGAAGGTGGATTAGTGCATGAAGACGCCTCATTTGTTTAAATAAATGCTGACAGATTTTACTTTTTCAGCCATTCTGGTCAGTAAGTTTTAATTTTAACTGACAGGGTGGCTGATATATACTGTTGGCAAAGGATTTGAGTTTAACCTCAAAAAATTGTACTGTAATATGTTTAGCAAGAAGAAGAAAAACGATAACGAAACCCCTCTCGCGGGTAACCAGGCTGAAGAGCAGGTAAACGTCGAGCAGTCTAACGAAGAAGCGACAATTGATCAGACAGAAAATACCACTGAAGAAGCTAGTCTGCCTGGCCCTCCTCCTGAGATTTCCCCTGTAGAGAAATTGGAAGAAGAGATCACCGTATTGAATGACAAATATTTGCGTTTGTTCGCTGAGTTTGACAACTATAAACGTCGTACGCAAAGAGAACGTGCAGAACTTTTACAAACCGCTGGTAAAGATGTTATCACTTCCTTATTAACTGTATTAGATGATTTCGATCGTGCAAATAAGGCGATGGAAAACACTGCAGATGTTGTAGCTGTTCAGGAAGGTATTCAATTGATATATAATAAATTAAAAAACCTTTTAAGTCAAAAAGGCCTGAAAGAAATGGAAAGTATCAATACACCATTTGACACGGACCTGCATGAGGCCATCACAAAAATTCCTGCGCCAAATGAAGAAGCCAAAGGTAAAGTTCTAGATGTGTTAGAAAAAGGTTATACTTTAAATGACAAAGTAATTCGCTTTGCCAAAGTGGTAGTGGGTAGTTAAATTATGAGCAAGAGAGATTATTATGATGTGCTTGGGGTAAGTAAAACCACCTCATCCGACGAAATAAAAAAAGCTTACCGTAAGCTGGCAATTAAGTTTCACCCGGATAAGAACCCGGATGACAAAACTGCTGAAGATAAATTTAAGGAGGCAGCCGAAGCTTACGAAGTTTTAAGTAATCCGGAGAAAAAACAACGCTATGATCATTATGGTCATGCCGGAGTTGGCGGTGCATCAGGTGGTGGTGGCTACGGTGGTGGCGGAATGAACATGGAAGATATCTTCAGCCAGTTTGGTGATATTTTCGGTGGCGGCGGTGGCAGCCCTTTTGACAGTTTCTTTGGCGGTGGCGGTGGCCAGTCGCGCGGAGGCCGACGTGTTGCAAAAGGTTCTAATTTAAGGATTAAAGTGAAACTTACCCTGGAAGAAATTGCTAACGGGGCAGAGAAGAAAATAAAAGTTAATAAACAAGTTGCTTGTAAATCATGTGATGGAAGCGGTGCTAAAGACCGTTCTTCGATCAGTACATGCAGTACTTGTGGTGGAAATGGCTCTGTACGCAGGGTAACCAATACCATTTTAGGTCAGATGCAAACTACAGCAACCTGTCCTGCTTGTAATGGTTCCGGTTCTCAAATCACTTCAAAATGTAATTCATGCCATGGTGAAGGTACCATTCGTGGAGAGGAAACCATTACCATCAATATTCCTGCCGGCGTAAGCGACGGTATGCAGTTGAGCATGAGCGGTAAAGGTAATGCGGGGCCTAACGGCGGTATCCCGGGCGACCTGATCATCCTGATTGAAGAGATCCCTCATGAAACTTTAAAACGTGAAGGTAATAACATTGTTTATGACTTACATGTAAGTATCATTGATGCTGCTTTAGGTTACAGTGCTGAAGTGCCTACCATTGATGGTAAAGCAAAGATTAAAATTGAACCGGGTACTCAGAGTGGCAAATTGTTACGCCTGAAGGGCAAAGGTATCCCTGAAATCAATTCTTACCACCGTGGTGATGAGATCATCCATGTGAATATATGGACGCCTAAGGCGTTGAGTTCTGAAGAGCGAGCACTTCTTGAGAAATTAAGAGAGTCGCCGAACTTTAAACCTCAGCCAGGTAAAAACGATAAGAGCTTCTTTGAAAAGATGAAAGAATATTTCGAATAATAGAAGAAAATATTAAAGTTAAAAGCTGCACTCATTGATAAAATGAGTGCAGCTTTTTTTTGTGCTGTAAATTTGCAATTAAATACAAAAAATCACCTAACCAACGCACAAATGTTAAACTCACCGCAATACATTTGATTTTCAATTAAATTGTTTATTTTAGATTACAGTTTATCTTCCATTACTGTTGATTTATCTTCGAGAAATGAGTTATTTTAAAATTAATAATCTTACTGGCTGGACTTGCTTTTTAGTCGCTGCTGTGACCTACATGTTAACCTTAGAACCTTCAGTCAGCTTTTGGGATGCTGGTGAATTTATTGCCGCTGCTTACAAAATGCAAATCGTGCATCAACCAGGTGCACCATTATACCTTATGTTTGAAAGGTTGCTGTCTATATTCGCTTTTGGCGATCAAACGAAGGTTGCCTATTTCATGAATATGGGTTCCGCCCTCGCTAGTGCCTTTACCATATTATTTCTGTTCTGGACGATCACTGCGCTGGCAAAAAAAATACTGATCAAAGGGAATGATGAAATTCCAGTTGCCAAAATAATCAGTATCATGGGCGCCGGCATAGTCGGCGCGTTGGCCTATACTTTTTCAGATAGCTTCTGGTTCTCAGCTGTGGAGTCTGAAGTTTATGCACTGTCTTCTTTATTTACTGCGCTTGTCTTCTGGGCCATATTTAAATGGGAAGCGATAGCCGAGGAGCCTGGTGCAGATAAATGGTTATTATTCATTGCCTATATCATGGGTTTGTCGATCGGCATCCATTTGTTGAACCTGCTCACCATCCCTGCAATAGCCTTTGTTTATTATTTTAAAAAGACACCTCAGGTCAGTAGGGCCGGCATCATCAAAACCTTCATCATTGGTGTCCTGATATTGGCCGTCATCCAATTTGGCATCATTCAATACCTTGTTTCAATAGGTGCTCAATTTGACTTGTTCTTTGTAAACACCTTAGGATTAGGGTTTGGCAGCGGTGTTGTTGTATTCGCCATCCTGGTGATTGCCAGCCTGGTATACGGGATCCTCTATTCGATTAAACGTCAGCGAAGGTTGCTGAACCTTGGCTTACTGGCTGTTAGTTTGATTATTTTCGGTTATTGTTCTTTCGCCATGATCGTAATCAGGGCCCAGGCTGACCCCAATTTGAACAATAATGACCCTGATAATGCATTTTCCTTTTTAGGTTATTTAAAC
Organism: Pedobacter immunditicola; assembly: GCF_037482985.1. Classification (NCBI taxonomy): domain Bacteria; kingdom Pseudomonadati; phylum Bacteroidota; class Sphingobacteriia; order Sphingobacteriales; family Sphingobacteriaceae; genus Pedobacter; species Pedobacter immunditicola. The sequence continues at coordinate 124,826 of NZ_JBBHKC010000001.1, read as the reverse complement.
AGGGTACAATATGGCGACCGGCCATTATTGTCAGGCCCAAACTTCAATTCTAATCCAATAGACATTAAAGAAGGCGGCAATATATATAGAAAAGGAACAGATAAATATGAAATTGCCACTATAAAAAGGGCATATGTTTACGATAAAACCACCTTATTTCCACGGATGCACGGCGACCGGGATGGTCATGCCGCGTTTTATAAAAATTGGATGAGGTTGGATGAAGGCCATTTCCCTGGTGTGATCGATAATATAGGTTTTCTTTTTTCTTATCAAATAGGACATATGTATATGCGCTATTTTATGTGGAATTTTGCCGGAAGACAAAATGACCAGCAAGGTTTTGGTAATTACGTTGATGGCAACTGGTTGAGTGGCATTAAACCCATTGATACCTTGCGATTGGGTAACCAGAGTAACCTCCCTCCTTCGATAGCAGAAAGTAATTCCTATAACCGTTTCTTTTTTTTACCGCTAATTCTGGGTCTCATCGGTGCTGTATGGCATTTCAACCGTAACAAGAAAGATGCATGGATCATTTGCCTGCTCTTCTTTTTTACCGGCCTCGCCATTGTATTATATCTCAACCAAACTCCCTTAGAACCTAGAGAGCGCGACTATGCCTTTGCCGGATCTTTTTACGCCTTTGCGATTTGGATTGGAATCAGCGTCCTGGCAGTTCAGGAATGGCTGGTCAAGAAGACCAACACTAAAAGTGCTGCGATCGGTGCAACGATCATCACTTTACTTACTGCGCCCGTTTTAATGGCCGTAGAAGGCTGGGATGATCATGACAGGTCAGATAAAATGGTGGCCCATGATATTGCTGTAAATTACCTGGAATCCTGTGCTCCTAATGCTATTTTGTTTACTTATGGTGACAACGATACCTACCCGCTATGGTATGCACAGGAGGTAGAAAAAATAAGGCCTGATGTGCGTTTGGTCAACCTGAGCCTGTTTGATGCCGATTGGTACCTTAATGGGATGAAACGGAAACAGAACGAATCTGCTCCATTACCACTTTCTATGAAGATAGATCAATATGTGAATGGGGTTAGGGATGTGATCTATTACCAGGATTATAAGATAGCCGGGAATGTGGAGTTAAAAACAATCATGGAGCTTTTGTTATCAGACAACACAGAAGATCAGCTTCAAAGGCAAAATGGTCAGTATGAAAATTTCCTACCGACAAAAAACTTCAAGCTAACTGTAAATAAAGCCGATGTGATTAAAAATAATGCCGTGGCCGCTGCTGACAGGGAAAAAATAGCTTCTGAAATGGAATGGACCTATAATAAGGAATTTATCACCAAAGGAACGCTTGCCATGTTCGACATCCTTGCTCATAACAATTGGGAAAGACCAATCTATTTTACAAAAGGCATGCCCGCTGAACAGTTCAACGGCCTGGACAATTATTTATATAATGAGGGCCTGGTATTGCGTTTAATGCCATTGGTAAAAGACAGTTCTCAAAATAAGGAATTAATCAACACTCCGGTGCTTTACCATAACGTGATGAACAAGTTTTTATGGGGCAACTTAAAAAATGCAAGTTATCTGGATACAGAATCACAGACACACATTTCCATTCTTACCAATATATTTAACAACACCATATCCGGGTTAATCCGCATGGGTAGAAAGGAAGAAGCAAAGAAGGTAGTCGCTCGTTATTTTGAAGTAATGCCGGAAAAACTTTATGGAATCCGGTCTTCGGCAAGTTTATACTTTATGGTTGAAAATCTTTATTTATTAGGTGAAAAGCAACGCGCAAATGAACTGCTTAAAAGGTCATCAGCCAGTTTACAAAAAGAAATCAGCTACTTAGCAGATGTGTCAGATAGTAAGAATAGTATAGTTGGTGACCAGGATATACAATTAGGGATGTCTTTTCTGAACCAAATGGCACGCATCACTGCAGCAAACGGGGAAGCAAAATTTAGCACTGAATTAAATAATCAGTTTAATGCTTTAGCAGCCAGATTTTCGGGTCACTTATCACAATAATTATTTTGCTAATGGTTACGCCTGGTTTTATTCAGATTGAGGCTGTCAGTAACACTTAATTACACTTTGACAAAACAAGTCCTGTTTTTACAAATTTCAGGCAATATGATTATTATTTACGATTAGCAAACTTTAAATTAGAAACCTGTAACGTTTTAAGGTTTTCTGTTACTAAGGTATACAAGTTGACGATAGACAAAAAATAATTAATGATGCTCCGTGTAAATAATATAGTAAAACAGTATGCAACACACCTGGCGCTGGACGATGTAAGTCTGGAAATTGAACAAGGAAAAATCTTTGGTCTGCTGGGCCCCAATGGTGCAGGAAAAACATCCCTCATCAGAATAATCACTCAAATTACTGCCCCAGACAGTGGCGAAGTATTGTTCAATGGAAAAAGATTGAACAGTGATCATATCGCCCAGATCGGTTACCTCCCCGAAGAGCGTGGCCTGTATAAAAAGATGGAAATCGGTGAGCAGGTACTTTACCTGGCCAGGTTAAAAGGATTGAGTACCGCTGAGGCGACAAAGCGGATCAAATACTGGTTTGAGAAACTGGAGATGGGCAGCTGGTGGAATAAAAAAGTGGAAGACCTCAGCAAGGGAATGCAGCAAAAGGTTCAGTTTGTGACCACGGTATTGCATAACCCGGAACTCATTATCCTGGATGAACCTTTCTCGGGTTTTGACCCGGTAAATGCTGAAATTATTAAGGATGAAATTCTTGAACTGAACAAACAGGGTTCTACTTTCATCTTTTCCACACACAGAATGGAATCTGTGGAAGAGCTTTGCGACAATATTGCCCTGATTCATAAATCGAAAAAGATTCTGGATGGCTCGGTAGATGATATCAAAGATCATTACCGTAACAATACCTATTGGGTGGAGTACCATGGCATCCACGACCTCCCCCATTTTACGCCTGAATATGATATTTTAGAAACTGCTGTTGCCAAAGGAAATACCAGGATCAAAGTGCAGCTGAGGCCCGAGCAAAACGCAAATCAACTATTGGGTGCTTTATTACCTTATGTATCCTTAAGCAGGTTAGATGAGGTGATACCGACCATGAACGACATTTTTATTGACAAAGTTAAACAGGAAAACTAAGGCCATGAACAAAATCTTACTCATCATACAAAGGGAATATTTATCAAGGGTTAAAAAGAAATCCTTTATTGTCATGACCTTGCTTACCCCGGTTTTAATTGCTGCTTTTTATGGAATGATGTTTTACTTCTCCATGGAAGGAATTAAAGGCACTCAAAACAAAATTGCCGTAATTTCGGAAAATACCGCATTGACAGAAAAACTGCCATCATCGAATAACCGTACTTACGAATATGTTGGCAAATCGTTGAATGAAGTGAAGGGTACACTGGAGAATTCTACTTACGATTATGTACTATTCCTGCCTCAATTTGAGCTGGACAAACCCAAGGGGATACAATTGCTGGGAAAAAAACAAGCGGGACTGGTATTGGGTGGTAATATAGCGGACGATATTGAAGCGCTGATCAGTGTTCAGAAACTTAAAGCCTCCGGGATCTCCCAAACCGACCTCGACAAATTAAAAACATCGGTCAGCATTGATACGAAAAAGATCAATGATACGGGCCAGGAAGAAGATTCCAGTGCCGGGGCAAGTACCATTATTGCCTATGTTTCTGGCATCCTGATGTTCATGTTCATCATGCTTTACGGCGTACAGGTGATGAGGGGTGTGATTGAAGAAAAAACCAGCAGGATTATTGAGGTGATGATTTCTTCGGTTAAACCCTTCCAGCTGATGATGGGTAAAATTATCGGCATTGCACTGGTTGGCTTAACTCAATTCGTTTTATGGATCGTGCTTACGGCTTCTATTTCCACGCTTGCCATGAGTGTGTTTATTGATAAGGTGGACATGAAAAAAGCGACAATGACCACCACGGCTCAAATGCCGGGATCAACTGCTGCCATACAAGGCTCACCTGCTGCAGCTATAGGGAACAGCAGTGATTCTGAACTTTCGGTCATCCAGAAAAGCCTTGCCAACCTGGAGCTCACGAAAATCATTATTGTCTTTCTGTTCTTTTTTATTGGTGGTTACCTCTTCTATAGTTCACTGTATGCCGCAATCGGCTCTGCAGTAGACAATGAAACTGAAACCCAGCAATTCATGTTCCCGGTGATGATGCCCTTGCTGTTGGGCTATGTATTGTCCTTAAGCGTGGTGACCAATGATCCTTATGGATCCATGGCTTTCTGGCTTTCCATTATTCCATTTACCTCCCCTATCGCCATGATGGTGAGATTACCATACGGTGTTCCGGATTGGCAGCTGGCTTTGTCGATGGCTTTGCTGGTCCTGGGCTTTATAGGAACGGTTTGGATGGCCTCCAGAATTTACCGTGTGGGTATTTTGATGTATGGCAAAAAGGCGAGTTTTAAGGAAATGATCAAATGGTTTACTTATAAAAACTAATTACTGAAAAGACCATTTACATGAAGGCTGCAGTTATCGATATGGGCACCAATACTTTTCACCTGATCATCGCCAGCGTGGCTGATGGAAAGGTGGAGGTTATATATAAAACAAACGTTCCCGTAAAATTAGGGGAAGGTCGTGTCAATGAAAACATCATTATCCCCGAAGCTTTTGAAAGAGGATTACAGGCTTTAAGCCAGTTTAAAGCAGAAATTGAAAAGCAGGGGGTTGACTGTATTAAAGCGACGGCAACTTCTGCTGTGCGCAGTGCAGTGAATGGTGAGGAATTTGTGAAAGCAGTCCTGGCAAAAACAGGGATCACCATCGACGTGATTGATGGGGAACAAGAAGCACAGTACATTTTCAAAGGTGTGCAGGCAACGGGTACCATCAGCGCCACCTCCCTGATCATGGATATTGGTGGCGGCAGCACAGAATTTATTATCTGCCGGCCTGATGAGGTGTTATGGAAGAAAAGCTATAACATTGGTGCGGCAAGGCTGATGCAGGCTTTTTTTAAATCAGATCCCATCAGTGAAGCAGACCAGTTCGCCATTCGGGAGCACCTGTCGAAGGTGCTGGCAGACTTCAAACTGGCGTGTGAATCCTTCCAGCCTACGGTCCTTATTGGATCAGCTGGTGCATTTGAAACCTTCGCTGTCCTGATACAGAAAGACCTGGATATAGAAAACGTCGCCAGCGCAACAATTTCTATCCCGCGCTACCAAGAGTTAGCTGCCCGGCTATTGGCTTCTACACATGAGGAAAGAACGCAGATGGAGGGTTTAATTCCCCTGAGGGTGGATATGATTGTGATGGCCGTGGTGCTGACCAATTATGTGCTGGAGGAAATTAAACCGGAGAAAATCTGGTTATCGACCTACGATTTAAAAATGGGTGTGTTAAATAGTCTTCTTCAAAAGGTTTAATAGGAAAGCGCTTTAACACCCTGAGGTTTTCAAAAGCAGCTTGACTTGATTCTATTGCGGGGAGGCGTTATTTAATTGAGTTTGATTAAATTTCAATTTAGATTTAATCGCAGATCAGGCTTAAGTGTAGCAAATTGAACATTATTTAATTGCTGATTGTCTTTAATTATATAGCAGACAATGCGGCATAAAGCTTCTCCGTAGGCAATCCCATTACATTAGTATAGGAGCCTATAATTTTTTCAACTGCCACCATACCGATCCAGTCTTGCACACCATAGGCACCAGCCTTATCATAGGGATTATAGTTCTCAATGTAATATTTAATCTGCTCACCAGTGAGGTCTCTGAAATAAACCTCGGTGACATCATAGAAGGATAAAATCTGATCTGCATACGTGAGGCTGACTCCTGTGAAGACCTCATGGCGGCTGCCTGATAACTTGCTCAGTATTTCCTGCGCATGTTTTGCATCCGCTGGTTTACCTAATATCTCACCGTCATAAGCCACAATGGTATCTGCTGTAATCACGATACTTTCAGGGTAGTCGGCCATAAAAGCCGCCGCTTTCTTCTCAGCGATGTAAACGGCAATTTCCGCCGGACTTAATCCATCGGGATAACTCTCTTCCACTTCTTTCAGTACAACCTTAAAATCAAGGTCCATTAGTGATAACAACTCTTGTCTGCGTGGTGATTTTGAAGCGAGTATAATTGGAAGGGTTTGGGTATACATTTTTATAATTTTCGCTAAAATAATAAAAGCGGCCCAAAGCCGCTTCTATTATTAAAAAAAATCAAACTTTAAAAAATCAATCAAAAAATCAAACTAAAATTTAAACTTCTAAAAATCAAACTTACATACTCCTGTCTGCACGTTTACCTCTGCCACCATGTTTCTCCATAGCTGCTTTTCTTTCCGCTTTTAATTCTGCATAGGCTTTTTTCTGATCTGCAGTTAAAATCGCCTCCACTTTAGCTTCGTTAGCCTCTCTGGCAGCTTTCATTTCAGCATGTTTTGCTTTTCTGTCCGCCATTTCTGCCTGTACATCTTTATTCATCGCATTGGCCTGTTCGGTATATATGGCCAAAACTTTTGACTTTTGTTCTTCAGAAAGCTTTAGCTTCTCTGCTAGCCTTTCTGTTTGTTTTTTTGCTCTTTCTTCAGGAGACATCATTTTACGACCACCATCCTGGGCATTGGTCAGGGTAACTACACCAAATAACAACCCGCAAATCATCAATAACTTTTTCATATGTTTCTATGTTATGTTATGGATTAGAGGGGGAAAGTACCGCAGGGGTTTAACGCCCTTCAGTAATAATTTTGTTGCAATAAGAAAGCCTATTTTGCAGAGTCTGCAGCAGAGGGATTTTCATCAAACCACTGGCCCTGTACTTTCATCACTTTCTCAATGACATCGCGTACAGCGCATTTACCTCCTGCCTGGGGAGAAATATAGACAGAGAGGGCTTTTATTTCTTCTACGGCATCTGCCGGACAAGTGGGTAAGCCAACGAGTTTCATCACTTTATAGTCGGGGATATCATCCCCCATATACAGCACTTCAGCATGTTTCAACTGTCGTTGTTCTATAAAATCCTGGTAGACCTTAACTTTATCTGAAACACCGAGGTAAGCAGCTTCAATGCCTAAACCGGCAAAGCGTTTCTGCATCGCTGATCCGCTGCCGCCGGAGATCACACAAACATGGTATCCTTTTTTTACAGCGAGCTGCAAGGCATAACCATCCTTGATATTAAAAGTACGCAAAAACTCACCGCTATCAGAAGCGAGAATATCACCATTGGTTAAAACACCATCAACATCAAAAATAAATGTGGTAATTTCTTTGAGTTTTTGCAGGAACATGTGTTTATTTTTTAGCGTTAATTTTGGTTATCACGCCATTCATAAACCCAGGCAGATTGGATTTGCTCCAAATGACCTTCATTACTTTCTTCTCTGGTACCTTTAAAATTAGGTAATTCTAACACCCAGTTTAATAATTCAGTAAACCTGATGCGGTATATTTTACCTTCGTTAAACTCATCACCAAACTTCTCGTATAACTCCTGAGCGATATCTTCGTGGTCGTTCCAGTATAAGGGTAAAGAAAATTTATCTTGTATCATATTTTATTTCTATGCTAATTAATGGCCTAAGAATTCTGATTGATCGGGTATGGTAACTTCTATGTCGCCATCAATGACTACACACTGGCAGCCTAATCTGGAGGTAATCTTCGGACGGACTGCGCGGTCAATGAAATCTTCCTCTTTATCGGAGATCTCCTGAATATTGTCCATGCCTTCGGTCACATAAACATGGCAAGTACTGCAACCGCAAACACCACCACAATTATGTTGCAGTTCTACCCCGTGATCAAGGCAAGCGTCAAGTACAGATTCCCCACCCACAATGGGAAGTTCGATGGGTTCTTTACCTTTCTCTTCAAAATTTAATTTTAATTTATAAATACTCATAATCTGTTTTCAAAAATAAGCACCAAAAACGGGAATAGTGTTATAGATATGTTTTTTTAATGCTATTACTTAAAGTTTTGTAGATGACTCCAAGTTCAGGCATGTTTTTTAACAATTCCAAATGCTTGTGCATCGTTAATTCATCATTTCTCACTGCGGGCCCGGTTTGTACACCTTCAGGTAATGCTGTTTGTACTTTCGCTGCCGTTTCCATGATCAGCGGCTGCAGCATTTCAAAACTCAGTTGATGCTGCTGAAGGATCTTTGCGCTCAGGTGATACAAATGATTGGTGAAATTACAGGCAAAAACGGCCGCCAGATGCAATAACTTACGGTCGTCACTGTTCACTTCATAAACCAGCGGACTAAGTCGGCCAGCCAGTATATGCAGCTGCGCTAAAGTCCTTTCAGATCCACCTTCCAAACACAAAGGAACCTGCTTAAAATCAATATTGCGGCTCTTAGAAAAAGTTTGTAAGGGGTACATTACCCCATAATTACTTAATCCTGCACGCTCCAATATTTCAATAGGCGTAGCGCCGGATGTATGGACCACCAGGCCCTTTACCCCTGCCAGCTGCGCTGCAACTTCTTCAATGGCATCATCCTTTATACAAATCAGGTATAAATCAGCATTAAGGTCGATGTCCTTTAAATCATCTACCGGCTGACTGTTCAAAACACTGGCCAATGCTTGTGCATTGGCCAGTGTTTTACTCCAAATCTGTATCAGTTCTCCCCCGCTTGCCTTAAAAGCTTTTGCGAGGTGTGTCGCCACATTTCCAGATCCCAGACAGACGATTTTCATTTTTTATCTTCCTCTGTTTAATTCTTTTTTCCTTCTTACGATGGAAATACAGAAGCCGATGACCATGACAATGGTACCAATCCAGTAAAGGTTAATAAACGGGAATTCAATAGATTTAAATACTATCCAATCCTTCGCTTGTTGTGGCTTTTCATAAACTTGTAACTCCACTTTATTTTGTTCAGGAAGAATTTTGGTAAATCTTAACCGCAAATCTAACTGGTCAACATTTCTGGCAAAATCAAAAGTATTATTACCCTTTACCAAAAACAATGGTTCCGCCTGGAACTTGTCACCATTCCGGTCAATCTCTAATGGTAAACCTACGGCAATGTCTTTTGCATCAAGTTTCAAATCCTTAACAGCAGGTTTGAAATTCAGTGCTTTAACGGTAATAATTCCACTGCTGGTATGAATGGTATCCCCCGCGCTCACATTTACAATACGTGGCGCTTTGTAGTTCTCTTCTTCCGTATGCCCTTCATGATCACCATGTTCTGCAGATTTATCAGGAGCACTGGTAATATGGGTATAAATATCAGTGGTAATATAATGTTTTGTATCCGGAGAAGCGATTAAGCCCATTTTTTCATTGACCTGAACATGAGGGTTTAAATCAAAATTCTCTTTTACCTCGCCGGATTTTTTATCGACAACTTTAAAGTTAAGCTTGTAATAGGTATTCGGGGCAATAGTGGTGTCACTGATATAGGTAACAGTATACTTACCCATTTCCTTAGGCTCACTCTTATAAAGCACCATGTTCTGTCCTGGTTTTTCAACTTTTTCGAAGTCTTTAACCGGGATAAAATTACTTGCATTAATGGAAATCGGGTTACTGGTTGCCGCGGCCACTAAAGCACCCAGCAATAGGAACGCAAAGCCCATGTGTGCAACTGCAGCACCAACCAATTTACCTCTGCCTCCAAAACCTTGAAACACGACACGTGCATTAGATATCACGGCAAAGATACAGCTGAATGAAAGCAGGATGTACATCAGGTTACTGTAAACATCAGTAATCCAAACAAACAAACCGGTAATTACAATTGAAAATAGAATTACTGAAATCAGCTTACTGTAGAATTTACGGGGATCAGTTCGTTTATATTTTAAAAACTGAGAGAAACCCGAGATTATAGTTACCAATATGGCAAATGGAGCCTGCCATTGGTTATAATATTTGATGGCATCAATCGGCGGTGCAAAGTTAGTTCCAAAAGCAGCATTAAATACAGGTACTGAGGTGGAAAATATAACCTGGATACAGGCTACGGTAACCACCAGGGCACCGATAAACATCCAGAATTCCCTTGAATAGGTTTCTTCATCCTTATTCGTGATGGGAAGTTCTTTCCATCTCAGAATCAGGAACACCGTTGGGATAAGTAAAAAGGTGACGTTATAAAGGATCAGGTGACCGAACATCCCCAGATCCGTGAAAGAGTGAACCGAAGTTTCACCTAAAATACCACTTCTGGTTAAGAAGGAAGCATATAACACCAATACGAAACTTAACACCACCAATACATAAGCGGTAAAGAAAGCGTGACCAGTATTTTTAAAAGCAATCATCACGTGGATACCACCGATGAGCATCAACCATGGAATAATAGAAGCATTTTCTACCGGATCCCAAGCCCAGAAGCCACCAAAGTTAAGTGCTTCATAAGCCCAGAAGGAACCCATGATGATACCAGCACCTAATATCATTACGGCAAATAAGGCCCAGGGCATTGCTGGTTTAACCCATTCCCTGTATTTTCTTTGCCATAAACCGGCAACAGCATATGCAAATGGAACAATCATGGCCGCAAACCCAAGGAATAAGGTTGGCGGGTGAATAACCATCCAATAATTTTGAAGCAATGGATTTAAGCCCCTGCCATCAGTAATAAATTTAAGGTAATGTTTGAAGTTCTCCGGATCAGCAAAAACTGCCGGCGCCATTGACTTCAGGTCCACAGCATCCCTTAATAAAATAAAAGGTGAACTTCCTATTCTTTCTCCCCAAATTTCCACACCAAGAAGCATGGAGGTCAAAAAGACCTGTGAGAAAGCAACTATAGTCATTACACTATTTTCCCAGGATTTAGCTTTCCAGATTAGAATTACACCCAGCAGTGCTTGCCAGAATGCCCATAACCAGAAACTACCCTCCTGACCTTCCCAAAAGGCAGAAACAATATAATAAACAGGTAAAGCTTTTGAAGAGTGGGAATAAACGTAATAGTATTCGTTATAATGGTTAAGAATTAAGTAAAATAAAGTAATACCTATACCAATAATACTGACCACATTGGTAAAGAAAGATATTCTACCTATAAGTTGCCATGATTTTTGTCCTTCCGGATTTTTTCCATCCGAAGCAAAGAAGTAAGATATGGTAGCAAGTAAAGAGGCCGCAAATGCCAGTACAATAAAGAACTGTCCGATTCTACCGGGAAGGAGGGTCTCTCCAACAAATTGTATATCCATTAAAAAATTAGTTGTATTGTTTAACTTGTCCGTCTTGTTTCACTTCAACAAGCTCATCATTGTATTTAGAAGGGCATTTCATTAATATTTTGGAGGCGTAGAAGGTGTCGTTTTTCATTTCCCCAATAAGAACCAGTTTCTCTGATCGCTCAAAGTCCTGGGGCTTGGTACCATTGTAAACAACTTTGCCTACATCACCTTTGGCATCTTTCATATAAAATGCAAAATGATTGGCATCTTTTTGAGCATCATAGTACATTCCTTTTTCTTTCTCCCAATAGCCCATCACATGAAATTCTCTTGAATCTCTAGCGGCCTCTTTAAAAGTAGCATAACTACTGGTATCTGCGTTTAAGCTAAATAAAACACCTACACAGATGGCTATCGTAATTAATCCGATGATTGCACTTTTTCTCATTGTTATTCGATTTGAAGAATGGAATTTCAAAGATAAAAAATATCCCTGCCTAATCTGTTCACAAAGGCGCTTAATGAAATTAATGACAGTATATTGATAGTTCTTCTTTAAATGAAGCGGCCAGAAATCGTTAAACAAAAAAAAACCGCATCCCTGCGGTTCTTCTCACTTCGAATCTTTAATTTAACCAGGGGCCAGCTGGCTGATATAAATGTAGTAATATTATTTATATATACAACATAATATATCACAAATATATTAATATTTAATTTTACCTATTATGGCCAAATACCCAAATTCATATAAGAAACCGCTATTTTGTCGATAGAACCCACTAAAGCGGCCGTTCTTAAAGTTTGAATGCCTGGTTTGTTTAAAAAAGTTTCTCTGATTTCATGGTAAGAATGGATCATCGTATCTTCCAAACCTGAATTAACCAATTCCAATTCTGAAGCGCCTTTCACCAACATCGAGCGGTGTTCAGCAGGAATTGTCTTCCCCGTAACTGATTCAAGGGTATTAATTAAGTTTGCATTTGAATTTTCCGCATAACGGTTTTCCATACGGCCAAAGGCCACATGCGATAGGTTTTTTAACCATTCAAAATAAGAAACAGTCACACCACCGGCATTACAATACATATCAGGGATAATCATACCGCCCATTTCAGTAAAAATAGCTTCAGCTTCCGGTGTAGTTGGTCCGTTTGCTCCTTCGGCAATAATTTTAGCCTGGATATTTCTGATGTTTTCTTCTGTAATTTGATTTTCCAAAGCTGCAGGAACTAATATATCGCAAGGCTGCTCTAGTCCTTCCATGGAATCAACAAATTCAATAGCACCTGGGAAACCTAAAATAGAACCGGTCAGTTTACGGTGGGCAAACACTTCATCGATGTTTAAACCATTTTCATTATAAATGGCACCTTCAAATTCACACAGGCCAACGATTGTAGCACCAAATTCATTTAAGAATTTTGCTGCATGGTAGCCCACGTTTCCTAATCCCTGTACAATCACTCTTTTATCGCCGAGACCTGCCGTAAGACCAAGTTTCCGCATATCTTCGCCTACAGTTACACATTCTCTAACTGCGTAAGCAACACCCCTTCCGGTAGCTTCCTTACGTCCGCGGATACCATGTAAAGCAATTGGCTTACCGGTAACACAGCCCAAAGCATCGAGCTGACCGGGGTTCATGGTCATATAAGTATCTGCAATCCAACTCATTTCACGTTCACCAGAACCATAATCAGGTGCAGGCACGTCAATGCCTGGGCCAATGAAATTCTTCTTGATTAATTCTGTCGTGTACCGTCGGGTAATGGTTTCGAGTTCGGCGGTAGTGTAATTTTTAGGATTGATCTTGATACCGCCCTTTGCACCACCAAAAGGAACGTTTACGATGGCACATTTATAGGTCATTAGTGCAGCCAGGGCCATCACCTCATCTTCATTCACCATCTCACTGTAACGGATTCCTCCCTTTGTAGGGCTCATGTGATGTGAATGTTCTACGCGCCAGGCGTCGATCACTTCAAATCCATTCCCTCTCCGTATGGGAAATTGAAAACGGTAAACACTGTTACAAGCTTTAATTTGAGTTAATAACCCTTCAGGATGAGAGGTAAATTGTGCGGCACTGTCAAAGTTCTTACAGACATCTGTAAAAAAGTTTGTCTCGTTTGCTATCTTCAACATTTTTGTTTTTATGAATTTAAGTTAGTTTCGTTTCCTCAGGCTACAAAATTGCATTAAAAAAAACAATTTATACAAATCGCAAAGGTCTTAGTGTACACAAAACACCTAATCAAAAAAGAACCAAAAACACGGATTAAACCGTTTAAATTTAGTTTTTAGCAGTAGATTTTTTCTCTAACTTTTTTAATCTTCTTTCCACTGTAAATAGGAATATCAGTAAACCCACAAGAATTACACCAACACAAACAACAACAACGTATATTTTCTCAGATCCATACATGGTTTCTGTTAGGGCTGAACTGCTATTTTGGGCAAATAATTGCAACGTTATCATTAACATTAAAATAGTTGCGGTTATTTTTTTCATCTGTTTTTAGTTTGATTTTTAACGGTGATGAAGCTATCATAAGCTTATTCGTTGCTTTTTATAGGCTGCAAGCTTATGATAATTTCATTAGTATATAGTTAGTATGCTACTGGTGATGAAGCTATGATAACCTCATGAAGTTATTTGCGAATTCTGATCAGCTTTTTCCAGCGTACGCACGCGATACAAAAGCGTGTAAATCCAATAGCCAATCAAGATCCAGCCCAGACATGCAGGGTAAAACACCATGCGCATTCGGCTGTCGAGGTCATAAGAATTGAATCCCGGATTACCACCGTTACCTGGATGTAAAGAATCTGATAGCCTAGGCAGGACAAATAAGAGGACCACCATCATTGGAAAGGCGAATATATTATAGATGGCCGAAATTTTAGCCCTTTTCTGTTCCTCATCAATGGCATTGCGCAACACCAGGTAAGCAAAATACAACAACAAGGCAATAGCGGCAAAATTCTGTTTCACATCAAAACTCCATGCCTGTCCCCAGGTAAATTTTGCCCAGACGGCCCCTGTAATAATACCTAAAACACCAAACACAATACCGGTATTGATGCTTTCAACGGCCTTGAGGTCATCTGTCGAGTTCCCTGAACTAAGATATTTTATACTATGAAAAACCGAAACGGCAAAAAGTACAATCATACTAAACCACATCGGTACATGGAAGTACAGGTTTCTGATGCTTTGATATAAGATGGGTAAGGTCGGAACATCACCCAGAAAGCCATAAACGGTAGAATATATAACCAATATTGCCCCTAAAATTTTCCACCAGGATTTATACATTTATATAGATTTTAAACTTCCCAAAGGTAATCATCTCTTTGAATATTTTTATTTTAATGGCGGAAATGTACAGACCCGGCTGTCAAAGTTCAGTCAGGAAGCTATCAATAACCACAATCAGGAGTTTCCCCTTAACAAGAAGACCTAACGGCTAATCGCGCCACAGGTAGGGAAACAACAATAACGATACGGCCATCACCAACACATTAATCACCAGCAACAAGCCAATCTCATCCAAACTCACGCTCCTGTCCAGGCCATCAATTGCATTTTTAGTGAGTTGAATCAACACCACTAAAACAGGAATAATGACAGGGAAGCTTAAAATTGCCATCAGCATGCCACCGTTACCGGCCTTTGAAGATATGGCAGACACCATGGTAAATATGGTAGAAAAACTGATGCTCCCTAAAATGGTTGCTACCATATATAAACCAAGGTCTTCCGGCACGTAATCAAATACCAGCATATAAAAAACCAATGCGACAATAGTTAACACCATCATCAGCAATACATTATAAATGGTTTTTGAAATAATCAGCGCTAAAGGACTGGCGATGGTATAAATATATAATTGCCGGCCCTGGCTTTCCTGGAGAAAGCTTTTAGAAACCGCATTAATAGAAGCAAACAACATGATGATCCAGAATAAGGCATTCCAGGTGATGGGATTAACACTTCTCAGCGACAGAAAGCATACAAAAATAGTAGACACCACATACAGCAATATGCCATTCATCGCATACTTTGACCGCCATTCCAACAGCAATTCTTTCCTGATCAGGTGTTTTACCTGGCTAAACAGCAGCATGAGCAGGCCTCCTCACCGTTACCATCAATAGGGCTCCTGCAATAATGACAAACCAGCCCCACTTGTACTTGACCATGCCTGCGGCAAGGTTAATCACTTTCTTAAACTGAATAAAGCTAAAAGAATCGTGCACCTTGAAATAAATACCCGCCAAAGACAGCAATACTAACACAACCACTGCCCAGCCAGAAAATCTGATCAACCCCGGCCGTTGTAAAAATGCGCCGGTGAGCCCGGCCACCACCAGTATATAAAATATGATCGCCAACCTTTGGTCTACATCAAAATAATTCCAGTTGCCCAAAACAGGTACACGAAGTAAAGGACAAAGTCCACCGGCTGCCATTACTACAGCACCTAAAATCCCCTGATATTTCATGGTATGCTGTAGGGTTACTGTTGGGTAATCCCCATTTTATCAGCAAAATGAGCACAATAGTCGCGCAGGTCTTCCACAATAAGCTTCTCACCTGTAGCTTTTAAAAAGCTGTCGCCCATCGTTTGCAAAGTTTCATAAAAGAACCTTTTCATTTCATCAACAGGCATATCTTTAGTCCACAAATCAATCCTTAAAGAGTTTTTATAATTATGGTCCCACAAGGCCAGCATCATTGATTTAACAGCAACCTGCTCCTTGGTCTCAGAATCCGTTGATTCCCAAACCATATTTTCAGGAACATTATTATCATCCAGTTCCACAGTAATTTTAATCTCAGCTTTCTTCATTTTCTATTTAAAATAATACAATTTTTATAATAAGGATCAGCACAACTGTAAACACAAGAAATGCAATTTCCACAATCCATAAATTTTTCAGGGAAGGTATTGACTTTCTAAAAATCAAGTCGGAAACAAAGGAAACCACGGCTCCCAAAATGCACAGGCCAAAGATCAAAAGGTTAACGGTTTTTTCCATTGGTGTACCAAATCCGTTAAACAACATCCATGCAGCGGCCATAAAGCTCATTGCCGTGATCACGTTTAAAGGCGTTAACCTGAGTTTGGACGGATTTATTTTTTGAACTTCTTTTTCTTCCATGCAGGGGTCTTGTCGGTTTTCTTAGCTGCCGGGGCAAATTGCTTTTTCTTTTCATGGAAAGCACCCATAAATGTGGGGTCTTCTTTCCGCTTCTGAAGATCTATTTCCTTTGCTAAAGCCTGACGTTCATCATAAGGCGTTTCTTCCACAAAAACTTCTGCGGGTAAAGCTACAACAGGAATGTATTGTCTGGTCAACTTTTCTATCTTCCTGATGTAATATTTTTCTGCCTCGGTACAAAACGTGATCGCATCTCCGGTAGCAAAGGCTCTTCCTGTACGCCCAATACGGTGAACATAATCTTCAATGATAATAGGCACATCAAAATTGATGACATGGCTCACTTCAGACACATCGATACCACGGGAAGCCACATCGGTTGCCACCAGCACCCTTACGTTGCCCTCTTTAAAGCTATTGATGGAGTTGATCCGGGTGTTTTGCCCTTTATTGGCATGGATTACCCGCACAGCATCTGCACCAAACCTTCTTTCAATGAAACTGAAAATATTGTCGGCAACAGTTTTGGTTTTACAGAAAATGATCAACCGCTTAAAGTCATCAACATTCTTTAGCAAGTGCTGCAGCAGGTTAATTTTAGTCTTAAAGTTAGGTACCTCATACAAAGACTGGGTTACCGTGGCTGCAGGTGTAGCCTGCATAGACGCCTCAATAATGGTGGGGTGTTTAAGGAAATCTCCGGCAATTTTCTGTACCAGGTCGCTCATCGTTGCCGAGAACAACAGGTTTTGTCTACGGCGTGGCACCACCTCCAAAATCCGGTGTATAGAGCCAATAAAGCCCATATCCATCATTTTATCGGCTTCATCCAGCACTAAAAACTTGATGTACTGTGTATTGATATGTCCGGCAAGGTACAGATCTAAAAATCTTCCTGGGGTGGCAATAATCAAATCGACACCTTCTTTTAACTTGGCAATCTGCGATTTCGGGCCCAGGCCACCATAAATAACGGCAGACCTTAAGTCGGTATATTTGGAGAACATTAGCACATGCTCAGCAATTTGCATAGCAAGTTCACGTGTAGGAGCAAGAATTAAAGCCCGCGCAGCATCTCCCTGCGCATATTTTAACTGCATCAGCATCGGTAACACGTAAGCAGCAGTTTTTCCGGTTCCTGTTTCAGCTATCCCACAGATATCCTGACCAGAAAGCACAGGTGCAATAGCTTTTTCCTGTATCGGCGTCGCTACGGTAAACCCCGCATCTTCAACGGCATTTAAAATTTGTCGGTTGAGATTGAACTCTTCGAATTTTTTGGGCATTTTGCAAATATACGTTTATTTATAGGATGGCTAATTACATTTTTATAGATTTGGAGCCATGGATACCATTCTGATAAAAGCGGCAACACTGGTTAACGAAGGTCAAATCTTTGTTGCTGATGTATTAATTAAAAACGGATTAATAGAAAAAATTGCAACGAACATCAGCCATCCCGGCGCAAATGAAATCAATGCCGAGGGCCTGCACTTGTTACCTGGCATGATTGACGACCAGGTCCATTTCCGTGAACCGGGCTTAACACACAAAGCAGATATTTTCTCGGAAAGTATGGCTGCCGTAGCCGGAGGGATCACTTCTTACATGGAAATGCCCAATACCGTACCTAATACACTGAGTCAGAAATTACTGGCCGACAAATACCAGATTGCTTCAGAAATGTCCCTCGCCAATTATTCTTTCTTTATGGGGGCTTCCAATGACAACCTTGATGAAGTACTGAAAACAGACCCTGCAACCGTATGTGGCATTAAGGTTTTCATGGGTTCTTCCACAGGCAATATGCTGGTCGACAATGAAAAAGTATTGGAAAATATTTTTAAAGAGGCACCAATGCTGATTGCCACACATTGTGAAGATGAGCAAACCATACAGCATAACCTCAAAGCATATCAGGAGAAATACGGCGACAACCTCACCATAGAAATGCATCCCCTGATCCGCAGCGCGGAAGCATGTTACCTTTCTTCGTCAATGGCCGTAGAACTGGCAAAAAAACACAATACCCGTTTACACATCCTTCATATCTCTACCGCAAGGGAAGTTGCTTTATTTAACAATGAAATCCCGTTAAAAGAAAAGAGGATTACCGCAGAAGCATGTGTACACCATTTGTGGTTTGATGACCGCGATTATGCCAGTAAAGGCAACTGGATCAAATGGAACCCTGCTGTAAAGACCGCGGCCGATAAAGACGCCATCTTAAAAGGTGTACTGGATGGTCATATTGATATTATTGCTACAGATCATGCCCCACATACCATTGAAGAAAAAGAACAACCTTATATAAAGGCACCTTCCGGCGGACCACTCGTACAGCATGCCCTTCCGGCTTTGCTGGAAATGTATCACCAGCAAAAAATAAGCTTAACGCAGATCGTTGAAAAAACCGCGCATAACGTTGCAGTCTGCTTCAACATAGACCGCCGTGGTTATATCAGGGAAGGTTACTGGGCAGACCTCGTGTTGGTAGACCTTAAGGATCCGGTGAAGGTGACCAGGAACAATATATTTTACAAGTGCGGTTGGTCGCCTTTTGAAGGACAAATCTTTCAGTCTGAAATTACCCATACTATTGTTTCTGGTAATCTGGCCTACCACAAGGGCAAATTCACCACCAACGAAACCGGTAAAAGACTATCTTTCAACAGATAAATGAATCCGATATACAGGAAAACCTGGAGACAACTGCTGCTGACGGGCACCCTGGCGGCAGTTGTTTTTGTTTGGGGCCTTAGCAGCAGCCTCGCAGAAAACCTGTATTCCAACACGGTTTATCCCGTGATTTCTGTTTGCCTAAGAACCATCAGTTCCCTGCTCCCCTTCCCAATCGGGGATATATTATATGTGTTACTGATTCTATATATGATCAGGCGTATTTATGTTTTCGCCAAAAAACTATTCAGAAAAGAATTAAACAAAACTCACCGCCTGCTCATCCCCCTCCAGGTGCTGAACTTTGGTTTAATCCTTTATATTGCCTTTAAAATATTATGGGGGTTAAACTATTCAAGGCCTTCCATCTCCAATACCCTCGGCATCAGTAACAATAAATACAGCGACAAACAATTGGTGCAATTGGCGCAGTTGCTGATCCGAAAAATCAATCACTTGCAAACACTTCGCCGGGATTTGCCACCTTCAAAAAGGCCATACACCATTCAAGAACTGCAGGCAGAGGCCACCAAATCCTATTATAAACTCAGTAAAAACCAAGCGTTTTTCAGGTACCGCAGCCCGGTGGTAAAACCAGTCATCAACAGCTGGCTCATCACAATCATTGGCCTCGAAGGCTATTATAACCCTTTGTCGGGCGAAGCCAATGTCAACATGCGCCTTCCTGAACCAGATCTGCCCTTTGTCACCAGTCATGAAATTGCTCACCAGATCGGTGTCGCCCGCGAAGATGAAGCCAATTTAGTAGGCTATCTTGTCGCCACCAACAGCGATGATTTACATTTCCAATATTCAGGCTATTATGCCATCTTAAAAAATGTGCTTTTTGAAGTGCGGCTGATTGCCCCCGATCAATTTGAAGCATTATATGAAAGTATCAACCCCGCCACGATGCAAGACTATCAAAACGGCATTGCCTTCTGGCGCTACTACAACAACAAAATGTTCGGCTATATGAGTGCAACCCTGGATAGTTTTCTGAAAATCAATAACCAGCAAAAAGGGATCGACAGCTACCAGGACATTGTTTTATGGGTTTACAATGTGCATGAACAAGAAATAAAGGGTATTAAAGGAAAAACATTACAGCCTTAAAACAAAAATCCCTTAAAACATTCCTAAATTTGCCACACTATGGCAAAAATATCCATTAACCTCGGAACGGGATCATTACAACAAGAAGAAATCATCGTCGGTATTGATTTAGGAACCACCAATAGCCTGGTTGCCTTTATTAATCCGGATAAAAACCCACAGGTCATTAATGATTTGGGCAGAGGACTGCTAGTTCCTTCTGTGGTTCACTTCAATGAACTTGGCGATGCACTGGTTGGTAATGAAGCCAAAGAATTTTTAACTACAGACCCTGAGAACACCATTTTTTCGGTAAAAAGACTCCTTGGCCGCTCTTATAAAGATGTGGCTGCTCATCAGGATACTTTCTCCTATAAGATCATCGATGATGACGACAATGATTCACTGGTAAAAATCAAAGCAGGAAACCGCTTTTATACCCCTATTGAATTATCAGCAGAGATATTAAAAGAATTAAAAGCACGTGCAGAGCACACGCTGAAAACCCCTGTCAACAGGGCTGTGATCACTGTCCCTGCCTATTTTAACGACAGTCAGCGCCAGGCCACCCGTGACGCCGGAAAACTTGCAGGACTTGATGTGCTCCGGATCGTTAACGAACCTACGGCAGCCAGTCTGGCTTATGGCATCGGCCTGAACCCTACAGAACATAAAACAATTGCAGTTTACGATTTAGGTGGCGGCACATTTGATGTCTCTATATTAGCGATACAAAACGGAATCTTTGAAGTGTTGTCTACGCATGGAAACACCTTTTTAGGGGGTGATGATTTTGACCGCGCCATTGTACATTACTGGATTGAAAAAAATAATTTAAGTGAAGCTGAGTTGGAAGCAGATCCTGGTTTTATGCAGCAACTTCGCCTCAAAGCAGAAGAAGCCAAAGTTGCCCTCAGCACACAAAATATTTACAATGAAAAGCTGGGCGAGATTTGGTGCAGCATCACCAAAATCACTTTCGAGGAACTGATCCAGGCGAAGGTGCAGGAAACGCTGAACGCTTGTGTACAGGCCCTGAAAGATGCCAAATTAAGTACTGCCGACATAGATGAGGTTGTTTTAGTGGGCGGTTCTACCAGAACCCCTTATGTAAAAAAACAAGTGACCGATTTCTTTGGCCGTGAGCCGCATGACCAGATCAATCCTGATGAAGTTGTTGCACTTGGTGCCGCCATACAGGCAGATATCCTTGCCGGTAACCGTTCAGATATCCTTTTATTAGATGTTACCCCCCTCTCTTTAGGTATAGAAACCATGGGTGGTTTAATGGATGTCATTATTCCGAGAAACACTAAGGTGCCTACTAAAGCAGGTCGCCAATACACCACTTCGATCGACGGACAAGTAAACATGAAGATTGCGGTTTACCAGGGTGAACGTGACCTGGTTCACGAAAACCGTAAGCTTGCTGAGTTTGACCTTAAGGGGATACCAGCCATGCCTGCAGGTTTACCGAAAGTGGACATCAATTTCTTGCTGAATGCTGATGGTATTTTAACCGTTCAGGCGGTTGAATTGCGCTCGGGTGTTAAACAGGAAATAGAAATCACGCCATCATTTGGCTTAACGGATGATACGGTAGAAAAAATGCTGGTCGACAGTATCACTTACGCCAAGAGTGATGTTGCCCAACGCATGCTGATCGAAGCCCGAAGTGAGGGTGAGCAACTGGTTTATACCGTCGAACGTTTCGTTACTAAAAACGGAGAGGTGCTCACCGCAGAAGAAATAAAAGATACCCTTGTTTATGTTGATGCTTTAAAGGAAGCCCTGCAAAGCGGAGACAAAGATCTGATTTTGAAGAAGGCTGATGAGCTGAATGAGTTTACCCGTCCTTTTGCAGAACGATTGATGGACATCGCTGTAGGTAAAGCCATGAAAGGCAAAAGTATTGATTAAATAACCACCGCAACTGGTCTTTAATATAGCTTTACGTAAATGAAGGTCACCTTGATTTACGTTTTGCTTTTTATACTCCTTCTTACCTTAAGCTCCTGGGGGTTTTATGCACACATGCGTATTAACCGCCTGGCCGTTTTCACTCTGCCTGCCGGACCGGGAAGGTTTTACAAGGCCAACATTGCTTATTTAAGCGATCATGCCGTAGATCCCGATAAACGCCGTTATGCAGACACGGCAGAAGCACCCCGGCATTACCTTGATGTAGAACTTTACGAGCTGCACATCGACAGCATCCCCAGGAAATGGGACGATGCCGTTAAAAAGTACGGGCTTAAAAAGCTAAACGAAAACGGCATCCTCCCCTGGCATATTCAA
Organism: Pedobacter immunditicola; assembly: GCF_037482985.1. Taxonomy (NCBI): domain Bacteria; kingdom Pseudomonadati; phylum Bacteroidota; class Sphingobacteriia; order Sphingobacteriales; family Sphingobacteriaceae; genus Pedobacter; species Pedobacter immunditicola. The sequence goes on along the minus strand of NZ_JBBHKC010000001.1, from coordinate 102,416 downwards.
CGCAGCTATTTTCAGTTGGTAAACGCTTTTAAACAAAAAGACTCCATCAGAATTCTAACCAATTCTGCTGCCCTTGGCCATTACATTGCCGATGCACATGTACCATTACACACAACACATAACCATAACGGACAACTCAGCAATCAGCTTGGCCTTCATGCTTTCTGGGAAAGCAGGCTGCCGGAGTTATTTGCAGATAAATATAATTTTGTGGTCGGCAGGGCACCTTATCTGGACGACCCGCTGAAAGAAGCCTGGAAAATAATCACACATACACACCTCCTCGTAGATTCTGTACTCACCCTGGAGGCAAGGCTCCATGCCAGTTTCCCACTTTACCGCAAATACAGTTATTCAAAAAGAAACCATGTCTTACAAAGGCAATATTCAGAAGGCTATTCCAAAGCCTACCATGAGGCCATGAACAACATGGTGGAAAAGCAAATGCGTGCAGCCATTTTATTAACGGGTGCCTATTGGTATTCTGCCTGGGTTGATGCAGGGCAGCCATCATTAGAAAATTTAAAGAAAGTAGAACTCAATGCTGCCGAAAAGCAGGAAAGCCGGCAACAAGAGGAGAAGTTTAAACAAGGGAAAATTATAGGAAGGGAAGATTAAAAGGCTGCACCAACCATGTTGATACAGCCTGTTTTATGTTTATATCATCCTTAAAATAGATCCCCGAACGGGGTCCGGGATGACGATGGATTCAGGATGACGACTAAAAAATTACCCGCATTTAGACGAGCCGCAATCTTTACAAGTCAGGCAACCTTCCTGGTAAAGCAGGTTCGTTGAATTACAGTTCTGACATTTCTGTTTCTTTGCCTCGGTACCATCAGGAACATAACGTTTCAAGGCCCTTGCAACACCATTTTTCCAGGTATTGATAGACTCATCCAATTGTAGACTGTTAATCAGGTCAACAACTTTCTCTATCGCCATACCGTGTCTCAGCGTACTGGAAATCAGTTTCGCATAGTTCCAGTATTCTGGGTTAAATTTATAAGACAAACCTTCAATCGTAGTCTTGTGACCACGTTTATTTTGGTATTGGAAGTCATAACGAGAGCTGCCGTCAGCCTCTCTGTTTTTGATGATCAGGCCATCGTTCACCCATCTAGGGATCAGGATGCCATCTTCATCATCAGAAAACCCGGTAAAGATTTCGTAAGGTTTTCCATCAATGAGGCCAATAAAAGCAATCCATTTATCTCTGTTATTCTGGAAACGGACAACATCTGCTTCTAAAATGATTGGTCTTTGTGTAGGGAAATTAGTGCTGGCACTGGTTTCTTCAGCTTTTGGCGGTGTTTCCGTATTAGCGATAAGCACACCTGAACGCGAACCATCACGGTAAACTGTTACCCCTTTACATCCCGCTTCCCAAGCCTCCATATACAATTCACCAACCAGTTCTTCGGTTACATCAGCAGGCATGTTAATGGTCACGCTGATCGAATGGTCAACCCATTTCTGGATCCTGCCCTGCATTTTTACCTTTTTAAGGTAATCTACATCGTTACTGGTTGCTTTATAGTATGGCGACTGTTTAACCAACAGGTCCAACTCTTTCTGACCATAATTTTTAGTCAGGTCATGGCCATTGATCTCCATCCACAGTTTAAAACCATGGTGAAAAACAATATATTCCTCCCATGAATCACCCACCTCATCAACAAAATCAACCCGTGCATCCTTATCATTTGGATTCACTTTTCTTCTTCTTTTGTAAACAGGCATAAATACAGGTTCAATACCAGAACTTGTTTGCGACATCAGGCTGGTGGTACCTGTTGGTGCGATGGTCAGCAGGGCAATATTTCTTCTGCCATGTTCAAGCATCTGGAAATAAAGTTCAGGATCAGCCTCTTTTAAACGAAGGATGAAAGGATTGTTTTTTTCTCTTTCTGCATCAAAAATGGCGAAAGGGCCACGTTCTTTTGCTGCGATAACCGATGCCCTGTAAGCCTCCAGCGCAATGATTTTATGTACTTCAACTGAAAAGTCAGCACCCTCATCACTTCCGTAACGCAAACCCAAAGCAGCAAGCATATCGCCTTCAGCAGTAATGCCTATACCGGTCCTTCTTCCTTCGTTAGCTTTAGTCTTGATATTAAGCCATAGGTTGTGCTCTGTACGTTTCACCTCTTCATCTTCCGGATCTTCTGCAATCTTTTGTAAAATGGCATCGATTTTCTCGAGTTCAAGGTCAATGATATCATCCATGATCCGTTGCGCAACATGGATATGTTTTTTAAACAACTCCCAATTAAAATAAGCCTCAGCAGTAAAGGGCTGCTCTACATAAGAGAATAAGTTAATGGCCAGCAGGCGGCAGGAATCATATGGACATAAAGGTATTTCGCCACAAGGATTTGTAGAAACTGTTTTATAACCCAAGTCTGAATAACAATCAGGAACAGATTCCTTGATGATGGTATCCCAGAACAAAATGCCCGGTTCTGCAGAACGCCATGCATTATGAACAATTTTTTCCCATAAGGCTAATGGGTCTATATTTTTTGTGTATAAAGGATCTTTACTGTCTATTGGATACTGTTGCTGGTAAGTCTGCCCGGATTGAACAGCCCTCATGAACTCATCGTCAATGCGTACAGACACATTGGCACCGGTTACCTTACCCTGTTCCAGCTTGGCATTGATAAAATCTTCAGCATCAGGATGTTTAATCGCTACTGAAAGCATCAACGCACCCCTTCTTCCATCCTGCGCTACCTCACGGGTAGAATTAGAATAGCGTTCCATAAAAGGAACAATACCTGTAGAAGTTAAAGCAGAGTTTTTAACAGGTGAACCTTTCGGACGAATGTGAGAAAGGTCATGACCTACGCCGCCTCTTCTTTTCATCAGCTGAACCTGCTCCTGGTCAATTTTCATGATTCCCCCGTAGGAATCAGAATCCCCCGGATTACCAATTACAAAACAGTTGGACAAGGAAGCGATCTGGTAAGGATTACCAATACCTGTCATCGGGCTTCCTTGGGGAATGATATATTTAAAATTGCGGATCAACTCGAATATGTCATCTTCACTGAGGGGATTTGCATACCGTTCCTCAATGCGCGCAATCTCACGTGCGATACGCCTGTGCATGTCGTCAGGCGTTTTCTCAAAAATAGCACCAAAAGAATCTTTCAGTGCATACTTATTTACCCAAACACGTGCAGCAAGATCATCACCTTTGAAGTAATCCAGCGATGCGTTATATGCTTCATCAGCAGTATAAGTAGCCTGAATTTCAGATTGATTTACAACTTTCATGAATATTTTATTGAATTTTTATAAAGAACAAAAGTACTTATTTGAAAACTCGGAACAGTGGAATAAAAATAAAGTTTTCATTAATTTAGTGTAAAATTCTGAATATCAACAAAATACATTTTCCACAACCCCAAAATGTTTACAAATTTTAAAACACAACGAAGACATGAGGTGTGAAATTTACCCTAAGCGCATTGCTATCAAGGCTTTAGCTCCGGGGAAGCAGCGTAACATTGACTACTGCACCCGAAAATGGCATTACACCTACACAAGCCGGCGGTTTAAATAATGAAAATTTATTAAATTAGCCCGAATGGATGTTTTAGATGTTTTTGTAATTGGTGGAGGGCCAATCGGTCTGGCCTGTGGTATAGAGGCACAACAAGCAGGGTTAACTTATGCAATTGTTGAGAAAGGCTGTCTGGTTAATTCCCTGTTCAACTACCCAAAGAACATGACCTTTTTCTCTACTTCCGAGAAACTGGAAATTGGAGGCGTACCCTTTGTATCCACCAATATCAAACCCACACGTGCAGAAGCATTGGAATATTACCGTCGGGTGGCGCTTAAATTCAGCTTGAAGGTACGCCTATTTGAGACGGTTGAACAGGTAGAGAAAATAGCAGATGTTTATCACATCAGCACTTCTAAAGGGCAATACCAGGCAAGAAATGTGATCATTTCCACGGGCTTTTACGATATTCCCAATACCATGAATATCCCCGGCGAGCACCTTTCCAAACTAACCCATTACTATAAAGATCCCCACTATTACGCTATGCAAAACGTAATTGTAGTTGGCGCCAGCAACTCCTCTGTAGATGCGGCACTGGAAACCTACAGAAAGGGTGCACGGGTAACGATGGTCGTGAGAGATACGGAGATCAGTCAGCGGGTAAAATATTGGGTGCGCCCTGATATCATCAACAGAATTAAAGAAGGGAGTATTAAGGCCTATTTTAATTCGTCGCTCACAGAAGTCCGACCTTTCGATGCTGATATATTAACACCTGATGGTTTAGTAACTATACCTAACGATTTCGTTCTGGCATTGACGGGCTATCGTCCTGACTTTAAATTATTGAGGAATTTTGGTGTTAAACTTTCTGAAGATGAAAAGTTGCTCCCGGAGCATGATCCTGAAACTATGGAAACCAATCAAAAAGGACTTTACCTGGCTGGGGTGGTTTGTGGCGGCATGGATACCCATTTGTGGTTTATCGAAAATTCGAGAGAACATGCGGTCAAGATCATCAGAAATTGTATGCTTCAGCCGGTCAAATAGCGCCTATTTAAAAGACTTTAATTCCTTGTCGATACGTTGGTTCCATTCTTCCTGGGCAAACCGGTTCATGCCATTACTTGTTTCCTTGTCGTAAGCCTTCTGCATCGCATTCATGTCACGGAAAGAATCAAGGTATTGAATATTGATGATGGCCTCAAAGGTATCAGGTGTTAAAGGTTTAGCGAGGATCTTTTGCTTAAACTGTTCGCTGATTATTTTTACGATATCAAAATGCCTTTGCTCATGGTTTAAGGTATAAGCATTCCTGCCGGTCACATCGGCGTAGCAGGCACTCTTGGGCAGGAAAGCCTTCATGGCAATCTTCACATGGATGGTACCATTAATTAGCTTCGCTTCCTGCGTATAACCCAGGCTTGGCATCACTACAGCCATAAACTTGCTGCTGGGCCGGTTTCTGGATTGAAAATCTGACCAGGTTAAAGGTCTTTTAGCCGAATAATAGAGGGTATCTCCTTCCAGGTCTTCTGTGTAATCTGTAAAGCTGATCTTCACATTTTTGGCTAGCTTCCTGTTGGAATCCGAATTGGATTGAATCCAGTCATTGAAATAAACCAGGCTCGCCCTAAGGATACTCCGCAAATCGCGCTCCATGGCAGCCCTGTTTCCAGCGCTTCTTTTATAATTCAATGCCCCACGATAGTCGGTGAGGTGCTCTACACCATAATTTTTCTCCAGGCCAAAGGCTAAATGTAATGCAATCCGCCCATCCACTCCATCACCATAAGGGATTTCCGTGCGTGTTAAATTTTTAATTGTAATGACCACAGGAGCTTGCGAAGTGTTCTTTTGCACATGCTTTACAAAGTACTGGCTGACGGAAGCCAGGTTGATTCCCTCGGCTACAGGCTTTGTTTCTGCCCTTTCGTCGGCCACTGCAGCAATGTAGTACCCGGCAGGCTTGAAAAGGTCAGCGTCATCAAGTGAGGAACTTTGGCCGTAAGTGGTAAAGGAAAATAAAAGTATGCTAATGAATAGGAGGGTTTGCATCATAATTCGCCCTTAATCAGGTGTATTAACGACTTAAATGGAAAACTAGTATATAAAAAAAGACCCTATCATTTGATTGATAAGGTCTTTTTTTATAAGACTGATAACAATTTATTACACTACTTTTTCTTCTTCTTTCTCTGCTTTTTTGGCCATTTTTGATTTAACAGCAGCCCATACTGCAGGAACAAAAGTTACCACGGCAATGGTAATAATCACAATATCAAAGTTGTTTTTAACAATCGGAATCTGCCCGATGAAATAACCACCCAACGTTAAACTTATGATCCAGGCAAACCCACCAACTATATTATAATAGGTATATCTGCCGAAAGGCATTTTAGCGATACCAGCTACAAAAGGTGCTATTGTTCTGAAAATAGGCAGGAATCTGCTGAAAATAATGGCTTTGCCGCCATGTTTTTCAAAGAATTCCTGTGATTGGTAATAATATTCGAGTTTCAGGATCTTATTATCTTCCTTAAACACCTTGACACCGAGAATACTCCCCAGCTTATAATTTAAGGTATTTCCGAGTATGGCAGCTACAATTAAAACTGCGACCATTACCCAGATGTTAAGACCTGTATTTCCACCAGCAATCAGGGTGCCCATGGCAAATAAAAGCGAATCACCAGGTAAAAATGGCGTCACCACAAAACCAGTTTCTGCGAAAATAATCAGGAAAAGAATAAAATAAGTCCAGGTTTGATAATTCTGGATAATATCCTCCAAATGTTTGTCAATATGAAGGATAAAGTCTACGAGTGCTGAGAAAAATTCCAATATCTTTTATTTAAGGTACAAAAATAAAAATATCATGTTAAATACCATGATGTTTTTAACCCGTGTAATGTCATTTTAATTATAATTATTCAGCATAACTGGCATCACCAGCATCAGTACGTTTTCGTTTTCATCATTTGTTTGAGGGATCAGTAAGCCTGCACGATTAGGTGTAGAAAGCTCTAAAGTAACTTCTTCACCGCTGAGGTTACTCAACATTTCGATCAGGAACCTGGCATTAAAGCCAATTTCAAGATCCTCCCCTTGGTATTGACAGCTCAAACGCTCATGAGCCTCATTTGCAAAATCTAAGTCCTCAGAAGAGATATTTAACTCACTGCCATTGATCTTTAAGCGTACCTGGTGAGTAGTTTTATTGGCGAAGATCACCACCCTTCTTAAAGTATTTAAGAACAGGGCACGGTCAATCACTAATTTATTGGGATTGTTAGCAGGAATGACGGCTTCATAATCAGGATAACGTTCATCGATTAAACGGCATACCAGGTTAATATTGTCGAATTTAAAGAATGCGCTGGTGGCATTGTAATCCACAGCCACATTGATATCTCCTGTCGGCAGCGCCGCTTTCAACAAGGTTAATGCTTTTTTAGGCAAAATAAAGGAAGCTGTTTTATCAGCCTTGCTATCCATACGTCTGTATCTAACCAATTTATGGGCATCAGTAGCTACAAAAGTAATGAACTGGTCAGACAGTTGGCAAAATACCCCGGTCATTGCTGGTCGCAGTTCATCGTTACTTACGGCAAAAATAGTTTTGGTAATCGCTTCACTTAATACAGATGCAGGCAAGCTTACCGAAGAAGCATTTTCTACAACAGGTATTTTCGGAAAATCATCTCCGTTTTCACCACTCAATTTATATTTTCCTTCACCTGCACTAATCTCAATAGAGAAAGTGTTGTTATCAATATTGAATGATATAGGCTGATCGGGAAGGGTTTTTAAAGTATCTAATAAGATTTTTGCTGGTACAGCTACTTTACCGTCTTCTTTAGACTCAACCGGTAAAGAGGTGGTCATGCTGGTCTGGAGATCCGTTGCAGAAATGGTCAGGTTGCCTTCTTTAATCTCGAAAAGGAAGTTTTCCAATATCGGCAAAACAGTACTGCTGCTGGAAGCACCATTAACCGTTTGTAAATGTTTTAACAGTGTTGAAGTGGAAACTATAAATCTCATAATATGATCTTGTCAATTCTCAAAAATATAAAAATAACCTTGCATACGTAGATTTACCTCAATAATGTTGATAAAAATTCAAACTCGTTTCTTTTTAAGGCATACTCGCGCCAAAAATATACCGCAGCTTAACCGCCAATTAACATTGATGCGTTCAAGAAATCTTTAAAGAGACATTAATGTCCCCTCATAAAAGAATTGATGAAGCGTTGAAGTAAACCAGGTGTATAATAGAAAATAAAGCCGGACAAACCCGGACCTGCTACCGACCTCGTACCGGAAATCAGCTAGGAGAGCCGGTTTAATACCCTGCCAGGTGCGGGCGGATATCAACGAGTTGTTTAGCGGTCCTTTAATGTCCTGCAAGTATACAGCAAAACAAAATAAGCCCGCCATCCTATTTTAGGAGACGGGCTTATCAATTGAATAAGATTTATAGTCTACAAACCAAAGTTAAAAGCAGCTCTGATACCAATGAAAGAATTGGTATGGCCATCTCTCGACCAGCCTTCATAGCGTACACCTAAGTCAATGGCTGCTTTATCTGCTACTGGAAATTCTACACCGATACCTGGTGAGTAAGCGAAAGCAGTTCCGCTGGCATCACCTGTATAAAATGCTGCACCTAGTTCAGCACCTCCGTAAAAGTTTTCTGCAAAGAAATACCTGATACCAGCTTTAACCGGTATGGCAGCAAGATTGACATCAACTAATGCGTTATCTTCATTAGAGAAATTGATATATCCTGCACTACCTGTAAAGTTCAAGTTAGCAGCTATCGGGTGCTGGTAAACCAATGATCCACCTACACCTAAATTAAAAACGTCTCCAAAATCACCTACAGGTAATCCAAACTCCACCCCTACACCTAATTTCGGACCAGTCATAGCCGGATCTTTTTGCGCATAAGCGCTGGAGAACGATAAAAAGCCACAAATTGCAGTAAGTAAAAGTAATTTTTTCATAACCTAAATTTTAAATATCAATGGCAATAGCACCATCAATCCTCCATAAGCAAAAATGTAGCCAATCCATAGATTGTAGTCAAATGTTTTTCAAAACTAAAATAAACAATGATATTATGATCAACTTGTTATATTTGCGATACTATGGCCAAAACTAACAACGACGAACAATTCAAAAATGTAATATCCCACGCTAAAGAATATGGATTTGTATTTCAAAGCAGCGAAATTTATGATGGACTAAGTGCCGTTTATGACTATGGGCAACTGGGTGCCGAGCTAAAAAACAATTTAAAAACCTACTGGTGGAAGGCCATGGTACAAATGCATGAAAACATTGTAGGCATAGATTCTGCAATTTTCATGCACCCGAAAGTGTGGAAAGCCAGCGGTCACGTAGATGGTTTTAATGATCCGATGATTGACAACAAGGATTCTAACAAACGTTACCGTGCCGACCAGTTAATTGAAGATAAAATTAGCCGTTATGAAAAAGACGGCAAAACAGATAAAGCCGCAACATTGCAGGCAGATATGGATGATGCTTTGAAAGCAGAAGATCTTCCCCGTTTAAAGGCGATCATTGAAGAACACAATATCGTTTGCCCGGTGAGCGGCACAAAAAACTGGACTGAAGTACGCCAGTTTAACCTGATGTTCAGCACACAGTTTGGTGCCATGGCAGAGGGATCTGATGAAGTTTATCTTCGTCCGGAAACAGCACAGGGTATATTTGTGAACTTCTTAAACGTACAGAAATCCGGAAGGATGAAAATCCCTTTTGGAATTGCCCAGATCGGTAAAGCTTTCCGTAATGAAGTAATTGCCCGCCAGTTTATCATGCGCATGCGTGAGTTTGAACAAATGGAAATGCAATTCTTCGTTCGTCCGGGTGAAGATCAGAAATGGTTTGCCTACTGGAAAGAAGCGCGTTTGAAATGGCATTTAGCACTGGGTACTTCAGCGGAAAAATACCGCTTTCATGACCATGTTAAACTGGCGCATTATGCCAACGCCGCCACGGATATTGAATTTGATTTTCCTTTTGGTTTTAAAGAGGTGGAAGGGATTCATAGCCGTACAGATTTTGATTTAAAGCAGCACCAGGAGTTTTCTGGTAAAAAGATGCAGTATTTCGATAACGACCTGAATGAAGAGGGTAAGCCTTATGGAAATTATATCCCTTATGTGATTGAAACTTCTATTGGCCTCGACCGTTTGTTCTTGTTAACCCTGATCAATGCTTTTGAGGAAGAAGATTTAAGTGTTGGGGATAAAAAAGACAGCCGGACTTTGTTGCGCCTGCACCCTGCCCTTGCACCAATTAAAGCGGCAATTTTACCTCTTACTAAAAAAGATGGTCTGCCGGAAAAAGCCAGGGAAATCATGGATGCCTTAAAATATGATTTCAATATCATTTACGAGGAGAAAGATTCAATCGGTAAACGCTACCGCAGGCATGATGCCATTGGTACACCATTCTGTATCACCATCGATCACCAGACACTGGAAGATGATACGGTAACCATTCGCCACCGTGATACCATGGAACAACAGCGTATAGAAATAAAGGAACTTAATTTTGTGATCGGCAGCAAAGTAAGCTGGAAAAATCTACTGAAATAGAAAAGATCATTTGAAGTAAATGACAAGGCCGGCTAAATTTAGCCGGCCTTTGTTTTTATTATTATTATTATTCACCTTTTTTATCTTAGACATCCACCTATAGATAAAAAAATCTTTATCGAGTTTTTCTTTAAAACCATTTAGCAAGTTTTAATGTTTAGATTTTGGGAACAATATTTTGTTACAACCCAAAAAAAAGTTTTATGCAATTCCTGCAAGCTCATGCAGGTATGCTCACCGACTAAAAACAGAGATGCTTATGAAACCCATGAAGTTATTTGTACTGCTCCTTACCGGATTTTGCCTGCTGCAGGCCTGCCAGGGCTCAGAGAATAAAGAAAACACCAATACCCTTGCTTCTGACTCCACTTTGGATACCATTGGTACAAACAGCAAAGCTGATCTTGAAGACGATGAGACCGGTTTCATCCAGCAAGCAGGTGTAGGCGGCATGATGGAAGTCGAAGCAGCTAACCTCATCCTGCAGAAGTCTAAAAACGCTAAAGTAAAAGAATTTGCGAAAATGATGGTAAGCGATCATGCCAAAGCCAATGCGGCACTGCAAAAGTTGGCGACCAACAAAGGCTTGCAGCTACCTGCAACGTTTCCTGAAGAACAGCAAAAACACCTGGATGCCCTGGGAGAATTTTCTGATAAAGGTTTAGACAGGCAGTACATGGAGATGATGGTGAGTGATCACATCAAAACACTTGAACTTTTCAGAAAGGCCGCACAATTTGAAGATCCTGACATTAAAGCCTTTGCTGCAAACACCATCCCGGTTTTAGAAAGTCATTATAAAGCGGCAAATACTTTAAACGACAGCCTGCATAAAGAAAAAGTGAACATGGGCCAGGACAACTCCAATGTGGAGCGGGATGCTAAAAAGCCTAATTAAGCGTTACTTAGTTCATGAAATTGATTTTAGCCTTGTTTCTGGCCTTGCCTGTGTTGCCATTGCCCGAAAAAGTGAGGCCGGTTGTTGAAAACACCTCTACCTTAGCGAATGAAAAGTGGAGCGAGGAAGAGCTATCTTTGGCTAATACCGCCAAAGATATTGAATACCTTAGCCTGGAGGAACAGCGCATTATATTCTATATGAACCTGATCCGCATGGATGGTTCGAAGTTTTTCAATACTTATTTCAAAGCATTTGTGAAAGAGCACAACCAGCGAATGAAAAAATACAGTAATTACGAAGAGCTTAAAATTAATGAGTACGATCGTTATTACCGCGGACTGGAAATAGATCTTAAAAAGGTAAAGAACTACGGACTTTATTACCCTGATGAAACGTTAACTTATGTAGCCTTGCAGCATGGTAAGGACATGAACCGTCATGATATTGCCGGCCACAACTCTTCCGACGGACGTAGCCCGCAGGATAGAATCGCGAAATACTACCCGAATAATGCCATGGCAGAGAACCTGGCTTTTGGGTTTGTTAAGGGCCTTGACAATGTCTGTATGCTTTTACTGGACAAAGGGGTGCCGGATCTTGGGCACCGTAAAAATATGTTGAATACCAGCAACGGATTAAACATGGTAGGGGTCAGCATACAGAACCATCCTACGTATAAATACTCGGCGACTATCAATTTTGTTGGCATTCCAAAACTAAAAAATTAACTTTGCCCAAAGTTTAACCATGCGCAAAGCCCTTTTAAAGCTTATAGATTTCTTCTATCCACCATTTTCCTCCTGGCTATCCCTGCACACTTTCAGGTACCTTGCCTCGGGCAGCGCTACTTCGGCAACAGGCGTTTTTGTATATTTCCTGGTATATAACCTCATTTTGAAACAACAGGATGTACAGGTTGGTTCTTTACTGGTTACGGCGCCAATTGCAGCTTTAGCCATCGAGTCACTTATTACCTTTACCATAGGTTTTACACTCAATAAATACCTTGTATTTACGAAATCAAACCTAAAGGGAAGGGTGCAGTTATTCAGGTATGGCTCAGTCGTCCTCACCAATATCCTGTTGAACTATGCTTTTTTAAAAGTGCTTATTGAGGCTTTTGGCTTCTATCCAACCATTGCAAAGTTTCTTACAACAGTGGTTTTGGCGCTATTCAGCTACTTTTCCCAAAAGCACTTTTCTTTCAAAGTAAAAAATTAAGCAGATTTCTTTTTATTTAATTTCATTTGCAATACCGCTATCTTATCCTGGATTTCTTTTAGCCATTTCGTTGAAGTTTCCAGCTGGGCTAAGGTATCCTGAATAGCCTCATTGGTATCCTGACTTTCCGGATTGCCATAATCGAGAATAACGCTTCTGCGCACATTATAAAAATCAGCAAGGATGCACAAATGCGCCAGGTTAAGTGCCCTGCTTCCACGCTCTAATTTACCATACTCTTTGACGTTCAGCCCAAGAAGAACTGCTATTTGTTCTTTTTCATAAGAATGAGTTTCTCTTAAAAGCTTTACAGATGCCGCTGCCTGATGGATATTACTTAAGTTTTTCATGTAATTCGATTAATTTACCTTGTTCTGAAATAATCATTTGATGACACTCCTGCAGTTTTTGCTGCGCTTTCCTGTACTGTTCTTCCAGGTATTCAGCTTCCGGATCGTCATTATCCAATAAGGCATCACATTTTACATTTAGAGCATCAGCAATTTCGTACAGGCGCGGAATGCTGACCACGTAAACACCCTTCTCCATTTTGGTATAGGTGTTGGTATTCACATTGATGATGCTGGCCAGGTTGCCCCTGCCGAGCCCCCTTTTCATCCGCAAGGCAGCGATTTTAGATAGAATTTTTTTCATTGGTTCTTCAGTTTTTTTGGTTGGTCGGTGATCAAAATTAACATCAAATTTTGATTAACCAAAGTATTGAATTTATTTTATAAAAGAAAATAATTAATATTTCAGAATAATAATTTTATATGCCTTTTAAATCATTATTTGGATAGTGATATTGTTGCCCGGGTTTTCATCTGTCTATAATTCTTTCATTTTATTTATAGTCTGTAAGCTTAAGATGGTTTCATTTCAACTAGAATAATTTTGATTAACTTTACATAACCAGGTATATTTCATGGAAAAAAGGGCGACAAGATGAGCAATTTTAATGATTTCAATAATCCACAAGTAGCGAAATTGCCAAAACACCTGAGGCAATTTATTGTAGATCAACATTATGAAAAATATACTCCAATCGACCAGGCGGTTTGGCGCTATGTGATGAGACAGAACTACAGCTACCTTAAACAGGTCGCTTATTACCCTTACATCAAGGGTTTACAGCGTGCAGGCTTAAGCATTGAGCGCATACCAGATCTGCAAAACATGAATGACAACCTCGGAAAGCTGGGCTGGGGTGCCGTAACCGTTGATGGTTTTATACCTCCGTCGGCTTTCATGGAATACCAGGCTTACCGGGTTTTGGTCATTGCTGCAGACATCCGTCAAATCAACCATATTGAATACACACCTGCACCAGATATCATTCATGAGTCTGCAGGCCATGCCCCTATTATTGCTGACCCTGATTATAACAATTACCTCAGCTATTTTGGATCTATTGGCACAAAAGCGATGTTCTCTGCCCGTGATTTTGAGTTATATGAAGCGATTCGACACCTATCCATTTTAAAAGAAGCTATAGGTGTCAATCCCCTTGAAATTGAAAAAGCAGAAGCAAATTTACAACACCTTGCAGAGAACCTTGGTGAACCTTCTGAAATGGCTTTGTTAAGCCGCTTACATTGGTGGACGGTAGAATATGGCCTGATCGGCAGTCTTGATGACCCTAAAATTTATGGGGCGGGGCTACTTTCCTCGATCGGTGAGAGCGCAAGCTGCCGCAATCCGGAGGTGAAGAAAATTCCATACACCATTGACGCCATTAATTATAACTACGACATCACTAAACCGCAGCCCTATCTTTTTGTAACGGAAACCTTCCAAAACCTGATTGATGTGCTTGAACAATTTGCAGATACCATGGCCTTCAGGCGCGGTGGCGCGGAAAGCATTAAAAAAGCCATTGACTGCAAAAATGTAGCTACCGCTGTCTACAGTTCAGGCTTACAGGTGTCGGGAATATTTACAACAATGGGGGTTGATGCTTCCGGCCAGCTGAGTTTCCTTAAAACTACGGGCGGCACAGCATTGGCCGCAGCTGCAAAACAATTGGAAGGGCATAGTAAGTTTTACCATAAAGATGGATTTTCATCTCCCGTTGGTAAACTCAAGGATGCAGATAAGCCACTGGAAGAATTCAGTGCCGATGAGTTAACAACCTTGGGCATTGCTGAAGGTAAAAAAGCAGATTTTACCTTCGAAAGTGGAATACATGTGAAGGGCCGGGTGACCCGGATCTTGCGACATGAAGAAAAAACGATTTTGATAGTGATGGAAGATTGCACCGTACGTGAAAGCGATGGCAATGTGTTGTTCCAGCCTGAATGGGGCACCTATGACATGGCTGTTGGGGAAAAGATCGTTTCTGTCTTTAATGGTGCGGCAGATAAGGACGCTTTTGAAGAAAACACCTATGTGAGTACGAAGCACACAGAAAAGATCGTATACGATGAGGCTACACAAAACCTGCATAAAATTTATGCAAAAGTTCGTTCGGTAAGGGAGCAGGAACAAGGTGAAGGAGAACTTCCCGCCTTATTCAAATATTTACAGCAGGATTATCCGGCCGACTGGCTTTGTGCGCTTGAAATCCTTGAGATTGTTTTTCACAGAAAATTATTCCCTGAGCTGGAAACAGAAATCCGGCTATATTTGCAGCAGAAAGCTGAAAAACAAGTAGCATACAAAAAGCTGATCACTGATGGCCTATATGTTATAGAACATCCTGTTACACAATTAATTACAGAAGAAGATTTATAAATGAATATTATACTTACTGGTGCCAGTAGTGGCGTAGGCTTTGAAGCCGCATTGGAATTTGCTTTAAAAACCGAAAATAAAGTAGTCTGCATAGCGCGCTCTGCCGATAAATTGAGAAAATTACTGGAAATTGCCAGGAGCCTTAATCCCGAGTGTACTTTATTACCTGTTGAATTTGACATCGTTAATGATGATTACGCAGCGTTGATCCCTTTTTTAGAGTCCCGCTTAGGACATGTTGATATCCTGATCAATAATGCCGGGGCCCTGATTAATAAATCATTTATGGACACCACGACAGCAGATCTGACAAACATGCTGCAAAGCAATGTGGTAGGCCATTTCAATATGATTAAAAATGTTGTACCCCTGATGGAAAGCGGCGCTCATATTGTGAACATCGGCAGCATGGGTGGTTTCCAGGGCAGCGTAAAATTCCCCGGCCTGGCTGCTTATTCCTCAAGCAAAGCCGCTTTACATGCTTTAACAGAATGCCTGGCTTTTGAGCTTGCCGACAAAGGCATTAAGGTGAACTGCCTGGCTTTAGGTTCTGCGCAAACGGAGATGCTGGAAAAAGCTTTCCCTGGTTACCAGTCGCCCGTAATGGCTTTTGAAATGGGGAAATATATTGCAGACTTTGCCCGAACTGGCCATCAGTTTTTTAACGGAAAGATATTGCCAGTAGCTGTAACCACCCCTTAAAAAGGCGGTTACATTTTTTTTTATATCTTTAGCCCCGTATGAACAAAGTCCTTCTGTTTTTTTGCTTAGTATTTCTGTTTGCTTTACCAGGAAAATCCCAAACTGCTGTTCCTTTAAAATTCAAGGAAAAAATACAAATGCTGGCACTGGAATTACCAGCACAACAAGCCACTGCATTGATCAGTTTTGCTAAAACACTGATTGGCATTCCCTACCGTTACGCTTCGAGCAGCCCTGAAAAAGGTTTCGACTGCTCAGGTTTTGTGAATTATGTATTTGAAAACTTTGGTATCGCTGTACCACGATCTTCTGGTGAGTTCACGACGGCGGGCAAGCCTGTTAGTCTTAAAAATACCAAGGTAGGCGATGTACTGATATTTACGGGTTCAAACCCAAAGGTTCGCGCTATAGGCCATGTAGGCATTGTTTATGCAGTTGATGAAGAAGGCATTAAATTTATCCATTCCAGCTCTGGAAAGGCAAATGGCGTTACCATTACGGAAATGAATGCTTATTATAAAAGCAGGTTTATGAAGGCGGTGAGCATCATTTAATGTTTTTAAATTTTTAGCTTTCTAGTAACAGGACCTTAAGCGCTTCGTCAAATTTACCCTGCCGGAGCCATAGCTTCGCCAGCTCATGTAATTCCCGCTGGCGGTTGTTGGCATCGCCAATGGTGGCATCCAATATTTCTTTCACTTCGGCATCATTGCGGATTTCTGCTATCTGCTCGGCCTCAGGGAAGTGCGCTATATTCCCCAGCATGCCCAGGTCATTTCCACTCAGCACGTAAGAATTTCTCACCCCGGAAGGCAATGCATCTACACCAATCCCTAATGTAGTCAATGGCTTGGGTACTTTAAAAAGATTCTCCGGCGTTACCCTGCAGTACCAGTCGCCCCCTAAACGTGCCACCAGGTCGATTTTTGCCTGGTCGATTTTACCCGTTTCATCCAGTATTTCTTCCTTGATATGGATCAGTTTAACTTCTGCCAGAATCAAGTTTCCGGCACCGGGATTTTCGCCTAAATGAATCACCTCTCTTACGATGCATTCCATTTGAACCGGCGCCTCAGCAACCCTTGGTGGTTTCACCATTTGTGAAGCTTGCATGGTGAAGCCAGCTTTCTCAAATTCGTTCACACCCCTGGCATACTCTGTACTCGCCAGGCTGGTTTGTTGTACCATGGCGTAGTTAACAATATTGATCACACATTCCTTCACTTCTAAAATATTCTGCAGGGTATGTTTGGTCGTATTGTCGCGCACCCGTCTTGCAGGAGAAAATATGACCAGCGGTGGATTAGTGCTGAACATATTGAAAAAGCTAAAGGGACTTAAATTGATATTTCCAGCCTGGTCTATGGTGCTGGCAAAGCAGATGGGCCGCGGCGCAATGGCATACTGCATGTAATTCTGCAATTGCGCCGGACTAAGATCAGCTGTGTTTAAAGTCAGCATGTTTTTTGAGTGCAAGTAAAGAAAAATCAGCGTCTGCTTTTTTAATGATGTTGATCAAACGGCCCAAACCAGTGATTTCCATTTCTACTTCATCACCGTCCTGAAGCCACTGCGGCTGGTAATTTTCATCATGAAGCAGTCCCGTTCCATTCAGTTCTAAGAAACAACCGGTTCCAACAGTACCTGACCCGATCACATCACCAGGTAAAATATCAACGCCATAAGCACAACGCTCAATGATCTCTGCGAAGGTCCAGTCCATATCCGCAGCATTTCCAGCTGAGACTTCAACGCCATTGACGGTACAGGTCATCTTTAAATTATAGGCATTGCCTGTATGCCCGGGTTTTGGCGCTGTTTTATAAGGCTCGAGTTCATCCGGTGTTACCAGCCAGGGACCAATAGCGGTAGAGAAATCTTTCCCTTTTGCAGGACCTAAGTTGAGTCGCATTTCTTCCATCTGTAAAGTCCTCGCGCTCAGATCGTTCATGATCATGAAGCCAGCGATATAATCATCGGCTTCGGCAGCAGTAACATTACGGCCCTTTTTGCCGATAACTGCGGCTATTTCAAGTTCAAAATCAAGTTGCTGAAAGTGATCAGGCATGCATTCAATTTCTCCCGGCCCCTGTATCGCATTATGGTTGGTAAAATAAAATACGGGGTATTGATCAAATTCTGGAATCATTTCCATTCTGCGGTTGCGGCGTGCTGCTTCAACATGCTGGCGGAAGGCATAAGCATCACGACAGGAAGCAGGATGAGGCACAGGGGCAATGATTTCGAAGAATACTTCTATTTTCGGTTGTATCGCTCGGGCTTTGATTTGTGCATCAATTTTCTGCGCCCTTTCCATCAATACCTCGCCACCTTGTAGAAAAGCATTCATTTGATCTGGTAACTGCTTGTCGCAGGAATTCAAATTATAAATATGCCCGTTTACATAAACCCCAAGATGTTCTATGTCTTCCGTTTTATAAGATACTAGTTTCATAATTTAATTGATTTAGGTGCCCAGGAATTTCATCTCCTTCTTCAAAGCTAGATAAATTAAACTCAAACCCGGTTAAAAAAGCAAACAGTTTTCGGCGCAGATAATAGATTTGTTATGATGAAGATAATTTCGTTACTTAGTAAGGCAATTATGACACGAAAACAAATCACTTACCAAAAGCAAATATCCAGTGAAATACTGGCTGCTTTCAGGTATTCGATGCTTTCGAAAATCATTTTTGCGCAATATTCCTTATAGAGCTACGCCACCGTGCTTTTTATAAAAACGTTTTCACGTTTTTATAGTTACCCCTAATATAAACACTACTAACCAAACACCTAACGCTATGCCTATCTATCATACTTTAGGACTGATTCCTCAAAAACGCCATACCGTTTTCCGCAAACCTGATGGAGAATTATATGCAGAAGAATTGGTTTCCACAGAAGGTTTCTCAAGTCTCTACTCTCTGGTTTATCACACCCACCCACCCACCATCGTTAAATCACTTGGAGAACCCTATTCTGTTGCTCCAAAAATTGCCCGCGAAAAGCATTTACGCCATACCAGTTTAATTGGTTTTAACATCAAGCCTGAAGATGATTACCTACAGAGTAGAAAACCAGTATTGGTCAACAGCGACTTACACATTTCGCTCGCTGCGCCGCGGCAATCGATGACAGGCTATTTTTATAAAAACAGCCAGGCTGATGAAGTCATCTTCATTCATGAAGGGAGCGGCACTTTAAAAACGGGCTATGGGAAGATTAAATTCGGCTACGGTGATTATTTAGTGGTACCGCGCGGTACGATTTATCAGCTTGAATTTAATGACGAAAATAACCGCTTGTTTATTGTAGAGAGTTTTAGCCCGATCAGGAGCCCTAAACGTTACCGCAATGAATATGGTCAGCTGATGGAACATTCACCTTATTGTGAGCGGGATATCAGGCGCCCTGCGGACCTGGAAACAAATGATGAGTTTGGCGATTTCAAAGTGCTGATCAAAAAACAAGATATCATTTACCCTTATACCTATGGCACCCATCCGTTTGACTTTATAGGCTGGGATGGCTTCCATTATCCCTGGGCCTTCTCTATCCACGATTTCGAACCCATCACCGGCCGCTTACACCAGCCCCCACCCGTACACCAGACCTTCGAAGGACATAACTTCGTGATCTGCTCTTTTGTGCCCCGTAAATATGATTACCATCCTTTGTCGATACCTGCGCCTTATAACCACAGTAATGTGGATAGTGATGAAGTGCTCTATTATGTTGATGGCGATTTCATGAGCCGAAAAAGTGTGGTAAAAGGACAAATCACCTTGCATCCCGGTGGCATTCCTCATGGCCCGCACCCGGGTACAGTGGAGAAATCCATCGGAAAAGAGAGAACAGATGAACTGGCGGTTATGATCGATCCCTTCCGTCCGCTGATGTTAACCGAGGATGCACTTGCTATAGAAGATGAGAGTTACCACAAGAGCTGGCAGATTAATATTGAATAAGCTGGCGAGATAAAAAAACTGAAAAACTAACGCTTCATTAAAATTAAAAAGTCATGTCAACACAAACATTTGCGGAAAAGATCTCCAAAGCAAAGGACTTTCTGCCAATTAACGGTACTGATCATATTGAATTGTATGTGGGCAATGCAAAGCAGGCTGCACATTTCTATAAAACTGCTTTCGGCTTCCAGTCACTGGCCTATGCCGGACCAGAAACGGGGTTGCGCGACAGGGCATCTTATGTTTTGCAGCAGGGCAAGATCCGCCTGGTATTAACAACAGCTTTAAAATCCGACAGTGGTATCGCAGAACATGTAAAATTACATGGCGATGGCGTCAAGGTTTTAGCGTTATGGGTTGATGATGCTTATGGTGCTTTTGAAGAAACTACCCGCCGCGGAGCCAAACCTTACCTGGAGCCGGTCACACAAACTGACGAGTTTGGTGAGGCACGACTTTCAGGAATATACACTTATGGCGAAACCGTGCATCTGTTTATTGAACGGAAGAATTATCACGGGTCTTTTTTACCGGGATACCGCGCCTGGGAGAGTGAATATCATCCGGCTGAAACCGGCTTATTATATATTGACCATTGCGTTGGTAATGTGGGCTGGAACAGGATGAACCCCACTGTAAAATGGTATGAGGATGTGATGGGCTTTGTGAACATTCTTACTTTTGATGACAAACAAATCAACACAGAATACTCTGCCTTGATGAGTAAGGTGATGAGCAACGGAAACGGTTATTCTAAATTTCCGATCAATGAACCTGCTGAGGGGAAAAAGAAATCTCAGATTGAGGAGTACCTGGAATTTTATGAAGGCGAAGGTGTACAGCATATTGCATTGGCTTGCAACAATATTTTAGAAACTGTAACCGCACTTAAATCAAGAGGGGTAGAATTTTTAAGTCCCCCACCAGTAACTTATTACAACATGATGCCCGAGCGTGTTGGCCATATCGATGAGGATGTGGAGAAAATAAAAGAATTGGGCATCCTGGTCGACCGTGATGAAGAGGGTTACCTGTTGCAAATATTCACTAAACCTGTGGAAGACCGGCCTACGCTATTCTTTGAAGTCATACAAAGAAAAGGTGCGCAGTCGTTTGGTGCCGGTAATTTTAAAGCACTTTTTGAATCACTGGAAAGGGAGCAGGAACTAAGGGGCAATTTGTAAGATCAGCGGTTATCATGGAAAAATGGCATATTGGTTGTTCAGGATTTCATTATAAGCATTGGCGGGGGACCTTTTACCCTGAAAAGCTAGCTGTAAAAAACTGGTTTGACTATTATATCGAGCATTTTAATACACTGGAACTTAACGTTACTTTTTACCGTTTCCCACAGCTTTCGGTGTTTCAAAACTGGCATGAAAAAACTCCGCCTAATTTCCGCTTTTCGGTAAAGGCGCCGAGGTTAATTACGCATTATAAAAAGTTCAACGACTGCAAAAGCCTGCTGGATAATTTCTACAACACCTTAAACCAAGGCTTAAAAGAAAAATGCGGCTGCTGCCTTTTCCAATTACCCCCATCCTATCATTATACACCGGAAAGATTGGAAAAAATCACCAGCAGTCTTGAGCCAACCTTCCGCAATGTGATGGAGTTCAGACATGAAAGTTGGTGGCAGGAGGCTGTTTTTAGGGAATTATCAAAACATCAAATCAGTTTTTGTGGCCTGAGCCATCCTGAATTACCATCAGCAATTATCCAGAACAGTTCTCTGTTTTATTACCGTTTTCATGGGGAAGACCAGCTTTACGCTTCTAGATACTCGGACAAACAATTACAGGACTTTGCGGCAGAAGTAGCGGGACTCGCAGCTATTGAAGAAGGTTACGTTTTCTTTAATAACGACATCCATACCAATGCGGTTTACAATGCGAAATCACTACAGCAAATTTTCCAAGCCTTATTTCATAAAAAATAGCTATTTTCGAACCTTAAGAAAGCTGGCAGAGGATGTTAAAGAAATTATTACACGAGGCAAAACGCTTCATCGTTCATTTTAAAATGGCCTTCGAGTTACTTCAAAAGAATGATCCTTTACGTTTGGCCGGCGCTACTGCTTTCTTTGCGAATTTCGCGCTACCACCTATCCTGCTCATCCTGATACGCCTTTTCGGTTCATTTATAGACAAGAAAGTTCTGGCAAACCGTCTTTTTGACAGGTTATCAAATCTTATAGACGATGCCAGCACAAGACAGGTTAAAGAAACCTTAACCAATATCCGCTCGATGGATCAACACTGGTATGCTACGCTCATCAGCTTTGTCTTTTTTATATTCGTAGGGACTACACTCTTCGGGGTGATTAAAAATTCACTGGACCAGATCTGGTCTATTGGCATAAAAGATCAGACCTCTTTCTTTTTTAAACTCAAATTAAGAGGCAGGTCTATGGTCATTATCATCCTTGCCGGAATATTGTTCTTTGTAGGTTTAATGACGGATAGCATCCAGGCGATCATAGGTTCTTATATCAATCCCGCAGCACCTACTTTTGGGAAAGTATTTCTGATGATCCTTAATCAGGTTTTATTTGTTGCCATTGTGACTACCTGGTTTACTGTATTATTCAGGTTTTTAACGAATGGACGGCCAACCTGGAGGAATGCGGTTCGTGGAGGAATTTTAACCGGGATATTCTTTACTGTCGGAAAATTTATCCTGAGGATCATGCTTCCACTAAGTAATATCGGGAACATTTATGGAGCCTCAGGATCTATTGTACTGATTATGTTGTTTGTATTTTATTCCTCTTTTATTTTTTACTTCGGTGCTTGTTTCGTGAAAGTATTAAGTGATGCACATGAAACACCGATCCGTCCGATAAAAGGTGCATTTAACTATGAAATCAAAGAAGTGGTCTAATCCAATCTGTTAATTAACCTTTTCAACACCCTGCATTTCAAATACTGCAAGCTGATTGAGCATATTGTAATGTAGTGTACCAATTAAGTTCACTTCTCCATCTTTATTTTTGCCTTCGATACAAATATTCTGCTTCATCGTTTCCTGATTGCGCATATTAATGCCAAATAGGATCAACTCTTCATCTTTTATATTTATATCCTCAACATTCATAGACAATTGTTTCAAAAGCATAGCGAAACTGTTTCCATTTAGCAATAATTCCTTGATTTTCATAGTATCTTGATTTTAAAGGTCATGAAGCTATCACAAGCTTTGTTGAGATATGATATAATTTCAATTAAAGCTATTTAAAAATGGCGCCAAAACAAAAGGGTAAACAACTAATGTTTACCCTTTTGTTTTAAATGTGGAAAACTTTTTAATTAGAATAGTTTCCAAGCCAAACCTAAAGTGAAAAGTTTCAATTTAACATCTGGATTTTCATTAACTTTTGATAATCCGGTTTCATAACGCAAGTCGATACCTAAATTACCTACATCAAGGCCTGCACCAAATTGCCAGGCAATGTTTTGTCCTTTAAAGTCAAATCTTGAGACATTTCCTACAGCCTCACCAAACTTCTGCTCATCGTCCAGTATGAAAGAAAATACCGGACCTGTATTTAAACGCAAACCTACTCCAGCTGCTCCTAATTTTGTTCCGATCAATACGGGAACATCAAGGCTGGTAAATTTAATATCGTTTTCAATGTTATTGTCATCTGTAAACGTGGTGTTTTTTCCAGACAGGTATACTTCAGGCTGCAAATGCAAGCCTGCTGCACCAATACGAGTCCAAATACCCGCGTAATAACCAGCACGATTATCGCTGCCGAAGGTATTCTCGGTCGAAAATTTTGAAAGATTGGCTCCCCCTTTGACACCAAATTGAAAAGAAGGTAGCAACTGGCTGAATGCTACAGTACTGAAGAACATCAGAAATGCAGATAAAAGTATTTTTTTCATAAAATTTTAATTAATAGACGTGAATATTTGTGTGATTTATCCTCGTAAAAATACGCATATAGTTTCATTCAGGATCATGTTGTGCTTATTTTCCTGTTAATGGGCGAAAAGTAATTGGTACTGAGCCCAATATCTTTTCGCATCTTTCAAAACCACCGTGTTGACCAATTAAAGGCCAGCGTTATCTATATTCTGCTGATCCTTTAGCGCTTCAACATTATGTTTATCACCAAAGTTTTGGGTTTTCTCCGCAAAATACTCAAGAATGCCACCAATGCTAGTCAAGTTATCGGCAACCCTTTGGTGCATGTCTGGTAGATCACTACTTAGCCTCTTGTCGTCCAATTCAATGTTATCAACCTCTATTTTTCCTAGTTTTTGAATTATAGCTTGTTGCGAATGTTGTAGATCTTCCAACTCACGCACAATCTTTGCCATTAATTCAAACTTCTTTAAAGTATCCATATGCTTATTTTTTAATATTTGATAATATTATCTAGCTCTATACTACCAATTACTTTGCCAAGATCTATTCCTTTGTATAATATTTGTTTATTGGACGTGAAGAGGTGGCGATAAATAAGGTTAAAAAAAATCTTACTTGCATTATTCAATTATAACTAATAATTTAGTTTATCATTAGCCTTATTTGATGCCTATGAATTCTATAAAAAAACTTGTTTTACTACTTCTAATCCTTACCCCTGCATTTGCAGTCAAGGGGCAAAACAAGAAACAGTCGGATGAACTGGACAAAGACTTGCTGCTGGAATATTACCAAACCCAGCGTTATGCCGAAGCCGCAAACTACCTTGCACAGTTTGGTAATGAAGAAAGTAATGACGAGAAGGCCCTCACACAATTAGGCTATGCTAACCTGATGGCCGGCAACCTGTCTGCTGCCGAAAATATATACCTTAAATTATATACACTGCAGCCCAAAAGTTTGCCTGTATTGTTTAGTCTTGCCAATATACAGCTAAAAAGAGGAGCTGATGATAAAGCAAGGGGCTACTACCAGGAGATTGTGGCAATAGACAGCACTAATTTCAATGCCTATAAGCAGTTGGCCAGTTTGAGCAAGGCAGACTCTTCGGGAAAAAAACTGAATTATCTAAAGAAAGCCAACAGTCTTTATCCTACTGAAGCAGATGTGGTTGTGGAGCTTTGCCAGATTTATTTTAAAATGGGGATGCATCAAAAAGCCAATGAAATATTGGGGCCGGCCATAAAAGCTGATTCTGCCAACAGACAGTTATTAAAAATGAAAATGCCCATCAGTATGGCTTCAAAAAAATACAGTGCTGCCATTCAAACCGGACAACAATTGTTGAGCTATGGAGACAGTTCGACTTTTGTATTGAGCAATTTAGCGAAAAGTTATTTTTTAATGCTTGATTATAAGAATGCCCTAAACTGTTTTTTAAAAGTAAAGGAAAGCGCTGAAGACACCGAAAGTCTGCTTTATAACATCGCTTTATGTTACCGCGGGATAAAAGACTATACACGCGCCAGTCAATACCTGGATCAGGCAATTAATGAGGGTATTTCTCCTAAAACAGCTTCCTACTATGGCTTGCTAGGAGATTCTTATGAAAACAGCAATAAAAACCAGGAAGCCATAGCAGCTTATAAAAGGGGCTTGTTATTTGAAAATAATGGCAGTCTTTATTATAACATCGCCCTGGTCTATGAAAAAAGGCTTAACGATAAAAAAAATGCCATTACTTACTATAACCTGTATCTGAAGAATTTCGACGGCATGGCGAAAAACCCCAGGCTTGCCACTTTTATCAAAAATAAGCTCGAGGATTTGAAAAGATAGCCTACCTGTTAATCAGGCGGGCTACATATTTCCCAATGATATCAAATTCCAGGTTCACGGTATCGCCGACGTTTACTTCATGAAGGTTTGTATGTTCAAAAGTATAAGGAATGATAAATACAGAAAATTCATCTGTATCCGAATTTACGACCGTTAAGCTCACGCCGTTTACGCAGGCAGAACCTTTTTCCACCGTCACATTGCCGGCAGCGGCATCATATTTAAAACGATATTCCCAGCTGCCATTCAGTTCTTCTCTTTTGATACATACAGCAGTCTGATCAACATGGCCTTGTACAATATGCCCATCTAATCGGCCATTCATTTGCATACAACGTTCCAGGTTAATTTTACGACCTACATGGAGCTGATCAAGATTTGACTTTTCCAGCGTTTCCTGAATTGCTGTAACGGTATGTGTACCCTCATTTACCTTCACGACCGTTAAACAAACCCCGTTATGGGCCACGCTTTGGTCAATTTTTAATTCATTACTGATCTCGGATTGAATGGTGAAATGAACGTTAGTGCCCGCTGATTCCCTTGCGGTTACCTGTCCGAGGGTTTCTATGATACCTGTAAACATATAAGGGTAGAATTTATTATTTTTAGTATTTCGTGTGTTTATGATAATTGTGTTCTGTTTTTCCGCCAATGCTGCTGTTCGGCAACTGCTGTAACCGCCCCTCCAAGGATAGGTTTTCGCTGTAAAGCCATTACCGCTGCTATAGCTGCAATAAATGCTTCATCTTCAAGATCGTTCTTCAGGCTATCAGCATTGAAATATTTTTCAACAAAGTGTGTATCAAATTTACCTGATGTAAACACCTCATGCTGCATCACAAATTTACCAAATCCCAGTGTGGTTTGTATACCTGTAATCTCATATTCGTCAATAGCCCTGGTCATACGGTCAATAGCTTCCTTGCGATCCTTGCCATAAGTAATTAACTTGGCTATCATGGGGTCGTAATAAATGGGAATTTCCATCCCTTCCTCAAAACCATCATCAACCCTTACACCATTACCTTTAGGCGTCCGATAGGTTTGTAAAGTACCAATATCAGGCAGGAAATTATTCAGCGGATCTTCAGCATACACCCTTAATTCGATGGCATGACCATTAATTTTCAGATCCGCTTGTGTATAACTTAGCTTTTCCTTCCTGGCGATTTTAATTTGCTCTTTCACCAGGTCAATTCCGGTGATAAGTTCTGTAACAGGGTGCTCTACTTGTAAGCGGGTGTTCATTTCGAGGAAAAAGAAATCCAGGTTTTCGTCCAGTATAAATTCAACGGTCCCTGCCCCCACATAATTTACGGCCCGGGCTACATCAACAGCACATTTACCCATTTTTGACCTGATTTCTTCTGTTAATACACTGGACGGTGCTTCTTCAATTACCTTTTGATGGCGTCGCTGAATGGAACATTCTCTTTCAAAGAGGTGGACAATATGACCATGGGTATCTCCTAAGACCTGGATCTCGATATGTCTGGGAGAAGAAACATACCTTTCGATGAACACAGATCCATCGCCGAAAGCTGATGTAGCTTCACTGACAGCAAGTTGCATCTGCTCTTCAAAATCATCAACGTGATTTACAATACGCATTCCCTTACCGCCACCACCAGCAGCAGCTTTAATCAGAATAGGGAAACCCACTTCTACCGCACGGCGTTTTGCCTCCTCAATGTCTGTGATCGCCTCTTCTGTGCCCGGCACCATGGGAATGTTATACTTTAAAGCGGCAGCCTTAGCAGATAATTTATTCCCCATAATCTCCATGGCTTCGGGACTTGGACCAATAAAAATTAACCCAGCAGCCTCTACCATTTTCGCAAATCCTGCGTTTTCAGATAAAAATCCATATCCCGGGTGAATGGCATCAGCCCCTGTTTTTAAACAAGCGTCAATGATGTGCTGTCCTACCAGGTAACTCTGGTTTGACGGCGCCGGTCCTATACAAACAGCTTCATCAGCATAACGAACATGCAAGGCTTCACGATCAGCTTCTGAAAACACGGCCACAGTTTTAATTCCCATTTCTTTGGCAGACCGCATGATGCGTAAGGCTATTTCGCCCCTGTTAGCTATTAAAATTTTCTTCATCAGACAATATTGTGGTTTACTTATGATGGTTGTAAATGTATCAGCATTTCAATGGCCCGGTCAATCATTTGTGCAGAAACATCCAAATGCAACACAAATCTAATTGTTTTCGGTCCGGTAGGACTGCATAAAAGTCCCTTTTTACGCAGCGCCTCTACAATTTGAGTTGCATTAAAGGGTGGAGCTACTTCAAAAATCAAGATATTTGTTTCCACAGGCATCACCGATTTCACGAACGGTAGTTTTTCGAGCACCTGGGCAAGCACTTTTGTGTGCTGATGATCAATGACCATTCTTTCAACATGATGATCCAGTGCATAGATCCCTGCGGCAGCCAGAAAACCAGCCTGCCTCATACCTCCGCCAAAAACCTTCCTTACCCTTTTGGCTTTTTTGATGGTTTCTTTCGATCCTAATAATACTGAACCTACAGGAGCACCCAGCCCTTTGGACAAACAGATAGAGATACCATCAAAATATTTACCGTAGCCTGCGGCTTTATCACCTGTGGCAACTAAGGCATTGAATAACCTGGCTCCATCAAGGTGTAGTTTTAAACCTTTGATATTACATAAAGTATGGATGGGTTCAATCAGGTCGAGGGTATAACATGCGCCGGCACCTTTGTTGACCGTATTTTCCAACACGACCAGACTGGAATGAGGATAATGAATATTATCTTCATTGATCTCGTTTTCTATCATTTCAGCAGATAATATTCCCCGGGGGCCATTCAATAACCGAACCGATGACTGGGAATGATAAGCAATGCCCCCGCCTTCATAGCGATAAACATGGGCGGTCTGGTCGCAAATGACTTCATCCATGGGCTGGGTAAAACATTTGATGGCAATTTGATTGGTCATTGTACCCGACGGACAAAACAAACCAGCCTCCATATGAAACATAGTTGCGAGTTTTTTTTCGAGTTCATCAACAGTAGGGTCTTCACCATAAACATCATCGCCAACCTTTGCACTCATCATCGCGTCCAGCATACCTGCAGTTGGCTTGGTTACCGTATCACTTCTCATATCTATATACATATGTTAATCAAAATACTTGTTTACAAATATTAGGTTTTTATTAATTAAATGTTGAAAATTGAATAAATTATTATAAAAAACAAAAACCAGATTTTACAACCACCCCATTTTAGATTAAACTCCTTAAAAACAGCCATTAAGCGCTGATTTTAATATATTTAAGCGTCGAAAATCTTTCTAATTTTAATCTTTAAGTGTAGGTGCCCGAAGGGATTTAGGTTTATAAAATTTGCAAATTAAAATAACAAATGTAATTTAGGCTTAGTGTTTATTTCACAATATCTTAATTTAAGGATTTAAGGTGACTAAAAAGGTTATAATTTTTGATGAAATCATCAGCTTATAATAGCTTCCTCACCATTAACTAACAAACTAATATACTGATGAAAAAACACTGATAAAATTCATTTAGTTACTAGCTAAAACCGAGAACCAACTAACAAGTGTTTAATTATTAAAATATATCAAATTATGAAAAAAAATAGCTATATAGCAGTGAGAAACATTACATTTATCCCGAAAAAAAGAAATTAAGATGATAGTTATTGCAGATGGTGGTTCAACCAAAACCAATTGGTGTTTAATTAACGAAGCTGGTAGAAAAATTCATTTTAATACAGAGGGCTATAACCCTTATTTTTCGGATACCAATTATATCGTAGAGTCTTTAAGGAAAACGCTCCCGGATCACATAGAATCAGATAAACTTTTAGAAGTACACTATTACGGTGCAGGTTGTTCAACCGATACCAATAGAAAAATTGTCGCCGATGCTATGCAACAGATATTCCCTAATGCACAAGTAAACATTGGCCATGATCTCTTGGCTTCTTGTCGTGCCCTACTGGGAGATGAAGCTGGTTTTGCAGCTATCCTGGGTACAGGCACCAACAGCTGTTTATATGACGGTAAAGATATTACCCTTAACATAGATTCCTTAGGTTATTTTCTTGGTGATGAAGGAAGTGGATGTTTCATTGGAAAGCGTATTTTAAGCGACTACATGAGAGGTTATATGCCTAAAGGATTAAGGGAAAGTTTTTATGATAACTTTGCCCTGACCAATGAAGATATATTCGATAATATTTATAACAAACCGCTGCCGAACCGCTTTTGCGCAAGTTTTAGTAAATTTTTATACGATTATAAAGATACTTACGAAGATTACACTTTTTCTACCATTGAATATGCGTTTACAGCATTTTTCGACAACCTTGTAGTCCATTACCCGAATTACAAAAACTATTCTTTAAACGTTGTCGGTTCAGTCGGCTATAGCTTTAGAGATATATTAAGTGTTGTTGCAGACCGTTATGAAATGGGAGTTGGAAAACTGATCCGCTCACCTATAGATGACCTGGTAGATTACCACCTTAAAAAATCGAGAAAAGAAGCTTAATTCTTTACACATAAAAAAAACCGGAAGATCAACTTCCGGTTTTTTTATGACCTATTTTAGGTGACTATGTTTAAAATGATATTTCCTTACCGAATAATTTGGCATATTTCCTTCTGTCAAACTTGTATAACATGGCTGCGCGGAAGGATACCCCTTTTTGCTTCTCATCTAATTCTTTCAGTACGCCAAAACTTAACATCTTTTTTCTGAAATTTCTCTTGTCTAGCTTTTTACCTAAAATCAGCTCATATACATTCTGTAATTGTGTTAAAGTAAATTTTTCTGGCAGTAATTCAAAAGCAATAGGCTGGTGTTTAATTCTTCGCTTGATCTTCTCTAATCCCTTTTCAAAGATCTGCTGGTGATCGAAGGCCAGTTTTGGAAGGTCATTGATATTTTTCCAGAATGCCTTCTTTGCATAACTACTGATCGGTTTTACTGCCTTTTCCCCTCCGAGGCGCAGCATCGCATAATAAGCTATACTGATTACCCTACCCTGAGGGTGCCTGTCTACATCGCCAAAAGTATAAAACTGCTCCATAAAGATATCGCCCAAACCCGTAAGCTCTTTTAATATCCTTGAAGCAGATTGATCTAAACTTTCACCCGGATCCACAATATTTCCAGGCAAAGCACACCAATCTTTGAAAGGTTCTTCATTTCTTTCGATCAGAAGAATCTTTAATTCTCCTTCATCAAATCCGAAAACAACACAATCAATGGAGAAGGTGGAGTTAAACTGTGGCAAGTCTTCTTTCAAATCGTTAATATTTTAAATATAGAAGCAAATAAATGCGCTTTTTGCAATATTACACAAAAAAAACACAAATAAATTACTTAGTGTACCTAATACACACTATATTCGTATCATAAATGAAGCCAAATATAAAAAATATAGCTGTACTTACCTCCGGAGGAGATGCCCCGGGAATGAATGCTTGCATTAGAGCTGTAGTTCGCACGGGCATATACAATGGTATCAATATGTTTGGAGTAACACAAGGCTACCAGGGATTGATTAACGACAGTATCTTTCCGATGGGCGCACGCTCCGTCAGTAATATCATCCATTTAGGTGGTACCATTTTAAAAACAGCCCGTTGTTTAGAGTTCAAAACGGAAGAAGGCATGGAAACTGCCTATAAGAATTTAAAATCAAGAGATATTGATGGATTAATCGTTATTGGAGGTGATGGCACTTTTACCGGCGCCCGGAATTTCTCCAAAAAACATGAGGACATCAAGGTGATGGGAATCCCCGGCACTATAGACAATGATCTTTACGGTTCAGATTTTACACTTGGTTACGATACTGCAATTAATACAGTTATCGAAGCAATAGATAAAATCAGGGACACAGCTGATTCACATGACAGGTTATTTTTCATTGAAGTAATGGGCCGTGATTCTGGCTGTATTGCTTTAAGGAGTGCCGTTGCAAGTGGTGCAGAAGCTGTATTACTACCAGAGCGCTTTACCAGTATTGATGAATTGGTAACCCAGTTAGCCCTGGGTGCCAGCACTAAAAAATCTTCCAGTATTGTGATTGTATCTGAAGGACATAAAGCCGGAGGAGCCTATGACATCGCCAAGCAGGTAAAAGAACGGTTTAACCATTATGATACCAAGGTAACCATATTAGGGCACCTTCAACGTGGTGGTAGTCCGAGTAGTTTCGACCGCATCCTGGGCAGTCGCCTCGGTTTTGCAGCAGTTAATGAACTGATAAAAGGTAATACACGCGAGATGGTCGGTTTACGTGGAAATGAAATTAAAACCGTAAAAATAGACGACGCGCTTAATAACCACAATTTTAAGTTAGAGGAAGACCTTTTAGAGATGACAAAAGTTTTGTCAATTTAATATATATAAGATGATAGCGGTAGTATACAGCGGTTCGAAAACTGCATTCTGGAAATTAGCGAAAGATGGTAAAACCATCGCTGAATGTAGTATGCCTGGTATTAACCCTTATTTTAATGATACAAAATCAATTCTGCAGTTATTAAATAAAAAAACTGTTTTGATTAATCATGCAGAAAGCATTAAAAAGATTTATGTTTTTGCTGCAGGTGCAAGCTCAGTGGCAAAAAGAGATGAACTCACCGCGACACTGTCTTTGTTTTTTAAAAACAGCAAAATTTTTGTTAGAGACGATTTATATGGCGCTGCTGTATCGGCTTGTTTCACTGATAGTGGTATTGTTTGCATTTTAGGAAGCGGTGCACATTGCGCCTATTTCGATGGTAAACATCTTGAAGATAACAACTTCGGACTTGGCTTTATCCTTGGTGATGAAGGTTCATCGAACTACCTCGGCAAAAAGTTGCTAATGAGTTATTTAACAGATAAACTGCCGCAGGATTTACGCATACAACTGGAAGGAAAATACAATCTGGACAGACCAACAATACTGGAAAGGGTGTATAAAAAACCCCTGGCGCAACAGTACCTGAGTTCTTTTTTTGATTTCCTGGTTGAGAACAGAGATCACAGTTTTATACAAAAATGCATAGATGAAGCGTTTGAAACATATACGCAAACTTATTTGTTGCCGACAATAGAGAAACATCCGGGAAAAGAAGTACATTTTGTTGGCATTGTGGCAGGACATTTTCAAGACAGGTTACGCAACATCGTCAAAAAGTACGGAATTCAAATTACAACAATTACTAAAGAACCAATATATAATTTACTAAACTACTATTCAAATTAATAATATGAGCAAAATTGGAATTAACGGCTTTGGCCGTATCGGCAGACTGGTTTTTAGAGCTGCTTTAAAAAAAGGATTAGATATTGTTGCTATAAATGACCTTGTTGAGCCGGATTATATGGCTTACATGTTAAAATATGACTCTACTCACGGTCGTTTTGATGGAACTGTAGAAGTAGAAAACGGACATTTAGTTGTTAACGGAAAAACCATCCGTATTACTGCAGAAAAAGATCCTGCAAACTTGAAATGGGATGAAGTTGGCGTGGAACTTGTTATAGAAGCTACAGGTTTCTTCTTAACTGAAGCGGATGCTTCGAAACATTTAACCGCAGGTGCTAAGAAAGTTGTTCTTTCAGCTCCAGCTAAAGATGATTCAATTCCTACTTATGTAATGGGAGTTAATCATGATAAATTGACAGCAGATCAGAAAATTGTTTCTAATGCTTCATGTACAACTAACTGTTTAGCGCCAATTGCTAAAGTTTTACATGATAACTTTGGAATTGTTGAAGGTTTAATGAGCACAGTACACGCAGTAACTGCAACTCAGAAAACTGTTGATGGTCCGTCTGCAAAAGACTGGAGAGGTGGCCGTGGTGGTTTCTCAAACATCATCCCTTCATCCACAGGAGCTGCTAAAGCAGTAACGAAAGTTATTCCTGAGTTGAAAGGTAAATTAACAGGTATGTCTTTCAGAGTACCAGTTGCTGATGTTTCAGTGGTAGATTTAACGGTACGCTTAGAGAAAGCGGCAACATATGAAGAAATTAAAAAAGCCATGAAAGATGCCTCAGAAGGGTATTTGAAAGGTGTATTAGGATATACAGAAGACGCAGTTGTTTCTTCTGACTTTATAGGAGATGATCGTGCATCAATTTTCGATGCAGAGGCAGGTATTGCATTAAACGACAACTTCGTAAAAGTGGTTTCCTGGTATGATAACGAATGGGGCTATTCATCAGCTTTAGTGAAATTCGTAGAATACTATGGAAATTTAAAGTAAAACCCGTTCATACAGGTTTATATTTGGTTAGAAAAGGGATGTGTCTGGATGGAACATCCCTTTCTTTGTTTAAACTTCTATATAATCTAAATCCTTATGAAAAGTCTCCTGCATTTTACTCAAGGCCCAGAAGGCAAGCGCCAGGCTAATAGCCGCCACCACAATACCAGCACTGATGATGGACCCATTAAACCACCGCTGCAACAACTGTAAAAGCAAAGTAAGTGGCACAACAGAGCCCCGCACAAAATTGGGTACTGTAGTAGTCACCGTTGCCCGCACATTGGTACCAAACTGTTCTGTAGCAATGGTCATGAATATGACCCAGTAGCCTGAAGTAAAACCCAGAATAGAGCAGATGATATAAAAAGTAAACAAGCTGACCTCTTGAATTGAAAAATAGGTAGCAATGGTCAGGAAAGACAAAAAAAGGTAAGTATAAACCACTTTGATCCTGCTTTTCAGCACCTGGCTGAGCAAACCACTGCCGATGTCGCCCAATACCAGGCCAGCATAACAACAAGCTACTGCAGCACCTGCATTTACTACACCCCTTACACCGAGTGCTTTTCCAAACTCGGGTGAAAGTGTGATTAAAATCCCTACCACAAACCAAAGCGGAATACCGATGATGATGCACCGCAGGTATTTAAAAAACCGTTCTCTGGTAAAGAGGGAGAAAAAATCGCCCCGACGCACACGCTCCTCTTTTATTTTACCAAACATCCCAGATTCAGCCACACCTATACGCAAGAGCAGCAGGGAAAGCCCCAGGCCCCCGCCAATAAAAAAGCATGTACGCCAGTCAAAATGTTGAGCCACAAAATAGCCCACCACTGCACCGCTAATCCCCACAGAGGCTATGATCGTAGTGGCATAACCTCTTTTCTCTTTAGGCATGATCTCTGCAACCAGCGTTATACCAGCACCGAGTTCTCCAGCCAGGCCAATGCCCGCAACAAAACGCCATATTGCATAACTTTCTATAGACTGAACAAAACCGTTGGCGATATTGGCCACTGAGTATAAGAAGATAGAACCAAACAGTACATATAAGCGGCCTTTTTTATCACCTAAAATACCCCAGACGATGCCACCGATCAGCAACCCCATCATTTGAACATTTAAGAGAAAAATACCCCAATTTGTTACCTCTGCCCCACTATAGCCTAATGATTGTAAACTGGTAACACGGACAATACTAAATAACAGCAAATCGTAGATATCAACAAAATATCCTAACGATGCAACAATAACTGCTGTACTTAACAGATGTTGCTTTATTATTTTCCTTTCCACAGTAGTTAAATTCAACTCAGTAAAGAGAGCAAGTACCTTAGACCAGTTTGGTTAATGGCACCTGCTCATTTAAACAACTTAACATTTATTTTGATTTTTCCGGTACAAATAGCACTGCGTCAGCAATGGAGGTACCATCAGTATTTTTATTAGAAATTTGCACATAGCCACCCTTACCCTTTTTAAAATTATGTGCTCCAAGTGGAACCCACTCTCCAGATGTCTGACCTTCGATCAGCGTTTTAGCATGATCAATTGTATGTTCGGCAGCTTTCCCGTTATTAAAAATTTGTATGGAAGTTTTACTTGAAGCATTCTTTAGTTTTGGAAAATAAGCATACACCAAATATTTTCCATCTTTTACAATTTGGGGTATAAATTGAACCGCTTTTTCTGATGCCATACCAGTGGTATCAATCAGAAAAGAAGGACCATAACCGCCTTTAGTTTCGGTAAACCAATTTCCGGTTAATTTAATTGATTCACTATTTTCATTATCAACAAGGATTTCTGGTGTACTTCCATCTAACAATGGATTACTTTTAAGTATTTGCTGGATCTTGGCGACATCGACGTCCTGTACCGAAATATTTTGATCAACTGCCAGAGAGGCAGCAATAGCAGAAGACTGAGCAAGAACCATAAATACAGGCTCCATACGGATCGAACCATAAGCGATGTGTGTAGCTGATAAACAAACAGGCACAATTAGATTACTTACTTCGTTTTTTTTCGGAACAATAGCCCTGTAAGCTATAGGATATGGCCCAAAACCACCTACTTCAACATTTCCTTCATTTTTAACCATACCACTTACCACATGACGATCACAATTATGTGAATCCATAGTATAGGCCGCCATAGCGACACCATCTTTTACCAACTCCTTTCCCTGACAGTGGTGCTGCGTCATCACCAGTTCACCAATCATCCGACGTGCCTCCCTGATATATAATTGTGGTGTCCAATTTCCATTATCAACATATTCGTCTTTAGGATAGCCCCATTCTTTCATTTCGGCCCTAATAGCAGCTGGAATTCTTGGATCGTTGCCAATAAAGTAAAGAAAACCTTTGGTATAATCTTCATGGTTCTTCCAAATTTTAGCCCTTTTCTCGTAAGAAGCTTCAGGATAATCCCAGTTTTCACCGATCATATCTGTAGAAAAACCGCCTCGATTGTTGATATCTGTTTTACCATTTGGCATTTTGCTCCATATCATCACATCACTAAGGGTCTTCCAAGGTCGTTTTTCTTTTAAGCGCAACAACAGTTCATACTTTTTTGCATCGTAATTTTCAGGTTGAGTGATCGGCACACGATTCTCTGGAACATTGCTTAATGCTATACGAAAATTATAGGCCTGGACCTTTTTATCAGCTGACCCTTGAGCCTGTAAGGCCGTGTTACCTATCCCATATAATAGACCGCTTGTTGAATCACCCGGAACAATGTAAGGATCAATGCCATCTGGAAATTGATGTCCATCCATGAGTTCAACACCATTTAGGGTTTCATTATATTCACTGTTTGCTTCTCTTCCAACAGTATAGGAAACGCCAGAGCGAGCCATAAGGTCACCTTCATAACTGCAGTCAATGTACACTTTTGCGCGAATGACAATGTTTTCGGCAGCAGGCGCATACGAATCTTCAACAACAATTTCATGAATCTGATCAGCTGTCTTCTTCACCTCTTTTAGCCGATGTTTAAATAAAATGGTGAAACCACCCTTTTTTGCGTAATCATTAAATATCCCTTCGGCTACTTTTGGTTCAAAAATCCACTGCTCAAACTTCCCGTAATGTTGACCAATCCGGCGGTAAAAATCTCTGGACAAGCCCGTTACCACATATTTATTACCAATATCAGTATACCCTAATCCGCCGGAGCTCATTCCGCCTAAGTGTTTACCCGGCTCGACAAGTATTACCTTCTTACCCATCTTTTTTGCCGAGTATGCGGCAATTACCCCAGCAGATGTACCTCCATAAACCACAATATCTGCCTCTAAAACTTTATTTTTCAAAGAATTAGCAGCATAGGTTGTGAAGACACACAACATTAAAAACAGCGTTAATATTGACTTATAAATATTCATAATTTTAATCTTTAGTCTGTTTACAATTCTTTCTTTCAGTTAATACCCTGGATTTTGGATTATATTAGGGTCGGTTACAATCTCGATATTAGGAATAGGCCACAGATAATCCCGGCCAGCATCGAACTGTCTTGTTTCCACCACCCGCAATTCAGCTCTGTTAGCTACACCAGCGTAATTGGCGATTCCATGGTCATCGATTGCAGGCGCGCTTGCTAATAAACCACGGGGCACACGGCCATAAAAAGGTCCAGTCATTATCTTGTCAGCAATCTTCCATCTTCTGATATCAAAAAGCCTGAAGCCTTCCATCGCCAACTCAAATAAA
The DNA here is from genome assembly GCF_037482985.1 of Pedobacter immunditicola. Taxonomy (NCBI): domain Bacteria; kingdom Pseudomonadati; phylum Bacteroidota; class Sphingobacteriia; order Sphingobacteriales; family Sphingobacteriaceae; genus Pedobacter; species Pedobacter immunditicola. The sequence continues at coordinate 65,014 of NZ_JBBHKC010000001.1, read as the reverse complement.
CGTTCTTTCCTGACGATAGAACGTAGCGCCGCTTGAGATAATCCGGTTGGAACAGGCGGCATATTTACCCCCGGTCTTTGTCTTACAAGGTTGATTGCGTTATAAACAGATTGATCAATTTCACCTTTTTCAATCTTAGCTTCTGCATAGATGAGCTGAACTTCTGCATAGCGGATTAAAATGATGTTTAATTCCGATCTTGCTACATCAACTTTATCAATGACATCTACATATTTCCGCCAGCAGTAGCCGGTAAAACTTGAAAACGCATTGATGGCATCCTGGTTATCGACCCTGGCTCTTGGTGTGCTGTTATAATTCCAGCATTTTAAGCTGTCCTTATGCGTTTCAAACTGATAGTTAAAAAATGTAGAACCTGGCAATGCCACAGTATAACCGAGTCTTGGATCACGGTTTTCAAAAGGTTTCGACGGATTATATAGCGGAGACTTATCAATTGGCAACCCATCGGTACATGTAAAGGCATCTACCAAAGATTGTGAAGGTACTTTATTCGAGGTTCCCTGCCCATTTCGTGACAGCAGGTTCCTGGTTACCGCATGCGTACGTTTGGCTGTTTTTAGATATTGCAAAGAAAGGATGATTTCTTTTGAATTTTCACCATTATAGGAGAATAACTCTGTAAAGTTATGATGAAGGGTATAAGTATTTAGATCCATAACACTTTTAGCAGCCTGTGCTGCAACGTCCCATTTTTCATTAAATAATGCAGCTCTCGCTTTTATGGCAAGGGCCGCACCTTTTGTAGCCCTCCCGGCATCATTTGCACCATACGTTACTGGTAAATCTACGGAAGCAGCATCTAATTCACTAAAAATAAAAGTTAGTACTTCATCTTTCGAGTTCTTAGGTAGCTGAGCTTCGCTCAAACTTAACATTTTGGTAACCAAAGGAACCCCGCCGAACATTTCGATTAAATTCTGATAGGCATAAGCTCTTACAAATCTCGCCTCGCCGATAGAGCGGGCGTAAATCTCCGGTGAGGTTTTATCTTTTACTTTTTCCACGTTATCAAGGATAAAATTGCACCTAGCTATCAGCCTATATAGCTGCGTCCAAAGGGCCCGCGCATAATCATTGTTACTGTCTTGATTTCCTTTACCCAGTGACTGCAGACCACTGTTGTTCCGGTCCCAGTTAATATCCGTTGCGGCATCAATCGTAGTCACATAAGGCATATCATCAGTTGGATGAATAACCATTGCACTATAAATTCCGTTGACTGCTAAAATCAACTCATCCTGATTAGCGAAATAGGTTTGATCTGAGGGGCCGGATAAGGGAACTTTTTCCAAATAGGTGTCCTTACATCCCGAAATACCTATGAAAATAAAAGTTAACAGGAATGATATCTTTATATAATTTTTCATCTTTCAAAAATTAAAAATTTGCATTTAAACCAAAACTATATACTTTAACCTGCGGGTATACGCTTACGGTTCCGATAGGAGATTCTACATCAAAACCACCCCAGAAATTATCTTTAGTAAAAAGATTAGAGCCATTGGCAAACAATCGAAGATTTTTAACACCGATTTTCCGGGTTAAACCAACAGGAAAAGTGTAACCCAGTTGCACATTCTTAAGTCTGATATATGCAGCATCTTTCATCCAGAAGCTAGAAGCTTGTTCATTATTGGATTCGCCAAAAGCAAGTCTTGGATAAGTAGCGTTGGGATTTTCGGGTGTCCACCGGTCTTTGTTTTGTTCAAGTATAGTACCTCCCAAATTTCCAACACTAAAAGGCATAATTCCAGGCCCAAATAAATAACCATTACCTTTTCCTACACCCTGTACGAATACTCCAGCATCAATCCCCTTATAAGAGGCATTTAAATTCGCACCAAAAGTGTAGCGTGGAATGGAAGTACCTAAAACTATTTTGTCACTTTCATTAATTATTCCGTCTTGGTTTTGGTCTTTATACTTGATATCACCTGGCGCAACAGCGCCGAACTGCCTTGCATGTGCTGCTACTTCTGCCGCATCATTAAAGAAACCCTCCGCCTCGTAACCGAACACAGAATTGATCGCATAACCTTCCCTACTTACCGTTAAGCCGGTCTGGTTGATTCCCTTTAAGTCAACAACTTTATTCTTCACATCAGACAAGTTGAAATTCAGGTTATATCTAAACTCGTTGATATTGTTCTTGTACCCTATTCCTAACTCCCATCCTTTATTCTCAACCATCCCTGCATTTTGAGCAGGTGCACCTAACCCAATGATCAAAGGAATATTTAAATTGAGTAAAATATCTTTCGTTTTCCTGATGTAGTAATCTGCGGTAAGGGTGATATTGGTAAACAAAACCATATCAACACCTATATCTGTCATTTCGGTAGTTTCCCAGGAAATATCCCGGTTAGACAGGTTATTAAGCGCCGCAATATTCACAATTTGATTTCCAAGCGTGGCGGATCCCAGTGCAATCAGAGATGCTGCCGGATAAGTTCCTATATTTTGATTTCCAAGGCGGCCCCAGGAAGCTCTGAATTTTAATTCATTGATCACCTTTTTTAAGGGTTGCATGAAAGTCTCTTCAGAAATTCGCCAGCCCGCCGAAGCCGATGGAAAAAACGCATAACGATTACCCTCGTTAAAACGTGATGAACCATCATACCGGCCATTTATTTCCAGCAGATATTTCGATTTGTAGTCATAATTTAACCTTCCGAAGAAAGAGCGCAACGCCCACTCTTCAGAGGAACCACCAGTTTGCTGATTAACAGCAGAACCGGCGTCAATAACCGGGTAATCGGGTAAAATATAAGTATCACGGAACGCACTTACAAAATCATCATAAAAGTCTTCCTGAGAGGCACCTAATAGCACTTTTACGTTATGTGTGTTAAAAGTTTTATCAGCAGTTAGGGATGCTCTCATATTATTAAAGACCGTACGGTTACTACTTTCCGTAAGAGAAGTTAAAGCAGGTGTTTTAAAACTTGGTGTGCCATCCGGCAGGAAGGTTTGAATGGATTTATTAAAGTTTTTACGGATAGTTTCAGCATATTTCGGTGCAACGGTTACCTCTGCTGACAGCCAATCGACCGGATGATAATTAAGGGAAGCATTGATGCTGCCAAATGGACCAGTAGTTTGATTTGTTCCTCCATCTATACTAGCGGCTATCGGATTGAGGCCATTCCATCCAACACCCCAGGTTCCATTTGAATTCACCCCCAACTGGCTTGCAGGGATACCATTCATGTAATTAAAAATGTTTGCCGTTCCAACCGCAGGTTCAGTAGTTACTGCTTTGACATATTGAAGATCTAATTTGGCGCTAAGTTTTTTAGAGATCGTGATATCCGTATTATTCCTTATGGTAAAGCGTTTAAAACCGGAGTTCTCAATGATACCTTTCTGATCAAAATACCCAGCGGAAGCAAGCATCCGAACTTTTTCTGACCCGCCATTTACCGTAACAAAATGACTTTGCTGAAAACCAGATCCTGTGAGCACTGCATCCTGCCAACCCGTGTTCGGGAATTCATCTGAACTGACGCCGCCTTGCGCATGGTACTGTTCTAAAAGCGCGTTCGCATAAAGTGGTGTTCTGCCGACATTGGTATATGCTTCATTCATCAAAGACATATGATCGAGGGCATTTACTACCTTAGGCATATTTGTCGGACTTTGCCAACCGAGGTAATTGTTATAGTTAATACCAATTTCGGTACTTCCACGCTTGGTGGTCACGAGAATTACGCCGTTTGCAGCACGAGATCCATAAATCGAAGCTGAGGCAGCATCCTTTAGAATGGAAACTGACTCTATCACATTAGGATCAATGTTATTCATAGACCCTTCAATCCCATCAATCAAAACCAAAGGATTGGCATCACTTAATGTACCAATACCCCTGATACGGATCGTAGCTGCATCCCCACCTGGTCTCCCGGACGCCTGCGTAACCGTTACACCAGGTGCAATTCCCTGTAAAGCGGCAGAAGTTTGTCCAACCGGTCTCATGCCTATTTCTTTACTCGATACCGTTGAAATGGCGCCAGTGAGGTTTACCTTCTTTTGTGTGCCATATCCAACTACTACCACTTCACTTAAATCAGTTGTTTCTGCATTCAGGGTAATGTTAACTACATTTCGGCCGTTAATGTCAATTTCGGCAGGAGCATAACCAATGTATCGAAACTCCAAAATGCCGCTTCCATCCGGCACATTTATCGTGTACATTCCCTCATTATCTGTCGTTGCAGCAGTGGAAGATCCCTTTAACCTGACACTTACACCCGGAAGAGCCCCTCCGGACTGATCTGTTACTTTTCCTCTAACTGTAATTGGAGGCATATCCAATGTCACGCTGCGGGCGTCTGCCGCAAGACTTAATTGGAGGAAGCTGCTCATTAGAAAGATAAAAATGAGGTTGAATTTCGGGATGAAATTTCTTTGGAAATAAGCCCATAGCTTACCCCTGGCTTGAGTAAAAATTTTCATACGTAATACATTTGGTTAGGTTAATTTATTGGTTAACTCACTCTTGCTTGTTGAAAAACCAGAGTAAATGCGGTAATTAAATTTTGTTTTATCAGTATATAAGTTGCTCTATTGAGTTTGTGAAACTATTAAGCTCTACAATTAGTAATTAAGCTTTTCAATTGGTCAATACAATATAGCAATAATTAGAAGTTCTAATTTATTTAAATTATAATTATTATATTATATAATTATATAAAAAATTCAAAATTAATTAAGTATTATTTTAGATAAAGAATTTAAGACTAACAAGTACTTAAGACTTTAATAATGATCAGCTGGTTTAAGGTGCCCAGCGTGGTCATGTTTTGTAGCGAATCGCCGTACCCGGCGCACAAAAAAAGGGCTTGTATCATTTTCAGATACAAGCCCCGGGAAATATTTTTATAGCAAATAACTTTAAGTCATCCTTATTTAACTCCACCAAATGCGGCAAAGGATCCATTTTTATGTAAAACTTCGGTATACTTAAACCCTACTTTTTTCATTAATTCCAGCTGAAAATTAATAGAACGCGGTGAATCTTCTTTCTCAATATAAGCGAGCACATTTCGCCGGTATTCCGTCCCTCCCAAAGCATCAAGGTAATCAGCATAATTTTGGTTAAACAAGCGCGACAGTGCAGGCGTATCATGAGTTATAAGATCTGAAATCCACATACTTCCGCCAGGTTTAAGTGTACGGTATAATTTAGTAAATACAGCTTCCCAATCTTGGTCATCACGTAAGTGATGCAATACCGCTGCAGCGAAAATGATGTCAAAATGTGCATCCGGCAGTTCCGCAGTTCTGATATCTGACTGTAAGATATTCACCTGTCCGCTGGCACTGGAATTTACCCTTTCAAATGCTTTTTCAAGCATCGGCATACTTAAGTCAATTAAGGTACAATTCAAGCCAGGCATTTTTCCAGCAACTTCATAGTATAATTTCCTGCACCGCAGCCAATATCTAACAAATTTATCGCATCTGGATTTACATATAAAGCTGCATCCGTGCATAATTCCATCGTAATTGCTGCATCAATTGTCGTTAACTGACCAGTTTCAAGGTTAGAAAAACGAGCTACATCCTTATCAAAACGTTCTCTGATTTCTGCTACTGTAGACTTATTTATACCATGATCTGCCATCGATTTTATGCTACTTCACTGTCCTTTTCATGCCTGGTCACTTTCTTGACTCTAAATTGCTTTACACCATTTGGCATGTCCCATTCCACTATGGCATCACTGCTATAACCTAGTAAAGCAATTCCTATTGGCGCAAGTACAGACAGCTTATTCTTTTTCATATTAGCCTCCTCCGGGGTAACTAAATGGAAGGTAAATTCCTGTCCGCTTTTGGTATCCTGAATGGTTACTAGTGAATCTATGACAATTACATTATCGGGCAATACTTCTTTTTTAACAATTTTTGCAGTTTTCAACTCATTATTCAACTTTTTCTTGTTGAATTCAGACAAATTGGTACTGAGTTTCAAATGATTCATTAGTAAATCATACTCTTTTTTTGTGATGATTAATTTTTCGGTTTCCATGTTTTTTATATTAGTAAATGGTTACTTAATTCGTTTTTTATAGATGCGTTAATTTAATAGATACGTTAATACTGATCAAAAAATTGTTGTTGATAATCTTTTCCTTCTAATAGACAACCAAATGAGAATTTTCTTATTTAAGTTCTTTTCAAATGCAGAAACAAATCTGCAAACGTACATACGATGTAGCGCTTAGTCCTGAATGGTGATGTTTATACGAGATGGATTTTGTATTAACGCCCCAAACCTGAAGCGATACGGGTTGGGGCTTAGACTAGAAAGTCTTTGCTTGTTGTCTGGAATGAAAATCCAAATCTGAAATGGAAGTTATTTATCGTATTATACGACAAATAGGCGCACTGCGACTTCATCGCGTAACACATTAGGCTGTCAGAATAATAATCTTTAAAATTTTCCATTAACAAAAAATCTCAAGCTTTGGACTCGAGATCTTAAAGATAGAACAAATATAACTAACTACCAAGTGCTAAGATTTCAACATGCTGAGTATTTTAGGAATATCTTTTTCATCAGAAGAATATATTCTTAAGCGCTGATCTGCGCCGTACACAAACATCGCAGGGTATTTAGTGGGCTTAAACAACGGTATAAAAATCTGGTCGCGGTCTTGCAGCAACATGACATTCTTCATGCCTTTTAAGGCACTTCCATAATTGTCCATGAAGTAATTGATTGTCCTGAATTCATCCATGGAAACCAGATAAACATTCACATTTTGTAATTCCTTATTTCGTGCCGACAGCATGGTCATCACCTTCTGGCAATGTCCACAAGTGCCATCGAAGAATACCACTAAAGAGGATTTCCCTATTGGCACCTGTGCCTTGGTAAAACCTGTATTTTTAGCAGTATAAAATTTAAATGCCGGCATAAACGTTGCCGGACTTTGTGCCATCATTGTAAAAGAACACAAAGTAAGTACGAACCCAATCAGTAATGTTTTCATTTGAATATTATTGTTTTTAAATGGTAATGAAGTTATCATTAGCTCCTAAACCTGCTTTAACACCACTGCACCTAAGGGAGGGATTGCCATATTTATGGAATACTCCCGGTAATGGCAAGCAATCTGTTCAGGCAAATGAACGTGGTCATTAACTTTTCCGCTGCCGAAAAATTCCGGCTCATCAGTATTAAATATTTCTTTCCATTTAGCTTTAAACGGCAATCCTACCCTGTAATTAGCCCGGTAAACCGGCGTCAGGTTTAAAATTACAATTAAGGTGTCTTTTGCCTTCAGCCCTTTTCTTTGATAAATATAAATAGAATGTTGTTCATCGTCAGCATTTATCCACTCAAAACTATCATGTGAATAATTATTGGCATATAAGGCCGGCTCGGTCCGGTACAAATGATTAAGCGCTTTAACCGTTTCCTGCATCCCTTTATGAGAAGCAAATTTCAGCAAATCCCAGTCCAGCGATTTGGTGAAATTCCATTCACTGTTCTGGGCAATTTCATTGCCCATAAACAACAGCTTACTGCCAGGCTGCGTAAACTGATAAGTATACAGCACCCTAAGGTTGGCAAATTTCTGCCACTCGTCACCCGGCATTTTGTAGATCATAGAGGATTTACCATGTACCACCTCATCATGGGAAAAAGGCAGCATAAATTTCTCGGTAAAAGCATAGGTAATGCTGAAAGTAAGCTGGTGATGGCGAAACTTCCGGTTAATGGGATCAAGTTTAAAATATTTCAGCGTGTCGTTCATCCAGCCCATCATCCATTTCAGGCTGAAGCCTAATCCGCCGGTAGCTACAGGATGAGTGACACCAGGATGGGTACTGCTCTCTTCAGCAATGGTAACCACGCCTTCGAAGTTCTCTTCAATCGCCAGGTTCATATCCTGTAGAAATTGAATGGCACCCAGGTTTTCACTGCCCCCATATATATTAGTTCCGGCATCTTCCTTTTCCCTGGAAAAATCAAAGTAGAGCATGGAAGCCACTGCATCCACGCGCAGGCCATCGATATGAAACAGATCCAACCAGTACAACGCATTGCTCACTAAAAAGGAACGCACTTCGGCCCTGTCATAATTAAAGATAAAAGACTTCCAGTCTGGATGAAATCCTTTCCGCATATCGGCATGCTCATATAAATGGGTACCATCAAAATGATATAAACCATGCGCATCTCCGGGGAAATGCGATGGGACCCAGTCTAAAATGACAGCAATATTGTGCTGATGGCATTGCTCCACCAGGTACATCAGTTCCTGTGGGGTGCCATGGCGGGAACTTGCTGCAAAATAACCCGTAATCTGGTATCCCCATGAAGGGTAATAAGGATATTCCATAATAGGCATCAGCTCCACATGGGTAAAGCCCATTTCCAGCACATAGGGGATTAAGGTATTGGCGATCTCCTTATAGGTAAGTATTCGCTGGGGGTCACTGGGATCTCTTTGCCAGGAACCCAAATGCACCTCATAAACCGACATCGGCTGCGTTAATGCATTATACTTAGGCCTCTTTTTCAACCAGCTTTTATCTTTCCATTTATAATCCGTATCCCAGACAATGGAAGCCGTACGCGGAGGATGCTCCCACTTTCGTGCAAAAGGATCTCCCTTTTCCAGCTCCTGTCCATCAAAACCCTTTATGGCATACTTATAAACGGCTTCCTTCGCTACGCCCGGTATAAAACCTTCCCAAATTCCTGACTCATCTAAACGTTTATATAAAGGATGTGCCGTTTTATTCCATTCATTAAAGTTTCCGATTACCGAAACCTGCTGTGCGTTAGGGGCCCATACGGCAAAAAAGGTCCCTTTCGTTCCTGCAACTTCCATCAGGTGGGCACCAAGTTTCTCGTATAAACGAAAATGCTTGCCCATCACAAATAAGGAAGTGTCAAAATCAGTAAATAAACTATGTATCCAAACAGCGGTATCTTGCTTTTGAGGATTTTGTAGGTTCGGCATGGCGTTAATTAAGGTTGAATGGTTTAAATAGGGTTGTAATGGTATTAACTATCAGCTATATGAATGACACTGAAATTTTTACTGGCCTTAAAATACACATTACCATCTTTATCTGTAAAAAAATCAGTGATTATCTGCTTATCTATTGTAATTGTCCTTACTCTAAAAGGTATACCCGTAATATTACAGCTGTAAGTTTCATAAGGAACGGTATACAAGCCAACGGTGCTTTGTTGAATTTCAAGTGAAGTTTCATCTCCTTTCACCATAAACTTTTTTTCAGAGTATATACCCTGCTCATGCGCAAAAGTATCCCCATGATCTTCATATAAGAAAGAGTTTACTTCATGCTCAGCAAAATACACATTTAACATCACCTCTTCAAGTATTTTCTCACCTACATACTGCATGACCGGGTACTCAGGGATAACTGCCCCTGCCTTAATGAATAAAGGCATGGTTTCAATAGATGCTTCAATATGCTGCTCGGTGCCGCCTTCTAATAGTTCATCAGTCCAGAAGTTATACCATTGGCCCTTCGGCAGATAAACCGTCCTGGAGATGGCCCCCTGCACTAAAATCGGGCACACCAGGATCTTATCGCCGAAAGTAAATTCATCCTCACGGTAATGATTTATTCCGATCTCTTGTTCCAGCATCACGATGGGCCGGAGAATAGGAAAACCAAAACGATGGTGTTCCCAGAACACAGAATAAAGATAAGGCATTAACCTGTACCTCAATTCAATAAATTTACGGTTGATGCTGGTAAAAGGCTCTCCAAAGCTCCAGGGCTCACGTGCAGCTGTGTCTCCGGCAGAATGTGCCCTCATGAATGGCGAAAAAGTTCCAAGCTGCATCCAGCGCGTAAACAGTTCGCCATCAGGCTCACCGCTAAAACCGCCGATATCAGTACCGCAAAACGGAACGCCGGACATCGACATGCGCTGGCATTGGATATTTCCCATTTTAAGGTGTTCCCAGGATGCAATATTATCTCCCGTCCATACACTGCCGTAGCGTTGCATACCTGCATACCCGGCCCTGGTAATCGTAAAAGGTCTTTTATTGTGCATTAACTTCTTCAGCCCCTCATAGGTAGAACGCATCATTTGTGTAGCATACACATTGTGGGCTTTACGGTGCGAGCCGCGGTGACCATCGAAATGATGCCGCACATCATTTGGGAAAGTGCCTGACCCAAATACAGCAGGTTCGTTCATGTCATTCCAAACCCCGGCAACGCCCATATCTACCATTCCCTTATAGAGCCCTCCCCACCATTCCCGCACTTTAGGATTGGTAAAATCAGGAAATTGGCATCTTCCCGGCCATACATGGCCTTCCATATAATAATCATCACTGCGGCGACAGAAATAATTATTCTTCTTACCTTCTTTAAACACCCAGTAATTGTCGTCTACCTTAATACCCGGGTCTATCATGACTACAGTTTTGAAACCTATGGCAGAAAGTTCAGCAATCATGCGCTTGGGATCAGGAAAATGCTTTTTATTCCAGGTAAAACAACGGTAGCCATCCATGTAGTCAATGTCAAGGTAAATGGCATCACAGGGAATACTTCTGGACCTGAATTCTTCGGCTATTTTTTTTACCTTATTCTCCGGATAATAACTCCACCGGCTTTGGTGGTACCCGAGGGCCCATTTAGGGGGCATAGGATGGGTGCCGGTCAGGAGCTGATAACGTCTAACAACGTCCATCAGTTGCGGGCCATGGATATAATAGTATTGCAACTCGCCGCCATCAGACCAAAAGCTGGTTTTCGTGTAGTCTTCCCTCCCAAAATCGAAATAAGAACGGAAGGTATTATCGAAAAAGATGCCATAAGCAGCACCTTGGTGCACACCCGTATAAAATGGGATGGTCCTGTATAGTGGATCCTGCTCCCAGCTAAAGGAGTAGGCATCCGTATTCCAATTTTGAAAGCGCCTGCCGCGAAGATTTAAGTTCCCTGTTTTGTCACCCAAGCCAAAGAAATTCTCTTCATGCATGCAGGTCTTGGTCGCAAAAACGTAATACCCACCAAACTCCGTATTTTCTTTCCAGTGCATCGGCGCGGCATCTTCGCTCATCACCTGCCTGGTTATATTATCTACAAATGATACACAGAAATCTTTTTTACGGATGCTGCAGGTAACAGCAGTCGTTGTCACTGCATAATGATCATCAAATTCTTGTAGATTAAAAGAATTCACCTGCTGATCCACAAAGGGAACAGCGTAGGAAAACTCTTCCAAAAAAACGCCATGAGGCGCAAGCCTTACCCTGATCATCTCATCACTCACTACCCTAATTTCCACACAGGCATCGCCATCAGAAAAATAAAACTTATTCCCATCCTGCTTTACATCTTTTACCGCAGACAAATACCGTTTCTCTATCGGTTTAAGCAAGCTGACCGGATTATTTAAATGCTGTATGGTGTCTTCAACAATTTCCTGAATGTTATCCTTGTGAATGACTTCCTTACCTTTTTCGTTTAATTCTTCCATGAAACTGATGTATAGTTTAGTATTGCGGAGATCGTGCCATTTATAAGCTAATGTGTTATTTTTTATATAAATGACAAAAGATTTTTAGTTTTAGGCTATCCACTTGATCAGTTAACTTTACATTAACAGTGTGATTATATAAAAAGCATAAACTTGCAGATGAAGAACCTTAAACCAGCTACCCTAAGTGCATTATTAATTATTGGTGCCGCACTGCACGCTTTTGGTCAAAATAAAATTCATGCCCTGAAAATTAGAGACATCGAAGAGCTGCGCACGTTCTTTAAATATAAAGAACAGAATCAACCAATAATTAGTGGGCACAGGGGCGGCATGGTTAGAGGCTTCCCCGAAAATTCCATTGCAACTTTCGAAAACACCCTAAAACATACACCTGCTTTTTTTGAGGTAGATCCACGCTTGACAAAAGATAGCGTGGTGGTCCTGATGCATGATGAAACACTAGACCGGACAACCAATGGCAAGGGCAAAGTGGCGGATTATACTTATGCAGAATTACAACTACTGAGACTGAAAGACATAGCGGGAAATTTAACGCAGTACACCATTCCTACGCTGAACGAAGCCATAGAATGGAGTGCGGGTAAAACTGTTTTAAACCTCGACAGAAAAGATGTACCACTGCACTTACAGGAAAAGATTTTAAGAGAACATCCTAACAAGGTCATTATGATTACTGTACATAATGCCAAACACGCCAGGTATTATTATGATCAAAATCCAGACAGAATGTTTTCTGCTTTTGTAAAAACAAAAGAAGCATTATTGGAATATGAAGCCGCCGGTATACCCTGGGAGTGTATGATTGCTTATATTGGTTCTGTCAATAAACCCGAGAACAAAGAATTAATAGATCTCTTGCACGCCAGAGGAGTAAAATGCATGATCTCGGCAGCACCAACTTATGATAAATTAAAAAGTAAAGAAGAAAGAGCCGAAAATTACGGGGACATCTTTGAACAGGGCGCCGATATTTTAGAAACCGACCTGCCCATTGAAGTTGCAGAAGCGCTAAAGAAATGAGATCCCGGAAAGTCCGGGATCTCATCAATTATTGACTGTCTTTTAATCGAAGCACAGATAATATAGGTAAATGGTCAGAGGCATACCTTTCAGGAATCACCTGGTGACTGATGACTTCAAAATTATCCGTTTTATTGAAGCCAACAAAGTCTATTGCCCGGCTTGGATTAATCACCGGAATGGTGAATTCGCAGTTCTCACAGGTTCTAATAAATTGCTCGTCAAAAAGATTGATCGGTGCACTGCCCGGCATGGAGTTTAGGTCGCCAGCAATAATAAACGGCAACTTTTCACGCTTTGCAATCTCGTTCAATTCCTTAACCTGTAACAGGCGATTGGCGTCATTCTTCTGCGCATCAAGGTGGGTAGAACCAAACCTGATCTTTTTACCGCCAGGAAGGGTCACTAAAGCTGTTGCAAGCACTCTCGGCTCTCCTTTTGTACCTGCTTGTGTAGATAAACGATGGATTTCATTTTCTGAAAGCGGATATTTTGATAAAATAGCCACACCATAGTCACCCCCTTCATGATCAATTGCTTTGGCAAAAAAGAAATTCATTTTCAGTTTTTCTGCCAGCAAACTCGCCTGGTTAATTTTACCCGAACGAATGGTATTCACATCTACTTCCTGCAAGGCAACCAGGTCAGGGTTTTGTGCTTTGATTACCGCAGCAATCGCATCAAGATCTATTTTACCCGTAACAGAGGGCGGATTGCAATGGTGAATGTTATAGCACAACACCCGGAGGTTTTGTGCTATATCGTTATCACTCTTTTTCCCTGTGGAAGTAAGCTTTTCAGCGCAGGAAATAAGCATTGTCATGCTCATTAAGAAAAACAGAATTCTAATGTACTTCATATATCTATGTTAATAAATTTAATTCCAGCCTGGGTTTTGACCTAAAGCAGGGTTGCGCTGAAGCTGAATCAATGGAACAGGCCACAAATAATGTTTTGTTTCCACAAATTGTCTGCCCGACATCACTATGATATAGCCGTTTGCATCCGCAGCAAATTTGCTTACCTGTGCAGGAACCGCAGCAAGAGATTTTTTCATCCCTTTTACATCCTGGGCCAAAAGGTTACCCTGTTTCCAGCGGATGATATCATACCACCTTTGTCCTTCACGTGCCAGCTCCACCCTTCTCTCTCTTCTGATTTCTGTTCTCACATCCATACCATTTGCAGCCAATTCTGAGAGTTGCATTCTTTTCATGCCTACACGGTCGCGTAATTTGTTAATGGTTAAATCTACATCTGCCTGGGTAAGCGTACCCTGCTCCATTTTAGCTTCCACGTAATTTAATAAAACTTCCCCAAAGCGCATGACATGAATATCGTTTTCATCTTTTGAAACCCTTGAAACTGCTTCTATTTCTACATATTTAGTGAAATAAAAACCGGTAGTCGTTACACTCCCTAATTTATCAGAAACAAATTTTGGTGCAGTAAATATATTAGGGTCAGTATTAGCCGGGTTACCGTCTTTTCTGCCTCCCCAAGCACTTCCTGGCGCAAGTATGGTTTGTTTCATCCGTGGATCACGGTTTTCAAACATATTGGCATACGAATCTTCCTTATATAAAGGCGATTTATCAATTGGCAGACCATCAATACTTAAATAAGCATCTACCAGTGCTTTTGTCGGATTATAACGGGAAGCCTGGTCAGGAACCTGTGATTCGCGACTGATGTTATGCATGCTTACATCAGCAAGGTTCATACGGGCAACAATAGTTTCCTTGTTTGCGCCACGGGATAATTTACCTGCATAAGAAAAAAGTTTATGATAATCTTCTTCCGGTTTTCCTGTAGTATATAAACTATACACCCCAAGATCCATTACATCTTTCGCTGCCTTTTCTGCAACTGCCCAGCGTCCATCGAACAAAGCGATCCTGGATTTGAAAGCAAGGGCAGCACCTTTACTTAAACGGCCTAATTTCTTACCCGTTTGTGGGGCTGCCTGCATCAATGAAGCCGCTTCTTCCAATTCAGTCAAGATAAAATCGATCACTTCTTTTTTAGGATTTCTCGGTCCATATAACTCATCGATATTTAAAGGTTTAGTTACAATCGGAAGATCTCCAAAATAACAAACCAGGTTCATATACATATAAGCACGGATGGTTTTTGCCTCTCCGGCCATCTGGTCTCTTAACGCCTGACTTACACCGGTGGCTTTGTTGTAGTTTTCCAGAAATACATTGGCTTGACGTATACCAGCATACTGACTCCTCCATTCTGCATCAACAGAAGCCAGGTCAGCGCCAAAATTTCCACTGCTGAAAATCCTGTAGCTGTCTCCAGTAGCGGAGTTGATACTGTTATCACCCATTTGATCCAAGGCTACCGTATTGTTATTTTTAATATTTGCATAAAGGCCGTTTACCGCTAAGGTAAGTTGTTCCTCCGTATTCCAAAAAGTGCCATCTGAAATGGTATCCAGAGGTGTACGGTCTAAAAAGTCTTTTCTGCAGGAGCTGATGAAGATCACCAGGCCAACAAATAAATATATAATGTTTTTATTCATGATTATTTAAAATTGATGTTAATACCGAACATAAACGTCTTTACTTGCGGATAAAAACCACCTGTTGAAACTGGTGACTCCGGATCATACCCATAGAAATAATCGCTTGCCGTAAATAAGTTATCTGCTGAAGCGAAAATCCGCAACCTGTCTATGCGCAGCTTTTCAGTAACATTTTTAGGAAGGGTATAACCTACCTGGACGTTCTTTAAACGCAAATAGGAAGCATCTTCCAACCAATGCGTAGACAAACGCTGGTTGTAAGAATACCCATAATTTAACCGAGGGTAACTTCCAGCAGTATTCGTCGGCGTCCACCTGTCTAAATGCACCGCCTGAGGATTAGATCCGTCATTGATAAAAGCATGTCTTGCACCGCCGCCAATCAAACCATCAGCTTTTGCTACACCCTGGAAGAAAAAGCTCATATCAACACCTTTATAACCAAAATTACCTCTAAAACCATAAGTATACCTTGGTATCGCACTTCCTATTACTTCACGGTCATCCGCAGGCGTAATCCTTCCGTCACCATTTAAATCACTGAACATGATATCTCCCGGTTGCATTGGGTAGCTGGAATCATAAGGGAAATTTGGTGTATACTTGTTTGTTGCAGGATCAAGGGTATAATCAGACACCTGGCTTATTCTATTTGCTACAAATCCATAAAAAGCATCTATTGGGTGACCCACCATCCTGATGCGGTCGCCTACGGTTGCAGGGGCATCACCCAGACTGATTACCTTATTCTTTACGTCAGAAACATTAAAGCTGGCACCATAGGTGAAATCCTGTATATTGTCTTTCCACGAAACCATTAACTCCCAGCCCTTGTTCTCCACTTTACCCGCATTTTGTGGCGGATAACCAGTTCCAAGCACATCAGGAAGCGGCACATTTAATAGAATGTTATTTGTTTTGTTCACATAATAATCTGCCGTCACGCTCAGGCGGTTTTGCAGCATCACTAAGTCAATTCCAATATCCTGTTTAGTAACAGATTCCCAGGTCAGTAATTGATTTGGGATTCCCGTTTGTCTGTAACCCACTGTGATTTCGTTTCCAATTGGCATGGTATTTACAGACGTAATTGCGGCCTGGTAAGCGTAATCTGATCCTACTTTATCATTACCCTGGTTTCCATAAGAAGCTCTTATTTTTCCAAATTCGATGAAACCTTTTAAAGGTGCAAAGAAGTTTTCTTCAGAAAAAATCCAGCCTGCAGAACCTGACAAGAAAGTGTTCCAACGTAAGGCTGGTGCAAAGCGTGAAGATCCATCATACCTGAAATTACCTTCCAATAAATATTTCTGATCGAAACTATAATTTAACCGACCAAATACCGATTGCAATGCGTTTTCTGAAGCATCACCATCGTTTAACTGGTTGAGCGTTCCCAGATTGATACTTCCAACATCCTGTGTAGGTACATTGGTACGGCTGGCTAGAAAATGGGTGTTCCCTGTTTCTTCAGAAGATGCACCGGCAAGGGCTTTTACGTAATGTTTTCCTGCGAAGGTTTTTTCATATTCTGCAGTACCGATCACCGTTTGATATAATCCGCTGTAGTCACGGTTATCTATTTTATTAGGATCGTTGGTTTGATAAATCAAAGAATTATCAATGGGACTGTAATAATCAATGGTCTTGGTAAAGATCTCTCTAAAAGAGTTAGATTTTACCAGGCCATATTGACCTTTAATTCTAAATTCGGGGGTGATATTTAAAGTTGCCTGTAAATTTGCCGTAATTTCCTGGGAGGTAAAAACATTTGTTCCACCGTCGGTTGCAATGGCAATAGGATTTGCCGAGCCACCCAAATAACCCCAGCTTCCATTGGTAAATCGAACAGGGACTAAAGGAGAAATGACGTGAGCAGTATAAATAGGGCCACTTCCAGCACCAATTCCCGCGCTCGAGCCTGATACAAGCCTGTCCACATAACCCAGGTTCGCATCAATTTGTAAACGGTCGAATAGGGTAGAACTTAAACGTAACCTTGCATTATGGCGGTTAGCATTAAAACTATCCCCTGTAATTAATCCACCTTCCTTTAAAAAGGAATAAGATGCATAGTAATTCATGTTATTGCCACCGCCTGATAAGTTCAGGTTATGGTTTTGCTGAGGGGCACTTGCTTTATACATCTCCCCTATCCAATTGGTATTGGCATAATAATTCTGATCTGATCCGCTTCTTGCAATACCAATCTGCTCTTCGGTATAGGTTGGATTCGCTCCAGCATTCACTTTTGCTTCGTTTAGAAGCTCCATATAGTCAGTAGAACTTAAAAAACCCGGCAATGCTGTCGGGGTTTGAACTCCAAAATAATTATTATAAGATAATTTTGGTGCTGCATTATGCTGACCCTTTTTTGTAGTTACCAAAATAACACCGTTAGCACCTCTTACCCCATAAATGGAGGATGATGCGGCATCTTTTAATACCGTGATGCTTTCAATATCATCTGGATTCAAGATGTTTAGATTTCCACCTGGAACACCGTCAATCACGACCAAAGGACTCGAGTCGTTCAAAGTACCTACACCACGGATATTGATGGTTCCGCCATTACTACCGGGTAGTGCAGTTGAATTGACAACCGTTACACCTGGCATTTGTCCCTGAAGCATAGATCCTGCAGTGGGAGCTGCCCTTCCTTTGAAAGCTTCGGCACTGACCGTACTGATGGCACCTGTTAAATTGGCTTTCTTTTGCGTGCCATATCCAACCACTACAACCTCATCCAGTAGTTCTTCTGAAGAGCTTAACCTGATCACCAGGTTTGTTTGTGTACTTACAGGAACGTTCTGATCTTTAAATCCGATCATCCTTACCAGGAGCTGATCGTTCGCATTAACTTCTATGCTGAACTTCCCCTGGTTATCAGTGCTTACACTTTTTTTACTTCCCGAAGAAGTAATAATAACTCCAGGTAAACTCTCATTATCCCCCTGGGAAACAACAGTTCCTGTTACAACTTTGCTTTGTGCAGCGACTTGCACACTGAACAACAGGAGCAAAAAAAAGGTAAAAACTCCTTTGATGTGCTCCCCGTAAAATTTTAGTAGCGTTTTTTTCATTGATAGATTTTTGTGTTTTAAGCGTAATGAAGCTATCAAGCTCGTCCATTGCCATTTGGACTCCAAGCTTATGACGGTTTCATATAATTTGTGTGTTTTCTCAATATTTTGCCTAAAGATGAATTATTACTTTATGATTGGCAAATATTTGGAGCAAAGGACAGCATAAATCGCTTCGTTTAGGTTAACACAGTGTTAAGTTCTGATTAAATCGACGTAACAAGTTTGTAGCTCAGGAGTAACGGGGGTTAAAAAAAAAGGCCGGATAATTCTTAAAAGAATTATCCGGCCTTTAACACTCGATTATGTTTTTCTTCCTAATTAAGGATTGAAAGCTAATGAAAGATAATAGATAGCACCAACCATTGGGTTACCAAAAGAAGTGCTGTAATATTTATTGAGCAGGTTTGATCCGCCTAATTTAATGACTGAATTTACAGAAGGAATTTTTAAGTTAACCTGGGCATCAAAAGTGCTGTATGCTGGTACAATTCCACTGGAGAAAGTAGAATTCCACATAAATTCATCCTGCCAGCGGTATTGCACATTAAAACCAAAGTTCTTCACCAGCTCCCTGCTGCCGAATCCCAAATTATACCTGATTTCTGGCGTATTAAAACTGTTAATGAAGTTTTCAGGAACGTCACCGATTTTATTATAAGAAACGTTACCAGAAGCGTTAAATTTTCCAATGATGTAATCAAGTCCGAATGCTGCACCATATGAATCCAGGTTTTCAGCAAGGTTTGTAGGCACACTAAATTTGGTAGTGGTCGTTGGTGTTGGTCCTGAAGGATTAGGAATAGGATTCTGATAAAGATCTACCCCACCGATGAAATCTTTATAGATACTATAATAACCATAAGTGTCAATCATTAAGTTAGGGCCTAATAAGCCTTTGTAACCAATTTCAAAAGACTGTACACTTTCAGGGCGTATTCCTCCTGGCTCTAAATTATAGTTGACAAGTACCCCAGGGTTAGGCGTTCCTGCTGCCGCAGTAGCAAGGAAAGCCCGGTAACTAGCCGCAGTAACAGGGATATTGGTTAGCAGTCCATATTTATTAATCAATTCAGGCAAGCCCCCAATTAAGCGGGTTGAGCCACCACCCACTGCAAGATCGATATATTGATCCTGTGTGGTCGGGTTCCGGTAACCGGTTTGATATGATACCCTGATGTTGTTGTTAGGCGCTACGGTATATACACCAGTGATACGGGGTGTAAAACGTCCTTCAAAATTTTCACTCTTATCATATCTGCCGGCCAGGGTAAGTTTCAGCTTGTCAGCAAAAAGCCTTTTACCAATCTGTGCGAAAGCACCAGCCTCATTGATAACAATATCCCGGGTAAGGTCATCAAAGATGGTACCATCAGAATGCAGGAAATAATTTCTGTACGAGGCACCCACCTGGAACTCGACCACATTATTGAACAGGTTAGTAAGGTTATACATACCCTCGTAATGATACAAATTGGTCTTATCTTGGAACTTAGCCCCGTTTTGTGGACCAATCGGTTTTGAAGTGATCACTTCTTTAGCAGTTTCAAAACCTGCAGAACCTGGCAGCAACCTTCCGACATCCGCCCGTGATCGTGCAAAAGCTTGTGCCGCTTCATCAGGCTGCCCCGCAGCCCTGGCACCTAAGTAATTGGCAATATACTGTGGAAACCACTGCGTGGATGGCTTCCAGGCCTCGTTGATAAACGTCCCTAGAATAGTGGCATTATAGGCCTCTCCAGATCTTTCCTGCGTCGTATAAGCCCTTAAAAAGAAATCCTGTCCTTTCAATTCCAATTTATATTGACCGATATTGAAATTTCTCAACGAATAACGATCTGTACCAGTGTACACAGAAGTTCCAGTACCCCAGTTAATTTGTGCTATAGCCTCTAAAGATTTAGAAAACCGATAATTAAGGGAAGTGGAAGTTTTCAATGATTTTGTATCATAGTCCACTAAATCCTGCTCGGCATAGCCCGTTCTGGACACAAACTGGTTAGGAATGGCACCGTTTCTTAAGCCAAAATAAAAAGGCAGGTAATTTTGAACCGTAGGTCTTAAAGCAGCAGGAAGATTACCTAAAAATGCGGCCTGTTGTGCTGTAGTAGCTGCAGCTGGCAAGCTTACATCCAGCAAATTTTTGATATTGAGCGTTCCTCCTGTGGCAGCAAGAATGCCGGCAATCGTTTGTGAGGCCACACTTTGAGACACGTTAATCATATTCTGGTTAATCTCATCTCCATAGGTGTTTATCCCATCATAATTGGGATCAGAGCCTCTGTCGCCACTCTTCAATTGTCTTGCCACACGGTCGAAATTCCGGTTATCTGTTGCAAACCAGTCCTTCGCCTGTAAAAAAGAGAAAGAGGTCTTGATCCCGAATTTATTGTTCCAGGCTTTGGCCAGACGAAGATCCATCTGGTTGTAAGGCTCAACAGAGCTATTTCCGTCATTAACATGGTTAATACCGGTTTTATACTGAAAACTGACTCCCTGGTAATCAAATGGATTTTTTGAAGTCATTAACAAGGTTCCGTTGATACCACCCGCACCATACAATGCCGAGGAAGCACCCGGTAGTAATTCCACATTATCGACATCCAATTCTGAAAGGCCGACAATATTTCCTACAGAAAAATTCAATCCCGGTGCCTGATTATCCATACCATCGACAAACTGATTGAAACGGGTATTACCATTAGAGTTAAAACCCCGGGTATTGATGGATTTAAAAGTTAAACTTTGTGTGCTCATCTCCACCCCTTTCATATTACTGATGGCATCATAAAAAGAGGCTGCAGGTGTTTCCCTAACGATGTTGGCATTCATCCGCTCAATGGTTACCGGAGATTCAAGGATACGCTCTGGCGTTCTCGAAGCTGAAATGACAACTTCCTGGCCTAAAATTGCTGTACTTTCCAATTCAATCTGCAGCTGCGTACTGCTTTCGGTGATCGTTCTTTCTGCAGTAGTGTAGCCTAAAAAAGAAATCACAACCGTGAAAGGGGGTCTTTCAGTGGTACTAAATGAGAAATTTCCATTTTCGTTGGTGGCGGTTCCAACAGTGGTTCCCTTTACAGTAATACTTACACCCGGTATTGGTTCTCTGGTGAGCTTATCCCTGACGGTTCCACTAACCACGATGCTTTGGGCCTGCGCAGATAAGGCTGTCGCAAAGCAAACCAGAAGCATTAAAACTGCTTTTGTAATTTTTTTAATCATACACTGAATTATTATTTGGTTTAACTTTATATAAATTTAACATAATTAATTAAACTCCCAAACAGTATTTCACTAATGATTTTGTCACCAAACAACATTACGTTGTATTTGATTTAAGTTTTATTAAATTGCCTTGCCAAATTGAATAATTTTAAAGAGATGAATAAAGTAAAAGCGCTCATTTGCCTGCTCATTCCATTGTTGTTAATTTACGGATTCAACACGAAATTTGGACAGCTACCACCCTTATTGAAATTTTTAAATCCCTTTTCTGGTTTCTGGCAGAATGCCGAACCCTTAAAAGTTACCCGCAGCAATGCAGTGGTTCTAAAGGGAACAAAGGAAACTGTAGATATCACGTTTGATGACCGCATGATCCCACATATTTTCGCCAAAAATGATGACGACCTGTATTTTGCGCAAGGTTATGTAACCGCGATGCACCGTTTATGGCAAATGGATTTTCAAACGCGTTTTGCTGCCGGCAGACTGTCTGAGGTGGTGGGCATACAGGCCATAGAACTGGACCGTTACCAGCGCCGGATTGGTATGGTTTATGGAGCGGAAAAATCACTGGAAGGTATGATGGAGAATCCTAAGTCTAAAGCGATGATTTTGGCCTATACCGCAGGCATCAATGCTTATATCCATTCCCTCTCCAATGCTAATTTACCCGTAGAATATAAGATACTTGATTTCAAGCCTGAAGATTGGACACCACTTAAATGTGCAATTTTGTTGAAACAGATGTCAGCGGTTTTAGCGATGGGTTCTGATGAATTTAACATGAGCAATATCCTAAAGAAATTTGGACCTGAAGTAACCAATAACCTTTTCCCTGACTATCCTTTTAGAGAAGACCCTATTATCCCTAAGGACACCAGATGGGATTTTACACCCCTGCGTGTTCCGGCAGTTCCCCAAGGCTTTAACCAGTTGAGCACCGGGACCATTGAAACGAAGCAAAAAGTGGATGGCATAGGAAGTAATAACTGGGCATTATCGGGAGAGAAAACAGCTTCCGGTTATCCCATTCTTGCTAATGACCCCCATTTAAACCTTACTTTACCTTCTATCTGGTATCAGATCCAACTGCATGCACCAGGTATAAATGCTTATGGCGTTTCATTGCCGGGCGCACCTGGCATCACCATCGGGTTCAACGAAAGCATTGCCTGGGGTGTTACCAATGTGGCCGCAGATGTGCTGGACTACTACCAGATCAAATTTAAAGACAACAGTCACCAGCGCTACTGGTACAACAACAAATGGAATAATACCAGCCAAAGACTGGAAACCATCAAAATACGGGGCAAAAAGACAGTTACAGACACCGTTACCTATACCCACCATGGTCCGGTCGTGTATTTCCAAAAGCCAAAAAATCTGGACTTAGCCAAGAATATCCCTGTAGGCCATGCTTTACGTTGGATAGCACACGACAAGTCCAATGAACTGCTCACCTTTTATCATTTAAATCGGGGAAAGAATTATAACGACTATCGCAAAGCCTTGACCTACTATACTGCACCGGCGCAGAATTTTGCTTTTGCTTCGGTAGATAACGATATTGCCATTACGCCTACAGGAAAGTTCCCGTTAAAATGGAAAAACCAGGGCAAATTTATTTTGGATGGGACGGATCCAAAAAGCGACTGGCAGGGCTGGATTCCGGCGGAGCAAAACCCGACCGTTAAAAATCCGCCAAGAAATTTCGTCAGTTCCGCTAACCAAAGCTCCACAGATCCGTCATACCCTTATTACATCAACTGGGAATTCAGCTCTTACGAACGTGGTAAGCGCATCAATGACCTGCTTTCAAAAATGGATAAGGTTACGGCCGACAGCATGAAAGTCATGCAACGTGATGCTTACAGCTTATTTGCAGAAAATCTGCTTCCGGGCATATTACCAAAAATAGAATTCAGCCAGTTAAATGCCACGCAAAGGGAGGCTTTGATTCTTGTCAACAAATGGAATAAATATTATAACGCCGACGAGATTGCGGCGAGTATTTTTGAACTATGGTCCAAGCGCCTTTTCTTTAACATCTGGGATGATGAGTTTACCATTGCCAATGTGCCAATGCGCTATCCTTCGAGAGACCGAACCATTGAACTGATCTTAAATGAACCCAATGCGCCATGGTTTGATAATGTGAAAACTTCTAAAAAAGAAAGCTTGAAAGATCTGGTGAATGAGTCCTTCAAATATACCTGTGATAGCCTGGAAAAAAAATATGGATCTATCGGCAAGGGATGGGAATGGGCAAATGTTAAAGCCACCCATGTGCCCCACCTGGCACGAATCCCTGGGTTCGGCACTAAAACAATTTATAACGGCGGGTCTAAAAGCACCATCAATGCCCTGAGCGAAACCAATGGGCCATCCTGGAGAATGGTGGTGGAATTGGGCAAAACACCCAAAGGTTATGGCGTATATCCCGGCGGACAATCAGGCAATCCAGGAAGTCCTTTCTATAATGATATGACAGCTACCTGGGCCGAGGGAGAACTTTACGATCTCTATTTAATGAAAACAGCAAATGACGCCTCTGCTAAAATTATTTCTAATTTAAAAATCACTAATAAATAACTATGGTTTTCCTTATTATTTTAATTGCTTCCTTTGTTTTGCAGTTTATCGCTCCATGGTGGGCAATCGTGATCATCTCTTTTGCTGTGTGCGGTTTATTTAGCAAAACCGCCAAAATTGCACTCTGGTCGCCTTTTTTAGCGATATTATTACTGTGGATAGGCATGGCGTTATTTAAAAGTATTCCGAACGACCATGTGTTGGCCACAAGGGTGGGCGAAATGATGATGGTAAAATCATGGATCCCGATATTGCTCTTAAGTGGTAT
Organism: Pedobacter immunditicola; assembly: GCF_037482985.1. Classification (NCBI taxonomy): domain Bacteria; kingdom Pseudomonadati; phylum Bacteroidota; class Sphingobacteriia; order Sphingobacteriales; family Sphingobacteriaceae; genus Pedobacter; species Pedobacter immunditicola. The sequence goes on along the minus strand of NZ_JBBHKC010000001.1, from coordinate 40,740 downwards.
CATGGGTGGTTTTGTGGCTGCAATCAGTGGCTTTTGTGGTTATCATTTCCGCAAAGCCCTGTTAAGAAAAAGCATTATTAAAAAAGAATTGCAACCCTCAAACTAAATCTAGTTGCGTATTTTTACCGGGTGAATGCAATCAATGAAATTTTTACTATCAACAGCGTAGCGGCTTTTGAGGCACAGGCTGTCGCTATATTTAAGCAGCAGGCGGAAAATTGTGCCGTTTATAAATCTTATCTGTACCATTTGGGAATTGAACCTGCCAGGATTAACCAGGTTGAGGCTATCCCCTATTTACCGATTTCATTTTTCAAGACCCATGAGGTGCTGAGCGATAACCGTAAACCGGAAATTGTTTTCAGTAGTTCAGGTACCACCGGCATGGTGCAAAGTAAACACCTGGTAACGGATGTAAAGGTTTATGAAGATAGCTTCAATAAAACCTTTGCGCAGTTTTACGGAAATATTGAAGACACCTGTTTATTGGCTCTGCTTCCCTCTTACCTGGAAAGAGACGGATCTTCATTGATCTACATGGTTGATGCCTTGTTAAAGCAAAGCAAACACCCGGAGAGCGGTTATTTCCTGCACAATTACGAGGAGCTGTACAAAACCTTGCAACAATTGCAGTTGGCCGGACAAAAAACAATTTTGATTGGTGTTACCTACGCGCTACTTGATTTTCTGGAGGCCTTTCCCTTGAATTTCCCTGAACTTATTGTGATGGAAACTGGTGGCATGAAAGGAAAAAGGAAAGAAATGGTCAGGGAAGAGCTGCATGAAGTATTGAAAGGGGGCTTTGGTGTTTCGGCTATTCATAGCGAATACGGAATGACGGAGTTGCTATCCCAGGCTTACTCGGCCGGGGAAGGAATATTCAATTGCCCTCCATGGATGAAAGTGGTACTCAGAGATACCAATGATCCATTAAGTTTACTGAAAAACAAGCAAACCGGCGGGATCAATGTGATTGACCTAGCCAATATCAATTCCTGTTCTTTTATCGCCACGCAGGATTTAGGAAGGCTTCATCCTGATGGCTCATTTGAAGTCCTGGGACGTTTTGACCATGCTGATATCCGGGGCTGTAATTTACTGGTACAGTAACACTTGCTGGTACTTAAGTTTAAAGGAACACCACCGTTACGCCGCTGTTGCCATGAACCTTCACCGGGATGCCGCCACCATTTAATGTTCCATGGATGCTGCGCTGGTCATTCTGACCATTGAAGTTTTTTAACGGACCAACTTTTAAACGATCGCCATCCACCTTCAGGTTTAACCCTTTGTCGCCCGGAATTTCAACATTGATATTTCCACCGGCACTGCTTACACTAACGTACTTGCCGAGCTCTTTGATGGATATATTCATGCTGCCCCCACTCGTAGATGTTTCAAGGCTGCAGCTTAGTCCACTTAAATTAACACTACCGCCAGAAGTGCTGGTGATCAGTTCTCCTTTGATATCACTGCCATTGATACTTCCGCCACTTGTTGTGGCATTGACTGTTCCCTGCAAACCGTTAAGCTTTAGCGAACCACCGGAAGTGCTGAGTGAAATCGTGCCACTGCTGTTTTCAGCGTGTATACTACCACCGGATGTTCTGCCATTAACTTCTCCCTTTAGCTGATTGATGTGTAAACTGCCACCACTGGTCGTAAAATCCTGGCTCCCTGTTAAACCGGATAAGCTGATGCTTCCACCGCTGGTATTGAGCTCCGTGGATACATTTTGAGGAACATATATTCTGTAGGAAATGCTCAGTTGTCTTTTCCAGTTGAAACTGCCTTTAGGTTTTGCGGTTACATTCAACACCTGGTTAGTCACCGCTATTTTCAAATCATAATCTTCTTCCAGTTTCTTGCGAAGCTCTTCCCTACTTAAACGGCTGTTTGTATTCCCGGATGGCCTCACATAAACTTCGAGCCTGGGTTCACCTGATTGAACCGAGGTAACGGTGATGCTGCCCCCAGAGGTTCGCGCATTTACCTTGTTGATAGATTTCCCCTTTAGAGATTGTGTTAAATAGGGATCCTTCTCGGTATTGAATTGAGCATGAACTGCAATGCTGAAATTTACCAGCAATAAAAGTAGTAGAATTGGCTTCATGGTGAGAATTGTTTACATAAAGATAAACAACAGCCTGACCTGAAACAAATGAATTTAATTAAAATAACAATATATTTCACAAACCCTTTACCGGGCTTCCCCAGGGCATTGGCAGGGCATTGTTAGGGCTAATTGCCCTACTTAGGCCCTACCAATGCCCTACCAACCCTTAACCAACGCCCTATTAAACATGAAAATAGCCTAGCACTCAGTTCATCGAAATGCCTGAGTGCCAAAATTTGCCATAAATGATTTCCGCTATGGAGTTGAGGTTATTTTAAAGTTTAATCAGCAATGATCAAAAAGTAGTTTTTCTTTCCTTTCTGTACGATAAGAAACCGGTTATTGAGCAGGTTTGCTGCATTAAAAACCGTAGAGCCATCTTTAATTTTTTCTTTATTAAGTGATACTCCACCCCCCTGGATTAATTTTTTAGCTTCCCCTTTGGAGGCGAAAATTTTGGTTTGCTCTGCCAGTAATGTCGACGCATCAAGACCATTTGCAAGGTCCGCTTTGGCAACCTGGTATTGAGGGATCCCTTCAAAGATTTCCATCACCTGCTCATTATTTAAGGTAGCGAAGAATTCCAGTGATCCGTTACCGAATAAAAATTCAGAAGTTTTTATGGCTGTTTCCAGCGCTTCTTCAGAATGAACTTTAATGGTAATATCCTCGGCAAGGGATTTTTGCAAGATGCGCAAATGCGGGGCAGCATCGTGCTGTATTTCTAAGGCTTCAATTTCTTCTCTGGTTTTTAAAGTGAAAATCCTGATCCATTTTTTTACATCATCATCAGAAGCATTTAACCAGAACTGGTAAAATTTATAAGGCGATGTTTTAGCAGCATCAAGCCACACAGCGCCGCTCTCTGTTTTTCCGAATTTTGTACCATCAGCTTTTTTGATCAGTTGTGTGGTAATCGCATAAGCAGTTCCACTGTCTTTTCTACGGATCAGCTCGGTGCCGGTAACAATATTCCCCCACTGGTCTGATCCACCCATCTGTAACATACAGTTGTGATTTTTCCACAGGTAGTAAAAATCATAACCCTGTATCAACTGGTAACAGAATTCTGTAAATGATAAACCAGCACCACCATCCCCTTCCAAACGTTTTTTAACGCTGTCTTTGGCCATCATATAATTTACGGTAATGTGTTTACCAATATCCCTGATAAAATCAAGAAAATGGTAATCTTTCAGCCAATCGGCATTATTCACCATTACAGCATCATTTCCAGTATCACCAAAATTTAAAAAGCGGCTCAACTGGTCTTTAAGACCCTGCAGGTTTTTAGCCAGAATCTCCTCGGTCAGCAGGTTTCTTTCGTCAGATTTACCTGAGGGATCACCCACCATTCCGGTAGCACCACCAACCAATGCAAAAGGCTTATGGCCAGCACGTTGAAAATGTATCAGCGTCATGATCTGGGTTAAATGGCCAACATGTAGAGAGTCTGCGGTAGGGTCAAATCCGATATAACCGGCAGTCATACCTTCATTTAATTTCTCTTCTGTATTGGGCATGATATCATGTAACATCCCTCTCCAACGTAACTCTTCAACAAAATTGGTCATCTTTATCCTTTTGCCGCAAATATAGGAAAAGCTACGGGATCAGGTAAAATTGAAACCGCGATATCCAAAATTTACAAAGAAATTAAGTATTTTTAATGCAATGAACTTTTTATCCCATTATTATTTCGAGAAGCAGGAATCAGATTGTCATCTGATCATTGGGGTGGTATTGCCTGATTTTATCAAAAATGCGCATAAAGACTGGAACCTGAATCCACAAAAAGAAGCGCATCTATTTTTAAATCACCCTGGTGAGGCATCGATTTTAAAGGGATGGAACAGGCATTTAGAGGTAGACCGTTTGTTTCATTGTTCAGATTTTTTTATTACCCAAACAGCTATTTTAAAGCAGCTGCTGATGCCTGCCTTGCACACCGGTCCTGTAAAGCCTTTCTTTTTAGCACATATCGGACTGGAGTTGGTGTTAGACCACCTCTTGACCACCCGGGGCCTGGTAAACATCAACCGCTTTTACGAACATTTACACCGCGCCAATACCTCATGTCTGGAATCTTTTTTACTAAAGGCCGGCATTAATGACCTGGATTTGTTTTTTAATTTTTTAAACGGCTTCATCTCCAGCCGCTATTTGCTCAGTTATCAAAAGATAGAAAACATTTCTTATGCCCTTAACCGCATTTGCATGCGGTTGTGGAATGACCCGTTCACAGATGCACAAATCAACCAGCTTACCGACTGTTTAATTGTTTACAGAAACTCCATTGAGCCTGAATATATGAGCATTTTCAAGGAGATTGAAAAGAAATTATAATGGTCACAATTGTGCATCCTCATGATCGCCATCTTTTTGTACCTTCGCATTTATGTCAATTTCAGCTATAAAAGATACAATGGATGCTTTGGTTAAGGAGCTTAACCAGCATTCGTATAACTATTATGTTCTTGCAATGCCTACCATTGCAGATTATGAGTTTGATAAAAAACTAGAGGAGCTGAGCAAACTGGAGCAGCAGTATCCAGAATTTGCGGACCCTGATTCGCCAACCTTAAAAGTTGGCGGAGAAATTACCAAAAGCTTTGTCACCGTAGACCATAAATGGCCCATGCTTTCTTTGGGCAATACCTATAATGAACAGGATTTACTTGATTTTGATGACCGGATCAAAAGATCGATCGGGGATAATTTTGAATATGTATGTGAACTGAAATTTGATGGCTTATCCATCAGTCTTACTTACGAACAAAACAAACTGGTTCGTGCAGTAACCCGCGGCGATGGAAGAAGAGGTGATGATGTAACCTGCAACGTAAAGACCATCAGTAACATCCCCCATCACCTAAAAACCAATGCGGCGCCGGAACTTTTTGAACTAAGGGGAGAAATATTCATGCACCGTACCGCTTTTGAACGGCTAAATAAGGATAGGGAAGAATTGGGTGAACTTGCTTATGCCAACCCAAGAAATTTTGCTGCCGGCACCATTAAAATGCAGGATTCAAGAGAGGTGGCCAAAAGGCCTTTGGATTGCTTTTTATATTCCCTGCATACGGATAAAACGTATTTCAGAACACATTGGGAGAGTTTGCAAACTTTAAAATCCTGGGGTTTCCACATCAGCGAACACAGTATACTTGCACCGACGATTACAGAAGTTATCGCTTTTATCAAAAAATGGGAAACTGAACGTTTCAAGCTGAGTTATGATATCGACGGGATAGTGTTGAAAGTAAACAGTTATGCGCAGCAGGAGGAATTAGGATTTACTGCTAAATCTCCGCGATGGGCCATTTCGTATAAATTTAAAGCGGAGGAAGTGGAAACCATCCTTGAAAAGGTGACTTACCAGGTGGGCAGAACAGGTGCAGTAACCCCTGTAGCAAATTTGAAACCTGTGCTATTGGCAGGTACAACTGTAAAAAGGGCTACCTTACATAATGCCAACGAAATTGAAAGACTGGATTTACATGTGGGCGACAGTGTATTTGTGGAAAAAGGGGGAGAAATCATCCCCAAAATAATTAATGTTAACCTCGAAAAAAGGCAGGCTGCAGCAGAGAAAGTCATTTATCCGGTCATTTGTCCGGAATGTGGCAGCGCCTTAATCAGGAAAGATGGGGAAGTCGCTTTTTATTGTCCGAATGACGAAGGTTGTCCACCACAGATCGTGGGTAAAATACAACACTTCATTAGCAGGAAGGCCATGAATATTGATGGACTGGGTGATGAAACGATTGAAACTTTTTACCAGAAAGGCTTGATCAGGCATATCAGTGATCTTTATACTTTAAAGGACAAAGCGGTGGAGCTGAAAACCATCGCCCGTTTTGGGGAGAAGTCCATTGATAATATGTTAAAAGGTATTGAATTATCTAAACAGATGCCTTTTGAAAAAGTACTGTTCGGCCTGGGTATCCGCTATGTTGGTGAAACTGTAGCGAGGAAACTGGCCATAGCCACAAAAAATATGGAAAGGCTGGCCACGGCGTCTTTGGAAGAACTGGTGGCCATTGATGAAATAGGTCAGCGGATAGCGGAAAGCATCAGGGAATACTTCAGTAAGCCGGAACATTTACAACAAATTGAGCTTTTAAAAAGCCATGGTTTACAATTTGAAGCAAAAGAAATTGAAATTACACTAGAAAGTGATAAATTTACTGGAAAAACATTCGTAATTTCGGGGGTTTTCGAAAAATTCAACAGGGAAGAGTTAAAAGCCCTGATTGAAAGCAATGGAGGGAAAATACTCAGCAGTATTTCTGCTAAACTCCATTATCTTGTTGCAGGTGACAATATGGGACCTTCAAAACTGGAAAAAGCACAGAAACTGAATGTTCCACTGATCTCAGCGGACGAATTATTAGAGATGTTGAAATAAATAAAAAAATGAAAAAATTTCATGGAACTGGTGTTGCGATAGTAACACCTTTTAATGCAAATGGGTCGGTAGATTTTGAAGGGTTAAAAAACCTAATCAATTACCTGATAGACGGTAAGGTAGAATACCTGGTATCTTTAGGAACCACAGGAGAAGCATCAACACTCAATAAGGACGAAAAGAAGAAGATCTGGGAATTTACAGCGGAGGTTAACAACGGCCGTTTGCCATTGGTTGCGGGCATAGGCGGCAACAATACAGCAGAGCTTATTCAGGATATTAAAAGTTTCGAAACTACAGGCTATGATGCGATTCTGTCTGCCAGTCCGTATTATAATAAACCAAGCCAGGAGGGTATTTATCAGCACTATAAAGCGTTAAGCGAAACGAGTCCCTTGCCTTTATTTTTATATAATGTTCCCGGAAGAACAGCGAGTAATGTAAGTCCGGAAACAACATGCAGACTAGCCCATGATTTTAAGAACATCATAGGCACCAAGGAGGCTTCGGCTAGCTTCGACCAGTTTAGTCAGATTCTGCGCGACAAGCCAAAGGATTTTATGTTAATATCTGGTGATGATCCTGCTGCCCTGCCGATGATATCCATGGGAGCTGTAGGTGTGATTTCTGTTATTGGTAATGCTTTGCCACAGCAATTTTCAGACATGATCAGGTTATGCCTGGCTGGTAATTTCAAGGCCGCAGCACCGGTACATTTAAAATTGATAGAATTTACACGTTTAATGTTTGCTGAAGGAAACCCTTCGGGGGTTAAAGCGGCGCTTAAATACCTTGGTGTATGTGGCGCTGAGGTAAGATTACCTTTAGTAAGTGCAACCACTAACCTGGAGCAGCTCATCATCAAAGAGATTGAAAAAATTGGTGCATCTCAATTTCAGCAGGTGAACGGATAAATATTTCTGCCAGCCATATAGACAAAAAAAGAGAGCCTGTATCGCCAAATGATACAGGCTCTTGTTTTTCTTACCCGTTAAAGACACGTATGTTATATGTTACGCTTCTTTGTTTTTTGCAGCCTGAATTTCTAAACGGATAGTTTGAGCAAGATTTTTAACATCTTGAAGCCCTTTTCTCACTCTTGTACCAGCAGCGCTGTTCGCTTTATTATAAAACTTGTCAGCATCTGCTTCCAGACCATTGATCAGGTCCTTAAGTTCATTAAATTTCTCGATCTTTGCCATTTTAATTCTTTTGGTTTATTGGTTATAGGTTAATACTGTTACTAAAATAGGATGTTTATTCTAATAAAAAAATTTTTCACCATAAAAAAAGGCCTTTAAAAGCACTTTACCGTGCTATTTCACAATAATAAGTTTTAATTAAAAATCCGGTATAAAACAAAAAACGGCCTTCAAATGCATTGAAGGCCGTTTTCAACAATTAAATATAAGTTAAACTTCAAACTTATTATCTTTATAGTATCCGTTATTTAATCGTTCCGAAATCGCACTAAACGCTTCAAGGGTCCGTTCTACATCTTCCAATGTATGTACCGCGGTAGGAATCAGGCGAAGTTCAATCAGTCCTTTAGGGATAACCGGATAAACTACGATGGAGCAAAATATGCTGTAATTCTCACGCAGGTCCATGGTTAGCGCAGTGGCTTCCAATAACTCTCCTTTTAAAAACACTGGGGTAACTACTGTATTGGTGATGCCAATATCAAAGCCCCGTGCTCTTAAACCACTTTGCAGGGCTCCGGCTATCTTCCATAAATTCTCTCTAAGCTCTGGCTTGCTTTTAAGCAGTTCCAGGCGCTTTAATAACCCAATCACCATTGGCATTGGTAATGCCTTAGCGAAGGTCTGAGAACGCATGTTATACCGGAAGAAGTTAGTAATTTGTTCTGAAGCGGCAACAAAAGCACCAATACCAGCCATAGATTTCGCAAAAGTAGCGAAGTAAATATCTACACCTTCAATGCAGTTTTGTGCTTCATGTGTTCCTGCACCGGTTTCACCCATGGTACCAAAACCATGTGCATCATCGATCAGCAACCTGAAGTTAAAATCTTTTTTTAAGTCAATAAGCTCTTTCAACTTACCCTGGGCACCGGACATTCCAAAAACACCTTCTGTAATGAGAAGGATACCGCCCCCACTTTGTTCAACTAATTTTGTTGCACGCTCCAATTGTTTACGGACACTGTCGATATCGTTGTGCTTATAAACGAAACGTTTGCCCATGTGCAATCTTAAGCCATCAATAATACAGGCATGACATTCTGCATCATATACAATTACATCATTACGATCTACCAGACAGTCGATAATAGACACCATCCCCTGGTAACCGTAATTTAATAAAAAAGCATCGGGCTTGCCAACAAAAGAAGCCAGCTCTTGCTCCAGTTGTTCATGATATTTGGTGTTACCAGACATCATGCGGGCACCCATAGGGTATGCCATTCCAAATTCAGCTGCGCCATCCTGATCTGCTTTTCTAACTTCAGGGTGGTTAGCTAAACCAAGATAATTATTTAAACTCCACACTAAATGTTCTTTTCCGCGGAAATTCATATGAGGTGCAATTTCACCTTCTAGTTTTGGGAAAGAGAAATAGCCATGCGACCATTTTTGATGTTGCCCAAGTGGGCCCATATGGTTCGCTATCTTTTCAAAAATATCCAATTTTATATGTTATTAAGTAAACTTATTTTTTGCAAATTTAAGGTTTTATCACTGATATACAACAGGGAACAGCACGCCCGGTAATTTTTATTAACCTGGCCTATATAACAAAGAGGCTGCATCATAAGTTATTGGTCTTATGATGCAGCCTCCTGCCTAATTAGTATTGTATTTTAATCAACATTATCATGTAAAAATGAGTTGTTGGGTCTTATCTCGGTAGTGCCATCTTCATCATTACTTAAAGTAAATCGGGACACCTGAGATTCTGATGAATGCTGAACCTGTTGTAATTGCATTTGCTTGCGCTTATAAGCAGGCTCATTTTCTAATTCCTGCAAACCATTGGTTGTACGCAGTTTCATGCTCAGGTCTTTCAACCTTAATATTCTTTCTTTAGATTTCTTCAGCTGATCTTCAATGGATTCATCGCTTTTGTCATCATCCAGTCCTGGCTCAGGTTTGGACTCATTATGGGCGGTTGGAACCGATCCAAAATTAGCTACCGGAGTTTCGAACACATAATCAGTTTCTGCAAGCTTAATTTCAAACTCATACCCTGTTTCAGGATCAGGTTCTGGTGTTTCTTCCTCTACAAGTGTATGTCTGATAATATTTTCAGGCTCTTCAGATTTCTTAGGCTTATTGTTATTAAACATGTCAGCAAAAAGATCTGGTTGTTTTTCTTCTGTAGCCTTCAAAACAGGCTCATTCGAATAAACGTCCTGCTTTGGCGTGATGAAGGTATTCACTGCCTCCACCGGTTTTACCAGTGGTGCCTCTTCAGGCGTCAGTAAAGAAATCTTCTTTACATTCTTTTTTTCGTGAACACGCTGCTCCATCGTTTGGAAACCAGTAGCAATGATGGTCACTGATATTTTATCTTCAAGGTTTTCGTCAATGCAATTACCCCAGATTAAATCAGCAGATAGACCCGCTTTATCCTGAATATAGTCAGTAATAATAGCTACTTCATCCATCGTTACCTCACGCAATCCAGAACTGATGTTCAGCAATATGTACCTTGCACCTTCAATTTCATTGTCTTTTAACAACGGTGAGGCTAAAGCACCTTCCACGGCATTCATTGCGCGGTCTTCACCATCACATGCGAAACTACCCATGATGCAAACACCACTGTCTTTCATCACGGTACGCACGTCTTTAAAATCCACGTTAATATAGCCAGGTACGGTAATGATCTCTGCAATACCTTTAGCGGCAGTTGTCAAAATATCATCTGCCTGTGCAAAAGCTGAACCTAAGGTTAAATTACCAAAAATCTCCCGAAGTCGATCGTTAGAAATAACCAGGTAAGAATCAACATATTTTTTCAACTCATCCAGGCCATCTTCGGCCTGCATTTTCCGGCGTTTACCTTCAAATGAAAAAGGAGTTGTTATAATCGCTACAGTGAGTATATCAAGTTCTTTAGCGGCCTGGGCAATAATCGGACTTGCACCGGTACCGGTACCTCCACCCATTCCTGCCGTGATAAACAACATTTTTGTTGTACTACCCAACATTTGTTTGATATCTTCTATATTTTCAATTGCAGAGTTTTTTCCTACTTCCGGCATAGAACCAGCACCCATTCCTTCAGTCAGACTTGCACCTAACTGAACTTTATTCGGAATCGGACTAAACTCTAATGCCTGGGCGTCTGTATTACAAATAATAAAGTCCACACCGGAAATTCCCTGACGGTACATATGGTTTACCGCATTACCACCACCACCACCAACACCAATTACTTTGATGATTGATGACTTATCTTTTAACATTTCGAACTGCATATCTTTATGAATCAGTTGTTTATAAATTTGCCTTACCTGTTCATTTACCCTATGTAATATTAACACTTTTTTAACAAGGGTTTTCCACAAATGTTGAGATTGTGGAGAAATCGCTAATTGTGGAAAATTACTAAGGTTTTATATAATCTTCATCGCTTACGTTCATGTCGTCTTTAATAAAGTCTTTTGTCTTCGCCAAAAGCTTATCAAATAAACCTGTACCGCTACGTTTTGCTTTTTCTTTAACTTCCTTTTGTTGTTCAACATACACACCTGGCTGTTTCATCTCTTCAATCAATTCTTCCGCTTTTTGGATTCCTTTGATCAATAAGCCCACACTGGTTGCATACATCGGACTTTTTAAATCGTCATATATGGTTTTCGGCATGTCCTCAAACTTAGATAAATGCTCGTTGGGATAACCCACACGACAATCTAAACCGGTAACATATTCCACTAATTGTGCCAAGTGTTTTAATAAGGCACCACCACCGGTGATTACCACACCACCAATCAGTTTTTTCTCGTACCCTGAAGCTTTAATTTCGTAGTAAACATGCTCAATGATTTCTTCCATACGGGCCTGGATCACATAAGCTAAGTTTTTCACGGAAATCTCTTTGGGCTCCCTGCCTCTTAAGCCAGGCACGCAGATGATTTCATTTTCTTTGTTTTCTTCGGCAAGGGAAGAACCGAACCTTGTTTTTAACAATTCTGCCTGGTTTCTCATCACCGAGCAACCCTCCCTGATATCTTCAGTAATGCTGTTACCACCGAAAGGAATCACGGCCGTATGACGGATGATACCTTCGTGGAAAATAGCGATATCAGTTGTACCACCGCCAATATCAACCAAGGCAATTCCAGCTTCTTTTTCTTCCTCACTTAACACTGATTCTGAAGAAGCCAATGGCTCCAAAATCAGCTCCTGCGTGGTTAATCCGGCATTGGATACACACCTCATGATGTTTTTAACGGCAGTAACCTGACCAGAGATAATGTGGAAATTCGCTTCCAAACGAACGCCCGCCATACCAATCGGATCTTTTATTCCGGGTTCATTGTCAATGGTAAACTCCTGAGGCAAAACATGGATGATTTCTTCACCGGGGGGCATCACCAGTTTGAACATATCATCAATTAATTTGTCAATATCTTTCTTAGCAATTTCATTAGTCAGTTCTCTTCTGGTCAAAATACCACGGTGCTGTAAACTTTTGATATGCTGACCAGCGATACCAACGTTAACCACACGTATCTCCACATTCGACTGGCCGCTTGCTACTTCCACGGCATGTGTAATGCCCTGAACTGTTTTCTGGATATTAGAAACTACCCCGCGTGTTACACCAGCGGATTCTGCCTTCCCTATACCTAATACTTCAATCTTCCCGTGTGTTGTTCTGCGCCCCACGATGACACAGATCTTTGTAGTGCCTATATCCAGTCCGACTACGATTGGAGACTGAATGGTAGATTTTTCTTTGCCCATAACTTTATATTTTGAATACTGCGTTTTATCTTAATTGGTTTTTTCCGGTAATGTTTTTTCATTCTTAACAATTGAATCTGAAGCCTTATTTACCGGGGGAGGCTTCTTGTTATTAAATAGTCCAGGTTGAACCAGCAGTGATGAATCAGGTTTGATTCTTTCACAAATCACCTGGTTCGTATATTTTATATTTATTGTTTTATAAGTATCCCAGCCTACTTTAGGCATTACCTTTTTATAAAAAGCAAGGAGGTTATTCATTTTAACATCAAGAGAATCGGCATTACCAAGAATAATCCTTTGGTTACCCACACGCGGTATCAACACCATATCTTTACGCTCATCCACATAAATTTGCTCAATTTGGGCATGCCATAAGGTATCCTCCTTTATATAAAATGCAGCTTTATACAAGTCCCGGCCTTTTTTAGTAGATAGCGAATCAAGCCTGCCATTAAACGGTTCGTCAATATTTCCAGTAGCGACCAACACGTTAGCCGTAAAATTTGCCGATACAGGCATTTTCAATCCAAACCTGTCAATATAAAAGTCCTGATCACCGGCATTAATTACCCTTAGCACAGGCTGTCTTTGTTTGATTTCAATGTGGATCACCCCGTCCATATCTGCATATATCTTAGCAGCTGCGATATATGGGTTTGATTCCATTTTCTCCTCAATTTCATTGAGGTTAATCTGCTGGAGGTCGCGACCGATTAAAGTACCCTGGCTCTGCAGTAGTAAAGCATCAACTTCTTCTCTCTCTATAAAGTTGTCTGCACCTGGTATCAGTATTTTAACGTTGGTGCATTTTAGATCGTGTTTCTTCACATCAATAAAACTCATGAGCACAACCACGCCTGCCAGGCATATTACCCAGGCACACCCTTTAAAAATAGCCTTCCAGTTAACGCCTTTAAGCATGATCAAGCATTTGTTTAAGCGGTTGAATCAATGTATCTATATCTCCTGCACCAACTGTAAGCAGCAGTTCAGGTTGTTTATTTTTTATAATTTCCAATATACTTTCCTTGTCGGTAAGCGACTTACTATTTAATGTAATTTTATCTAATAACCACTGAGAAGTAATTCCTTCCAGCGGCAATTCACGTGCAGGATAAATTTCCAACAGCACCAAATCATCTGCTGTACTTAATACCTCAGCAAAATCTTCTACAAAATCTCGTGTGCGGGTAAACAAATGAGGCTGAAACAGGACAGTTAATTTCTTATCAGGATACAGTTGTCTTACCGCATCAAAGCAAGCCCTTAACTCTTCCGGATGATGAGCATAATCATCAATATAAATATGCCGCGGTGTTTTTAAAATATGTTCAAATCTTCTTTTTACCCCTTTAAAACTGGCAACCGCCTTTTTAATCTCTTCTGGGGCTATTCCAAGTTTCAAAGCCACCGCTATTGCTGCTACTGCATTCTCCACATTGTGTTTTCCAGGCAGCATCAAACAAAGATCTTTTATCTCAAACTCTTCTGATTGAAAGTCAAACATAAAGTTGGCATCTACAACCCTAATGTTTCTGCCGTTTATAGCCGCTTCATTCAGACCATAAGCTATTCCATCAATGGGTAAGTCTTTCTTTACAAAGAGAGTGCCACCTGACTTTAACTGGCCAGCAAAAAGATGAAAAGATTCATGTAATTGCGCGGCATCTCCATAAATATCGAGATGATCAGCATCCATAGAAGTAATTACCGAGATATCAGGATTTAAAGTCAGAAAAGAACGGTCATACTCGTCCGCTTCAACCACCACCACATTATTATCTCCAATAAGGAAATTACTGTTGTAATTGGTGGCAATACCGCCTAAAAATGCTGTACATCCATAACCACTATCCGTTAACAAGTGAGCGATGATGGATGAAGTAGTTGTTTTACCATGTGTTCCCGCAACAGCAACACAAAACTGACCGCGACTGATGATGCCCAGCACCTCAGACCTTTTCTTAAATACAAAGCCATTTCCCTTAAAATAATTAAGTATGGCAGAATTTTTAGGAATAGCAGGCGTATAAATAATTAAAGTATCCTCGTGGCTCTCCTGAAAGTCACCAGGTAAAGCAGCTACATCGTCAAGGTAATTGATCACTATCCCCTCATTTTCCAAAGCAATAGTCAGGTTAGTCCTGGTTTTATCGTAACCATACACCAGCGTACCGCGTTTCACAAAGTAACGGGCAAGTGCACTCATTCCGATTCCTCCGATGCCGACAAAATATACCCTGCTAATTGCGTTCAGTTCCATGCTTATTTATTCTTTTCTACGAGTTTAAAAATTGCTGTTGCGATGAGCTCATCCGCTTCCGGAAGGGCCATTTTCCCTATATTTAAAGAAAGCGCTTCACACCTATCTACGTCATTTAGCAGTGCCAACGCGGTGCTTACGAGTGTGTCTTCCGCAGAACGGTCAGCAACAATGATAGCCGCATTATTCTTTGCTAAAGCCAGGGCGTTTTTTGTCTGGTGGTCTTCGGCCACATTAGGCGAAGGCACAAGAATCACTGGTTTCTTAACCAGGCAAAGTTCTGCAATGGTACCTGCGCCAGCCCTGGAAATAATTACATCGGCAGTGGCATAAGCTAAATCCATCCTGTTTAAAAACTCGAGAATACGCACGTTTGGGTGAAAATCAAGTCCTAAACGTTCAATGATCCCGGTGTAATAGTACTTTCCAGTTTGCCACACCAGTTGTATATCCTGATCAACAATTTCCTGGATATGTTTTTCCAGGCTTTTATTTAAGGTGCCAGCACCTAAACTGCCCCCTGTTACCAGAATAGTTTTTTTGGATGGATCCAGTTTCAACAGCTCTGCACCAAGTAAATGTTTACCCGTTACATTGATCACTTCCTGTCTTACAGGGTTTCCAGTTTTCATGATTTTAGAAGCAGGAAAAAACTGATCCATGTCATCAAAAGCAACACATATTTTATCGGCCTTTTTACCAAGCCATTTATTGGTAATACCAGCATAAGAATTCTGTTCCTGTATTAAATAAGGAATATTCTTGAGAGAGGCTGCAAATAAAATCGGGCCTGAGGCATAACCGCCTACACCCACCACCACATGAGGTTTAAACTCCGACAACAGCTGTAAGGCTTTACGCAGACTGCCAATGACTTTAAAAGGTAGTGAAAGGTTCTTTAATATCGACCCACGCTGGATGCCGCTGATTTTAAGTCCGACGATTTTATAACCGGCAGCAGGAACTTTTTCCATTTCCATTCTGCCTTCAGCACCAACAAATAAAATTTCACAACCGGGCTCCCTGCGTTTTAGCGCATTCGCTATCGCAATGGCGGGAAAAATATGTCCGCCAGTACCACCGCCTGAAATTATTATTCTTGTTGGTCTCATTCTTTATATCTTATGCCATTGCAGGAACTTCCCCTACAATAACTTTTTTATTGTTTTCTTCTACGTCCCGGCTCACACTTAAAATTATTCCGAAGGCTATACTTGTAAAAATCATAGATGTTCCCCCCATACTGATTAAAGGTAATGGAACACCTGTTACCGGGCCTAAACCAACAGCAACAGCCATATTAGCAAATGCTTGGATGGTTAAACTAAAACTTAAACCCGCAGCAAGCAACGCCCCAAAAGCCTTGGGGCTTTGGGTGACTATCCTCACACAGCGGTAGAGCAGCACCAAGTACAAAATAATGACGACCAGTGCTCCAGCAAGCCCATATTCCTCTACAATAATGGCAAAAATGAAATCCGAATATGGATGTGGCAAGTAATTACGCTGTATACTATTTCCCGGGCCTTTACCGAATAATCCGCCAGCTGCCAAGGCAATCTTTGCCTGGTCTGACTGGTACGTTTTATCAGAGTGCTGCAATTCCGGATGAAGGAAAGAATTGATCCTTGATTTATAGGTATCCCGACGTGGCCCTAAAAACACCACCAGCAGCAGAAGTATAAATCCGCCGGCACACACAATGGAGATCTGCTTGATGCTGATCCGCCCAATGATCAACAACAAAATACTTACCCCAAAAAGCATCAGGGCGGTAGATAAATTGGCGAGGGCAATAAGGATAAATACAGCCAGCACGGAACCCATAATAGGGGCAAATGCTTTCTTTACATCCTTAATATTCTCTTGTTTGCGGGTGAGCATTCGTGCTAAGAACGTAATCAAAGCCAGTTTCGCTAAATCTGAAGTTTGAAAGGTTAAACCAATAATTGGGATTTTTACCCATCTGGAAGCATCGTTCAAACTAGCGCCGAAAAGGAGGGTATAGAGCAATAATGGGATGGTCACAATCATGAGCACCTTTGAAATACCAGCATAATATTTATAGTCCAGCAAATGTGAAATATAAATCATACCAATTCCCAGCACCACAAAAATAAGGTGTTTAGTGAGGAGCAGCTTTTCAACCGCTTCCCCGTGTTTATAGGCAAGTATACCTGTTGCGCTATAAACGGCAAGAATAGAAATCAAGGACAATAGAATAATGATCAGCCAGATCCATCTATCACCCTTGGTTTTTTCTAATATTGCATTAACAACTTTCATATCTTATAATTCCTTAACGGCTATTTTAAATTGGTTACCACGATCCTCATAATTTTGAAACAAATCAAAACTTGCACAGGCAGGCGATAACAATACTGTATCACCTTTTTTCGCCAAGTGATAAGCCACCTGCACTGCTTCATTTGCTGAAAAGGTGTTGACAATAATATCAACATCATTTTCAAAGGCCTTATGAATTCGTTTATTATTTTTCCCAAGACATACAATCGCCTTCACTTTGTCTTTCACCAGGTCTTTGAGCATACTATAATCATTCCCTTTATCCACTCCGCCCATAATAAGGACCACTTTGGTCGACATGCTTTCTAGTGCATACCAGGTGGAGTTAACATTTGTGGCTTTTGAATCGTTGATATACTCAACACCAGAGATTTTCGCCACATGCTCGAGGCGGTGCTCGATATTTCTCATGTCCCTCATACTCTCCCGAATCGTTATATTCCGGATATCTAAAATTTTGGCTACAATACCAGATGCCATGGAATTGTAGATATTATGCTTGCCTTGTAAGGCTAATTCTGTAATAGACATGGTAAAGGGGTTATGAGGGTTTATGTTGATTTGAAGATTATCATCTGTTAGAAAGGCGCCTTGTTCTACTTCTTTTAAAATTGAAAAAGGATATTTTGTAGCCGCAATGTTTACATTTTTTAAAGCATTGACAATTTCTTCATCATCAGCACAATAAATAAAATAGTCGGTGGCAGTTTGATTTTGAGCAATACGCATCTTTGACGCTGCATAATTCGCCATCGAGTTGTCATAACGATCCAGGTGATCGGGGGTAATGTTTAAAAGCACAGCGATGTCCGCTTTAAAAGCATACATATCATCCAGCATAAAACTTGATATTTCAAGCACATACCAATCGAAATTCTCTGTTGCTACCTGTGCGGCAAAGCTTTTACCTATATTTCCAGCAAGACCAACGTTTAAGCCGGCATTTTTAAGGATAAAATAAGTCAACATGGTGGTCGTCGTTTTACCATTAGAACCTGTGATGCAAACAGTTTTGGCTGTGGTATAACGACTTGCAAATTCAATTTCCGAAATTACCGGGATGCCCTGCTGTTTTAACTGTTGAATTACCGGTGCGGTTACAGGTATGCCCGGGCTTTTGATCACTTCAGTTGCATTTAAGATCAAATCTGTGGTATGCTGCTGTTCTTCAAAAGGAATATTTAAACGCTCCAACGTTTCTTTATAGCTTGAAGAAATAGCGCCAAAATCAGACACGAAAACATCATAGCCCTGCTTTTGTGCAAGCATAGCTGCCCCTACTCCACTTTCTCCCCCTCCTAATATGACGATTCGCTGTTTCATTATCTTACTTTTAAGGTGATGATGGTGATAATAGCCAGCAAAATGCTGATGATCCAAAACCGCGTCACAATTTTAGATTCATGATATCCTTTTTTCTGGTAATGGTGATGCAAGGGCGACATGAGGAACACACGTCTGCCTTCTCCAAAACGCTTCTTGGTATATTTAAAGTAACTCACCTGTATCATAACCGACAGGATTTCAATTAAAAACACACCGCATAAAATTGGTATGAGCCACTCTTTTCTGATCATAACGGCAAAAGCAGCGATGATACCGCCTATGGCCAGACTTCCGGTATCACCCATAAATACCTGGGCCGGATAAGAGTTGTACCAAAGAAAACCCACACAGGCACCCACAAAAGCCCCGGCAAAAATCATCAATTCACCCGAATTGGGGATATACATGATATTGAGGTATTCGGCAATGACCGTGTTACCGGAAACATAAGCCAGCAATCCGAGGGTAATCCCGATGATCGCGGATGTTCCTGTTGCCAGTCCATCTATTCCATCTGTTATATTAGCCCCATTAGATACACCGGTTACAATGATCACTACGCAAATAAGAAATACGATCAACGCATATTTTTCATAGCCGCTACCCATAAATTTAAGGACCTTGGCATAATCAAACTCGTTATTCTTATAAAAAGGAATATTGGTTTTGGTGGATTTCACATCCTGGGTATAATAATAATTCCCAGCTCTTTCTCTTAAAATAATTGGTGCGGTAGCAGCAGGTTTCTCGGTATCAGAGACCGTTTGCCTAACCACAATATTTGGGTTGAAATACATGGTATAACCAATAATTAAGCCCAGTCCTACTTGTCCAACCACCTTAAACTTACCGGCAAGCCCTTCTTTATTCTTTTTAAAAACTTTGATATAATCATCAAGAAAGCCTACAGCCCCCATCCAAACCGTAGTAACGATCATAAGAACTACATAAACATTTGTCAGGTTGGCCAGTAATAAAGTAGGTACTAAAATACCCAGCAAGATAATCAGCCCGCCCATGGTAGGTGTACCCTGTTTTTGCATTTGTCCTTCTAATCCTAAATTCCTAACCGTTTCACCTACTTGTTTCTTCTGGAGGTAATTGATCAGCCTTCTGCCGTATACCGTGGTAATGAATAGCGAAATGATGATTGCAAGGGAAGTCCTGAAGGTAATGTATTGAAACAACCTTAAACCTGGAATGTCGTAATCATGACGTAAATATTCGATTAAGTGATATAACATTAGCTGATCAAGTTTAACTGTTCCATTAATATTTCTTTATCATCAAAATGGTACTTTACGCCATTGATCTCCTGGTATTTCTCATGCCCTTTACCTGCCAGCAAGATGATATCACCTGGTCTGGCTAAATGACAAGCTGTTTTTATAGCTTCCTTTCGGTCAACAATAGTTAAAGTCTTGCGCCTGTTGGTAGGTGACACCCCAACTTCCATCTCTTCTACAATGGTCTGTGGATTTTCCGTACGTGGATTATCTGAAGTTAAAATCACTTTATCACTCCAGTCGCAAGCTACCTGTGCCATCACCGGGCGTTTGGTTTTGTCTCTGTCGCCCCCACAACCGATGATCGTAATCACCTGTTCTGTGCCTTTCCTGATATCCTGAATAGTGCTCAGCACATTCTGAACAGCATCCGGGGTATGTGCATAATCAACAATACCAATGATATGCTGCTTATTGCTTACATAATCAAACCTTCCTTCTGCGCCTGTCAGATTACTTAACAGCGTCAGTACGTTAAACTTATCTTCACCAAGCATCATGGCTGTGCCATACACTGCCAGCAAATTGTAAGCATTAAAGGAACCAACCAATTTAAAGAATACGTCTACATGGTCAATTTCAAGGTTAAGGCCACTGAATCTGTTTTCGATGATCTTCGCTTTAAAATCAGCAAGCTGCTTTAAGGCATAAGTCTTTTTCAAGGCCTTTGTATTCTGAAGCATCACCTCGCCATGTTTGTCGTCTGTATTGACCAATGCAAAAGCTGTTCTAGGCAACACGTCAAAAAAAGCTTTCTTAGCCTTCAGGTAATTATCAAATGTTTTATGAAAATCCAGATGATCATGAGTCAGGTTAGAGAAAACTCCGCCGGCAAAATCCAGCCCTTCTATTCTGTGCTGTGCTACCGCATGTGAACTCACTTCCATGAAACAAAAGTCACATCCTGTCTCCACCATCTGATACAACAGCTCATTTAAAGCAATCGGGTTTGGCGTAGTATGAGTAGCAGGAATAACCTCATCATTGATTTGGTTTTGTACAGTAGAGATGAGCCCTACTTTATAACCTAATTCCCTAAACAGCTTAAATAACAAGGTGGCAATGGTCGTTTTACCATTGGTACCGGTTATTCCAATAAGTTTTAATTTTGAAGAAGGATGGCCATAAAAATTAGCCGACATTTTGCCCAAAGCCACATGAGAATCTTCTACCTGTATATAGGTAACAGCATCATCAAAAGTTTGTGGCATTACTTCACATATAACAACAGCAGCACCAGCATCAACCGTTTGATTGATGTAAGCATGACCATCAGACAAGGAGCCTTTAATGGCAAAGAATACTGAATCTTTAACCACTTGCCTGGAATCAAAAGTTAAGGCACTCACTTCCCTGTTGGTAATCCCTACCAGTTTTGTTATTGCTACACCATATAGTATATCTTGTAACTGCATTTTATTTTAATTCTATTTGAACAGCTAAGCCTTTTCCAATTTTACTTCCCGGAGGAATAGATTGGCTTACCACTTTTCCGCTTCCTACAACTTTCGCTTTTAAACCAGCATTACCGACCAGGTATAGGGCATCTTTCAAGCCCATGCCGGTTACATTTGGCATTGCACCCTTCACCTGGTTATATTCTTGGTATACGACACCATTACTACTGTCGATGCTGTTAAAATACTCAGATTTTGCCGCGTATAAACTCTTTATGCCAAAAGCACGATAAACTTTTTTAACGTCTTTTGATTGCCCTGCTTTAGCCTCGGGACTTACTGTATTTCCTACCAGGCGATCTTCGACCTCATTATACATTTGCATGTCACTAGCATAGATCTTGTCAGCAATTTCTCTGAATGGAGGACCCGCAACCAAGGCTGCATAATAAGTACCTTTAGGATCATTGATGGTGACGATTAAGGAATATTTAGGATTATCCGCAGGGAAATAACCGCAGATGGAAGATTGGTATTGTCTCTTCGCCCTATAACCCCTATTGGCATCAGCCACTTGCGCGGTTCCTGTTTTACCAGCGATCTTATAATGTGGAGAAGCAAGGGTTTTTCCCGTACCATTTGTAAACACCCCTTCCAGTAAATCCTGCGCGATACGTATAGTTTCGTCAGAAGTAATCTTTTCATTGACTACCCTTGCTTTATATTGTTCAATCGGATTTCCTAATCTCCGGATTTCTTTTACAAACAGGGGGGCAACATATTTACCATCATTAGCAACTGCATTATAAAAAGCAACCATATTTAATGGAGTCATCTGCATTTCATAGCCATAAGCCATTTGAGCCAGGGTCAGATTTTTATTCCAGCTTTTGTTTTTAGGATTTTTGATCACAGGCTTAGCCTCACCAGGGATTTGAAGGCCAAGTCTTTCATGAAGATGCCAGTTATACAAATGATCTGTAAATTGCTTTGGATTATCACGATAATGGGTGTTCACCATTTCCGCTATAGCCGCATTTGAAGATTGCTCAAAGGATTTCTTTACAGTTACCACACCGATACTGCCGTGAGAATCTTTGATGGTATGCCCACGAACCCTGTAATTCCCTGTATTTACCAAGGTACTGGTATCCACTTTTTTATCTTCCAATAAAGCCATGAATGAAGCCAGCTTAAAAGTTGATCCTGGATCCTGATTTCCTGCAATGGCATAGTTAAACATTTCCTTATATTCACCTTTCGATACCCTCGTGTAATTGGCAACAGCCCTCACTTCCCCAGTTGCAACTTCCATCAAGATCACGGAACCATGATGGGCATCACTGGCGATGAGCTGTTTTTTCAAAGCATTTTGTGCCAGGTCCTGCATATTGATATCAATAGTAGATATAATATCAGCACCATCTTTAGGTGCGATCTCCGCTTCTTCATTTACAGGCATCCATACGCCCCCGGCAATTCGCTGAACCAATCTTTTGCCCGTTTCCCCGTTGATATAGTCACTGTAAGCACCTTCCAAACCAACAGCATTTGAAACATTTTTATTTCTATAACCTATGGTTCTCGCTGCCAGGTCCTGAAAGGGCAGGATTCTTTTATTCTGTTGTATGGCAATCAAACCACCTGTATATTTCCCCACATTAAATAAAGGAAATGTACGTATAGTTTTAAGATCCTGGTAATTTACTTTTCTTTTTAACAATAAATAACGGGCACCGTCTTGCCTGGCTGTGCGCAAGTAACGAGCATATTCTTTTGGCGTTTTATCTTTGAAGAATTGTGACAAACGTAAAGCCAAAGAATCAACTTTAGTGTAAAAAACCAAACTGTCCTGTATCCCCCCCGCAAAGGCATCCATTCGCAATTCATACTCGGGAACCGAGGTTGCCAGTAAACTTCCATCATTAGAATAAATATTACCACGAGCTGCCTCTACATTAATGTACTTTGTAGAGAGACTATCGGCCATGGCACGCCATTTATCTCCCTCTACAAACTGTACATCGCATAGTCTGACCAATACCGCCACGGCAAACAGCACTATCAGTCCAAAAGACAGATAAACACGCAATAATATGTTAGCTCTAATGTTCATCGTTACCTACTATTAATTTTTTAGGCGGTACAGTTAATTCTTTAATACCTAAGGTATCTACCTTTTTAGCCACCTCTGTAAGTTTACTTTTAAACATCAGATCAGCTTTTAAAGACTTATACTCCCAACTCAATTCCTTTACTTCTTTACTTAATTTATCTATTTTCCTGATGTTGTTCACCGCCATATGGCTATTGGCGATGTAAAGCATACATAAAAAGGATAAAAACAACAAAAACGGCAACATTTCTGTTGCAGCTTCCTTGGTGACTACACCTTCAGTAAACAGTTTTTTAAAAAAGCCATTCCCGTTTTCCGGATCTTTAACCTTTTCTTTTTTAACCTTTAACTGCGGCTCATCTTCCGGTTCTAACTCTTCTTCTATATTCTTTCTCAGGAAACGGTTCATAACTTTTCCCCTATTCTTAATTTTGCACTCCTCGCCCTGCTGTTCCGGGCCAACTCTTCCTCTTCGGCTACAATCGCTTTTCGGGTGATGACCTCAAATGGTTTCTGCTGGTTACCATAGAAATCTTTTTCTACTTCGCCTTTAAATTTCCCTTTAGCAAGGAAGTTCTTTACTGGTCTGTCTTCCAGAGAATGGTATGAAATTACAACCAGCCTTCCCCCCGGCTTCAACACATCGGCTGTCTGCTCCAAAAAACTTTCCAGCACTTTAATTTCCCCATTCACCTCAATGCGAAGGGCCTGGAATACCTGCGCCATGTATTTATTCTCTTTTCCTTTCGGAATGTGTGCAGCTATCGCTTTTTTAAAATCGGCTAACGTTAATACAGGTTCATTCATTCTCGCTGTTACGACAGCTTTAGCTAAAGATTTAGCATTCTTTACCTCCCCGTAAATGCCAAAAATTTTATGCAGCTCTTCTTCAGGGTATTTATTGATCACATCAGCAGCAGTCAGATCTCCCTGTTTATCCATCCGCATATCCAACGAAGACTCAAATCGGGTTGAAAAGCCACGCTCCGGCTCATTAAACTGATGCGAAGAGACACCAAGATCTGCGAGAATACCATCCACTTGCTTAAAACCCAACAAACGCAGGTTATTCTTTAAAAAAGCAAAATTCTGATCTACAAACAAAAAGCGTGGATCATCAATTTTATTCCTTTGCGCATCCGGGTCCTGATCAAAAGCGATCAAAACACCATCCTTGTTTAACCTTTTTAAAATCTCCCTTGAATGTCCGCCACCACCAAAAGTGACATCCACGTAAACGCCATCAGGCTTAATATTCAAGCCTTCCATGCATGCTTCCAGCAACACTGGTACGTGGTAATTATTTTCCATCTTCCCTTTTATTCAAATTTCCCATTACTTCTTCCGCCAAACTGGCAAAGTTTTCCGGCTCCTGATTAAACAAAGCTTCATAAGCCACTTTTGGCCAAACTTCAATTTTATCAAACTGACAAGCCAGGACAATTTCTGTACTGATCGAAATCCCAACAGACTCCAGTAAAGGTTTTGGTAAATTAACACGACCAGTCGCATCAAGGGTCAATTCAGTAGCACCCCTGGTAAAATACCGGATAAACTCCCTGGTTTTCTGCTCATAGGCATTTAATTTACTTAAATCCTCTACAATCGCTTGCCATACTTTTTTAGGATAAATCACCAGGTGTTTCTCAAAACCCCTGTTAATGACCAGACCTTCCTGCTCAACGTTGGGCAATTGTTTTTTAAGATTCGAAGGGACCATCAAGCGGCCTTTCGCATCTAATTTACAATCAAATTCTCCCAGTAGTTGAACCATTTTTATAAGTACACTTTTTATGTAGTGTAAAACTACACACTTTCACCACTATTTACCACATTTTACCACAAAAAGTTTTCAACAACATTTATTTTATTCAAATCTCTTGAAAAACGTGCTCAGCACCCCCAAAAACGGTGGTAAAATAAAAAGCGCCCTTTTTCCAAAGGGCGCTTTCGGTTCAACGTTAAGCTTTAAATCAATTACCTTAAGTGAAATGACTAAGAATTAATCGCCTTAACACCAGGTAATTCTTTTCCTTCCATATATTCCAATAATGCACCACCACCGGTAGATACAAAACTGACCTCATCTTCAAGGTTAAACTTCGCAATTGCAGCTGCTGAGTCACCGCCCCCAATTAAAGAAAACGCGTCGTTTTCTTTCGTGGCCGCAACTACTGCATCAGCGATTGCACGGGTACCATGTGCGAAATTGTCCATTTCAAATACGCCCATCGGGCCATTCCACAACAAGGTCTTTGAATTTTTAATTACGCTGGTAAATAACTCAACAGTTTTAGGGCCAATATCTAATCCCATCCAATCTTCAGGTATTTCACCACTATCTACATTTTTCTTTTCTGCATCATTGTCAAACTTGTCAGCAATTACGGTATCCAAAGGCAAAAGTATATTAACACCTTTAGCTTTAGCTTTTTCCAAAAGTTCAAGACAAAGCGGCATTCTATCAGCTTCCAACAAAGAAGTACCAATTTCACCGCCCTGAGCTTTTGCAAAAGTATACGCCATACCACCGCCGATAATCAAGTTATCAACTTTCTCTAATAAGCTTTCAATCAGTAAAATTTTATCTGAAACTTTCGCACCACCCATGATCGCTGTAAATGGCTTATCCGCGTGATGGTTAATCTTTTCAGCATTTTTCAATTCTTCTGCCATCAGGTAACCGAAATATTTCGCATCCGGGAAAAATTCTGCAACAATAGCTGTAGAGGCATGCGCACGGTGGGCAGTTCCAAAAGCATCGTTCACATAAACATCACCAAGGCTTGCGAGCTTTCCAGCAAATTCTTTATCACCGGCCTCTTCTTCTTTATAGAAACGTAAGTTTTCAAGTAGCAGTACTTGTCCGGGAACCAGGTTTAATGCCTTATCCTTCGCATCTTTTCCTATACAATCATTGGCAAATTTCACTTCCAGGTCCAGCATTCTTGATAGGTCACCTAAGATGTGCTTCAATGAATATTTATCTTCTGGGCCACCTTTTGGTCTTCCCAGGTGAGACATTAAAATTACAGAACCGCCATCATTTAAGATCTTGGTAATGGTTGGCAATGCCGCACGCATGCGTTTATCATCCGTGATGTTAAATTCTTTGTCCAAAGGCACATTAAAGTCTACCCGAACAAGCGCTTTTTTATTTTCAAAGTTATACTGGTCAATTGTATTCATCGTATTTTTTAAATTGAATAACATAGTAAAATGCATGCCTATGCCGGGGATTTCAAATTCATCAGAGATGAGTTCAAAGTCTGATTTTTATAAAACCGGACTGCCGAACTACGTGCATTGCACCAAATATAAGAAGCATTAGCAGCTATTAGCTCATTTTTTGCAAAATTTATCAACTCTGTTCCATAAATACTTTCCAAAAAAATCCGGATCTGTAGCCATCCCACGCAATTTCTACCCTGCAGTATCCCTATCTGCATGATCTTCAGGAAAGAAAACTTGCAATCAGACAATTTGATCATTTACGACTGTACCTAAGTGAAATCCAAGGTCATCAATTTTCTTTTTTGCCTGTATTTTTAAACTCATTTTCGCGGGCAGCGAGTAAATAGACAAGAGATGCTGTACCATCCATGGTAGGTTCATTGGTACTGTAATCTCCTGAGTCATCATGATAAACCGCCAGGTCAGATTGATACGCTGCATATTTATCAGCACCCCGGAGGTTGATACCACGCAGGTTATTAAAAATGCCCGTATATACAGGGCCATCAACCAAACCGCCATCTAAAGGATAGCCATAAAGCATTGTAAACGACGAGTGAGGATCTTGAGGTGTATCACCATGTTCGGGCATACCATAAACCATGCTTTTACCCCATGGATTACAGCCGAATAGCCAGTCAAAACAAGCTTGTTCAAGCTCCAAATAGGTATTGTCACCACTCATGGTACGATATAAATAACATTGAATAGCAAAAGAAACCGTCAGGTTATTAGAGCACCAAATAAAAGGTATACCTCTGTAGAAAGCATTCCCAGCAGATTTTTTCCATACCCTGTCAATACCTTCTTTGTAATATTTCAATAAGGCCGATTTCTGCGATGCACCGGTATTTTTAGCCAGTTCATAATGTCCGAAATTATGGAAAGGATACCATTGATAGTGACGTGCGGTATCAGCACCCATCCATGGGGTTACCTTTTCTTTCCGGCTATATTTAAGTGCATGTTTCAAATAAGCTTTGTCTTGGTTCATTGCAAAAATTGCTGCAGCACCCAGTTCCATGTCATCAACCCAGTTATCTTCTTCATAGAAATATGGAGATAAGGTTGATGCCGTTTGCGCCACACCGGGTTTGTCCAGGCCATACTTAAAAGCAGAAATAGAACGATTTGCCAGCAGCCCGGCGAAAGCCTGATCTTTGGAGTCATAAATACTTGCACCCAATGCAAAAGCACTGGCAAACTTACCAGCAGTAGATGCAGCACCTGTACTACGGTTACTGTATTTGCCCAGTCCTTGTGGTTTCCCTGTAATAAAATACACCGGACGCCCATTGGCTTTTCCATAGCCATAATCTACCGAATCCTTATTCGGTAACCGCAAGCCCGCATGATCCCTGTCATCAGCAATCTGATTGAACATCCAATCTTCACGGGGATGCATTTTCAATAACCATTGTAACCCCCACTTGCCTTCATCTAAAATATCAGGCACACCGTTGGAACCTTCGAGGCCATTAGCCTGGTGATGATCAGTAAATACCGTTGGAAAATCCCGGTAAGCCGCCAAAAGATGATAAGTTGCATTTGCAGAGGTGGTAACATATTGCAAATAGTCACTTGCATCATGCCAGCCACCAGAAGCATCTATACGGGTGATTGTTGGTACCGGACCGTAAACTACATACCCATCCTTGGTATGACAGGAATCTTTTAGATAGGGATTAAAGCCACTTCTTTGCTGACGTAAATAACGTAAGACAAAATCGGCTGTACCTTTATATACGTCATTTGAAATTTTAAAAGACGAAGAAACCTTACTTCCTGCTTTAACATAGTAGTTTCCAGGTGATTTAAACGCTGAAAAATTCAGTCTGTAAGTGGCAACAAAAGGACCATATTTACCAAAATCTGCACCCACTTGATTTTTATAAACCACCTGATGGGTGGCGGCATCAACAAGCTCGAAATCCTGACTATTAATATTGCCCGACTTTAATCCAAATACTGCCACTTTTACACCTGCAGGCGAATAACCTAACTGATTAACCCTGATCGCTGAGTTTGGGTTATTTTCAACAGTATATTGCTTGCTTTTGAATGGTGATGAAGCGTTGATGACTTCAGAACTATTTCCTGCAAGTAACTGAGGTACAATGATCAACAAGGTGCCTGCAAAAATAAGTAGCGCTTTTTTCATGAATATATATTTTGATAGGTGATGAATTTATCTTCTCATGGCAGAAATTTTTAATATCAGATCTACTAACCTGGCCGAATAACCAGATTCATTATCATACCAGCCAACTACTTTAACCAGGTCGCCCACGATGGAAGTCAGCTGTGCATCAAAAATACAGGAATGCTCGTTGTCAAGAATATCCACAGAAACAATGGGATCTTCTGTATATTCCAATATGGAATTCATCTCATTTAATGATGCTTTTTTAAAGACCTCATTAATTTCAGCAATAGTAGCCGGTTTTTTTAAAATACAGGTGAAGTCAGTCAGCGACCCATTAAGTACCGGAACACGGATTCCAGCCCCACCAAGTTTACCGTCCAGGTGAGGAAAAACATAGGTAATTGCTTTTGCAGCCCCCGTGGTTGTAGGAATAATAGAGGCTGAAGCAGCTCTTGCCCGGCGCAAATCTTTATGTGGTGCATCATGTAAATTCTGGTCACCCGTCATGGAGTGAACGGTAGTGATATAACCATCCTCAATACCCCAGTTATCATCTAGTAGTTTCACCATAGGCGCTACATTGTTTGTTGTACAGGAAGCGTTAGATAGAATAGCAGCTTTAAGGTCAACGTCCTTCTCATTTACACCAAGAATTACCATCGGAATATCTTTATCTGTGGCCGGAGCAGAAATGAGCACCTGTTTTGCGCCTGCTGCTAGGTGCAAAGAAGCTTTAATCCTGGAGGTATACCTTCCTGTTGCCTCCAACACCAAATCTATTCCTAACTCTTTCCAGGGTAATTCTATGGCATTCGGGTTTGCATACACGAGAATTCTTTTCCCATTAATCACAATTGCATTCTCTTCTGCAGTTACAATTCCTTTAAAACTGCGGTGTACTGTATCATATTTAAACAGGTGGGCCAATGTTTCAGGAGCGGCCAGATCATTGATGGCGACGATATTGAGGTTTTTTTGAAGTGCAGCACGTAAAAAATTACGTCCGATTCTACCGAAACCATTTATAGCTATATTCATATTCATTTGGGCTCAAAAATACCTATAATCTATAAAGAAAGATTGGTTATTTCTAATTAAGTTTTCTAGAACGAATTCTCCTTTTCAACCGGCAATCTAGTAACGAATTTAAGGACATACAGACGATCAGCAACAGGAAACAGAGTAAAAGATCACCAACTGGTTGTAACAGATAAACGAAGAACACCATCATCAAGGTGTAAAA
This sequence comes from Pedobacter immunditicola, assembly GCF_037482985.1. Taxonomy (NCBI): domain Bacteria; kingdom Pseudomonadati; phylum Bacteroidota; class Sphingobacteriia; order Sphingobacteriales; family Sphingobacteriaceae; genus Pedobacter; species Pedobacter immunditicola. The sequence continues at coordinate 10,953 of NZ_JBBHKC010000001.1, read as the reverse complement.
AGCAAGCAGCAATACAATCTGATAATCTTGAAGTCCCATGCGTCTCAAACGATGGTGAATATGGTTTTGATCGCCAGTAAATGGGGATTTTTTTAACTTCAAGCGGATAAAGAAAACACGGACGGTATCATATAATGGAACAATAAATAAAGCAAGAACTAACACTGAACCTGTATAAACAGAAGGATAAGCGTCCAGGTTCAACTCGATAAATTTTAAAGCAACCACCGAAGAAATAAACCCAATGATCATTGAACCTGAATCACCCATGAAAACCTTTGCAGGAGAAAAATTAAATATTAAAAACCCGCTTAAAGTACCGAACAAAACTATGGCCATTGCAGCATACAATACTTCATGATGCAGGGCAAGTGCCATAGCCAGAAACAAATTGATCAATGCACCCAACATGGCAGCCAACCCATCGATGCCATCAATCAAATTAAAGGCATTGATCACATAAACCAGCAACACTACAGAGAATACATCCCCGATCATCACATTTATGGCCATTGAATCAAAGAACAAGACATGGTATTTCACCTGCCCATAAACGACCAACAGACTTGCAATGAACAATTGTACGATGAACTTAGTGCCAGCCTTGATGTCATAAACATCATCACACAAGCCTAAAATAAAAAGCAAAAAAAGACCAAGAAAAAAATAATAACCAGGGTATTCACCAGTATCCCAGGCCGACAAAATGAAGATGAAACAAAAAGTGAAAAAGACACCAATGCCTCCTAATCTGGAAATGTTCTGACCATTATTTATTAGCGTATAATTTCTATCATACAATTTGTATTTTTCTGAAAACCAAATAATTATCGACAAAAATAGGGTTACACTTAAAAAAGATAGAACAGCTAGCATGAAATAATACATCAGAAATATTGTTCAAGTTTTCTTAATTTTTTTGCTAAAACTGCTACTACCGGACGTGGGACATCGTTAAAAATCATGGCTTTGTAATCTGCAGAACAAGCTTTAAATAACTGCTTATAGCTGCTATTGCTAATGCCACCCAATCTCATTTTTACAAATAACCTGTCTACATAAACTGTATTGATCTGGTGTTTATAAAAAAACCTTAAGATGAGCTCATAATCTGAAGAATGGCCATAATCAATTGAATAAGTACCATGCTTCAGATATATTTCTTTCCGGATATAAATGGTCGGATGAGGAGGCATCCAACCATATTTAATGGCATTCCTTCGATATGAATTTGACCGCCATTTCCGGATCACCTGATTGAGGTCACTGCGGTGCGTATAATTTAAATTTCCATAGACAGCATCACATGAATTATTTTTGAAATTCTCCACAATCGTGGTAATGACATCTGCATCCGCCAGCACATCATCAGCATTCAGAATGCCAATGACATCACCCGTTGCCATATTGATTCCTTTGTTTAAAGCACCATAAAAGCCATTATCTGGCTCAGAAACAAAACAATGAACTTTCGGCGCATAGGTTTCTATGATGGAAACTGTACCATCCGTGGAATTGCCATCGATGATAATATATTCTATTTCCTTGTGCTTTTGTTTCAAAATAGAGTCAATGCAACCAGAAATATAGGTAGCACAATTGAACACGACTGTAATTATACTAACTTTCATTTATAATTAATGGATTTATACCAAACGTAATACAAAATAAAATTAAAGTAAAATATTAATTTAATTAAATATAGTATTGTAATAGCAATTAAGAACATTACCACATGGAACAAAGGGAAAGCTATTTAAAAGCATTAAAAATCATCACAAGTAAATGGCACTACCTGGTTATTTCGATTCTCTTATCACTTGCAGGCGGTTATTTATTTCTTTATTTTACAGTACCTTCTTACAGCTCGAATGCATCGGTAAAACTCGATGACAAAAAATCTGAATTATCAGAGCTAATCAATATTAAAAACCTTTATGACCGAACCAGTAAGTCGGAATCAGAGAAACTGATTTTATATTCCAGGAATGTGTTAACCAAAGCCATTATAGCATTGGATTACAAAATCTCCTTTTTTACAGATGAACACTTCAATCTTGTAAATATTTATCCTCTAAAACCATTTTCCATCGCACTAGAAAAACTTCCCAAAGGGGAAACCAGTACCACCTTGTTTAAGTTTGAAGCGCTTAACCCTAAAGAATTCCAATTATCCTACACCTTCCATAATTTCAAGGCAAAAAGTAAGCATGCCTACGGCAAACAAATACACATGGAAGGATTTTCTTTTACAATTCATCACCCGGACAGTTCAACTTTACCAGGTACTATTTATTTTAAATTTAATGCATTACATGAATTATTAGCGGACGCTAATGCCTCCTTAAAAATTGACGATAATCAAAACACTAACATTCTTCACCTGACACTTTCTGATGCTAACCCATATTTTGCCAGGGATCTTTTAAATTCCATTCTTGAGGAGTATCAAAACTTTGACAGATCACAACGCTCGGTTTCCATCAAACAGACATCACTATACATCGACACGCTCCTTCAAAACATGTCTGTGGTATTGAAGAAATCAGCCGCAGACATACAGGAATTCAAAGCGGAACACCAAATGTTGGATGTTTCTTCGAACGCAGAGAGCCTGATCACACGGCTGACCAGCCTTGAGACTGAAAAACACAACCTTACGATACAAAATTTATTTACTTCAGCACTACAAAAAGGACTGGAAAGTAACCATGGGGTGAATGCACCTAATTTTAATCTACAGGGCGTAGAGGATCCGCAGTTAATAACGCTCCTGAATAAGTTCAATTTATTGATCGACAAAAAGACAGCCGCTATGAAAACTTACCAGCTGGGTTCTGCATTCATGGTTGATTTAGAAGAACAGTTAAATGAGTTCAAACTTGCCATCACCGCCAATATTAAAAGTCAGCAGTTTCAAAACAGGGAGTTACTTTCCTATCTCAACAGGGAAATACAGGAAATCAAGTCAGGTATATCAGCTGTACCTGCCAAAGAAAGAGATTACATCAGTCTTCAGTCTGATTACAACATCAACCAAAAAGTGTATAACTACCTTTCCGAAAAGAAACTGGAAGCCCATATTTCAAACGCTGCTATTACTTCAGGTGCACAGATCATAGATGAAGCAGTGGTGTCCTCTAAACCAAGTTATCCTGTTGAAGCCAATATATATAAAGACTTTGTACTTGCAGGACTTGCATTAGGTACGCTTTCCATCTTTGCAGTCCGCAAGTTCAATCCATACTTATATGATGTAGAAACGATTGAGGAATTGAGTAATGTTCCCATTATTGGTTCTATTCGTAACTACAAAGGAAATGTTGACGCGCATCAAATCTTATCAATTGATTGCCCCCGATCCTTATTTTCAGAATCTGTACGTGCCATGCGTGCTAACTTGAATTTCATGGTTTCGGGTAACAATGGAAAAGTTATTTGTGTAACCTCGGAAATTGCTGGTGAGGGTAAATCATTTACCTCCCTTAACCTGGCGGGAACATTGTGCCTGATTGATAAAAAAGTAATTATTGTTTCCACGGATCTGAGGAAATCACAGTTGCACAAAACATTCCAAACCAGCAATCAATGTGGCTTAAGTAGTTATTTATCAGGTCAGGAATCAATTGACCAGCTTTGCCTGGAGACCAGATTTAAAAACTTAGACTTTATACCTGCGGGACCAGTACCACCAAATCCGTCCGAACTTATCCAATCAGATAATATGTGTGAACTGATAAAGTATTTGCAGGAAAGATATGACTTCATCATCCTTGATTCAGCACCCGTCGGCCTGGTGTCAGACAGCATTCCTTTAATGAGGATGGCGGACGTTAATTTCTTCGTCCTCCGTCAGGGTTTCTCGAGGCGTGAGGCGGCAACCTTACCCGAGAAATTAGCTCAGGAATTTAAATTAGCAAATATGGCCATTGTGCTCAATGCCTTTAATCATGGCAGGAGCCATAAGAAGTATTATAGCCTTTCGTCCAATGAACGATCGTATGAACATTATGATAGCGCCAATGCGAACTAATCCTGGCAGCAAAAAAGAAAAACTGCTCTTTCTTACGCTAAGTGTTTTTAGTGAAACAGGTGGCATACAGAAAGTCTGCAGAACCATAAGCAGTGCGTTAGCAGATCTTATGGTGAACGAAAATGAACTACTGGTGCTATCGCTCTGTGACCATACAAAAGATCTGGATAACCGTTATCTAAAAACCGGCTGGTTTAAAGGCTTCGGTTATAATAAGTTTTGGTTCACCTTATTTGCCATTCAGAAAAGTCTCGGGGCAACAAAAATCCTTTTAAGCCATGTCAACCTGATTCCTATCGTGTTCCTCATCAAACTGATCAGGCCAGCAACCAAAGTCATTTTACTCATCCATGGTACGGAAGTTTGGAGGGCCCTGCCATGCTGGAAATCTTCATTTCTACGTAGCAAGGTATCTATCTGGTCGGTGAGCAATTTCACAGCACAACAGACAGTGCGAAGACATGGCATCGCTCCAGAAAATATTCAGGTGCTCCACAACTGCCTGGATCCCTTTTTTCCTGTTCCAGCTAATTTCAGTAAGCCGCCAAGGCTGTTAAAAAAGTACAAGCTCACAGAAATACAACCGGTTCTGCTGTTGATTACAAGGATAAGCAGGCACGAACGCGAGAAAGGCTACGATCTATTAATTGAATGCTTACCAGGACTATTGAAAGAATTTCCGGATTTATGCTACCTCATGGCAGGAAAAACGGATCATGAGGAAAGACAACGACTTAGCGACCTATTGATAAAAAACAACTTGCAAGATCACGTGAAGCTGCTCGGCTTCATCCCTGAAGAAGAACTGATCAACCATTACCTGTTGGCCGATATATTTATACTCACTAGTAAAAAAGAAGGTTTTGGCCTGGTCTTAATCGAGGCTGCTGCCTGTGGGAGAAAGATCATTTGCGGCGGCCAGGATGGCAGTAAAGAAGCAATTCTGGACGGGAAGCTAGGAGAAATCATTGATCCGGACAACAGCGCACAATTACAAAGCACCATCAGGCAACTTTTAAAGGCTGAGTCAAATTCAAATAAGACCAGAAGCATCCAGCAAACTTGTATTCAACACTTTAACTATCTGACGTATAAACAGCATGTTAACAAACTATTGCATACAGATACTCCTTCGCACATATGAAACTTGCTATAATATCCACCCACCCGGTACAATATGCCGCCCCTGTGTTTCAACTACTGGCAAAAAGAGTTGAACTAAAAGTGTTCTATACAGAGGGGCTGGGCAACACTTATGACAAAGAATTTCAACGTAAAATTCAATGGGATATCCCCTTGCTGTCGGGCTATAATTATGAATGGATTGTTGGCCGAACAAGAATTGAGCAGATTTCCCGCTACCAGCCTCAATGCCTTTTCATTTATGGCTGGGCATCTAAGGGGCATCTCCAGCTATTAAGGCATTTTAAAAATAAAACAAAAATAGTGTTTAGTGGAGATTCCACCCTCCTTAAAAAGTTGCCCTGGTGGAAAGATAAGCTCAAAGAATTTGCCTTAACCTGGGTATATCAACATGTAAACTATGCAGTTTATGCCGGTACGCATAACAAAGCTTATTTTCTAAAATACGGATTACAAGAAAAGCAGTTGACATTTGCACCGCATGCCATTGACAATGACAGGTTTTCCTTTCAACAACCAACCCCATCAAACTTGAGGGCGGAGCTGGGCTTGTTACAAACAGATACGCTGGTGCTCTTTGCTGGAAAGTTTAATGACAACAAAAATGTGCTTGGGTTATTACGGGCATTTATCGAAATTTCCATGAAAAACGCCCATCTTCTTTTTGTAGGCAATGGCATCCTCGAGCAACAACTTAAACAAGAGGCCATGCAACACAAGAATATTCATTTTTTACCCTTTCAAAATCAGCTAGCCATGCCAGGCATATACCAGGTCTGCGATTTATTTTGCCTCCCATCAAAAAACGAATCCTGGGGCCTCTCCATTAATGAAGCCATGGCATGCGGAAAGGCAGTGCTCGTTTCCGACCAATGTGGCGCAGCGGTCGACCTGGTGACAACAGGTAATGGGGTGATTTTTAAAAGTAACGAACCCGAAGATCTTAAAAGACAACTCAATTATTTGCTCCGTCAGCCACTGTTTCTTAAGGAAGCAGGAAAGCACTCTTTTGAAATCATCCGTCATTGGAATTTCAATGTTCAGGTAGAAAACATCATCACATGTCTGTATGCCTGAAAACACTGCAAAAATCACCCTCCTGCTTACCATCACTTTGCCATGGTTATTTGCGCAGCTTTTGACGCACCACCCTGTGTTGTCTTTTATCCTGGCATTTATGGGCTCGTTTTTTATCTTTTATGCAACCATCCTATCTCCCCTAAGATGTATCAGTATTGACCGGATGGCTAGTCAACAGATCATGCGCCCCATCATTCTACTGCAACTCATCTTTGCAGGTTACATGTGTTGCACATCCATCTTTTACTTTGCTGATCATTTGGGATTTGAATATTTAAGCCAAAAAAGTTACAGGGATTTCCACGTAAATGAACAAACCTATTTGCTGGCTAAAAGCCAGAGAATGGTCCTACTCGGACAGATCGCTTTAGTGGCTGGCATCATCTCCCAGCAAAAAAGCAAATTTTCTAAAAAACATCAATTAACGATTTCCCTAGAAGAAGCTCTGATCAAACTAAGTATCGCCACCATGCTTGTTGGATTATTATTGAACTACCTGCCCTCCATGTTACAGTTCAAATATTACCTTCTCGCGGTTTCTGTTGCAGCCCAGGCCTATCTCCTAATTATTGGGCTATACAAGAAAAAACCAATGCTCCTGCTTTTTGGCGGCTTATTTTTTGGCCTGCATATTTTAAATGCCACCCTGACCGGATATAAGGAAATCCTGCTGATCAATGTTATTACACTCAGTTTCTTAGCCTATCCGTATTTTAAGAAAGCAACTGCTTTCCTCTTTATTCCCATACTGTATTTATTGATGTACACTTTACCTACGCTAACTACTGTTGTTCGAAAAGAATCCTGGACAGGGAATAAAAGTCCGCAGGAAGCAAGAGCTGAAGCATATGAGGTATTTGCCAGTGGCCGTAATGAAGACCTGATTACCAATAACAACTGGGCATTTTTGACAAGGCGTTTAAGTGAGATTGCGATGTTCTGTCAATACATTAAAAACACGCCGGAACAACAGCCTTACTATGGTACAAAAATTTTAAAAAATGCAGGTTATGCATTAATACCAAGGGTATTATGGATTCAAAAACCAAATACTGAAAAGCTATCCATGGAAAGAGTTTACAAGGCAGGCGTTGTGCACCGATTATCACCCGTTTCGGCTAAAACACGCACCATCATTGATGGCTATTTAAGTGCAGGATTACCAGGCGTTTTTATTTCTATGCTGGTCTATGGTTTAATTGCACAATGGCTTTGTAATAAAAGTGAGGAGCTTTTTGGCAGTTATGAACTCGGCTGTATGATCATCTTTAACGGCATTTTCCAACCCTTATGGAGAGGCAACAACTGGGAATTCATCATCAATAATATGGTGTATGGGTTCATCTTAATGCTGCTGCTTTTTTACACAATGAAACACCTTAAAATCATTAAAACTCAAAACCTATGATAACCATATTGCAAATTACACCAGCTTATAAGCCAGCCTATTTTTATGGAGGGCCAACCTTATCGGTTTCAAAATTATGTGAGGAACTCCATAAGACGCAGTTACAAGTAAAGGTTTTAACAACTACTGCCAATGGCACAACGGAATTGCCGGTAAGCACCAGTATGCCAAATAAAGTCGCCCAGGTAGAAGTTTATTATTATAAACGGCTCACCAAAGACCATACTCATTTTAGCCCGTCTTTAATCTTTAACCTGATTAAAATGATCAGGGAAAATAAAAAAAACCATCCAGGTCAACTGGTCATCCACATACATTCCTGGTGGAATACCATTGCCATCTTAAGTTGTTTAACTGCCGCCTTATACAGAATCCCGGTTGTTTTATCCCCCAGGGGAATGTTAACGCCTTACACTTGGAGCAATAGGAATTCCTTTTATAAAAAAATGATCCATAAACTCCTCGGTAAACATTTATTAAAGCAATGTTTGATACATGCCACCACTGAAAAAGAAAAAAAGGATATCGCGAAAATAACTAGAAGTTATAAAGAAATTCTGGTTATTCCGAATTTGGTAAAGTATCCGGCATTTGACCATCAGGTACAATCTCCAAACAAGAGCTCCCACACCTTTAAACTTCTTTTTCTGTCAAGGATAGAAGAGAAAAAGGGATTAGAAATCTTATTGATCGCCTTATATGAACTTAGAATACATTGGCAGCTAACTATTGCAGGCCAGGGCGAATCTTCCTATGTCAGTAAATTGAAAAACCTATGCAGGCAGTTAAAGATTGAACAGCAAATTACCTGGCTCGGAGAGGTGAACAACACTAAAAAATACGAGGTTTACCGGAATCATGACCTGTTGATACTTCCATCACACAATGAAAATTTTGGTAATGTTGTTATTGAAAGTCTTTCTGCGGGCACCCCTGTGATGATCTCCACAGAAGTAGGCTTGGCGCCCTATGTTTTAAAAAATAACCTGGGTTGGGTTACGGAATTACATTCGCAGAAAATGGCCGTCGTGCTTACGCAGGCTGCAGGCGAACATGGAAAGCGGGCAAGGATAAGAAAAGAAGGACCTAAGATTATCCGTAAGGATTATACGGAGAAAGCGCTGGTTACAAAATATACAGCGATGTATCATCAATTGCTGGAGCATGTCAACTGAGTTTTCTTTTATTATCCTTACCCTTAATGAAGAGCAGCATTTACCGCGGTTAGTAAAATCAATAGCCGGGCTAATGGCCGATACATTTGTTTTGGATTCGGGAAGTACAGACCAAACCAGGAGCATTTGCAACCAATATGATGTTGCTGTTGCTTATCATCCTTTCGAAAATCACCCCAAACAATGGGTTGCCGCATTGAAGCTTTTCCCGATTAAAACACCATGGGTAATCTGCCTGGATGCAGACCAGGTGGTAACGCCGGAGTTATACCAGTTACTGGAAACATTTAGCAATGACGAATACTTGGATATAGATGGAATTTACTTTAACAGAAAAAATATATTCAAAGGTAGATGGATCAAACATGGAGGATATTATCCGTTCTATTTATTAAAGATGTTCAGGTTTAACATCGGCTATTCTGACCTGAATGAGAACATGGACCACAAATTTCAGGTTCCGGGAAAAACCAGGATATGGAAGAAAGGGCATATCATGGAAGAGAATTTAAAGGAAAATGCAGTTAGTTTCTGGATTGAAAAACATAACCATTACAGTGACCTGTTGGCGACTGAAGAAATTGAGCGAAGGTTACACTTAAGGGGTCAAAGCATAAAACCTGATTTATGGGGAGATCCGAACGCCAGAAATGCATGGTTGAAACGGTTATGGTGGAAGTTGCCTCGTTATATCAGGCCATTTTTATATTTCGGTTACCGGATGTTAGTCCAAAAAGGAATATTGGATGGTAAAAAAGGAATCGTATTTCATTTCCTGCAGGGATTTTGGTTTCGTTTAATCGTTGATATTAAAATAGAAGAAAAACTACATGAAATAAAACAAACAGACAACGCTCAGCCGCTGGTCATCAAACCTAAGAATAAAGATGTTTTGAGATTTGCAGGACTCTTTCCCTTGTTATTCCTGGTCCTCTATTATTTTAATATCGGATTCATCGGTTTAACCAGTCCCGGTGGATTATATATTCATTTCCTGGATCAACACTTCAATTATATCAAGTATTGGAGGGAATTCAATATAGCGGCAAGTGCAACCATACTTAAAAGTTTCGGTTATGACGTTATCACCAACGAATTCAGATTGCATGTGGAAGGAAAAGCAGGTTTCATCCTTGTATATTCTTGTTTAGGCTATGGCATTCTTAGTCTTTTCAGTGCATTTGTACTCGCCTATCCAAAACCCATAAAAGAGAAGCTATTTTTTCTCCTAACAGGAGTAATTACTTTCCAGGTATTAAATACGATGAGGTTAATCCTTATCGCCTTATACTGGAAGCCCGCGCCAATGCTGTTGAAAATTAATTCGCATGAGATCTTCAATAGCATCATATATCTAATCATTGCGAGCTCTATTTACTACTGGTTAAATCAAAAAAGCATTAAAACAAACCCTGCATATGAGCACCACTCAATTAAAAAGAGATTTTAACACATCAGGCTTTCAAATTGGAGCATCAAAGCCAAAAATGATCGCCTGGTATATTGCCAATCTGTTGTTTTTTAAATCAGGAATAATTCCCTCAAGCACCATTCTTGTTGCTATTCTAAGGATATTTGGCGCTAAAATTGGCAAGGATGTAAGGGTTAAACCTTCGGTAGTCATAAAATATCCGTGGAAATTAAAACTTGGTGACCATAGCTGGCTTGCCGACTGCTATATAGAGAATTTAGCAGCAGTTAACATTGGTAAACACGTATGTATATCTCAAAAAGCGATGCTTTTAACAGGCAACCACAATTATAAGCTTTCTACATTCAATTTAATGACGGCGCCAATTGTATTAGAAGATGGGGCATGGATATGCGCAAAAGCCATTGTTTGTCCCGGTGTTACTGTAAAATCACATGCTGTACTGAGGGTAGGGTCAGTGGCAACTAAAGATCTGGAAAGTTATTCAGTTTACCAGGGCAACCCGGCTGTCAGAGTCAACCAGCGAAGCATTGAGGATCCAGTGGAGATAAGTTAGGGATTCTTTATTACTGCTGTAAAATCACCTTTAAGTGCAAGCAATTCTTTACTAGATTGAAGAACACATGAACAAAAACCGCCTGAAGTCAAATTTCCTGTAAACAAGAAAAGCCTGTAGTTTTCA